>JABSSL010000099.1 GCA_013214355.1 Saprospiraceae bacterium | reverse complement strand
CAAAAACTGGTGCCATAGAACAGGAGAGCGGTACCGATCTGTATCGATACCGCTCTACAGGCTTAGAATGGCCATCCATCATTGCCTCTTTTTCTTAATGGCTAAAAATTCGGGATGACTCATGTTCATTGCTAACAATAGTCGGTTCAAAACTTAGGATAAAAACTACTTGGTTAGTTGGTATATGGGGATTATTCAGATTTTACAGTAATCGTGTAGTGCGGGGTCGGGTTAAGGGGACAGCTATACTGATAAGATCCTGCGGTCAATTCTACCAGGCCAGTACGTGCTACTTCACCTTCGCCTACCAATTTAGACAAGCCAGAATTAGCAACTTGAGCTTTAGGACTGTCGGCTGGAGTTAGCCAGAAGCCCAATTGCTTGTCTACATTCTTATTGGCCACCTCGAAAATGTATTTACCTGGAGGAAGGTTCAATGCTGTCGTTTCGTACTCGCCAGGAATTTGAGATAATTTCACCAAAGTCACACCCTCAATAATGTTTCCTTCGTCGGATTGGGCCTGCACAGCCGTTGTAGCTAGGAATAAGGCTAGGACTGGAAGCATTTTCAACATGAATTTCATTGCTTTACTTTTTTTGTGTTTTAATGATGACACAAAAGTGCAGCAATATTTACCTGCATGTCTAGTCAATACTTCCTCAGGAATTACCAATTTTTCCCTAATCGCTGATGTTAGCTCAAAAGTTATGGCGAAAAGCTAGTGCTTTTGCTTCCCTGTCTACCGTCGGTAGAGTTTTGGAGCAATGCCAAAATGGAGAGCCTCGCCGGCTTGAGGCGAAAACCAAGCAAAATGCACCGATCATAAAGAGTTTTTGCTCACTTTAAGGGCATTGCGCTTTGATGCGTTTGCCCTAATCTGTAATAGATGACTATGTTTACCTCGTTTATTGTTCTTTACGGAAGAACCTACTAAGCCCTTTGCTCTTCTTTTCCTCTGCTTTGGTGCGAGATTTAGTAGCCGTTTTTTCTTTTCTAGAAACCTTACGTTCAGCCCGTTCTTCTCGGCGCTCCGCCTTAATTCTATAGGCACGTGCTCTGGCAGCTTGTTCCCTGGCTTCGGCAGCTTTGCGTTCTTTCTTGGAGGCTCTTACATCGGCCTTGGCGGCTTTATGAGATTTGCGCAGTACAACTTTTTCTTTTTCTGGCTTAGCTGTCTTAACGGGCTCCTTTTTGGCGGTTCTATTAAATAGCCCTTTCTTCTTCTCGGTTTTAACCTCTTCCTGCTGAGGCTCTTTTTTCTTTCGACTAAATATTTGAGCGTCTACAGTAGTGGGTAAGCCTATGGATAGGATCAATATCGCTGAAAGCCAAGTGAATTTCATATTAGGATTTTGCAGTATTAACGTACTTGAGGTGGAGTTTAATACATCATCTACTCAAAAATTGGGTGCTCCAGTGACAGAAGAGCTGAGCATCCAAGGGGAGAGTAAGACTCTCAATACCTTCTTTTACGATCGAAGTCCCCATTCTTTCAACCCGGGTTTCCATCAAAATCCGATCATAGGCTTTACTAAATTCGGGATGCGCCTGCACCCCTAGCATCCGATCTCCTACTTGAAACATTCCAATAGGACAAGTGGGTGCGCTGGCGAGTACGATACTGTCCGGAGGAAGGATCTGTACCTGGTCCTGGCACATCATCAATAAATTGAGCGAGGCTTGGTAGGGATCCATCCAACTGGCTTGCTCCCTCATCTCGAAGGTATGCGCTCCCACACACCATCCACTTTCTGCTTTTTTCACTTCACCACCTAAGGCTTCTGCCAGCATCTGGTGCCCAAAGCAAACGCCTAGGTAGGGCAACTCCTTTGCCGCAATTTCTTTTACCAAAGCTTTGAGTTCCGTAATCCAGTCATGTTGTTCATACACAGAATAACGAGAGCCAGAGGAAAGGTAAGCCTCACAATCCCTAATGGAAGCAGGAAACTCACCATCACATACGGCGAAAACCTCAAAATCAAAGTTGGGCCAGGCTGCCGCAAACATAGGCGGATAATCCCCAAACTCCTCTAGATATTCCGATCGCATATGGTCACACAATAATAAACCTACCTTCATGATTTTGGGAGTCTAAGGTGAAAAGATTTACTCTGCGTCAAAGCACCAAAACCTAAACTAGACAAGGTATATCCTTTGCCTGAGTGTTTAACACCCGTCCAAGCTAGCGCAGGATCGAGATAGTCACATCTATTCATAAAACACGTTCCTGTCTCTAGTTGATCTCCTAATTGCACAGCCACATCTACATCTTGCGTCCAGATGGACGCTGTTAGTCCATAGGGGCTGTCATTCATGAGTTGGATAGCCGCAGCATCATTTTTTACGGGCATAATCCCAACAACTGGCGCGAAGCTTTCCGTACGCATGATATCCATCGTATGGTTAACATCAATCAATATCTGTGGAGCCATGTAGGGCGTATCGGGTTGATGATGGACGAAAAACCGAGGGTCAACTAAAGATTTTGCGCCCTTTTTTAAGGCCTGTTCAATTTGCTTTTGTGCAAAGGCTGCAGCACTTTGTCTCACCATTGGCCCCAGGGTAGTTTCGGGTAGGAGGGGATTGTCCAAGACATACGTTTTGGCAAGTTCCACCGCACCTTCTACAAACTTTTTGAAATGAGATTCGTGTACATAGATCCGTTCCACTCCACAACAAGATTGCCCGGAGTTGAAAAAGGCGCCATCCACTAGATTTTCTATCGCATGTGCTACATTGGCATCTTCCCGCACGTAAGCAGGGTCTTTCCCGCCCAATTCTAATCCAGCCGTGATAAACCGATTACCTACCGCCTTCTGTATGGCTTTCCCACCAGTTACTGATCCTGTAAAGGCCACATAACTTATTCTGCGATCGGCAATTACATGAGCTACTTGTTCATGTGAAAGGTGTAGAAACTGAAACACGCCTTCTGGTAATCCAGCCACTTCAAAAGCTTTAGCATAGCGCTCTGCACACAAGGGGGTTTGCTCCGCATGCTTTAACAAGACAGTATTCCCTGCTAGTAAGGCTGGCCAAATGACATTGACAGAGGTGAGGTAGGGGTAATTCCAAGGAGCTAAGACCAGAACGGTACCTATAGACTCCTTGCGGATGAATCGCCGAAAATCTCCGGAGTCCTCCAATTCTAGATCTGCTAGAGCCTCAGGAGCAATTTGCGTCATATATTTTGCTCGTTCCTGGAAACCACCCTTAATCTCGAAGGGCGTATAACGAATAGGGCGTCCCATCTGATAGGTCAATTCTTGCCCAATTTCATCAGCCTGCTCGACAAAATAGGCCAAGGCTTTATCTAAGATCTGGATCCGCTCTTCCAACGGAGTAGCCTGCCAGACTTTTCTGGACTGCTCGGCTCTATCCAGGGCCTTCTCTATCATGGATCCGCTAGCCAATTCCCGTTCTACATAAACACTACCGTCGATGGGACTGAGCGTACTAATTTTCATCTGCATTTTTTCTCATTTTCAAGCGCTACCAATTACCACAGCATCCATTCCCTCACTAAACACTAAACAATCAACATTTCTCCTTCTTCACTCCTCCGGCGTAACATAGGCCGCCGTAATTCCACCGTCCACCAAAAACTCAGACCCAGTCATATAAGAGGAGTCATCGGAAGCTAGGAATAAAGCGGCTTTTGCCATTTCCGCGGCCTCCCCAAATCTACCCATCGGCACGTGCACTAGCCTGCGTTGCTTTTTCTCTTCCGTGTTCAAGAAATTCATCAAAAGCTCCGTGCGTAGGGGCCCGGGAGACAAGGCGTTCACCCTGATGTTTTCTCGGGCATGAATAACGGCGAGCTCTCGACTCATGGAAAGTACGGCTCCCTTACTGGCGGTATAGGCCAGCTGAGGTGTGGCCGCTCCTAAATGGGCCACAAAGGAAGCGGTATTTATGATGGAACCACCGCCCGCTCTTTGGATCGCAGGGATACCATATTTGCAACCAAAGAATACCCCCTTGACATTAATGGCAAAGGTGAGATCAAAGATTTCTTCGGCGGTAGAGGTAGCATCTCCATCTTCCCCATGCATGATCCCGGCATTATTGAATAGGATATGCAGGGCACCGAAGGAGTCTTCCGCAAACTTCACCATGGCGGCACAGTCCGAAGCTTTGGATACATCTGCATGAAAAAAGGCGGCTTGTCCGCCGCCTGCTTTGATCTCTGCCACTGTTGCCTCGCCCGCTGGGTCATTAATATCGGCCACAATGACCTTTGCCCCTTCTTGAGCAAATAGTAAAGCACTGGCCTTTCCGATGCCATTACTGGCACCTGTGATCAGTGCTACTTTATTTTCTAAACGCATTGGATGGGTCTTTAATCCTTCTGAATATAGGTAAAATTTGCCCTGGGCCACCCTAGTAAAAGGATAACTAGGCGTGGCCAAAATTACGCATTTAGTCTGAAAATTATACTTCCTCGATGCGAGAGTATTTGCATTTGGATCATCGGACTACAGCAGCCCAAAGTCCCCGCAAACCACTCAGCGCTTTCAGGGCTAGTTTAGCTTGTCCGGCGCGATGCGGAAAATATTGAAACTGAGGCAACAAATGATCCTTGGCTAGATAGATGGCTTGAAAACGATTAGTGACGTGAGGTGTATGGGTTACTTGGTCATAGCTTTCGCCGGTAATGACATAATGCTTGCCCGGAAGTCCATGGTCTTCATGACAAACGGTTTCAAAAAATATGTGATCCGGCGTAATCCAAGTAATCTGTCCGGCTTGATCCAGATAGGCATAATGTGGGGTTTGTGTACTTAGCTTTCCCTTCGAGTCGAAGTGATATACATGGCCCAACATATGAACCTCTCCTTCATGACGTATCAAGAAGTTCCAGCCTATGCCATCACCCGTAAAGGCAGATTGAAAAGCGAGGAGCTGAAAATCGCCTTTCAGGGGATGTTGACGCTGCCGAACGGGAAGCCAAAGGTGTGTGACCTTCATCTCTTCCCAGAGGCCATACCATGGTCCAGCGAATCGCTCCAGTGCTGCAATGCCATCTGCTAGTTGAGTAATGGATAGACTTTTTCGCTGAACCTCATGAATCTTAGGAAAACGGAGGTGGAAAGGACTAGCCAATTTCCTTTTACCATTTGGATGCTGAAGGACATCCTCCGTGAAGTATTCCGTGGCCTGAGCTAACCCCTGCCAAAATCGTTTCTCAAAAGTCGTGGGGTCCAGCTGGTAGTGCTTGATTTTCGCGGTAAAGCTAGCCAGTTCTTCGTAGTCAGCCTGGAGTTGTAAGGAAACTTCAGAGGGGGAGGAACAGCCTAGCCAAGAGGAGAAGGCTAGTAGCAAGATAATAAGTGTTTTCATTGGTTGTTTTGAGTTTAGGTGAAATCAGTTTCTTAATTCAGAAGTAAAATCTTCGATGCTTTGGTAGGTGATGAGAATTTCTGTGATCTGCCAGTATCCTTTGTGCTTTTTTAATTGTAGGTTTTCGCTTGTAACCAGCTGATCTGCAGGGAATACTTCTCGGACTCTGGCTAAAGCCATCTTTTTCTCCTGTTGTATGTATAAAAGCTCCTGTTCGCGTTCTAGGTAGATGCCGGCTTGAATTTTCTGGATGTAATCTTGGCCATTCTTTTTGTGCCATTCATTTCTTTCCATCCAATGTAATTCCATCTTAGGGTGAAAGAGATTGTCTGGATCAATCTCTATGGGATCACTCTTCCAGACCATATACTGTTCGATACATTGCTTCGGTGTTAAGGCTTTAGTTTGCGCCTTAACGTTGATGGCTAATAGGCTTATTATCAAGAGTATAATGCCCGTTTTTAGCTTTAATACTTCATTCATATGCATAGTTTTCATGGTTTTCTTCCGTTTGCTTAGGGCAAAGTTAGAGGTAGGCAAAAGCAAATGCATTCACTTAAGTTAAGATCGTATGGGGATCTTGATATTTTCAATGAAGGGAGGCTAGATTACGAATCCAGTGCTTTTCTACATCGCTCTTTTCCCTCTGCTTTGATACAAAGAAGAAGGTAAATACATTCCGAGGACAGGATTTTAGGTTGGATGGTCAAATAATTGGATCAAATTGAAATATACAGCTGATCCGATTATAATGCATTTCATCGGAAAGGGATTGGAATAATCAGATAGCTAATGAGCCCATCAGTAAGCAATAGGGAGTAAACAGGTAAAGCGCTTGGTAAAAACGGGTAAGGATGCTCAAATCCGTTCAAAATAACGCTTCCGTTCCCAATCCGTAACCGCGGCGTTGTACGCTTTCTGCTCCGTTTCAAAGAAGTGAGTGTAGTGTTTAATGACAGCTTCACCAAATGCCTTTTTTGCAAAATCACTCTGCTTAAACTGCTCTATGGCTTCACCTAGAGTGTAGGGCACTCGGTCCAAGTCCTTGGCTTCGTAAATATCACCCTCAAAAATTTCTGGGGGTTCGATCTTATTTTCAATGCCATCGAGACCGGAGGCGAGGGCAGCGGCAAAGGCTAGGTAAGGATTGCAATCCGCTCCTGGAATACGGCATTCAATGCGTAGACTCGGACCTTTCCCCACCACTCTAAAACCAGCAGTTCGGTTATCATAACTCCATGCCAATCGAGTCGGGGCCCAAGAACCATCCACGTAGCGCTTGTAGGAGTTAACGGTTGGTGCATAAAATGGCATCACATCCGGTACGTGAGCCATCCATCCACCTAGAAACCAGCGGAAGATATCCGTTCCTTGGACAGGACCAAAGGCTTTATCGCCTGCAAAAGTATTTTGGCCATCTTTCCATAGACTAATGTGAATATGACAGCTTGAACCAGCTCTATCCTCATGGTACTTGGCCATAAAGGTCACCGATATGTCCATTTGATCGGCCAGCTCCTTTAAACATTGCTTATACACTACATGGCGATCCGCCATTTCCATGATTTCAGCATAGCGGACATTGAGCTCGTGTTGCCCTAAGCCCCATTCGCCCTTGGAGTTTTCTACTGGAACCCCGGAGTACTTCAGGTGTCTACGAGCCGCAGCAGTGAATTTCTCCGTTCTAGAACCTTGCATGATGTGATAGTCCTCCAGGTACCAACCAGCAGGCTGTAGGTCGTGATAGTGCTGCTCGAAGGCGCCGCGATAGCTATTTTCAAATAGGTAGTATTCAAGCTCAGAAGCTGCTGCGCTGGCGAAACCCATGGATTTCGCCTTTTCTACCTGTCGTAGTAGCATTGATCGAGGTGCTTCTGCGATGGGCTGGTGAGTTTTGTCATTTTCTAGATGACAGAGAATCATGGCGGTCTTGTCCAGCCAACTGGCGATCCGCAGGGTATTTAGATCTGGTACTAAATGGAAATCCCCATAACCCAATTCCCAATTGGCAAAATCGTAACCTGGGATCGGCTCCATTTCCATATCTGTGGTTAGCAGGTAATCACAGCCGTGGGTGCCGTCCTTAGCGATAGATTCCAAAAAGAAATCTGCATCAAAGCGTTTTCCAACCAAACGACCATAGTGGTCCGTAAAGGCGACTATAATGGTCTCTATCGTTTCTTCTTGAATTTGAGCTTGTAATTGCTCTAGGCTAAGCATTCCCTTGATGGTCATACGGATACAGTATTGAAGATCTTAAAAGCAATATAGGATAGCAGCAAAATACCAAAATATATCAAGGCCAGCATCGGATTGTAAATACTGATGGCCAAGAGCGCAACGGTAGCAATAACCAGTGCGACAATCGGAGCAATAGGATAAAGCGGGACTTTAAAGGGCCGCTCTAAGTTTGGCTCTTTCCGTCGCAATGCTAAGAGAGAAATCATGGAGATGATGTACAAACTTAAGGCTCCAAAACAAGCAATGGTGATGATTTCCCCGGTTTTACCGGTGAATAAGGCAATAATTCCAATCAACATATTAATGATCAATGCGTTGGCAGGTGTTTGAAAGCGTTTGTGGACCTGCCCCAAGCCTTTTGGTGCAAAACCAACTCGGCCAAACTCAAAGGTGGCACGACCGGCGGCGAGAATGATCCCGTGGAAAGAGGCTACTAAGCCGAATAGACCGATAAAGGTGACTGCCTTGTACATCAAATGCCCTTGCCCAAGTGCTACGCTTAGGGCCAATGGTAAAGGCGAATCAGAAGCTTCAGCTCCAGGTTCCGGATAGACAATAGCTTCCCAGCCTCCTACGCCAACGGAGGCGGTAAAAGTTAGAATACATAAAGCCACCAAGGTCAAAATGGCACTACCAAATCCAATGAGTACATTCCGTTGTGGATTAATGGTTTCTTCCGCTACATTAGCCACCCCTTCAATCGCTAGGAAGAACCAGATGGCAAAAGGAATCGCGGCGAAGGCTCCACCCCAACCGTTTGGTAGTGGATTTTGGGTCAGATTTTCGTATTCAAAAGAAGGAAGGGCCGAACCCGCGAAGATCAAGAGCTCTATCACGGCTACAATCGTGATGATTAGTTCAAAAGAGGCCGCCGCTTTCACGCCATAAATATTTAAAGCGGTAAAGAGTACATAAGCGATGATTGCAATCCAGATGACGGGGATTGCGGGTATGAAAATATTGAGGTAGGCACCTATGGCAAAGGCAATGGCCGGTGGGGCAAAGATAAACTCAATATTTTGCGCCATCCCTCCCAAGAAGCCTAGATCTTTTCCCAGCCCTCTCATGGCGTAGGCAAAGGCGCCCCCCGCCTTGGGAATTGCACAGGCCAATTCGGTATAGCTAAAGGTGAAGGCCAAGTACATGATAATGATAAAAAAGGTAGCTACGGCTAATCCAAGTGTTCCTCCTTTTTCGAGGCCGAGATTCCAGCCAAAATACATTCCGGAAATTACATAGCCGACGCCGAGCCCCCATAACATTAAAGGGCCTAAGGTCTTCTTTAGGGTTTGGTCTGACATGCAAGGTGTTTTTCTTTCCGCTTAATTACGAAAAAATGATGGAATTAAAGAGGTTGAGAGCAGCTCTTCTAAATGGAATATACTCGAAAACAACCGTGGACACTTTACTGTTACTTCTACATGCGAAAAAGAATTAAGCCCAAGAAGGGGCAAGAAAGTGTTTGGGATTATCCACGTCCCCCTCGACTGGAGTCCACTCCAAAACACCTCAAGGTGATGTGGAAGGGACAGGTGCTAGCGGAAACGAATGGCGGCTTCCGCGTCTTAGAGACCAGTCATCCGCCGGTCTATTACTTCCCACCAAGTTCGATTCGAATGGATGTATTAGAGCAAGTTACTGGTCAGCGCTCTTTTTGCGAATTCAAAGGGGTAGCCAACTATTGGCAAACCCGAGAAGGGCAAATAGTACTAGCTTGGAGTTACCCTGAGCCATCTAGTGCTTTTCAATCCATCCAGGATTATTTGGCCTTTTATCCGTCAAGAGTGGAAGCCTGTTATGTGGACGGAGAGTTAGCCCTTGCTCAGGAAGGCGACTTCTATGGCGGGTGGATCACCAAAGATATTGTTGGCCCCTTTAAAGGGGGATTGGGTACTTGGGGATGGTAAACAATTGCGGTAACTGGATTAACTTATTGTTACCATACTTAGCTTTCCTTTGCTTTCATTGGTATTAAAAGCTATCTTACCTGCTTCATTTAGGGAGAAGCGCTATGTAGCGGCACTTTGTCGTTAACTACATGGCTGTTTTATCCATGGATGTTTTTGTTTAAGACCAAGTTAAGCACTCATGAAGAAAATTCTAGTTAGTACGGGCGGGGGAGATTGCCCCGGATTAAATGCTGTGATCAGAGGTATTTATAAAGCGGCTAAAAAATCAAAAGAGTGGGAAGTATGGGGATGCATGGAAGCTTTAAATGGCCTGGATTCTGATCCCCCAGATATTGTGAAGTTAACGAAGAAGCGAGTAGCAGGTATTCATGTTAAGGGCGGAACCATTCTAAAGACAAGCAATACAGGTAATCCACTTTCCTATCCTGTTGAGCAGCCAGATGGCACCATCAAGCGGGTGGATCGTACCCCGGAGTTGGCACAGAAAATCAAAGATTTAGGTTTTGATGCTTTAGTCAATATCGGTGGAGACGGCAGCCAAGCGATTTCTCAGGCTCTATATGAAAATGGACTCAATGTGATCGGGGTGCCAAAAACAATCGATAATGACCTTTCCGCCACGGATCTTACTTTTGGGTTTACCACCGCGGTACAGATTGCTACCGATTGTTTTGATAAGCTCGTGACTACAGCCGAAAGCCATCATCGGGTAATGATTATGGAAGTTATGGGGCGCGATGCAGGCTGGATTGCCTTGCACACAGCTGTAGCGGGTGGAGCGGAGATCTGTTTGTTGCCGGAGATTCCGTATGACCTAGATCTCATCGTTAAACGCATCAAAAGACGCTTTCGAAAAGGAAGAGGCTTTGTTAATATTGTAATTGCTGAAGGTGCCAAGCCCATCGGGGGGACGGTGACGGGAAGAACCGCCGTTAGCAGTAAAGACGAGCACCTTAAGTTGGGTGGCGTCTGTAATGCCTTGCGGTATGATTTAGAACAGCATCCGAATATGCCGAAGGTGCAAATTCGTTCCACTATTTTAGGTCATATTCAGCGGGGAGGTACACCCGCGGCCTTCGATCGAATCTTGGCTACAGCCATGGGCGTGAAGGCCTTCGAGCTGGTCGCAGAGAGTGACTTCGGTAAAATGGTTTCCTTCACCAATAATGAAATTACGAGCGTACCGATCAAGGAGGCGATTGCGGAATACAATTTTGTTTCCAAGGATCATTATCTAGTGCACGTAGCACGCGCTACGGGTGTAGCCTTTGGAGATCAGTAGAGTTCCTAACGAAAGACCCCAACTTTTCGGAGTATTCCGAGAAGCTGGGGGGGATTAAACACTCATTATTCTGTCTTTATAAAGATTTCTCTCAGCTGTTCCACGACCTGAGCGCCGCCGGATAGAGAAATGCTATTGATCTTTTCTGCAATTTTTTCTACGTATTCCATTTCTTTCAGTTTCAATAGCATAGCGTTTTCTTCCAATAATTTGGCCGTGTTCAGTAAGCTTCTGGTGGAGGCTGTTTCTTCACGTCTCGTAATGGTATTGGCTTGGGCCTGTTTCTGGGCTACCAAGACCTGGTTCATGATTTCTCGAACATCTCCTGGAAGGATGACATCCCTAAGTCCTGCTTGTAATACTTTCAATCCCAGATCTTGACTTCCTTTTTCAGTATGCTCAAGCACAAAGGACTCGACCCCTTCTTTTCTCATGAGCAAGTCATCTAAACTAAGCGTTCCGACATATTCTCTTAGCGCCAGCTGAATCAAGAGGTAGAATTGACGCTCGTAATCCTTGTTTTTCAGCAGGGCCCGTTCAACATCGGTCACTTGGTATTGTACGAAGAAGTTAGTCCGTACTCCAGCTTTATCCTTGGTAAGGATCTCTTGACCGGAAATTTCCACTTGTTGCTGTCTCAAGTCAGCAGTAAGCACTTGCACTTGCTTTTCATTGCGCCAGAAGTGGTATACTCCTGCTTTCAAATGTTTCACCAACTCGCCATCAACCATCAAAAGACCAAGGGCATGAGCAGGGATGGAAACTTTCATGAGGAAGCCCTGAAGAGCTGGTTCCGCTAACAACCTTTTGTTGAGCGAAGCTGGGACTTCGTAGGTGTCTCTATCCAATATTTGAAATCGGTAGTTGACAATACTTTTCCAGAAGGCATGTCTTCCTGGTTCTAATATCTTCAAAAAGTTTCCTTCTTGGAAAACCAAGGCTATTTGATGATCCTGGACCTCAATGACTTGCAGCCTCTCCTGGAGTAGGGAATTCTTCAAAAGGATGTTGAGCTCACAAAGGGGGACAAATTCCTTCGACATATCGTAGGTGATCAGTTGATCGTTCCAACGAATCCAGTGTTTTCCAGTGGAGAGGGCGTCAATAAATTGATCTTTTCGAAAGACTAATCCCATTTGGTATGGGAAAATCGTAATACGTCTCATTTTGGTTATTGGTTTAAGTCAAGCTTCTGCTTTCAGCACAAAACATCCGAAGTTTTACGAGTAACTACCTGGGCTAAACTTCGGATGTTTTACCCGCTCCACCTATGATTTTATATTGGGGTAGCACTACAAAAGTGCTTGCAAAATTTTTGTTACAAATAGAATTGCAGAAGCACCACCATCCCCGCAAAGCGGAATGGCATTAAGTATGGTTCCCATCAATAAGGAGCAAGGGGTCTTTTACCTGCAATAGCACGAAGGGTGGTATTGGAAGTGAAAGCGCGCGCTTAGCCTGTTATTGGTCGTCACCAAACGGTATCCTGCACATTTCAGAGCTTTGTTGAGATTGTCCATAAAGAGGACAGGTCACACTCCTGCAACTCAAGAACCTTTTTAAGAGGGTTCAGCTCTTGATAATGGGGCATGGATAATAGTCCATGAAGCATACATCGCACCGAAGCGAAGGTAGGAGTCGAACCTACAAAACCAGTCACCTGCTCTACCCAACTGAGCTATTCTCCCTGGGGAGAAGGAGGATTCGAACCCCCGACCGAGTGATTACTGTGAAAGAGTATCAAGGTGCAGTCAGCATATCGATATAAGAGGCTTATTCGACACTATGGGGCTATACAGAAACCCTCATCAGGTCCAACACAATGATCTCCCACCTCTTTTGGCTTACTAGCCGAGGGTATCCTTTTGGAAGCCCTTAGCTCGCAGCACAAAAGAAGAACTATTGGAATGGAAAAATGGTTCCCCATAGCCAAAAAGTCCGTTTAAAAAGCCTAAATTTGAGGAAAGGCCGGACAAGCTATTCTTACTTGTTGGCTTAATCATTACAAAACGAAAATCAACCAATGACCGCGAAATCTATTTTTCGGGGATCTACACTTATTTATGTGGTCTGTGCACTTATTTCCTGCCAAACCACTCCCCAACCTTCCTCAGAACCTCCTATCGAAAATATGAAGATTGCTCATTTGCGCGCGGGAGATACCACCGCCTTCCAGCAAATTCGTACCCAATTTGTAGAAAACAATCCTGGGTATGATCTGTCTTATGTAGAAAGGACCTTAGACCTGCCAAAGGCAAGTAGTAATCGAGTGGTTTTTATACAGGAAGGAGGCGGAACGGCAGTCATTAACGCACAGGATAGCTCGAAGTTTTCGGTCGGAGATATCATATTATTAGGGGAAGCGGAAGGAATTCAGACCGATAGCTTGTTCAGTGCATTGATCTTCACGGTGCCAGAACCTCCGCCAGATAACATCCCCGCCTTTGTGCGTCCGGACTGGGACTTAAACATCACAGATGTCCCCGGCGGCTGTGCTACCGAAACCAACGCCTATCGAAGAATCTTGTTAACCTGGTTGGGAAAGGTGGGGCCCTATAATTATCATGCGATTAATGCCCACCGTGTCCGGATCATGGATTCTTTTTCCCACTACCACCCAAAAGAGGGTGGGTTTGATGAATTCTATTTGGTACAAATGGCATTACCCGAGGCCAAGATCCTAACCAGTGCGCAGGTTCCAAAAATAGAGGAGCCCACTAGTGTGGGCAAAGAGGAGGTGGGCGGACTCATTCAGTCTACGGAGTTAGAGGTGGGAGACTTAGTCTATTTGCCCAGAGGAGTTATGCACCGTGGTGTCGGGGGCGTGTTGGCGCAAGTGATTACAGTGCCTGGCTTTATTCCCGGTTCAGAAATTGGTGTTGATCACCATTTACGTCGGATCAACCATGTACTTTCTTTAAAAGGGGCCAAAAGACTTCCCTATAACGAAGCGGCCTCCACCGAAGCGATCATAAAATAGTGTCTTAGTCTCTCTTTTGAGTGCATAGCTAGGTTACTATGAAGAAAGAAAGGCCTCCTTTCATTGTATGAGGTCTGAGAAACAAAATAGATAAAATGAATTGTAAGCGCATTATCCCGAGTCTGTTTCTACTGTTGTTAATTTTTCTGTTCAGTACTTGTGAGTCGACGCCAGTCAATACCATTCCTGAGATAACCCGAGTGACTGAGGCTGATTTTGCAGATGAAGAAAAAGTCGCGTTGGAATTAGCGGAAGGGCTTGAGTTAAAACTTTGGGCGCCTGGTCCTCTTTTGTCCAATGCAGTGGCATTAACTTTTGATCAGAATGGGGTCGCCTATGTTTCTGAAACGGCTCGAAGGAAAAGCTCCGATCTTGATATCCGGCAGCATAGAGACTGGATGCTAGAAGATCTCGCTTTACAGTCCATAGAGGACACCAGAGCCTTTCACTTGGACAAATTAGCCACTAGTAAAAGTGCTGAAAATACGTGGCAGGAGGATTTCAATGGAGATAGCATTCACGATTATCGAGATCTGACAGTGCAAACAGAGTTTGTGCGTAGGATCTGGGATGAGGACGGCGATGGACGGGCAGATGCATCTAATCTCTATGCGGATGGCTTTAATGATATGCTAGCCGGTGTAGCCGCAGGGGTCTTATACCATGATGGTGAGGTTTTCGTCACCTGTGCGCCTGATGTTTTCCGTATGAAGGATACGGATGGAGATGGAGATATCGATGAAAAGGAAGTCATTAGCCATGGATATGGGATCCATATCGCCTATGCTGGGCATGATATGTCTGGCTTGGTTACCGGACCAGATGGTAAAATTTACTGGTCGATCGGTGACCTAGGGGTAAACGTCGTGGATCAAGACGGCAAAAGATGGAAATACCCTAATCAGGGAGCAGTGATGCGCTGTAATCCGGATGGAAGTGATTTTGAAGTCTACGCGCATGGCTTGCGGAATCCGCAAGAATTGGCTTTTGATGCTTACGGAAATCTCATTAGTGTGGACAATGATGGAGATCATGCGGGAGAGCATGAGCGCTATGTACATATCATTGAAGGATCAGATTCTGGCTGGCGAATCAATTGGCAATACGGAAAATATAAGCAGGAAAACGAGGGCTATAAAGTATGGATGGACGAGGATCTCCATGTACCGCATTTTCCGGGGCAAGCAGCTTATCTCCTGCCTCCGATAGCCCTGGCACCAGATGGTCCTGCGGGTCTCGCCTACAATCCTGGCACCGCCATGAACAAGGACTGGAACGGCTACTTCTTTAGTTCTTCCTTTAAGGCGTCTTCCGCCAAATCAAAGGTTGAGGCCTTTCGCTTGGAACCTAGGGGGGCATCATTTGATCTGGGGCGTACCGTGGATGTACTATCAGGAGTTGTTCCTACTGGCTTGAGTTTTGGACCGGATGGAGCGTTGTACATCAATGATTGGCTCGACGGCTATGCCAAGAAACCACAAGGAAGGATATGGAAGCTTGATGTAAAAAAGGAGATTGTTAATCCCGATCGAGAATCCACGCAAGCCATTCTTAAACTTGGCGCTAAGGATCGTCCTAAAGAAGAACTACAGCAGTTGCTGGCCAATGAAGATATGCGGGTTCGGCAGATGGCTCAGTTTGAGTTGGTTAAACGGGGGGAAAGCGAAAGCCTGGCATCTGTAGCAGCTAAAGGGACGACTGAGTTTGCTCGCTTTCATGCGATCTGGGGGTTAGGGCAACTGGCTCGGAAGCAATCGGAAGAAGGGGCTTTAATTCTTCCATTATTACAAGATCAAGCTGCGGAAGTACGAGCACAGGCGGCCAAGGTAATAGGCGATGCTAAATATCAACCTGCCGAGAAAGACCTATTGAACCTCCTGAAGGATAAGGCTGCGCGAGTACAATTCTTTGCCGCGGAGGCTCTAGGCAAAATAAAAGCCTCCTCCGCTCTGCAGCCCTTGCTGGACTTGTTGGCAGAGATCGAGGAGCAAGATCCTCATCTGCGTCATGCCATTGTTTTTGCACTTTCCCGGCTGGCTACAGCTGAGGAGTTATCAAAATTGAGTGATCATCCATCCAAAGCGGTGCGGATTGGGGCAGTGGTAGCCTTGCGAGAACAAGCCTCCCCCTTGGTGGCTGGCTTTTTGCGGGATGAAGAGTCTTTAGTGGTAGTGGAAGCTGCTCGGGCTATACACGACGACTTTTCCATTCCAGCGGCTATGGAGGATTTGGCTAAGGCTTTGGATCGGGTGGATATCCAGGAGGAAGCCTTTGCGCGCCGAGCAATCAATGCGAATTTACGACTGGGGGATCAAGAAAGTGCTACAAGACTATCCACTTTCATCAATCATGAAGGGGCTAACTTGAAGATGCGAGAGGATGCTTTATGGGCCTTAGGGTATTGGCCTAAGCCACCACTATTGGATAGAGTAGATAACCGCTATCGAGAACCTTCCGGTAATCACAAACTTACAGAGGCTCAGTTGGCGATGGCTGGGAATTTTACGGGATTACTATCTGGCTCAGATACAGAACTTAGAGCTGCCACTGTGACAGCAGTAGGCCGCTTGCAACAGAAGACCTTGGCGCCTGTAATTTTCCAAATGTTCCAAAACCAGAATCAACCCAGCATGGTAAGACAAGCTGCTCTGCTTGCTCTAGCAAAATTGGAAGCAGGAGACCTAAAGACGGCCTTGGAAATAGCGTTGGAAGATTCGGATGTGGAAGTCCGAAAAGTATCCCAACAATTGATTGGGGAGGTGCAGCTTCCCGCTGAGGATGTAGTTAATATGCTCAGTAAGGTACTGGAAACAGCTTCTGTGGCGGAGAAACAAAAAGCGATCAATAGTCTGGCGGTATTGCAGGGTTCCGCTGGTGAGACTTTGGTCAATTCTCTACTCGATCAGTTGATAGCTGGAAATCTGGCTCCTGAATTGTCCTTAGACCTGTTAGAAGTAGTGGATGAAATGGGATCCGAGAGCGTGAAGGCTAAAAAAGCGGCTTACGAAGCTGCCAAACCGGAAGGTGATATGTTGGCAGCATACCAAGAATCTCTTTTTGGTGGAAATATGCGCAAGGGCGGACGCTTGTTCTTTATGGATAACTCAGCTCAGTGTATTCGTTGTCATGCAGTAAAAGGCTATGGAGGAGAAGTAGGACCTGATCTTACTTATATTGCCGATGAATTAACCCGGGAACAATTACTCGAATCCTTGGTGGATCCCAATGCTCGACTTGCCCCCGGTTATGGAACCATCAGTCTGACGCTTGAAAATGGTGAAGAAATAGTTGGAACACTCATGCAGGAGGATGATCAAGCCATAACCGTAAAAGTAGGAGAGGAGAAGCCTAAGGCCATCGCTTTGACGGAAGTAAAGAATAAACAATATTTACCTTCGGCTATGATTAGCATGCATGGAGTCTTATCAAAATCAGAACTGAGGGATCTTACGACTTTTCTGACCTTACTTAGCAAGGATAGTAAAGTTGATTTACAGCGGCTGTTACAGTAGTTGGTAGCCGCGCCAGAGGTAAGGATAGGTAAGATTACCTGTAAGTAGGGGGCGTGGATCTAGTCTAGTAACTTATTCGTTAGAATGAGTTTCTGAGCCATCACTCGGGCGAGGTTGCGCCAGATAGCAGTACGATCAGCTTCTGATTCTAGATTGTTTACGGCTGATTCGCTGAACTGTACGACCTCCGTGTTGGGACTGGCGGCAACGACCTGGGCTGAGCGATTACTATCCAAGATAAAGGCTATTTCTCCGAAGATATCCCCCTCTCCCAACAAAACGATGGTCTTCCCATTGATCATTACCTTCAACAAGCCCTGGCGGACAAATCCGAAGGTTTTACCTCCGTCATTCTCCATGAGAATTACCTCTTCCTCATTGTAGGTAATAACCACAGCATTTTTAAGAAAGGCTTTTTTTCCAGCTGGGCTCAATCCTTCTGTAATACTCTTATGTCCGGTAAACTGTTCCTCGCTATCTGGGAAATAGGCGGAGCCAATACGCAAATCTTGGTTGCGGTCAACCAAACCTTGATACCAGTCTTGAAATCCCTTGTAGGTCATAAAGTCAAGACCGCGTAATAGGGAAATGACGGGCGAGTGTATGGTAGCAAAATACTCCTCGTCTGGGAAGCAGATCATGGGGATATGAATACCGGTATTGCTTTTTTGTTGTAATCCGATCGGACGCAAGCCTAAGCGTTTGAAGATTGGGAAACGCTCCGCTTCACAAGACAACAAAATCGCTTGGCCGCCTGCTTTGAGGATTTCTATGAAACAGTGACTGATTAATACCGCCGCTGCAGGTGTTTTCTGATACTCCTCTTCGATGATCATATCTACGAAAACAGCCATGGTACCCAACTGTTCTTCATCAAAAAGATCCAGTTGATAGGTATTGCGCCAGCAGCTATCTTCACTCAATTGCAGGGCATCTGCAAGGCAAAGTGCGGCTATGATCTCTCCACTACGGGTATCCTGACAAGCTGCTATTTGCGAGCTGAAATTAGGAAGGTATTCATCACCCTGACGATTCTTTCCACCCGCTTTTTCCATCAGGTCCATACAAGCCTGTAAATCCTCTTCCTCAGTTGGAAAGAAGGCACGGTACTGACCAATCCATAAATCCCATTTTACCGAGAGGTCATCAATCAAGCTTGTTATATTGTCAATCATACACAATAGCAGTTTGAAAATTTAGATTTCGTCAGCTGCTTAGTTTCACCTTAAAGAACCTGAAATTTAGGAAATAATTCTTTGAATGGCGAACCCGCTTCCACTTTTTTCAGACTTCAAAAGTTCTTTGACAATCTAATGATAAAATCCGCTCTTTTTGGTGAGATAAATTTGCCGAAAATTCTGTCACATATTTCTATAACCTTTTACCTTTGTTTCCGTATTCTTGAATGGATTTTTCCCTTAAAAAAATTCCTTCTTCGGCAATTGATCGGTGCCAGGCTTTAGTTGGAAGAATAGTGACCGTGTAGTGCAAGGCTTCCAATTAAAATATTGATTTATCCGCACGGAAATTGCCAGAGGACTTAAAATCAAAGCTTACATGCAAAATCTAGAACCCTCAGTACTTAACAAAGTCAATCAATGGCTAGAAGGTAATTATGATCAAGAAACCAAAGCAGCCATTCAAGCGATGTTGGATCAAGGTCAAGAAACTGCTTTAACGGACGCCTTCTACAAAGATCTAGAATTTGGTACCGGGGGACTTCGAGGAATCATGGGCCCGGGATCGAACCGGGTTAATAAATATACCCTGGGTATGGCAACACAGGGTTTAAGTAATTACTTGAAAAAAATCTATCCTGACGAGCAAATCAAAGTTGCCATTGCTCATGATAGTCGCAACAATTCTGATTTATTTGCCGGCCTGACTGCAGACGTTTTTTCTGCCAATGGGATCAAGGTATATTTCTTCGAAGGCCTTCGACCTACGCCTGAATTATCCTTTGCTATCAGAGCCTTAGGTTGTCATAGTGGTGTGATGTTGACGGCTTCTCATAACCCAAAAGAGTACAATGGCTATAAAGCCTACGGCCGGGATGGTGGACAATTGGTTGCACCACATGACAAGAACGTGATCGCTGAGGTCCAAAAGATTAGTAGTGTTGATGATATCCAGTTTGAGCGAAACGAAGCCAACATTGAAAAGATAGGAGAGGCCGTCGATAAACAATATCTAGATGAATTGGTGAAGCTGTCAGTTTCGCAGGATGCGATTAAGCGACAGGCTGACCTAAAAATTGTTTTCTCGCCAATTCACGGTACCGGCGGAGTACTGGTGCCGCCTGCGCTGAAACTGTTCGGCTTTAATAATGTCACCGTAGTGGAGGAGCAATCAGAGCCCGACGGTAACTTTCCTACGGTGGTATATCCTAATCCAGAAGAGCATGAAGCATTAACTTTGGCCTTGAACAAAGCTAAAGAGATTGATGCTGATCTTGTGATGGCAACGGATCCAGATGCGGATAGGGTAGGGATAGCGGTGAAAAACGACAGTGGAGATTTTGTTTTGCTGAATGGCAATCAGACTGGAACATTACTGATACATTACATGCTTACCGCTTGGGAAAAAGCGGGTAAGCTAACGGAAAAAGAATACATTACTAAAACGATTGTTACTTCCTATTTGATTGATAAAATTGCAGCATCTAAAAATGTAGAGTGTTTCAATACGCTGACCGGCTTCAAGTATATCGGCGAAATCATGACGAAGTTTGAAGGCCAGCGCCAGTTTATCGCTGGAGGGGAAGAGAGCTACGGTTATTTGGTGGGTGAGCATGCGAGGGATAAGGATGCAGTAGTTTCTTGCACGATGATCGCCGAAATGACAGCTTACTACAAAGACAAAGGAAGTAGCTTATACGATGCCTTGATCGATCTTTACCTGGAGTATGGCATCTACAAAGAAAAGCTGATTGCCATTACCAAGAAAGGGAAAAGTGGAGCCGAGGAAATCAAAGCTTTGATGGAGGCCCTTCGAAAGACTCCACCTGCAACCCTGGGAGGAGGTAAAGTTGTGACGATCAAAGATTACCTGAGCAGTGAATCCACTGATATGGCTACCGGTGAGAAGACGAAGATTGACCTTCCAGCTTCGAATGTTCTACAGTTCTTTACAGAAGATGGTAGTATCATTTCAGCACGCCCTTCCGGGACAGAACCAAAAATTAAGTTTTACTGCAGTGTAAATGATGAATTGGCAGATCGAGCCGCTTTCAAGGCAAAAGAGAAGAGTCTTGACGAGAAGATTGACCTGATTATGGGGGATCTAGTAGGGTAAGATCATTACGATATATTTGAATGGGGCATCTTGCAAATTGCAGGATGCCCCATTCTTATTTGAACCCTTTTGGGCAGCAGGGTGACGTAATTAATAGTTTTAAATTGCATTTTTACGATATATGGCGTAATTTAACGTTGAAATGAATATTCGACTAGTTATTCTACTGCTGTGTTGGGCACATCTACTAGATGGTCAATCCGATTTTTGGCAATCCCAATGGGTTGGACAACTTTCCCTGGCTGGAGAATCTCACTTTATTCGTATTCAGTCTAAGGCGAATAAGGTTACGCTTCAACTTCCCTATAGTGACGGATCTCGTCGATATAGCATAGAAAATAAGAGCCTGGAAAATGAATTACCGTCCTTTTCGATTAGGCGTCGAGTAAATCAACTAGAATTTGAGCTAACCCTAGGAGAAGGGGATTACGTGGAGGGAACTGTGGAGAGAAAGGGTCTGGTAGGTAGTTTTTATTTACATCGAGTACTACCTATGCAAAGCCCTCAATGGCAAGGATACCTTGGGCATGATGTCTTGGCGAATGGACTGGTCTTTAAGATTTAGGATCGATTCAATACCCTGAGAGTTCATTCCCCTATGAGTCATCAGGTAGAGCGAATGTATCCGATTGCTAAGGATCTATTTTGGATTGCTACCGGGGAGATACTACAATTTTCTAAGGGAGATGGGACTAGTTTCGATACCTTAGAATGGACATGGGGTCAGCAGCAGCTTTCGGCGGAGAAGCAGGAACTTTATCAAAAAACGGATTATGTAGTGACTATGGGGGCAGAGGATTCTGTTGGTGTGTCTCTATTTCTTCCCAAAGGCACCGGCCCATTCCCAGCCGTCCTCATCGCCCGTGGGGCGGCCAACCTAGATCGCTCTTTAAACTATACCGAGGCGGAGATATTTGCTAGCTATGGAATCGCTGCCTTGGTCTACGACAACTATGGGACAGGACAGACTACGGGTAACCCTAGAACCAAAGATTTTGAGGACAAGCAGAATTTGGTATTGCATCTCTATGCGCATTTGCAGACGCATTCGGAGATCAGAGCAGATCAGATCGGCTTGATGGGAGGGAGTCAAGGTGCTAGGATAGCTGCCATGGCAGCCTCTAAGGCCTCGCAACCCGCTTTTCTCATTTTACGGGCTCATCCTATGGAAACACGTAAGGATCAACAACTCTACGCGATTGGAGCTTTCTTGCGACAAAGTAATGCGACGGAGGAGGTAATCGTACAAATCCTTCATTTATGGGAGCGTTATTTTGATCTGGCTAGTCGGCAAGAGATGGATCAAGCGTACATAGATGCGGTAGCTAGAATGCGCAAGGCCCATCCTGCCTTGATGCTTCCCGCTGCCCCTGCCAATCAAGCCCCGTCCTTCGCCTGGCCGGATGATATTTATGATGCGACGAATGACTACTTAGAGAGCATACGCTGTCCGGTCCTATCAGAGCATGGCGTGCATGACGATCGCGTTCCCCCTTACAAAAGTATCCACTTCCTGCGAGAAGGACTTTCAAAGGCAGGAAATGAGGCTTTGATGGTGATCTTGTATGCGAACGCTAATCATTCTTTCACCATGCCAGGCTTCCGGATTGCTCCGGGACTGTTTATGAATGAGGTGAATTGGGTCAGAGAGGTGCTAAATATGAAATGATTTCAATAGTATAATATGGGCCCAGTTTAAGGTTAGGTTTTCGCAACAGGAAAGCTTAGCCTAAACTGGGATCTACTTAGATCTTGATGTTGGTACTTACCAGGACCTTATTTCCCTTTTCTACCACAGAAGAAGGTAAGCTTTGCTGAATGATCTCTCCCAGGCGTTCCAACAAGTGCAATTTAGGTTCTCCTTTTACGTAGACCAGTGAGATTTCCCGTGCTCTATCCTGGCCTTGGATTTCTTTAATCATATCTTCTTGATCGGCAGGCACATTCAGGGTAGCGAGCTCTGGTAGGAAGGTTATTCCACCGCGATTTTCAACGATTCTACGCAAGGCATCGATGGAATTACTTTCGTAACTTAAGGTAGTTTCTACCTGACGTCTCTGATCGATTTTACACATATTATTGACTTGATCGCTAAAGCAATTTCCTTCATTCAAGAGCCAGACCTGATCGATGTCTATGGCAGATAAGTCAACTTCATCCTCTGCGAAAAATCGATGCTCAGGAGATAAGAGAACAAAGAATTTCTCGTAGAAAAGACTTTTGTATTGTAGCTTCAGTTTGGTGCTGATTGGGGTAGAAATGATCCCACCATTCAGTTCTCGTTCCATGATTCCCCGGATAATATCCTTTGTGACCAATTCTTTGACGGTGAGTTTGATATCGGGATACTGCTCGCTAAGTTGATTGATGAAGAGGGGGGTCAGATAAGGGGATAGAGTTGGGATAATTCCGATCGTCAGGGATCCCTTGACTTCTTGTTCAATCTGCATAGCGAAGTCGCGCAGTTGATGCACTTCCAATAGCACAAATTGTGCTTTTTCCAAGAAGCGTTCCCCATTGGCAGTTAGTCGAATGGGTTTGGTCTGTCGATCAAAAAGGACAAAACCAATCTCCTGTTCCAATTTGGTGACTTGCTGGCTAATGGCTGATTGGGTAATGCGTGCTTTTTTGGCAGCGGCACTAAAGGAGCCTGTTTTGCTCAGTAGTAAGGCGTACTCTAATTGTTGGATATTCATTATTAGCAAAACTAATGATAGCATTATGATTATTATAATGGCTAATGATAAATTTGCTGTTGAGAGATAAAAAATCTCTTTTACAAAATTGGCATCCTACTATAATACCAGATATGTAAAATGGAGTATCTCCCTAAAAGAGCTGCTCCTTTTTTATTATCCTTACTTTAGTGCTTGTCCAAATCTCCCATCAATCAAAACCACATCTATGGATTTCTTCAATTCAATTCGACAGGGCAACGTAGCTGGCCTCCAAGCTATGGTGCAAAATGACCCATCCCTCGTTAGTAAACCGGACGCTCGAGGTTTTACACCACTTATTATGGCTACCTACAGCGAGCAAATACCCGTAACACAATTCTTGCTGAAATCAGGAGCGGATGTGAACCAGCAGGATGCCTCCGGGAATACGGCCTTAATGGGCATCTCCTTTAAAGGACATCAGCAGATTATCCAACTGCTACTAGATCATGGAGCAGATATCAATTTGCAGAATTACAACGGCTCAACGGCTTTAATTTTTGCTACTACTTTTGGCCAAATAGCCACGGTAAAGGCGCTCTTGGCGGCTGGCGCTGATCCTTCTCTACAAGATGCAGAGGGGAAGACTGCTCTGGCTCATGCTAAGGAGAAAGGGAATGTGGAATTGGTGGCTCTGTTAGAGAACTTATAATGAAGAATGTTGAATGATAAATTAGATTTGTTGTTAGGGTTCCCGTTTAGATTTTTGCTGCCATCCCCAGGCTTGCAAAATCGCCAAGAGTAGTACAATGCCTGCTATAAACGCAATGATAGAATAGCCAATAGCTGAGATAGGTAGCGGTCTGCTTATTAGTATTATGATACTTGCTACCACCCATAGTAAATCCTGGATTATTATCGCCATGATTCGGTTTGGTCTTTGTGGTTTAAGCTCAACCCAAATGGTGTAAGCGAAGAAAAGTAGACCCAATCCGATCAGTAGAAAGGGAATAGGTGTGGATGCGGAAAAAACTCGAGCGATGTACTTTGGAACAACGGTCAACAGTAGTCCGCTAAGGAATGAAAATCCGGCATTGGCGCATAAAGCAAAAGGTAATAATTTCATACTGCTTTTAATTTTTGAGTTTATCGAAAGCGGAGTGATACCTGCTTCCTGGATTCAAAAATAGGTGGCACGCTTGCCGGAAAGTTGATATTTTACGCCAAAGTGTAAGTATGGGTATTCAAGGGAGACATTTACAGTTATTGCTGGATTTTGCGGCTTATCGATTCCTATCGGTCGAGACTTTACGAGGGCTCTTGCCAGACCCCAATATTGATCTTTGTGCCGAAGATTGCCATATACCATTCCCGACCTATCAGCGAATTTTGCAGTTCATGCTTAAGGAAGAGACAGCTAGCGATTTGGGGCTTCGCTATGGTATGTATCTCAACTTGCAGGCGCTGGGGCTGGTCCATAGTATTTCGCTGGAGGCCACTAGTATAGAACAAGCCATCCTCATGCTCGCTGAATATCTACAAGCTTACTTCCCTTTTTTACGACTCCGTTCGAGCATTTTAGACGGAGAGATCCAACTTGAATTGAGTACAGATATTGAGGAGGAAAAGCTGAGACGTTTCATGCTGGATAGTACCTACTGCTTCATGTATCGAGAGTTGAAAGCTATGGGAGTGGAAAAGATAAGTATGGAGGTGCCCTATTCAGATGCCAGTGCCTTCCTAAGGTCCTTAGCGCAGGAGGTCGAATCAGGAGCCTATCATAGATTTAGTTTTGACTTAGCTGTTAATCATACCATCAACCGACGGAGCATGCAATTGATAGATGTATTGCTGCCACAATTTCTTCTTTTGTTAGAGAAAGAAAAAGGTGTGACTTTCCCGGCTATGGTCAAACGTATGCTCTTGCAGATGAGCACTCCGATCTTGCCCAGTTTGTCGCAGGTCAGTGCTCAATTTGCTATGAGTGATCGAAATTTTCAGCGCAAGCTGCGCAGTCATGGGCAGTCTTTTCGCAGCATTACTAATGCGGTAAAACAAGAATTAGCTCATTACCTCCAGGAGGGAGGTAAGATGAAAGTCAAGGATATCGCCTATGCGTTGGGGTATTCGGAGCCCAGTGCCTATTTACATGCCCGCAAGAATTGGAATAATCAGTAAAGAGACGGCCTTATTCAGGGACGGTGCGCCAAATTTGACGTTGATGACGACGAAAATGGGCTTGGTAGAAGTCCAGCATCCCAGCAAAGGATAAGCGGCCTCCAAAGGGGTGCTTATAGACGGCTTTATCGATGTATTCTTCTGGTAAGTCCTCAAAAAACTGTTGTAGTATTTTTCTTTGTTCCTTCCATTCCGCTTCAAGATCAGCCAATTGACTTTCTGTTGGTAGGGCAGAGCCGGACATATTAGTCGGAGCCTGTACCTTGAAGGGAAGTTGTAGGTACCATTTAACTAGCTTAGCTCGCAGATTGTCTTGCCAGCTAACTTTACTTAATTGAGGCTTAAAACTTAGCTTCTTTTCACAATACTTGTAAGAATAGAATTCGGCCAACTTAATGTGATGGAGCACCTGCATGACTGACCAGGCCCCTTCTTTAGGAGGCTTGTTTAAAGCTTCGTGAGCGTAGGAGTCTAGTGCTTTTAGCAGTTGGTCAAGTTCGTCGTTCAGGCCTTGTAGTTGTGTGATGAGTTGGGTTCTGTTCATATTTCGGTTAGTTTATCTTTCTTCAGCTCTATCTGTGGCAATCGCGGGACTGAGGGAGAATCCTGAGATCGTATTGCGATCGGATTCACTAAGTACGAGATCAATCGAGTCGAGGGCAGGGCCTAATTGTTGCTCATTCCGTGCACCAATAATGGGGGCAGTAATATTAGGATTTGATCCTACCCAAGCAATGGCTAAGCTAACGGGATGGTAGTTGCTCTCCTTAGCAAAATCAAGAAATGCTTGGGTGGTCTCCTTATTTCTTTCCTGCTCATACCGCTTTTGGTACATTTTGCTGGTTTTGAATCGACCCACAGCTGGTTCTGCATTGATGTATTTGCCGCTCAACCAGCCGCCAGCCAGCGGGCTATAGGGAAAAACACCTAGTCTTTCGCTGGCTGCCATAGGAAGCAACTCCGATTCGCACTGGCGTTTGAGGAGGTTGTACATGGGCTGGATACAGGAAATGGGGGCTAGATTTTGCAGCTGGGTGATCGAAATGGATTTCATGACTTGCCAAGCTGCGAAATTGCTCAAGCCAAGGTACAGCACCTTCCCTTGCCGGACAAAGTCATTGAGCGTGGAAAGACTTTCCTCAATCGGCGTTTCTTCATCGAAATGGTGGAGGTAGAACAGGTCTACATAGTCGGTGTCTAGGCGTTTCAAACTCTGCTCTAATGATTTGGTTAGATGAAAACGACTTAGGCCACGTCCATTGATGTCATCACTGGTCTTGAAATAGGCTTTCGTGGCGATTACCACCTCATCTCGATGAGACTTGATCAAGCGACCAAGGATACGTTCAGACTCTCCCTTGGCATATACGTTAGCGCAGTCAAAGAAGTTAATGCCTTTGTCTCTGCACATACCATAGAGCGTAGCAGACGTCTTCTCATCTGCACCGTCGCCAAAGGTCATGGTCCCAAAACACAGGGAGGAAACTTTTACGCCAGCGCGGCCTAGATTTTTGTATTCCATGGAAAACGATTGATTTAGAATGGATGAATACAGTACATACTGTACAAGCTATAGCAACAAGATAAGAAAAGTGGTACTTTACTATTGATTGAGTGCCTAGGACTAATCAAAGGTAAGTTCTACCCTGTCACAGGGCTTCCAATATAAGACCGTATTGCTGCTGCAGCGCTTGCTCAAAATACTTGATATCATTCATGTTCATCCGCATGTTGATTAAGAAATTTCGAATTTCTCCTGCCGTCTCTGGGTATTTCCTAGACTGGAAAGAACTGAGCAAATTTTCATTAAAAGTATTGTATTTGTCCTGGAGGGTATAGCATCGATTTAGGATTTGCACGAGATTCAAGTCAAACTCCTGAATGATCCCCGTCTGCAATCCAGTTTGGTAGGCACTACTAGAAACGAACCCTGGTTTCAGTCCCTGAAAATTAGTGGCTTCAAAGTCCTTTTCGAGTTCCTCACTAGCAAGTAAGTTTGAAAAGTCTTTAGATAATCTGACGTGATAATTCCTTACTTTTTCAAGCGCCTGCAGGTTCTCTTCTAACTCAATTTTGAGCATTTCCTGG
Organism: Saprospiraceae bacterium; assembly: GCA_013214355.1. GTDB lineage: Bacteria > Bacteroidota > Bacteroidia > Chitinophagales > Saprospiraceae > DT-111. Next base: position 26,171 of record JABSSL010000099.1, on the reverse strand, counting down.
TAGGTCCTGACCTGTTGCTTGACTTTTCTGTTCTCCCCAAAATTATTCACGGCAAAGCCCAGATAGACACCAATCATGATGGGAATAATTTGGTTTAATACATTGGATAAGATCTTTTTCATCGGTAATTTTTCTGAAGAAACTGGCCCGTGTCGGCGAAAAGCAAGATAAGAATTTTCGGATATGACGGAGACCACTTATTCGTCTGGGTTAAGATATATCAGTTGGAAGGAATGATGAATTGGGGCCAAAGCCGTTTTACGGTAAGGACTTATAACCTTAGCCTGTGAAGAAAGGGCTATTGCTTGTAAAAAGTTTAGTAGTTTTAAGCACTTTGCATCAATTCAGAACAAAATTAAAGCTTTATGAAAAATCGACTTTATCTCAGATTTGCTTCTTTTATCCTCTGTGTTTTCTTGATTGGCGCTTGCCAATCTGTTGGAGATCATGAGGTAGCTACTGCCAGTTTGGAAACTGCTAAACTACCTTCCTTGTCCGGAAAGAAAGTGCTACTAGTCTATGGAGGTTGGCCCGGACATAAACCTGCTTTGTTTGCTGAGATTGCCAGCGAACTACTTCGTAAGGAAGGGGCAGAAGTAACTTTATCGGATACGGTTGAGATTTATGCCAACGAGGAAGTGATGAGTCAGATGGATCTAATCGTACAATCCGTCACGATGGATAAAATTACTAAGGAACAGATCAAGGGACTGGTTAAGGCGGTGAAAGGAGGTACTGGATTTGCGGGAGCACATGGTGGTTTTTGTGATTCCTTCCGGAACAATACAGAGTATCAGTTCATGACTGGTGCGCAGTTTGTAGCTCATCCCGGGGGACAGATCGAATATACGGTCAATATTACTGGAACGGACGATCCGGTTACCAAGGGTATTAAAGATTTCCAGACAAAAACAGAGCAGTATTATCTGCATGTTGATCCGAATATAAAAGTACTAGCTACTTGTACCTATACCGGGGAGCATGCCGAATGGATCGACGGAGCCATTATGCCCGTGGTTTGGAAAAAGTACCACGGAGACGGACGTATTTTCTGTGTGGCCTTGGGACATAACCCAGAAGAGTTTTATGCGGAAGAAGCACAACAATTGCTAATGAATGGCCTACGTTGGGCTAGCGGTAGCAAATACGAAGACAAAGAGGAATGGCTAAGTCCAGTGATGTACCAATAACAGAACTTTAGACGACTAGGGCGCCCATTCATGGTAAGGCTGAATGCTATGAATGGGCAGCCTTGAAATTGGTTTTTACTACCATAAAACTAATGAGGGCCACGGCACACATAATGGCCATGATGCCGAAGGCAGGCACATAAGTACCATCCGCTCCGCTCATTTTACCGAGAAACATGATACCGGCCACCGAAGCTAAGGTGTCGACCGTCAATACAATTCCTAGTATTTTTCCATAAGATTTACCGTAGTAGAGATCAGCCACCACAATTTGAATCATAGTGAAGACACCGCTGTAAGCGATGCCAAAGGTGGTGGCATAATAGTAGGGCGACCAGTTGCCTTGATCAGTACCCATCAAGCGTAAGAAGATTAATCCAACAATCAATAAGGCAATGGAAGCTGCCATCACCAACTTTTTATTAAATCGATCACTGAGGAATCCAAAAATGAGTTTCCCCAATACCCCAAATAAAAAGAAAGCAGAGCCGACATTGGTTACCACCTCAGATGGGATTGTCAGTTCTTTTTGTAAGTAGATATCTTGATGCTGTTGGATCCCAATAATACAGAACCAAAGGATTCCAGTGGCCAGGAAGATTAGATAAAGCGTTGGCGTCTTGAAAGCTTCGGCCAGGGACATTCCTTCCAGTAGATTGATTTCTGGTTCACTATCTCCTCCATCTGGAAATAGACCCATTTCTTGTGGCTTGTTCTTGACCAGAAATATCCAAGGGACAATCATAAAGACCGCACCAATAGCTGCTAATAGTAAGGTCGCATCACGCCAGCCGATAGCATCAATGGCATCCCCCGTAATCTTGTTGAAGAGCGCCCCCCCTAAACTCCCCCCTACCAATAGAATTCCGACCGCTTTTCCCCGATGCTTGTGGAACCATTTAGTAAGAATATACATACTGGAAATCAAGCCTGCTCCTGCAAGGCCGATGGCCAATATGATGTATATCCCAATGAATTGATTCAAATTCTGAATACGCCCCATTAAGGCCAAGCCGATTAAGATAATAATAGAACCTATTAGCATAATCCGCTTTGGGTTGCGGCGGTCGAGCAAGGCACCAATGACCGGGGTGAGAAAGGCCAAGGCAAAGTAGAAGACAGAGACTGGGCGGGTTACCTCTTCTCTAGTCCAAGAAAACACATCGATTAGACTTGGATAGAATCGCTTTAAGGAGAGCGTCACGATACCGTTTGACGCAGCATAGATCAAACATAGCCCTAGTAGGACATACCAACCGTAAAATGTTTTCTTTGCCATAGTTAAACCTTGATCAATAGTTTGCCAAAATTCTCACCAGTATAGAGTTTCTTTAAGACTGCAGGAAACTGTTCAATCCCTTCGAAAATGTGCTCTTTGGTTTGCATCTTCCCCTCTTCCAACCATTGTTGGATTTGTGCAATGGCCTTGGGATATTGCTCCAGAAAATCAAAGACTATGATGCCCGTTAGGTATCCTCTAGCGGTAACAATTTTCATATAGTTTTTGGGGCCGTACATTTCGGTGGCATTGTATTGAGAAATAGCCCCACAAATGACTACTCGTGCCCCGCGGGCGAGACGCCCCAGTGCGGTATCTAGGAGTGGACCACCCACATTGTCATAAAAAACATGAATGCCATCAGGGGCATGGCGTGACAGCTCTGCCTTGACATCCCGTGTCTTGTAATTGATGGCAGCGTCAAAACCGCAATCCTCAATCAGATAATTACACTTTTGATCCGTACCCGCCGTACCGATAACTCTACATCCCTTTATTTTAGCGATTTGCCCTACTGTTGAACCAACAATTCCCGCCGCACCACTGACAAATACTGTCTCACCAGCCTCTGGCTTGCCTCGTTCTAGCAGGCCGAAATAAGCCGTCATTCCAGGCATCCCCAGTACCCCTAGGTGCCAAGATAAATTCCCCTGCTCGGCGGGTACAATTCTGAGGCCTTGGCCAGCGGAAACGGCATAGCTCTGTGCACCTAGGAGCCCTTCGACCCAAGTACCCACTGGATAGGTGGGATGTTTTGATGCTATAATTTCCCCGATGGCAAAAGCACGCATAACCGCACCAATTTCGACCCCTTTGATATAGGTGGTACCCGCGTTCATCCAGCCTCTCATCGCTGGATCGAGGGAAATGTAGGCGATTTTTATTAGAACTTGGCCCTCTTCGATTTCACCAATGGGTTCCTGCTGTATACCAAAATTAGATTCGGCTACCATCCCTTGCGGCCGCTCTCGTAAAATGACTTGCGTATTTTGCATACTGAAAAGTAATAAAAATTTAGTTAATCATTTTAATAGTTAATTAAATTAACTAATTTTATTTTGATTCTGTTCCTGGAAAAGGGTTTACACTGAAATACAACTCTTGCTATGCAATCCTATCAAATTGCGATTGAAGGTCGACCTCTCTTTTTTCGTACCCTAGGGGAGGGGCCCGCTCTCCTACTATTTCATGCCTCACCCAGTTCCTCTGCGATGCTAATCCCACTGATGGAGGCATTGGCGGAGCACTTTTTGGTGCTTGCTCCGGACACGCCCGGATACGGACAATCTATGGGACTTTCGCAGAAACCTAGCGGGATGCGTTCCTACGCCAAGGTGATGAGGCGTTTAACGGAGGAACTAGGGTTGACTCATATTGGCATTTATGGGACTGCCACGGGCGCTCAATTAGGGATAAGATATGCATTAGATTATCCTGATCAAGTTTCGCACTTATTTTTAGACAATGCTGCGCATTTTACTGAGCGGCAACGGGAAGAAATTTTACAATCCTATTTTCCAGATATCAGCCCGAAATCAGATGGAAGTCATTTGATGACCGTGTGGACTATGGTTCGAGATTTATTCACCTTCTTTCCTTGGTGTTTCGATCAAGTTCAATATCGACTTCCTACGGGGCTTCCTCCGGCCTCCATACTGCATAAAGTGGCACTAGACTATTTGGTAGCAGGAACGGATTATCATTTGGCTTACCGTGCTGCTTTCCAGCATGAGAAGGCTGCCTTCGTGCAAGATTTATCCTGTCCAACGACCATTTTCAATTGGACCGGTAGTATTGTTCAAGCGTACATTCAGCAACTGATCCAACAAGGATTGCCACAGCAGGTGAGTGTTCATGATGTAGCTACAGCTGATCGCATTAGTACTATGGCTAAGCATATTTTGGAGAAGTGGGGTGGAGGAGGAAAAGCAGAGAATATTGACTTCCGTCAATGCGAAGTAGCTAGCCCTGCTGCTGCTTTAGCTATGGATCTCCCGACCTTGGAAGTAGATGCGCACGGAGGACATTTGATGAAAGCCTGGTTCTATCTGAGAGACCAGCAAGTGCAGGCAAAAGAGGTAGCGGATGGAAATCGACTTATTCAAGCTGAAGAATTACATAAGCAGTTGGTTCGGTGGTTTCAAACAGAAGCGCTATAGTGGTAAAGTCTGACGTTCCAGATTGAACGGAGAGCCGGGGTATTGCAATAAATTGTTCAGGTGGTTTTATCATCCTGATGATTAGATGTAAATTGGGTGAAGAACTCAAAATAATAGAGCGGACCTCAACATGCATCAATTTCAGGCAAACTTGGAAATCATTGTAGGTAATCCTTTCGTTTTTGTGCCTGCTGCTATTCTCGAGGAGGTATTTCAACAAGCGAATAAGAACAAAGGTGCCATCCCTATTCGAGGTACCATTAATGGGAAACCTTATCAACAGACTTTGGTGAAATACAGTGATCATTGGCGTTTGTACATCAACCTAAACATGCTAAAGGATTCGCCCAGGAGGGTTGGAGAAGAGATCGCCGTTGAAATTGAATTTGATCCCAGTGACCGAACCATTCCAGCTCCTCCCAAATTCACGAAAGCATTAGAGGTGAATCCGCAAGCTAAAGTGGTCTTTGAAAATCTATCTCCTTCCAAGCAGAAAGAAATTATCCGTTATCTCGCTAATTTAAAGATGGAGGAGAGCATAGATAGAAATGTGCTCCGGGCGATTGATTTCCTTTTGGGAAAAGGGAGGTTTGTCGGGAGGGACAATCCTTAGCACTGCTGACTGAAATCCCCCTTTTGAAAGATATTGACTGAACATGGATACATTACTCTTTATAGGATTCGTCATTTTTGCCTTGGTCATTTACAACCGAATGCGGGAAGGTATTCTTAACAACAATACCTGGAGAGCACTGCTATCGACCTATCCCACTACAAAAGATGCTAAATCACCGTCCGTTGTTCCCCTTAACCTAGTCTACAATTATTTTGACGGGGTTTACTTTAAGCGCATATTTAAATTCTACAAAACGGATGAAGGACTGCTAATTGTTCCCAGTGCACAGTTTTTCATTAAGCAGCGCGTCTTAATTCCGTGGTCGGCTCTTAAACCTACCGGACTTCAGCAACGTAATCTTGGAACCATGCAAGAATTGGAGGTAGCTGATGTGGTCTTGGCAAAGATGGAGATCATGCGTACAGATTTTGTCCAACACATTAGACCACAGCTAGCTAAAGTTGGAAATGGTGGAGGTTGAGCTTCCTATTTGAAATGTCCGATAATGGTGTTATTACAATGGGCAAGATAATCTAGGAATTGGTCTTTGTCTTTTGTGGATAGATCCTTCAATAGATTGTTATTAAAGGCTTTCCGACCCGCTTCCAATTTCTTTAATAGCTTAATGCCCTCTTCAGTCAGTTTTAGTCTTTTCTTTCGTCGATCCACCTCATCTGCTACTTGCTCTACCATCCCTTTCCTTAGCAGTCCATTGACTAGATTGGTAATGTTTGGGCGTGATACATTGAAGGCTTCGGCGAGTTCGGAAGCCATTAAGGGCTTGGTGTGTTGTTCACGATCAAAGTAGGGAATGTTTGGATCGCCAGCTAGGTATAGCATAATGAGCCACTGCTGGGTCGTCAATCCCACCTCCTGACTAATATTATCCCCATACTTATTCAGCAAATTGCTTATTTCTAAGATATGCCATATGATCCTTGCGCCCGTGTCTTTTTCCATCATGATCCGTGAAATTAGAAGAATGTAAATATACAAATAATCAATCCCCATCAAATAGGAGGTCATTGGTGGGTAATTTCATCTGGCTGAAGAGTTCTTTAGGGGACAAGCCTGTGATTTTTTTGCAGGTCTTGTTGAAGTGGGATTGATCGTAATATCCGAAGGAAAGCGCTTCCATCAATTTCAAACTGTCTGATTTTTACAATGAATTGGATGTGACGATACATAGATTTGTATCAAAAAAAAATCTATTCATGAAAAAAATGACAATATGGCTGTTGGGATGCCTTCTGATGGTGCTGGGAATCAATGCGCAGGAGATCACCATAGATGGAATTAAAGGAACGAGAGCCTACCTGGAAGTGCCAGATGCGAAGATCAACTATGAGGTATTCGGAGAAGGGGAGCCATTGTTGATTTTGCATGGAAATGGGGGCTCGGCCAGTAGTCGACACAAGATGGTATCACTGTTGGTAGATGACTTCCAGGTTATCTTGATGGATAGTAGATGCCATGGTAGAAGTACTTGCCCTTCTACGGAACTAACCTACCAAGCTATGGCAGAAGATGTGAATGCACTGATGGAGCATCTTGGGCACGATAACTATCGTATCTGGGGACATAGTGATGGTGGGATATTGGGTTTAATTCTGGGGTATCGCTTTCCCTCGCGGATTAACTCGATGCTAATATCTGGAGCGAATCTACGACCGGATTCCACAGCACTACATCCGGAATTGGTCACCTTTGTGGGACGCTATGACGAGATCGAAGACCCTACCATGCGCAAGCAAATTAAACTCATGGCTTTCCACCCCAATATTCCCATTCAAAAGATGAAAGAAGTAAAGGTACCGGTCGTGCTAATGGTCGGTGATCGAGATGCGGTAACCATTGAGCATACCCTTGAAATCTTTAATGCCTTACCCCAAGCTAATCTATGTATGTTGCCGGGAACAAGTCATTTTATAGCTAACGAACGACTAGATCAGTTGATCTATTGGATCAAGCAATTGAAGCAACCCTTTCGTAGTCCAGATACGATCAGTATTGCCAAGGAAGTAGCCAAAATGCTGTTCAAGAAATAGACTCCTTAAATAGTTCCGTTTTGGATTAATTTCTTGACTACGGCTACTTGGTTGGACACGAAGTCCTTTTTAGTGAAACTTGGGTTGTCACTAATGCTGTTAACGGGGTAAAAACTATGTTTGGCATAACTTTCTGCGTACAACTCAAAACGCTGACGCGCGATGTAGTTACTCATAGCAATGCGTTTGCGTTGATGCCGCAGTGCAAGTAGGTCTATGGTAGCATGAGCAACGATGCTTTCGCCCGGACTGGCTTCCGCCAATACCAGACCCTCATAATTGATAATTTTAGATCCCCCATCAGTAGAGGCGAAGGGGATGGCTATATCGGCAATACCAGCAGAATTGCTGGACACCACATAGGCCATATTCTCGATGGCGCGGGCTAGCTTAGCTACATTCTTCTGGGTTAGTTGAGGGCTGCCAACTTCCGAGGAGGAGTGCAAGAAAATTTCCGCACCGCGCATCATTAAGCATCTGGCTAGCTCCGGATATAGAATCTCCTCGGAAGCGATGCAGGCCAAACGTCCGATCTCCGTGTCTGCCACCGGGAAGACAGCCTCAAGTCCGTAGATATCGAGGTACTTATCCCAAACATCATGCGGGGTGGGAGCGAACATGGAGTTTAGCCGGCGATACCGCAGTATCACCTCCCCACTAGGATCAATGATAAAGCTGGTTTGAAAGTAGAGATCCGGGAAATTGGAATCGAGTTCATAGGCATTTCCGGATAGGAAGACATCATGCTTTTGCGCAACTGTTCCAAGTAAATCATAGATTTTACCATCAATTTCCAAGCAAGCTTTGTCTCGCCATTGATCAATACTCTCCCCCAGCGGGAAGCTGGTTAGGAAGTACTCTGGCAGGACTACTAGCTTGGTATCGGGACCGATAAAAGCCTTCGAGGCGCGAATCTGTTGATCAAGCCGCTCGATGGTTTTTCTCATTACATCCTGAGCCTCCTCTTTGTTTTTGGCCTTATTCACGGCCTTACAAGTCACTTGTAGCGCTAAGGCTTTATATCTCTCCATACTATTGTTTCATGGTTCTCTGACAATTTTTGTGTTTTGGAGTTACCCTTATAGCTAAAACACTACCTGTCGAGCGGCCAGACGGGCCTGTCTAGCTAGCCAGATAGACCTGTCCAGCTGGCCAGACGGGCCCACAAGGATTGTCGGAGAACGTGTTTCATAAGTCATTCCAGTAAAGCGCTATAGCCAAACGCTTTTCTGTTCAAAACTAATTAATTTGGTTAACTAATTTGTATTTTCCGTGCGAGACTTTTGATCAACTTACTAGTGGCAAGATGATCAGTGACGGATTTGATTCTTCAACTAAAATACTCGGATTCGGATGGAAGCTTTCATGGCCATGGTTCCCCAATTATTACAACTCCTTCTTTTCCTCATCATGTTTGGGATGGGTATGACGCTCACTATTGATGACTTCAGGCGGGTGGGGCAATTTCCGAAAGCTGTTTTCATTGGCCTTTGCAATCAAGTCCTGCTACTACCTTTAGTGGGGCTATTGATTATCTCAGTACTTCCTATGGATCCAGTGGTCGCCATGGGCCTGATGATCGTGACGGCTTGCCCAGGTGGTGCCACCTCCAATCTCATCTCACATCTGTCAAAGGGGGATACAGCCCTGTCTATTAGTTTGACCGCTATTTCCAGTCTCATTACCGTTTTTACCATCCCCTTCATCATCAACTATTCATTATTACATATAATGGGGGAGAGCGGAAAGGCCATTCAATTACCAGTGATGACGACGATCATTAATATCATTAAACTCACGGCCCTACCTGTAGCGCTTGGAATGTTTATCAATTACCGCTTTCCTGTCTTCTCCCAAAAGAGCCGCAAAGCCTTGGCCTGGGGATCTGGGATTTTTATCCTGATTGCTTTAGCATTGATTGTATTAAAACTGGCGGAATTGGGCAATGTATGGGATTTCATTATGGCCGCTGGCTTAGGGGTGATCTGTTTGAATATTCTGACCTTTGGGGTCGGTTTCATAAGTTCCCGAGTCCTGCGTTTGAACACGCCTCAGTCCATCACCATTTCTATTGAAAGTGGGATGCAAAATAATGTGTTGGGAATGGCCATCGCCACGGCTCCGACCATGCTCAATAATCCAGCTATGGCTACCTCAGCTGGCGTCTATGGTATTATTATGTGTACCTTGGGGTTGGGTTTAATCTATTTGTTCAGACAACTCCCCAGTGAATAGTAGGTAAGGTTCTTATTTCTTTTCGGCCAAAGCAAATAGTCGTTCATACATACGGGTAAGGGCCTCCGGATTTTCGAGTTGGTCTTTAGCATAGGTAGAGCAGCGCTCGATGAAAGACAAAAATTGTTCCTTTTCCTCGGTATTGAACTGAGATAGAAAGGCAGAGTTGGCTTCTTTTCTTAGGGGCTCGATTTCCAGGATGAGTTTACGGGCGGCGGGAGTGAGGAAGAGCCGCTTCTTGCGTCGATCTTGTTCGTCCTCTACTTGCTTCACCAGACCCTTTTGCATCAGGGTTTTCAGTAAATTGGTTACGCCTGGTCGACTCACCTTCAAGGAGTCAGCCAACTCAGAGGCAAACATGCCTTCTGTATAATCTCCATTTTCAATAAAGGGAATATTCGGGTCTTTTGCTAGATGCAACAGGATAACATATTGTTGTGTCGTGATACCCGCAAACTTGTAGATCAAGTCTCCTCTAAGTCTAATTTGGCTAGTAAGGTCGATGATACTGAAAAGTATGGACGCGTCTAATGTTTTTTCTATCATAATCGTTGGTTCCTCATTAACTACTTCTTCAACCAGTCTCCAATCCCATAGGGATCTTCGTGAGCAGCAGAAACATGTTCATGTTTGATCTTCCACTCCCCGTCGTGTTGGGTCAGTACGAAGGTGGCGCGAAAAGTTTGTTCAAATATACGTTCTTTTACTTCAACACGTAACTGTATGATACCTCCTACCCATGCCATACCCGAAACTTCCTCTGTAAAAGGTCCTTCTGTCCAGTTAACGGAAAGCAAAGAAATAGGAGAATTACAAAAATCTGCCCAACCTTTTGAGATATTGCTGTGTCCCCGATTTGAAAGTCGGGGCCCTTCAAGAATAACATAAAGGGCTTCGGAAGGATGGTATCCCGCACAGATGGCCTCGATGTTCTTATCGACGATATTTTGGAATGACTGATTTACGGCGTTCGTTGGATTCATAACTTACATTTGATCAATATCATCAGCAATTTCAGCCAAGGTTTTGTCGGGATTGGCCAGCTCTTCCATTTCTTGCTGCACAATGCGGAGCACTCGGGAAATGTACTCGCTGTGCCAGGTTTGACGCTGTTCTTCTATGGCCTTGGTTTTTGGTACATAGGTCTCTATTTCCTCCCGACTAAGGATGCCTTTCTCCTCTAGAATTCTCTCAAGGGTATCCACACGTTCTCTGGCAACCGCCAATTCGCTAGCTACTGCCATTGTGATATTTAGCACTCGTTCTACCGCTGGATCATTAAAGAAATAAGGACGTTTCCCTTTAGGTTTGTTGGAGGCGATCGTTATATAATCAGCTTCAGGATTCATTTCTTTTGTTTTTTAGATTAAAGGCTGGCTTGATCTTGTGCTCTAGACTTCCGAAGTCTAGAGCACACACTATGGCCTATTTCCAGGCTCCAAAGACATTCCAGATCGGAGAACGGCCGTGATCCTCGGGCTCATCCGCCTTCTGCTTTCCGTCATCTAAGTCATTGATGGCCTTGGCACCAAAATGGAGATAATTCTCCGGATCAAACCCGCAGCTCGCCATCAGCTCCTTCGGATCAATATCGTGCATCTTCGACCAATAGGGTTCGCTATTGTTGAAGGCATCCCAATCTCGGATAAATTGCTCGTAGAGGCTCATGTCGTCCGTGTATTGAGGTTGTTCGATATGCAAGGTGATGCCACCTGGTTTTAGGACCCGGTGAATTTCCCGCATGATATTGTATATGGATTTTCCACCCGTTTCATGCAAGAACATTGTCGTTTGTATCCAGTCAAAGGATTCATCTTCGAACGGCAACTGAGAAGCCTCAGCCTGCATAAAGGTCACGTTTTCGTATCCTAGGGCCATAGCACGTGCATGCCCATAACGGAGCATGGGAACACCAGTATCAATGGCCACCACCTCTGCATCGGGATAACGTTTGGCGATAGGCAATACATTATGTCCCATTCCACAACCGATATCTAAAATCCGCTTTGGCTTAAAGTCGGGATGATTGGTGAGTAACCAATCCCCAATAGCCTGACCACCACCATCACTGTATCGCCCCAGCAGCCCTGCCGTGGTGACGAATAATCCGCCATCATAATTGGCCGCATTCGCTACATCTCCTTCAAACAGTTCTGTGTGGTAGCTACCCGGCATGAGGTGATTGTCCACTGCTTTTAAGTAGGAGGGTACAGCCACTTCTTTGTTCAAGACCAAGCTGTCTTTTCCCGCATTGAGCGCATCTACTTTCTCTTTGAGGTCCAGGGCTTGTCGATAGGTCAAGGATCGCCCGGCCTGCTGCCGCATTTCCATGGTAGATCGACGTAGGGCGGACCAGATCTGATAATGAGGATCCTGTTCCATCGCCTCTTTTAGTTCATCCTTGTTTTCGAAGGTACGTCCGTGCTCCTCCTGGAATTTTGGCTCCACCCTTTTGTTATAAGCCGTGGCATTCCCTTGCGAAACATGCGCCAGATGTTTATTCAGATTGGCTAAAAAGTTATAACGTGCTTTCTCATCATGCGTCGTTTCGGGAAAGACCGCATGCTGAGCGATCTTGTCATAAGTGGGAGGTAAATTCTTAGCAGCCATATGATGATTTTATTAGGTTCAAAATGATTTTTTAGATGTCAGACAGGTCTATAGTCCATGGTTAACGGTCCATAGTGCACGAAAGAAATTAACTATGGATTATCGGCTATCGACCGACAACCAAATTTGCAGGAGTTGTTTATCATATGTCACCTGTCTTATAATTTCTGATTTCTGTCTTCTGTTCACTCACTCACTAATATATCCGAGTGCTTTATCTCTTATAGTTAATGCTGGATCTCTCTTTGCTTTTGGTCCATATCCCCCGCCACCGGGTAAGGTGAAGATCAATTCTTCGCCGGGGTAGAATTTGTCAAGGCCTTTTGGTGCCAGGGGGCGTTCAGGAATGATTTCAATACTTCCTCTAGCTCCATTTTCTCCACCACAAATGCCGTGTGCTTCCGTTTGTGTCTTTTCGGTAAGTATGGAAATGTTAATGGGTTTTTGACCAATATGTTTAATGCTAAAGACCTGGCCTAGTCCGCCCCGATACTGCCCATCTCCGCCAGAGTTGGGAGCCAGGGATTTACGGGTAACTAGCACCGGCGTGTCATTTTCCAAGACCTCGATAGGCACGTTGGCTACATTGGTAGGGAAACTCAAGACGTGTACGCCATCCTGGTCGGGGCGTGCGCCATAGCCGCCATTGAGAAAGAAATACTCTACAAATTCCCGTCCATCGTCGTGCATGCCATTCAAGACAATACACCAGCAGGCGCTACCGCAATCTGCTTGCACTTTGTCGGGTACAGCTTGCGCCAATGCACCAAAGACAACGGAATGAAGCATATTACCCGTGATATTCCGCGCACCCAGAGGAACTGGCTTTTGTGCATTGACTAGACATCCCTCGGGAGCTGTCACTTTGATGGGACGAAAGGCGCCTTCATTATTGGGGACGCTGGGACTAAAGGTACACTTGACCGGATAGGCAGTATAGGCATAGGTATAGTTCAACACAGCGTTGATCCCGAGAGAGTGTGGTCCAGAGGTCCCGGTATAATCAATATGAATCTCATCTCCTTGTATCTTAACAGTAGCTACGAATTTAACGGGTTCTAGTTTACCATCTCCATCTGCCTCATATTCGTAGGGGTAAATGCCATCCGGCGCTTCGGCGATGGCTTCCCGCATGGCTTTTTCCGAAGCATCTATAATTTGTTCTCCCAATCGATCGATCTCATTCATCTTATTTTCGATCAGCAGTTGGGTTAAAGATTTTATGCCCTGATCATTGGCAGCTATTTGTGCTCGGATATCACCCAGCGTTTGATGAGGGGCACGGACATTAGCTTCGATGAGATTGAAAAGCATTTGGTTAGGCTTCCCAGCTATTCTTAGCTTGGTGGGCGGAACCATGAGTCCCTCTTCGTAAAGGTCGCGGGCACCAGCTCCCCAAAGTGCTCCGCCCATATCCGGTGAGTGGGCGATGGTACCGATAAAGCCAATAAGTTTTTCTTGAAAAAATATCGGAGAAACCAGACCAATATCGGGCTTATGTCCAGCACATAACCATGGATCATTCGTCATTACTACATCCCCTTCCTGCCAATCTTTCGGCGGGAAATAATCCTTGAGTAAGGCTTGAGTAAGCATCGGGAGTACGCCCAAGAAAGAAGGCACGCTAATGCTGGATTGGGCTAGGGACCTGCCGCTGGAATCCATTAATACGACGGCAAAATCATTGCTTTCCCGGGTTACGGTAGAAAACGAGGTTCGCTGCAAGGTTGTTCCTGCTTCGTCCACGATGGAAATCAACCTGGACCATAGGATACTCAGGGTGATCGAGTCGTATTTTTTCTCCACTACTTGCATAATGTACAATTTTAGGCTAGACCATAGTGTCAAACCTGCATGTCAATTACAATATTCTTATACTGATCAAGGCGTACCTGACTATTTGGGCCAATGATGCTCGTACTTTCCGTTTCTTCAATAATAGCTGGTCCGGAAAAGGAATCTCCCGCTTTTAATAAATAACGATCGTATACAGGGCAATCAATGGCTTTGGTACCTAGTGATTCAAAAAGCACTTTGCGGGTACCCTTGTAAGCTGCTCTTTGTCCTGTTTTTCCAGCCAGTTGCGGATTCAAGGCTGGAGTAGGGCCACTAACAATCACTCGCCAGGTTACCGTCTCCATGCCAATATCAACGAGTGAACGGTTATATCTCAACTCATACTCTTTCAAGAAACGTTCTTGGATACTCGGAATACTGTTGGGACCCAACTTTCCCATTGGCATGCGTATCGTTATTTCGTGTCCTTGTCCCGCATAGCGCATATCTGCAATTCGCTCAATCTTGGCCGTAGAAAGATCAATATCTGCCCGTTCCAGAAATGCTAAGCCCTCTTGTTCCATTCGTTCTAGCATCTCATTGACCCGATTCCAATCCATTTCCTCTAATCGACAGACGTAGCTGCTGATACGCTCACTAGCAATCGGAGAAACCAAGAAACCAAGGGCTGAGGTTACGCCTGCACCAAGAGGAATCACCATTTGCGGAGAACCTAGTAGTCGTGCTACGCCAAAGGCATGTACGGGGCCAGCTCCACCAAAAGCGATCATGCTATATCTTCTTGGGTCTAATCCTTTTTCCAGTATATGCACACGAGCCGCATTGGCCATGTTTTCATTAACGATGCGATGGATACCCATTGCAGCCTCTTCCACGCTAATACCTAAGGGGCGAGCAATATGCTCCTCCATGGCCTTTTCCGCTAAATCTCTGCGCAATACCATATTCCCACCTAGAAAATAGTCTTCATTTAGGTAACCAAGAATTAGATCCGCATCAGTGACTGTAGGCAGTTCCCCACCTCGACCATAGCAGGCGGGGCCGGGTTGTGATGAGGCGCTGTCCGGCCCGACAGTCAACAAGCCCAAATGGTTTACGCGGGCAATGCTACCACCACCTGCTCCAATCTCGATCATATCGATTACGGGGATACGCACGGGCAGACCACTTCCTTTTTTGAAGCGCATTACCCTTGCTGCCTCGAATTGATTGGTGATTTCTGGCTCATATTGACTGACTAGAGATGCTTTCGCCGTAGTTCCACCCATATCAAAAGCCAGCAAGTCTGGCTTATCCATGAGTTTCCCGAAAAAAATACTAGCCATGGTACCTCCGGCGGGCCCGCTCTCCAATAGTTGGATAGGGGTTTTTCTCGCTCCCTCAATCGTAGTTAATTTACCACTCGAAATCATGATGTTGATAATTCCATCAAACCCCATGTTACGAATGTTCTTTTCTAGTCGCTTCAGATAGTCATCCGTGATCGGCTGCACATAGGCATTCATGGCTGTAGCACTTGTCCGCTCATATTCTCTGATTTCTGGCATGATCTCAGAGGAAAGGCTGCAGTATATATCTGGATAGTGCTCGGCAATATAATCTCCGACCCTTTTTTCGTGAGCAGGGTTGGTAAAGGAGTGGAGGAAGCTCACCGCAATGGAGTCGACCTCTTGTTCAGCCAATCGACCCACAATCTCTTTCATGGCTTTTGTATCCAAGGCTTGCAGCACTTGTCCCGTTTTATCCAATCGCTCTGGTACGCCAACCCGCAGATTCCTTGGAACGAGTGGGGTGGGTACCCGTAAACTAATGTCGTAAATATCGTAGCGTAGCTCTCGGCCTATTTCCAAGACGTCCTCAAATCCAGCTGTGGTGATTAAAGCCGTTTTCGCCCCTTTCCGCTCAATTACTGCATTGGTGACCAGGGTGGTACCATGGACGATACTGTCCAAGTCTTCCAAAGAGAGTTCGAAGTTTTGGATGAGTTCTTGGATACCCTTTATGATTCCATCCGTCGGATCAGGATAGGTGGTCAGCGTCTTGCCAAATTGCAACTTACCACTTTGCTCATCTAGTAAGACTAGGTCTGTGAAAGTTCCTCCAATGTCTATTCCTAGTTTCAACGGCAATGTCTTTTTAGGTTTAATAAAAAGGCCTAGAACCTTCTTTTCTTAACGAGAAAAGAGGGGAAGGGTTTTGTGCTAAAGTTTCGTAGCTTAGGTAGCTCCGTATTAGGAGTGATTTGGAAATAGGCGAGTTTAGTGGTATTCTTCACCACCACTTACATTCATAGCCTCTCCCGTAATGTAACTCGATTGCTCGGAGGCCAAAAAGGCAACGGCTTTGGCTATATCTTCTACTAGACCCGTTCTTTGCAGTGGATTTCGATCTACGATGCCTTGCAAGTAAGTCTCATAGTCAAGGCCAAGCTTTTCGCTGAAAAACTGGTTTTGCCAATGGCCCAAGCCAGTAGTGATATGATTTGGACAGACGGCATTAACTCGAATTTTGTGTTTTCCCAATTCTATGGCATTGGAGCGAGTGAGGCCAACCAAACCATGTTTAGAAGCCGTGTAGGCTGCTGCGAAGGGGAACCCTGATTTTGCGGCTTGACTTGCGATATTGATGATCGATCCGCCATGCCCTTGATTGATCATTTGGATGGCAGCATGTTTGGAGCCAAGGAAAGCTCCTTTTAAGTTGACATCTAGTACGGCATCCCAGCTACTCTCCTTAAATTCTGTAAAGGACTCCATGATATAACCTACCCCCGCATTATTGACCATGATATCCAATTGCCCAAAGGCCTTGATCGTTGCTTGAATCAAGTTCGATACCTGGTCCTCCATGCGGACATCGCAGGGTACAGCGATAGCCTGAACACCCAAAGCTCTTGCGTCTGCGGCGATCGCTTCCATTTCTTCGGTATTCCCGATATGCTCTGCCCCGAACTCTTTTCCCTTGGCTTGTCCTAGATCAGAGATTACGACATTACAGCCTTCCTCAGCAAAACGCCTAATTAAGGCTTCTCCGATGCCTTTTCGACGACCTGAACCCGTAACGACAGCCGTTTTACCCGCTAGCTTAAACATACTAGGCAATTTGTTCTGAGATGATGAAAATGGGATTCTCTGCAAATGCCTGAAATTCGCCGGCTACGCGTTTCATCGTATCAGTCTCCAATTCGGGGCCTAGCTTCTCCATATCATTGATCATGATCACTTCACAGTATTGGAAAGGCGGTTTTTCGGTGCTCCCCATTACGGAATTGAGACTGAAAACCTTGAAATCATCAATCGAGGCTAAGCCTTTTACTGTGGGTACATCTGTAGTTTGAGCCCATTTTTCATAGGCTTGTTTTGAGGCTTTGTCTTTTAGGTCGAATAAGACAACTAATGCTGCCATAAGCTTTTTTTATGATTCTTTGACAGATCTCGTGTTGGAAGACACTCAAAATGGAATTCCAAGAGATTTGTCAAAGAGGGATTTTTATAAATGAATCATTGCTGGTCTATTTTATTCCGGTCTAGCCTTCAAGAAGTTCTTACCGGCTACTTTGATCAGTCCTTGGACAGAGTTAAGGATCATGCTTGCTCCTTTGTCAATTAGGGCCTGGGCTTGTTCTGGCGTACCCGCTACCGTCCCGAAGAACTTCCCTGCCGCTAGAACGGTCTTGAAGATATGATCTAAAGTTTCTTTGACCTCTGGGTGACCAGGTCCATCGTAGTAGCCCATGGACATGGCCAAGTCCCGCGGCCCAATAATGAACCCATCTACACCCTCTACCTGGCAAATAGCTTCCAAATTCTGCACACATTCCAGGGTTTCAATTTGTGGCATGACCAAGGTCTGTGCATTGGCAAATTGCACATACTCTCCCTGAGACATCGGACCCTGCATATAGTCTGCTGCTCTTACTGGGCCTAAGCCCCTCTTACCAATTGGAGGATACTTGATGGCTTCGACCAGTTGTTCTACATCTTCCACAGAATTGATCGTTGGCATCATCACCCCCATCACCCCTGCATCCATGAACTGTAATATCAACTTAGGATCGGTACTTCTAATTCTAGCCAATGGAGTGCAGCCGGTCAACTCACAGGCTCTTACAAGGTTTACGATATCTGAGGCGGTGATGGCGCCATGTTCTCCATCGATCATATAGTAGTCCATGCCTAGCCAACCGATATATTCGCAAATGATGGGGTCGACAGTAGGGGAGATAACACCAAAACAGGCCTTTCCTGCCGCTATTCTCTTCTTGAGTTGGTTTTCTTTCATACGTTTCGTTTCGAGATTACAGATCGCGTTTCTTTATAGGTCAATCTATCCAATGGGTTCACCTGCGGCAATCTTGTTTCGGACAAAATTCATTAATCCGCCGGCCTCTGCTACTTCAGCAATGAACGGGGCAGCTGGCAGGGATTGAAATTCAGTTCCTTTAGTCAGATTTTTGATGGTCCCCGTGCTGGGATCATATTGCAGTTCGTCTCCGGTTTCGCAGCCCTTGGCAATGTCTTTGGAGGTGACGAAAGGAAGGCCATAGTTGATGGCGTTTCTAAATTGTAGGCGTGCGAAGCTATCCGCAAAAACAGCCTGTATTCCTGCCCCCATGAGCCCGGCGATCACATGTTCGATACTTTTGCCTCCTCCAGCGAAATTGTGTGCTGCTACGATAAAGGTATATCCATTGTCTTTGAAGCCATTTTCTTTATTAAAGGACTCGTCAACGCCGGCCATCACCCATTTGCTATTTTCTTCCTTATCGATAGGAGAGGTCCAAAATTGTTGAATGATGATGTCATAAGCCATCACATAATCACTGGCAACCCAACATTTTCCTGTTATCATGGCCGATATTTTTTCTGGTAATGCTTTAAATCAATTCTTTCACTACTCTCGCTGCTGATTCAGCAGCCCCTTCAATCCCTCGAGACTCCTTGGCAGTGTGTTCTCCGGCGAAATGAACGTTGCCCGCAGGACGAATCATATCGGAGAACCAGCCCACCTGACCCGCCTGAAATTCAGCATAAGCACCTTTGTTGAACTCATACTGCCCCCACTTATGGGTACCTATGTATTCCAATTTCCCTTCAGATGCAGGACGCATGCGCGCCATTTGCCCAAAAGTGAAATCTGCAATTTCTTTATCTGACATTTGATCAAATCGATCTGCACCCGTTCCATTCACCCAAGCGGCTAGCTGACTGCCATCATTGGTTTTGCTGAAATCAAATATTCGTTCCAAAGGTGAATCTGTCCACATCTGGATTGGCATTTCATCTGACTCCCAAAAGGGCTCGGTCGGCCGGAAGTGAATTTGCGTGATCTTGGTATATCCTAGTTCTTGAATAGCCTTTCCTTGCTTGGGGTTTACTGGAATCTGAAGATCCAGATCTCTTAAGGTAGAAAAGGGCAGGGTACATATCAACTGTTTGGCTCGATAGGTGGTACCATCGGCGCATTGCACCCGAACGTTCCCCGCCTCTTGTAGAATCTGTGTTGCTTTCTTTTGTAGATGCTTAGGGGAAGTGAGTTTGGCTGCGATGGCGTCCGTGAGTGCAGAACTCCCATCCTTTATGTTGAAGACCCTTCGCGATCCATTGAATTTGCGAAATGCAGCACTATGCATAGAGTTAAGTGCTGAGGTCTGAAATATATCATTGTAGTTGGCACTGATATTCACCAACTGCAAACCTGCTTCGTCAAGCCCACCTTTTTGCAAGAGTTCTGCTAAAGGCTTATCTAGTCCTGGCTTCTGATACCACGCATCGATGGCTTCCAGTGCCGGAGTCTGTCGCATCGCCGCACCTTCCAGACGGGCCGGTACTAGGGAGCGCAAAGTCTCGGGCAGAGGATTACTGGCTAGATCTGACCAATCTTCGGTTTTGATCAGTTGATCTTCATAATACAGAGCAGTTGGAGATCCGAAACCTGCCGTAATGTCAATGACTTCAATTCCAAATTCGTCAATCAATCCCTTAACTAGCGTGTATTTATCACCTATACCACGACCGCCAACATCAGGTGTTCCCGGCCAGTCTTTTTTGGTATAAAGGCGACCTCCCCATCTTGGACTTCCCTCTAACAGTAAGCATTCTTTTCCTGCTTGCTCTAACAAGTAAATAGCATATAAACCGGATAAGCCACCCCCAAGAACGATCACTTCCGCATCGGATTTCCGATTGCATGCCAGGCTCATACTAGCAGTCGCAGCACTTGCCAGGAGTCCCGTCTTGATGAAATGTCTTCGCTTCATGGATCTTGGATATGCTCTGCTATAAATTTCTTGGATCAGTGATCTTGCCGGTCAGGACAGAGGCGGCAACAACAGCAGGAGAAGTCAGATAGATTTCTGCCTCCTTACTACCCATGCGGCCGCGCATATTTCGATTGCCGGCACTAAGGACAATATCCCCATCTCCAGCCACACCCGTGTGAATACCGGCGCAGGCAGCACAACTTGGCGTATCAATAGCTGCCCCAGCTTCAATTAAGGTAGTGAGGTAGCCTTTCTTGATGGCTTGAAGATAGACATCTTGACTAGCAGGTACTACAATCATATTTACATCTCGATGAATGCGTTTTCCCTCCAAAATCTTGGCCATAATAGCCAGGTCCTCGATTCTTCCGTTGGTGCAGGTGCCTACGAAGGCCTTGTTGAAGGGGGTGCCTTCTATTTCGGCAACGGGGACCGTATCATCTAATTTATGGGGCTTGGCTATGGTCGGTACGACTTTTGAAACATCTACCTCATAGACCGCCTCGTAGTTCGCATCCGGATCACTCTGTAGGGGTTCCCAATCACCTTTGGCTACTGGTTTTAGATAAGCTGCAGTTACCTTATCGGGTGCCACAATACCATTTTTAGCACCTAAATCCACCGTCATATTACAGAGCGTCATTCTCCCTGCCATATCCAGTGCTTCAATGGCTGGTCCACAATATTCCAAGGTCTTATAGATCAGATGACCATTCCAGTGCATCATGCCCATGATGTGTAGTGATAGGTCCTTAGCCATCACCCAAGGTTGCCATTCTCCAGTAATATGAAATTTCACTGCTTCAGGAACTCTAAACCAAGCTTTACCCGTAGCCATGGCCACGGCCGCATCCGTCACACCAACAGCATTTCCGACAGCGCCTACAGCGCCATAAGTGTTGGCATGGGAGTCAGTTCCAATGCTTATCTTTCCAGGCAAAACATGACCTTGCTCTACCATGATCTGGTGGGCGATTCCCTGTCGGCCTAAGTCATAAAAATGTGTGATATCGTGTTCTCGAACTACCGCTCGCCATTCATTGAGCATGGTAGCGAACTTCTGATTTGGAGGAGGGACGAGGTGATCAGATACGCAAATGACCCGGTCTTTATCAAATACTTCTGTTTTGCCCAAAGAGCGAAACTTGTTGAAGCATTGTTTGCCCAAATAATCCATGGTCATTACTGTGTGTACATCCACCCAAACCAGCTCGCCTGGCACTACCTTTTCACGGCCACTATTATTCGCCATTATTTTTTCAGTAATGGTCATTCCCATGGAATAAAGCTTAAAGGATTAAAAGAAAATAGTTAATAATATTAATCATTAACAAAGTTAATTATTTTAAATGAAAAACCGATAAATTTTGAAAAATTAAGCTATAAAAAAATTTATGGTTGTAAAGTTGATGAAATAAAAAAGAAAAAATAGTTAATTGGGTTAATTATAGATAAGTAGCTGCCGCCTAATCACTCTTGTTTCATGCGATATGAAGCATCTGTGGC
Source organism: Saprospiraceae bacterium (assembly GCA_013214355.1). GTDB lineage: Bacteria > Bacteroidota > Bacteroidia > Chitinophagales > Saprospiraceae > DT-111. The sequence continues at coordinate 4,469 of JABSSL010000099.1, read as the reverse complement.
TATCATTTTATGCAAAATAGGGCCAATCAAAAGGCTGGGGTTGGTAGCGATTAACGCTCAGGAATAATGAAATTCTCCAATGCAAAGGAATTTAAATATGGTTGGCCGATTGTTCTATCCGCTGCACTTGGGATCGGGTTGGGGATGTCTCCGCTACCTTTCTATACTATTGGTGTGTTGGCAGGGCCACTCACAGCAGAGTTCAGCTGGGGAATGAATCAAGTAATGGCAGCCTTACCCATCTTCACTTTGGGGGCGCTAGTCATGGGAACCTTGATAGGGATGATCACGGATAGGGTAGGGGTGCGCAAAACGACTTTGGTTTCGGTAGTTCTATTTGGGTTGACTTTCATGGCTTTTAGTCTGAACACAGGGTCTCATCGGTTGTATTTATTCCTCTGGGTATTGTTGGCTATCACAGGCGCTGGTACTTTACCCATTACCTGGACGAGAGCGGTTAACAACTGGTTTAATGAGAATAGAGGCTTGGCCTTGGGGCTTTCTCTATTGGGTACCGGACTTTTTGGAGCCTTAGCAAAACTCTATGCAGCGTGGTGGATTGAAAATTACAACTGGCGGGTGGCTTATGTAGCATTAGGTTTGCTCCCTATCTTAATTGCTTTTCCGGTAGCCTATTTTGCCTTTAGAGATACGGATGATCCAAAGGTCAAGGATAAGGTTGATCGACTCAGACGTGAAATACCTTCGCATACTACTGCTGAGAAAACGGGATTAGAATTGGGACAAGCGCTAAGAGGGTGGCGATTTTGGTTAATGGCGTTTGCCTTTATTCCGGTATCCTTTGCAGTAGGAGGCCCCATACCGAATCTGGAGAAAATATTGAGTACCAAAGGCTTCGATGCCGCTGAGGCCGTAGTTATCGCCAGCTTTATTGGTTATGCGGTGATTATTGGCCGGCTAGTTGGAGGATATCTTTTGGATCGTCTCTGGGCCCCAGCCGTGGCGGCAGTCTTGCTTAGTATACCGGCCATCTCTTGCTTGCTCTTTCAACAAGCGGATCTCTCCTATGAGATGGCTATTGTAGCTGTGATGATCTTGGGATTTGCCGCTGGGGTGGAATATGATTTAATGGCCTATCTCGTGTCGCGGTATTTCGGAATGAAAAACTACGCTACCCTATATGGTATTTTGTATGGTTTCTTTGCACTAGGTGCGGGCTTTGGTCCTTACATATTTGGTTATTCCTTTACGGCAACGGGGAGCTATAATGCCATTTTAGGGTATGCAGTTATTGCCTTCTTGGTGGGAGCACTACCACTTCTCTTTTTGGGTAGGTACCCGCAGTTTGATACGGAGTCCTCTAGCACCAATTGATTTGCTGAACTTCGATTAGTCAATGATACTCTGGTAGACCATAGTCCTAAATTTTTCTCTCGCCTTTAGATGGCTATAGGGACGCAGTTGAATCATCATAAGGTAAATTAGGTCTTCCTTCGGGTCGATCCCGAAGTAGGTGCCTGCAGCTCCGCCCCAACCGTAGGTGCCTTCCGAACCCGTTGCTCCGGTAGCCGCTAGATCCTTCACCACTGAGAAGCCTAAGCCAAAACCATGTCCTCTCGTAGGCAGATTAATGCCAAAACCACCATAGGATATTTCGGAAAGATGATCCAGTGTCATCAGCTCAATCGTTTTAGGGCTAACCAGTCTTTTTCCTTCTAATTGCCCCCCATTCAGCAGCATCTGACAAAAGCGCAGATAATCGTAACTAGTAGATACTAAACCACCACCACCGGAAAACAAACTGACCTTTTGCGTATAGCGACTGCGATTCGGATGATCGATAACCTGCAGTTTCCCCTGCCTATCGGTACGGTAACTAGCAACAAATCGCCCTTCTTTTTCATCAGGCACCTCAAAGTATGTATCCTCCATACCTAAGGGTTGAAATATCCTTTTCGACAAGAATTTATCTAAAGCTGTATCTGATAAAACTTCAACCAAATGGCCTAACACATCAGTAGATACTCCATATCGGAAGGCTGTTCCCGGCTCATGGTATAGAGGAAGTGTACTGAGTTGTTGTACAAAGGCCTTAAGATCAGCTTGACCCCAAAGGTTAGAGGTTCGGTAGAGCGAATCTACGTAAGTGTTAGGTCCCCAACCATAGCCTAGTCCAGAAGAGTGCCTTAGCAGGTCTATGATCCTGATGCTGTTCTTGGTAGCAGCTGTATGCCCATCACCCTGGTGAACCTTTAGATTTTTCAAGTTTGGCAGATAAAGATGGACAGGGTCATTCAATTGAAATTTGCCCTCCTCGTAAAGCATCATGAGGGCTACGGAAACAATAGGCTTGGTCATTGAATAAATGCGCCACATGCTATTGTCTTGTAAGGGCTTTTTCTCTTCCACATTTGCGAATCCATACGTGTCGAAATGTACTAATTGACCTTTTCGCATGATGGCGGTTTGGACACCTGCCAATTGACCTTCATCTACATACTGGTGCATAACCCTATTCAACCTATCTAGTCTTTCTGTGGATAGGCCAAAGGATTCAGCTTTGACAGCTTCTATTTTGAGTTGGGCAGACAGGCTGGGCCATGAAAGGAGAAATAGGAAAAGCCCTAGAGAAAAGTATTTGGTCATAGTTGATCAGTTGTGGTCAGAACAAATATAGTTAATTGTCTTGCACCTCATTTCTCTAAAGTATCGAAATTGCAAGGCTATAAAATATAAATGATTAAGCATATTAATAGTTAATTAAATTAATTAATTACTTTTAGAAGATGAGAAATCGAAAAACAACCATTTTAAGCCTTATAAATCTCAGTCATCACATGCCTGACTTCGTATTCCGAACCTCTAATAAAGTCTATTGCTATGGTACGGTTTTGTTCTTATGTGTAGGACTTTTATCCTGTGGTGGTGGAGCAACAGCGGCCGCCGTAGGCAGTGAGACTGAAACAACAACTTCCACTATGACTAGTTCCGCAAAAGTTGATGAGGGTGTATTGTTCAAACGTGCCACCATTTTAGTAGCAGATATAGATCGGTCTCTGGAGATTTACAGAGACATTCTGGGTTTTGAAGTTTTTCAGATCTCAGAGTCTAGCGAAGATTCCTACTCCTATCCCGTTTTTAAGATTCCGAAGGAAGCAAAGATTCGTTTTGCCACCCTCTCTTCACCTACCCAGGTCCGTACTTTGGCACTGACTGAGGTTACCGGCATTGAATTGCCGAAACCCAGTGTTCCTTTAATGACGGCAGGTGTGATAAAGGTAGATGATCTTCCGGCAGTTATGGCGAAGATTGAAGCCCTAGGCCTAGAAATCACGGAGCCGAAAGTTGATGAAGGAACAGACTTTACCTTTAGAGAGCAGGCCTTTATTGATTTTGACGGCCATCTGATGGTCTTGTATCAGATTCTACCCGGGCAATAAGATGTCAGGTTTTACTTTACAAGGAATTCAAGAGGTCGTCTGTAGCACTGGTGGTCTTGATAAAGCACGTACGCTATTTGAGCGCTATGGAGGATGGAATGTTGTTGATGCCGGAGCTGTACCTAAGGAAATTCTTGCCTTCTGGGACTTGGAAGCTAGGGGCACAGCAGAGGCGGTGCTACTGCAGTCAAATCATCATTCTACGGGCCAGTTGCGCCTAGTACAATTCTCTGGAGTAGAGCAGCAGTATATCCGATCCTCGCAGCAACCTTGGGATACCGGTGGTATTATGGACATCAATCTCCGCGTTCATGAAGTACCAACCACTTTTGCTCACCTAAGGGAGCTAGGCTGGCATGGTCTAAGTGATCCTTTGCTGCAGACGATGGGCCCCTTTACCTTATATGATGTCCTAATGCGTGGACCAGATGATACTATCGTCGCATTTACGCATCGCCTGGAGCCACCGATGGAGTTGAGCGCCCCAATCGCCTTTCCTTCCCATATTTATAACTCTTCCATCATAGTGAAAAATCTGGCAGAAGCACTGGATTTTTATCAGGATAAGCTTGGCTGTCACTTACTCAACAGCTATCAGGTGAAGAAGGATAGCCCACAGGAGAACATGTTTGGCTTGCCTTTCAATTTCGTTACTGAAGTGGTAACCCATGCACACATCCTATCCTTTGACGGTACTAGAGATACAATTTTTCAAATCGTCTTATTTGAAGGCGTGGAAGGCAAGGACTTTGCGTCAGTGAGTCGTCCGCCTAACCGAGGTTGGTTACTGTATCGGGTGAAGGTAGATGGCGTAGAGGCTTATCACGATCACTTGCAGAATAAAGGGGTCGGGATCCACAGAACTTTACAATCCATTGAACTATCTCCGTATGGGAAAAGGAAGATATTTGCCGTGCTAAGCCCGAATGGCGTGTGGTGGGAGTTTTTCGGAAAGTGATGTTTAATACTTCGGAAGTGGATTGGTCGATATTTAGAGGAATGAGTAAATAATATTTCTCCAAAATTGGCTTAGGTGTTAACTTAGGGTAAAAAGCATTGAGATGCAAG
>JABSSL010000098.1 GCA_013214355.1 Saprospiraceae bacterium | reverse complement strand
AAAAGACCAACAACGGCGAAGGAGCCGGAGCTCTATAGGTTGCTGCTGAGGAAGGCGGGGAAGCTCTAATGGCGCGATCTCTTAGCCGTTGTTGCGTGTCCTCCACCAACAACATTCCCCTGAAGGCAAGGATATCTAGAATCCCAGGGGCAACCGAGGTGGTGTGGGTCGAAAAGACCCACAACGGCGAAGGAGCCGGAGCTCTATAGGTTGCTGCTGAGGAAGGTGGGGAAGCTTTAATCGCCCGATCCCTTAGCCGTTGTTGCGTGCCTGTCTAGCTAGCCAGAAAGATTTCCCACCAACAACAATCCCCTGAAGACGAGGATACCTAGAATCCATGGGCAACCGAGGTGGTGTGGATCGGGCATTCACCATAAAAAAGCTTGTTGTGAGCTATAAGCCGGATTCTGTAAGATACCGAGGTATCTCCCTGTCATTTATCTAGACCTGACCTCACGATCAGGTTCTATCTGCCTACCCCCTCCGACTGACCAAGGTCAACCCAGCGAGCAACCAGACCTCCTACAAAGGAGATCGAAGTGTACGTGGCATTTCAACCCACAAGGTTTATCCCACTGCTGTATTGCTACGGCAATGCGTGCGCTCTTACCACACGTTTTCACCCTTACCTGCTCTCGCAAACGAGAACATCGGCGGTATAGCTTTCTGTGACACTTTCTGTGCCTGGCCGAAACCAGACCCCATCCGTTAGATGGTGTAGTGCTCTACGTTGTCCGGACTTTCCTCACCCGCACCTCAGGGAAAATTCCCCAGGTGCAGCCGCGACAGGGCACTCACAACAAGCGGGCAAAGATAAGCAAATCGAAGGTTTCTGAAAAATAGCTTACTTTCGTAGGAGTACTTTATTCGTTTTAGTGTATGTTTGATGATCGCTTTTGGAGGAGAAAAGTGTCATTTTTTTGCTGAGACTAGGCGCTTTTTGCAGGCCATATCCGGCGGATATGGTCAAGGAAAAGCAACGACGCCTGCCTGACGGCAGTTAGGTATCAGCAAAAAAGGGGCGTTTTCCACCCAAAGGGTGATCGTCAAACATGCACTTAATAGATAGACTATGAAAAAAAACTTTCTGTTCCCACTCTTACTACTCTGGGCCTTTAGTGGCGTCTTTGCGCAGGATCCACTGAAAACACAGGAAAACCTGAATCGCCTGGGTGCCATTAACCCCAATTCTCCTGGCTTTCCAACATTCAGCAATGTTGATCGCACTAAGGGTACTCCTTATCTCTTGGATGGTTGGCAAGAAGGGCAATTGCAATTTGGTCAGAATGGGAAATTTTCCTCTACGGTAGAGATCGCCTACAATATGGAGGTCGATCAGCTTATTGTTAAGTTATCAGACGGTCAAGTTGGTTATTTCCCGCTTCAGTATCTGCATGCCATGAACATTTTTCATGAAGGGGATACGCTAAGGTTTGAAGCTCATAATTTAAAGAAGGATTTTGGAGATGGCCCTCTCGGCTATAAAATGTATAAGGTATTGCACCGAGGAAATGACGTTCTATTGCAATACCCACGCAAGTTTTTGCGCAAAGAAAAGTACGTAGAAAACCTAGGGATGGTTCGCCGACCAGATCTTTACCAACAATTGAATTCCTATTGGTACTACAATGGGAAGTCGGTAGTAGAGATCAAGAAAAGTGTAAAAGCTATACAGAAAGCCATCCCGAGAAAGGCTTCCACCATCAAGCGACTCGTCAAAAAAGAAAAGATCAACGTGAAGAAAACTGAAGATCTGGGTCGACTCTTTGCTTTGTTAGAAGAGGATTCCTAAGACCTAAGTCCATTTTTGGTTGATCCATTGAATATTACGGAAATACTTGGCATAAAATATGCTGCTAAAGCACAATAGGAGAACACTGAGGGTTCTCCTATTGTCTTTTGGCCCTATTCTAATAATAAAGTGTTCAAATTGGATGGTAGCAATTCCAGATCGTTTTCCTTTAGAATCCATTCGAACTTTGATCTAGGACTCAGCTTCAAGTACTTAGATTGAAAAACGCCTAGCAGGAACAAAAACGCTAAGAAAAGGAAACTTTATTTTTAGAGGAGTGTACAAATTCACGGCGACCAATTTCTTCAGCATGAACAAAAGGCTCCTATATCTTTTGGGTACGACGCTCGCGCTATTTGTCATAGCGCAGTCGTTATCGTGGTGGGTTAGTCGCCCAGGGCTGCCACACTATGCCGAAAAGATTGGGGAATACCTACAACTGCAGGAAGGAAAGCTACAACGGTATTTCCAGAATGAGGATTTTTTCATTGATCTCTCCGGAATCACTGACCGGAAGCTCCAAACCATAGAGCAGCAGAATCTTACACTGCTGAAAGCAATGGCAAAAGAAGAATTTGTCGTTTATGTGTTGGAAGGTGACTCTATCCTCGCTTGGAATCACAATAGCATTCGGCTACCTGATAAATGGCTGCCCAGTCAGTTACACGCCCCCGGCCCCATCTTTGCTAGCTCACGCAGTGGGTTCTTCAGCCTGTATTATAAGGATATAGTCCATTCCCAAGATACCTTAACGCTACTTGCGGCCATTCCCATTAAGAAAGTGTACCCCACGGAAAGCCCGTATCTAAGTAGTGGGTTTACGGCTGATCTACTGATGCCCTCAGCTATTGAATTGTCTAGTGGAGAAGGAGTACCCGTAAAGAACAATCAGGGACAGGTCTTTTGCTTCCTGAAGTCCGACCGACAATTAATCGATCCTGTTCGACAGATATGGGTACTAACAGCCTTCGGACTGGCTTTTTTATTGTTGTCTTTTTCATTCAATAAGGTGGCCATCATCATCGGCAAAAAGTACCATTTTCTCTATGGCTTAGCGATCGTTTTGTTTACTGCGCTTGGCATTCGCCATGCCATATTGAGGCTGCTATTTGGGCAGGAGAGTATTTGGAATTTATTCACGGCTAATCTTGCCTTGGAAGGCTGGAATAAATCCTTGATAGATCTTTTGATTAGTAGTCTACTACTATTCTGGACTAGCACCTTTTTCCATCGAGAATTTGTACCCTTTTACAAAACCCCTCGAGAAGCATGGAAACGTTGGATCTTAGGGGCCCTGGGGTATTTATCGGTCCTCACGGCGATCACCCTTACTAATTTTCAGTTTAAGTTCTTGGTACTGGATTCTGCCTTGCAGTTCGATTTCCAAACGATCTTTAGCCTGGATGTAATTAGCTTCGCGGCTATATGTAGCCTCTTATTGAGTTTGATCGCACTTTTCATTTTTTCCCATCGCATTATGCTCTCCGTCTTATCATTGGGGCTGAATCGTAAGGAACAAGCCGCCATTGCGATACTAAGTGTTTTTGTAAGCCTTCCCGTACTTGGTAATCTAGACCTCTCTTTTCATCCAGTTATGCTGTATCTAATAGGTCTGATCTTTATTCTAGGATTAGAACTATTCATTGAGAGTAAAGTCTCCAGTTTAACCTGGCTAGTATTTTGGATTTTCCTATGTGCGGGCTATGCTATGGTCCTGCTTGTCAAATATGAAATTGATAGAAATCAAAATACTCAACTGTATTATGCCAAGACACTTGCTGATCCTAGTGATCATACTGCCGAACCCTACATGTCGAATTTGGGACAAGAGATCAGACGAGATACTGCATTGATAAGCCACCTGCAAAAACAGGTCCTTGATACCCTGTATGAACATCCGGATTGGCAAAAATTGGTAGATCAAAAGGTTATCGAAAAAGGCTACCTTTTCAATAATTATCAATCTAGTTTTTATGTCTTTGCTAATGACCAGCGGCCTCCTCGTCGATTTACTTCCCAAGCCAGTTCTGTCTATGCTTTGTACAAAGATACAAGCGCTGTTTTGGCTACTGGCTTTCCTAATTTATCCCTCATTCCGTCTTACGACAAAGCAGCCAACTACTTATACGTAGACTCCTTGTACTTAGGCCCTGATTCATCCGCAACTACTTTTGTAGTAAGTTTTCAGTTTAATAAACCTACCCCTTCAAGAGTATATACCGAACTACTATTGGATGCCCCATATAAGGGGTTGAAGGACTTATCTAGTTATAATTACGAAGTTTTTGAAGGTAGGCGATCGGTATTTTCCGACGGAACTCGTAGTGAAGGCTTGCTAGGCAAAGCGCAAAAGCTTGAACCTGATACTTTCGGGACTCGGTTTACCAGTGCGCGATCTGAAATCTACTACCTGAGCAAACACAAATTGATTGCGATCATTGGTAAGTCCATGGGAGGATACACCAAACCTTGGTCTCTCTTCTCCTTTCTCTTTGCCCTCTTTATCTTAATGGTGTTGTTACTCACCTTTATAGATTTCTGGTTCCCCTGCCTTCCACCAGGTCTAGGCTTTCGCCTGCAGGGGCGGCAAAGTCTGCGAAACCGAATCCAATTGGCTGTCATTGCGCTCATCCTGGGATCCTTCTTGATCATCGGCATAGTAACCGTGACCTTTTTCAGTCAATCCTCTGATCGATACCACGATAGTCGACTAACGCGGAAAGTCAATGCAATACAAGAAGATCTTCAACGTGATCTAGCCAAGTATCCAGTCAATTGGCCAAAGGATTTTGATCTAGGGGCGCTGGTGCGTTCTACTTCCAATATCCACAAAATGGATATCAATTACTTTGATATGGAAGGGCGTTTACTATCCTCCTCCACTCGCTTCATTTTCGATCGAAATATTGTTGCTCCCCTGATGAATCCAGTTGCGCTGAAATCCTTAAAGCAACCTACCACGACCTCCCAGTTTCTCGATGAAAAACTTGGAAAGTTAACTTATAAAACTGCATACGTTACCCTACGGAACGGACAAAAGGAAATCAAGGCCTATTTGGGTCTCCCCTACTATTCCGAGGGCCGAAATTTACGGACGGATCTATATGATTTTATGGGCACTATCCTTAATGTGTATGTTCTACTCTTGTTAGTAGCCGGGGTTATCGCCATCGTGGTAGCAAATTCTGTCACTGAGCCTATCGCCAAAATTGGAGAAAAACTGAGTCGATTTGATCTAGGTCAGAGTGAACCACTAGAGTGGAAAAACAAGGATGAAATTGGCCAATTGATCGCGGAGTACAACCAGATGATCAGGAAACTAGAAGAGAGTACTGCCAAGCTAAAGCAATCGGAGAGAGAAGGAGCTTGGAGAGAAATGGCTAAGCAAGTGGCACACGAGATCAAGAATCCACTCACACCTATGAAACTAGGCATTCAGCATCTGTTACGCGTGCAACAAACCCAACCCGAACGGGCAGCTGAAATGCTGGACAAAATGGCTGGAAATCTCATCGAACAAATTGAGAACCTATCGCGCATTGCCTCCGAATTCTCCAATTTCGCGAAGATGCCAAAAGCCAACCGCCAGGTGGTTGCCTTGAACGAGGTGGTCAATTCGGTATATCAGATATTCAAAGAAACACCTGATGGTTCTGACTTGTTATACATGGAGTTACCGGATGAACCAATTGAAGTTTTTGCCGATAAAGGACAAATCATCCAAGTACTCAATAACCTCATCAAGAACGCCATTCAGGCTATCCCCGATGACAGAAAAGGCAAGATCACGCTTAAACTCATCCAAAAGGAAGAAATTGCTACGGTCTTGGTAAAAGACAATGGCTCAGGGATTCCAGAAAATATGATCGAAAGAGTATTTTCCCCTAACTTTACCACCAAAACCTCTGGCATGGGCTTGGGATTAGCTATCTCCAAGAACATCATCGACGCCACCGGTGGACGGATCTACTTTACCACCAAAACGAACAAGGGTACTACTTTTTATATTGAATTGCCGATCTACAAGGAATAAGCTCATATGACTTCGGAACAACAGATCCCTGAAATAGACTTTCGCAATATCCAGCAGAAGCCTTTTGAATTCAATCTCTTCACGACGGGTCAATTATACAATCTCGGAGATCAAACGGAGGGTCGCCCTTTTCGCCCGCATCGGCTGCTTTTCTATGCCATCTTATTCATTGCAGAGGGAGAAGGCGATCATTTCATTGATTTCAAACGCTATTCCTATCGAAAAGGAAGTTTGATTTTTATTTCTAAGGAGCAAGTACAAGCCTTTGAGCCCAATCCAGCGGTAAAGGCCACCTTGATGATCTTCACAGAGAAATTCCTAGAACGAAGTAGTTTAGGTTCGAGCTTGATGCAACAGTTGAGTCTCTATAATTATCACCTCTATCCTCCGATCGTCCATCTTTCAGAAGAGCAAATCCCTATTTTCACGGAGATAGTGGAAAGAATTACTAAAGAATTCGAGGCTCCAGATGATTTCGCCACGGAGGAGTTGATCCAGGCTTCCCTAAAGATTCTCCTGTTTCTAGCGGAGCGAAAACGGAAGACAACCCTAGATCCGAAAAAGCAAGCCTTTTACTTTGAAGAATTCCAGCAATTTCAGCAGTTGCTCAAAGCTCATATCTATGAGAGCAGACAAGTGAAGTTTTATGCTGACGCCATGCAAATCTCCACAAAAAAGCTCAATCGCATTACCTACGAGATCATGCAGCAGCCAGCTAAGCTATACATCGACCAGTTCCTTATCCTCGAGATTAAGCGTTTTCTGATGAACACGGCCCTCAGCATCAAAGAGATTGCCTATCGCACTGGCTTCGAAGCCCCCACTAACTTCGTCAAGTTTTTTAAGAAATTCGAAAACATGACACCGGCCGCCTTCCGGAAACAATATTGATAAGCTAAAGCCGAGTAAGAACACGTTCACAGCTAGAATTTGGCAGGATGCTCATGCTAAAATCCCCTCCAACATACCTTTCCACTTCATTCACTAAAAAACAACATGTCCCATTTTTACCATAAAATGATGCAATTTTGATCTTTTTTCTGTTTTCCCTAAAAAAGGATTAAAAATCGTCAACATCTCAACTCCAGGCGGAATTTTATTTCACCATAGCTCTTTAAAGCCATTTTTACCAACAATTATTCGACATAGGCCTACATTATGTTCTAAATAGCTAGAGCAAATCCGCTCAGAAGTCATTTTTATTAACATAGACTTAACTCAATAAGTCCCATTTTGATCATTTTTTTACCAACTTTGACCTATACCGAGAAGATATTGCAACTTAACTTTGTGTTGTTTTTACACTAATTACCAAAAACTTTAGAATGATGAAGGTTTTTAAAGCAATGCAGGGAAGTTGGGCATTCATTCTGATCTTGGCCGGTTTGCTACTACCTACTTATGGGATAGCTTCCGACACCGCACCAAAAAAGAGCATTTTTGATCTAATGAATTATAAAGAGGTTCTACAAGTAGAATTGGAAACAGACATAGAGAACCTCCAAGACAATCGTCGTTTCACTGATTATCAGGCAGCGACCTTACGTTTCAAAGATGCAGCGGATGAATGGCAACAATGGGATCTAAAAGTGAGAATTCGAGGGAATTACCGCCGAATTCACTGTAGTGAAATGCCCCCATTGAAGTTGAACTTCAAGAAATCCACGCTGGCCACCGCCGGCTTATCCAAGCACGATGATCTAAAATTGGTTACACATTGTATCGAGGATAAGCAACTAGCCCAGGATCTCCTCATGAGAGAGTATCTGGCCTACAAGATGTACAATGAGTTGACGGATAATAGCTTCCGCGTACAATTATTGAAGATCACTTATAAGGATGTGAACACGGGAAAGAAAATAAAGCAGTGGGGCTTTGTAATCGAGGATACGGCACAATTGAAGGATCGCATTGAGGCTGTGAACTGCGAAAAGTGCCTAAACTCTAGCCTTAATGAGTTTGATGGTGAGAACGCAAAACTAGTCGCAATGTACCAATATGTTGTTGGAAATTCAGACTGGGATATCCGTAATGGCCGTAACATCAAATTATTGCGCCAGAATGGAAAGGTAATCGCCATTCCTTATGACTTTGACTTCACCGGCGTTGTAAATGCGCCCTACGCCGTAGCTAACCCGAACTACCAAATGAAGTTTGTACGTGATCGAATCTATCTAGGATTTGAAGAACTGTTAGGACATATGCACAACACTCTATTCTATTTAGAGGGTAAGCAAAAAGAGATGATCCGAGTGGTGAAACGCTTCAAGCACTTGCCTTACAATAGTAGAGTAGATATCATCGAGTATCTAGAAGTTTACTTTGATCACATGGAAGACATTCAAATGGCTGTCCGAAATCCAATTACAAGGGTTCAAGCGGTTTCACCTTGAAGAGAACACTAGCTGATCAAGGTCAAAAGAATGGCCTAAATTAGCTAAGGACAAAATAGAGTTTGGTCGAGAAACGCTCTCCTTTCACCGTAAAAATTGGTGTAAAGGAGAGCGTTTTACTATTTTAGGTCAACCATAGTAGTTCAACAGACTGCTTTGGCCTATGACTAAAGACCAAACGAATGAAGCTATTGCAAGAAAGCGCTCCTAGCACACTTACCTATGCTGCCGAATACCTAGTTCAAGAGCTAGGTCAACACCCACATTTCTCCGTAAGTCAGCAAGCTGCCAAGATCGCTGCTGATTTCCAGGACCATTTGCGAAAGAAAAAGGTCAAAGACAACTTTCAATCCTCCCTCCAAGCCCTACAACAACATCCCATGGAGCAATTCCAACTGGCCCTCCAATGGATAAAGGCATTTGATAAACAAACAAAGATTGAGGCAGGCACCGATCAAATGCTGGAAGCTGCTTACTTAGTCTTACATGGACAATGGGAGAAAGATCACGTGCAGGACGCTCCTCAAACTACCCCCTTAAGTGAATTAAAAGGTGACCACCCGGTACTTGAATCGGGACAATATCCGCTAAACTATACGAGTTTTTTACGAAAGTTAAAGGAATATAGGTCCTTACAACTCCCTCAATATGAGTCTTTTCAAGAAAAGAAGAAAGCGCTCATTCAACACTATCGTGATTACCTCAGGCTTTCAGAATTTGAACCTAAGGTCCTAAGCTCTTTTGTACGTAACCGCCTAATTGACCAAGTCTATCTCCCCATCATTGGTGATAATTTGGCTAAGCAGATTGGTACGGTTGGCGCCGAAACTCGAACAGATAGGATGGGGCTTCTTTTATTGCTCTCCCCTCCTGGTTATGGGAAAACTACCCTGATGGAATACATCGCCAATCGACTGGGTCTCATCTTCATGAAAATCAATGGCCCCGCTCTGGGCCATCATGTGGTTAACCTTGATCCCAGCGAAGCACCTGATCGATCAGCAGGCAAAGAATTGGAGAAACTGAATCTCGCCCTCGAAATGGGTGATAATGTCATGATCTATCTAGATGATATTCAGCACTGTCATCAAGAGTTCTTGCAGAAGTTTATCTCCCTGTGTGATGCTCAGCGCAAGATTGAGGGAGTTTGGAAAGGTGCCACCAAAACCTACGATCTCCGTGGCAGGCGAGTTTGCGTGGTAATGGCAGGAAACCCTTACACAGAAAGTGGTGAACGTTTCCAAATTCCAGACATGTTGGCCAACCGGGCAGATATTTACAATCTGGGTGATATCATTGGAGATAGTGAAGAAGCATTCAAAATGAGTTATGTGGAAAACGCACTGACTTCCAATAGTATTTTGGCTAGATTGGCAGGAAAGAGCATGGAAGATGTGCACCAGATCGTACAGATGATTCGATCTGGCCAAAAGACCCCCATGGAACTGAAAGGCTCACATACGCCCGCCGAGCTAAACGAATATATTGCCGTATTGACCAAATTACTGGCTATTCAGGACATCATTCTCAAAGTCAACCAGGCGTATATCTATTCGGCAGCGGTAGCGGATGAAAACCGGACCGAACCCGCCTTCAAGTTGCAGGGATCCTATAGAAATATGAATAAGTTGGCCGAAAAGATCGTTCCGATCATGAACGATGAAGAACTGCAAACGCTTATTCTAAGTCATTATGAGGGTGAAGCCCAAACATTAACGAGCGGAGCGGAGGCCAATATGTTGAAGCTGAAGGAGATGATGGGTATTCACAGCACCGAAGAAGAAAATCGATGGAACGCCATCAAGCAAAACTTCCAGGCCAAGCAACAGCTTTTTGGTGCTAACGCAGATGATCCTGTAATCCAAGTAGCCGCCCAAATGAACCGTTTGAATCAGCAAATCAGTGAATTCCGGGAAAATTTCGGACGCTAGCGCTGCCCCACATATAGCTAGGTATTGTTAAGCGTTTTTGTTACTTTTGCAGCCAAGAACACGCTAATCGATCATGAAATATAAAAGTGTATTTGGCTTTACAACCTTAATTTTCTCTTTCCTTTTTCTCCTTGGCTGCAAAAGCGAAAGCGTCGACAACACAGATCAGTTGATCGGCCGTTGGGATATTAGAGAGGCTAAACGCAACGGTCAGGCGACCGAATCGTTGGATCAATTGTACTTCGAATTCTTCCAAGATGGCAATATGAAGACGAACATCTTGGGGGCTGACGAAGAGGCTACCTATGAATTGGACGACAACACGATTCGGCAGCGAGAAAGTCAACTGCCGATTGATTATACGATTGAATCGATCAGCGATACTTCATTGATCATGAATGCGACGATCAACCGATTCAATTTCCGATTTCAGCTAGGTAAGACCGTAGAAGAAGAATAAATCAATCTTCCAATGATCATCGGACCGTCTTGGCGAAGATGAGCCCTACCTACTTTTCAGCCCTTGATGGATTCTGATTATTATTCTTCTAGTAATGCTCTAGAGTACATTTAAACTTCCATCAATCGGCTACGAGCGGCAAATTTTCTCCTGCGCCTTGTTAAAAAGCCTCGCCGTACCTTCCAGGCCCCGTTCCGGGCTTGTGGAATATGCCTGGTTTTTTTGCCTCGCTCAGCACAAAATTTTCTCGCTCTCGGGCAATCATGAAAATTTAAACATACTCTTTGTATGAAACTTCGTTTACGTCTAGGTGAGATATTTTTAATTGAAATGGTCTTCTACCTGCTCTGCTGGCTATGGAATGATTATCTGGCCAGTATGATCAGTCTAATCTTTGGCGTTTTATTCCTAGCTATACTCCTAATTTCTCTCGTCGTGGAAGTGATTGAGAGATCAAGGGTCCCCAGATGGTATTTCTATTTCATGCTATTATCTGTCCTGGCACCTATCCTGTCCGCAGCCATCTACTTGAGCATAACCAAGGGAGTAGACTGGATGAATATCAACTAAGTTCCCGCTATTCCATTCTTTCATACTCGAAAACAATTGGCATATTCGTCCCGGTCACCTGATTATACATCGCAAATGATATAGTCAGATAGGTATCGTCTAATTGTTGTATCCAGCCACTACTGTTCCCCCCGAAAACGGGAGAGCTAATATTGATGGTGTTTCCAGATACGGAATAATTATTGAGATCAGAACCAGTAGTAGAAAAACCTTGCATAGTGCCATTTCGATGAAAGGTATAGCTGACCTTATAAAAGTCGATGGCGCCCGGGTAGTTCTGTGATAGGGATTGCCCATTAGAAGTCATATCTACCAGTTCCCAAGTCCCGATAATCAGTTCACCATTGGTACGGACATCCGAGTCGCCGGTCGGGTCATAGGTAGAGCCCCCATCCATTTCGGTGGGGTCGTCGAGGAAGCCAGGGTCTTCATAGTTAGCTCCTGCGGAGAGACCGGCCAAGATCACGATCCCTACCACCGCGGCACCGATACCCCACCACATCCAGTTTCGACTCTTCTTTTTCTGCTGGACCTGTACAGGTGGAGCGGTATAGGTGGTTTGCGTCAGTGCCTCTTCCATGGGAGGAGGAGCACTATACTCCAAGGGCTCTCGTTGCGGAGATCTATTTTCTCCCGCTTTTTGTCGCTCCTGGATCAAGCGTTTTTGGCGACAATGTCGCACCAGTTCCTCCACCTTTGGGTTGTTATCAATCTTCAAAGCCTCATTGAAATACTGCAAGGCCAGTTTGAAATTTTGTTGCTGCATGGCTAGTTGCCCCTCCTGGTAGTATTCCAGGAATTTCATCCCGCTATGGCAAAGGTTTATCTGCTCCTCGATGTATTGATAGGAGGGCACAAAATTAGGTAAGTGAAACTCCAGGCTCCTCCGGTACTTTTCTCTAGCCTCCTGCAGGCGTTTTTGCCGATAAAGGTCCTCCGCTTCCTGCACCAAATCTTTAAACTTCCGTTCAATTTGGTCTCGCTCAGCATCCTCTTTCGCCATCTGTTCCAAAAGCTCTTTTCGTTCCTCGTGTTTGGCTTTGATTACAGCCAGTCGTTCTCGCGCCTCCGCTAGATATTTTCCGGCCGTCAAATACTTTTGGATGTAAGTCTGATAGGCCAGTTCGTTGTCCTTGAGCAAGGTACTCTTCCAAATATCATCCTCCTTGATCGATAATACCTCTCGGCGAGCAATCTCAGCATATTGGCCTTCGGGAAAGTAATCCAGGTAATTCTCAAAATCTTGTAAGGTACCTTTCTGCAGCACCTGCTCCCACAACTGTCCTTCGGCTACTTTCAGGTGAAAAATAAACTCTCCTCCCTCATCTGCAGAATTCTGAATCCGACCTTCCACTGGTGTTTGTTGGGCTTTGCCATGAACATAGCTCTTTACATACTGTACCAAGGATGTCGTATTGATAGCCTTTTCGGTATTTTTCTTTAGATAGGTAATAATACCGGCCGCAAAAGGGCTATTCTCTCCTGGGGCACCGTCCGCCACAGTTTCTTGTCGCCCAGAAGTAAGGATTCGGCGCGACCTAAAGGCCTCATCTACCAGTCCAGCCCGTTTTTGCACCACTAAAGTCCCTGAAAAACAGGAGTCTACGATCAACAAAGTATGGTGCGTTTCGATGGCATTCACTCGCTTAATAATGTTGGAGTTGGAGATATAGCGATCCTCTGTGTCCTGATGTGCATCAATGGGCACCCAGTAACCCTCATCAAATTCACTATCGTAATGGCCATGACCAGAGTACAAAAAAAGCAGATTGTCCTGCTCGGTGACTTTGCGCTTTAGTTCTCTGATCTGACGATAGATGTTCGCCTCGGTAGCCTCCTCGTTGGTGATGAGAAAAACATCTTCTGTATCGAATTGATACTGCTGAATGAGTACTTGTGAAATATCCTCAATATCCTTTACGGCATTATTGAGCTTTGGCCAATGATGATAGGCATCGATACCGATAGCAAATAGGAAATTACGGCCATTAGATTTGTTCTTAGTGTTCCCTTTTACAGGACCAATTCCTCTGTCCATTGTGGTTGGGTTTTGGGTTAATACTCCACTAGGGTCTCCGACTGGCATTCGAAGGGGGAGCCGAATTAGGGGATAGAACTGAATTCAACTTATTCAGTTCGTAGTCATATTTGTAATGGAGTGAGTAGGAATAGACTTCAAATTAGCATTTTTTTAGCTAAGATGCTAGTCAAAGGGGGAAAGCGGAAGGTGGAAGACGGAAAGCGGAAGGTTCAGATTTCGCACTTCCGATTTCTCACTTCCACTTTGGTTATTAGGATTTGGGAGGACTGTAACGTTCAACAAAGGCCTTCATATCATCTACCATTGCTGGTGATCCCATGGCAATGGTTGCCTTTTGATGCAGCTCTCGCATTTCAAGATCGAGAATTCGCTCCAGCTGACAAGAAATAGCTTTCCCGCCCGCCTGCTCAACGATAAAGGACAGGGGGTTGCATTCGTAGAGCAAGCGCAGTTTCCCGTTTGGATATTTTCGCGTATTAGGATAGAGGAAAATCCCACCTTGGAAGAGAATACGGTGAATATCTGACACCATGGAACCAATATAGCGCAGACGCAAGTTCATATCGCTACAATGGTCAATAAATCTCCGCATTTCTACATCGAACTTGAGATAGTATCCCTGGTTGACGGAATAGTTATTACCACGCTCAGGAATTTTGATGGAACGATGGGACAGACAAAACTCCCCAATGGTCGGATCAAGCGTGAATCCATTTACCCCAGTTCCCGTACTGTAGACCAATAAGGTGGAGGTCCCGTATAAGACATAGCCCGCCGCGACTAATTCTGTTCCCTTTTGCAAGAAATCTTCCAATTGGCAGGGCTGAGAAGGATCGCTGATACGTCTATAGATGCCAAATATTGTACCTACCGATACATTGACATCAATATTGGAGGAACCATCCAACGGGTCAAACACAACCACGTACTTGGCTGATTTCGATTCCAAGACCGGAAAAGGAATAAACTCTTCATTTTCCTCTGAAGCTACACCGCAACATTCTCCACTGTTTTTGAGGCAATCAATCAACTTTTCGTTAGCGTATAAGTCCAATTTCTGAACTACATCACCGGAGGCATTTTCAGCATCGGCCACCCCGAGGATATTCAGCAATCCCGCCTTGTTCACCTCACGGTTGACAATCTTAGCAGCAATACCGATATCTCGCAATAATCCAGTTAATTCGCCTTTGGCTAGTGGGAAGTCTTTCTGGCGTCGAAGGATAAATTCGTCTAGCGTAACTATTCTACTCATATTTGGTTGGTAAATATTTTAATTAGGACTGAACTAAACCTAGTGTAATAAAGTTTTTAGTTTAAGTTTGCATCCTGTTCCTGGAATAGTCGCTTTGGCCAGTAAAGATAGTAATTCGCTCAGAGTAAAAATAGGGAAAAGACATTCAAAACAACCTGCTTCCTGCTCAATCTTTAGTTTCGCCATCTTTGCATCGAAGGCGCCATGAACAGAAATTGTCAGTGAAGGAAAAATACTTCAAGGCCCGTGAAAGAACTTGCCGTACTTAATAAGTTTTTTGTCAAATACCGTTGGCACTTACTGCTGGGGATCGTTTTTGTATCTGCTTCTAATTACTTCCGTGTTCTACAACCTCGGATGATTCGGGAAGCCCTGGATCTAGTGGTTGATAATATCAGCTACTTTTATCTTTTTGAGGGTTTCGAAGTACAAGGAGAGTTGTTCAGTGTACTGGGTAAAACACTCATGTTTTTTGGCATCTTAGTTCTCTTACTGGCACTGGCCATGGGTGTTTTCATGTACTTCATGAGACAGACCATCATCGTGATGTCAAGGCTGATCGAATATGACCTAAGGAAGGAGCTGTTCGGCCACTACGAAAAACTATCACTTGCTTTCTACAAACGAAATAAGACAGGGGACCTTATGGCCCGGATCTCTGAAGATGTTTCCAAGGTGCGGATGTATTTGGGGCCAGCGGTTTTGTACGGCATCAATCTAGTCTCACTTTTTGTCTTTGTGATCTACTCCATGATCTCCGTAAGTCCTACCCTTAGTCTATATTCTCTCGCTCCCCTACCCTTCCTGTCCATCTCCATTTACTATGTGAGTCATATTATTAATAAGCGGAGTACGGTGATCCAGAAGCAGCTGGGGCAGTTGAACAGCAACGCACAGGAAGTCTACTCTGGCATTAGGGTGGTGAAATCATACGTACAGGAAGCTCCGATGACTGATTTCTTCCGACATGAAAGTGAGGATTATAAAGAGAAAGCGCTGAGACTGGTAAAGGTAGAGTCTTTGTTTCACCCCGTCATGTTATTGTTGATCGGGGCGAGTACGATTATCACAGTGTACGCGGGTGGATTGTTGGCCGTGCGAGGAGAAATCACGGCAGGGAATATTGCCGAGTTTGTCATCTATGTGAATATGTTGACCTGGCCAGTGACCGCTACTGGATGGATTGCTTCTATTATACAGCAGGCCGCCGCTTCCCAAAAGCGAATCAATGAGTTCCTACAGACTGAGCCTGAGATTCAGAATAAAGTCGAGACAGATGATACACCACTGGAAGGTAAGATTAGTTTTAAGGATGTAGACTTTGTTTATCCAGACACGGGAATCCAGGCCTTAAAGTATGTGAACTTTGAGTTGAAAGCCGGTCAAAAGATGGCCATCATTGGCCGTACAGGCTCTGGGAAAACGACGATTGCAGATCTCCTGGTGAGAATGTATGATGTCTCCGAAGGAAGCATTGAAATAGATGGTAAGGATATCGAGGCGCATGATTTAGATAAATTGCGCAAACGGATCGGTTATGTGCCGCAGGATGTATTCCTTTTCTCTGATACCATATCGCAGAATATAGCCTTCGGGCAGCGTGATGCTAGCCAGGTAGAGATTGAAGAATTTGCCCGCCACGCCGCTGTATACGATGATATCATGGGGTTGACAGAAGGTTTCAAAACCATGGTAGGAGAAAGAGGAGTTACCTTATCCGGTGGCCAGAAGCAGCGAGTCTCCATCGCCCGTGCCTTGATTAAACGCCCGGATATCGTTATTCTGGACGACTGCCTCTCTGCGGTTGATACAAATACAGAAAAGCAAATCCTGGGCTATTTTACCTCAGCCTTAGCGGACAAGACGGCCATCATCATTACGCACCGAATCTACTCCTTATTGCAATTCGATAAAATCATCGTATTGGACGAAGGAAAGATCGTGGAAGAAGGTACGCATAGCGAACTCCTTCAGCAAAAAGGCTACTATTACCAATTGTACGAAAAACAAACCATGGAGGAGGAAGAAGTGTAGGAAGTGCGAAATCGGAAATCGGAAGTGAGCATGTTTCCGATTTCCGATTTCCGATTTCCGATTTCCGATTTCCGATTTCCTAAAGCTCTAAATTCGGCTCCAGACGCTCCTCTTCTCTTGAATAAAATTCATTGATAATCTTGATAACCTCCTGAGGATCATCCGTCACGGGAATCAGATCCATATCTTTCGGACTAATGTTTGCTTCTTGCTCTAGCATTACCGTCTTAATCCACTCTATCATACCCGCCCAGAACTTGGTACCTACTAGGATAATCGGGACGCGGGTAATCTTACCGGTTTGTACTAGGGTTAGTACTTCGAAGAGTTCATCCATGGTGCCGTAGCCTCCCGGAAGGGCCACAAAAGCCTGCGCATATTTTACAAACATCACCTTCCGCACGAAGAAGTACCGAAAATCGAGATTATTATCCGGATCGATAAATTGATTGTGGCTCTGCTCAAAAGGTAAGTTTATGTTTAGACCTACAGAATTCCCGCCTGTCAGAAAGGCTCCTTTATTACCTGCCTCCATGATACCTGGTCCACCACCTGTAATCACCCCGTAGCCTTCCAGCGTCAATAGTCGAGCGATCTCAACGGCCAGCTTATAGTAAGGATGATCTGGCTTTGTTCTAGCCGAACCAAATATAGAAACACAGGGACCTGCATGATTGAGGGTTTCAAAACCTTCCACAAACTCAGAAATCACCTTAAACATGGTCCAAGAGTTCTCTCCTTTCAGTACGGTTCCCCATTTTTTCATGGGGTGCTTTTCATGGGTTTTTAATTCGTTGTTTTCCATAATTTCGGTTTTTTGATCAGCGCGAAAATCAAGTAGGCAGAAAAAAGGCCCGATTTTGCGCAAATCGGGCCCTAAATTAACACTTTAGGCGAGGATTTGTTTGGTCTCGCTAATTATTCTTAAAGGCTGAAAAAGCCTCTTCTATGTATTTGTGTAACTCTTCCGGATTGGAGAACTTTTCAAAGACCTCCTTGAGGCGAGGAGAACGCGCAGCACTGGAAGGGAAGACATGCTGGACTACATCCGACTTGGTAATCTTTTCTCCACTGAGAATGATCAAGCGCTCAATTACGTTGCGTAATTCCCGGATATTTCCCGTCCAATTGACACTTTGTAGGGCTTGTATCGCGGCAGGTTCAATTTGCTTCGGACTCACCCCATACTCCTGGCAAATTTGCTTATTGAAATGGTCAACAAGCTGAGGGATATCATCCTTACGCTCATTGAGGGCGGGCACATCGATGATAATCACCGCTAGACGATGGTACAAATCTTCCCGAAAGCGGCCCGCGTTAATTTCTTTGCGTAGATCCTTATTTGTCGCGGCGATTACCCTCACATCCACCTGTATTTCTTTGTCTCCACCTACTCTGGAAATCCGATTTTCCTGTAAAGCGCGGAGTACCTTAGCTTGTGCTGACAAACTCATATCGCCAATCTCATCCAAGAACAAAGTCCCTCCGTTAGCCAGCTCAAACTTTCCTATGCGTTGCTTAACCGCTGAAGTGAAAGCCCCTTTTTCATGGCCAAACAACTCGCTCTCAATCAATTCCGAAGGGATAGCTGCACAATTTACCTCCACGATGGGATTATTCACCCTTGGACTCTTCTCGTGTATCCACCGGGCGACTAATTCCTTACCCGTTCCATTCGGACCGGTTACCAGAACCCGAGCCTCTGTAGGAGCTACCCGGTCTATGGTGGCCTTGATGGTATTAATCCCTTTAGACTCTCCGATCATCTCCTGCACCTTGGCTTTAGAAACCTTGCGCTTAAGCACCTTTGTCTCAGTGATTAAACTGGATTTGTCCATGGCATTACGAATGGTAATCAGAAGTCGGTTGAGATCTGGTGGCTTGGAGATAAAATCGAAAGCGCCCTTCTTAACTGCTTCTACCGCAGTATCGATATTGGCGTGCCCAGAGATCATGATGACGGGAGTGTCATGGGCTAGCAACTGAATGCGTTCCAGTGCATCCATTCCGTCCATTTTGGGCATTTTGATATCCAAAATGATGACGTCAAATTTGTTTTGCTTTAGTTTCACCAAGCAATCAAGCCCATCTACAGCCTCATCAACTTGGTATTTTTCAAATTCTAAGATTTCACGTAGGGTACGACGAATACTGCGTTCATCGTCGACGATTAGGATTCTAGCCATACGCGTAAATAGTGTTTTTGTGTGTAAGCTTAGTGAATGAATGGGTTTTAACCTATCAGTTGTTAATAAGTTTGAACCAATTCAATAATAACCGGTTCGCTTTCACAGTTTTGAAAATGAACGACCGAAAGATATTGTTTAATTACGTGTTTTTTCAAACAATAGTTGCAGTTCCAGATCCTAGGATACCAGACATTGCCAACTCCTATCCCTCTCCAATTCGAATAATTGGAAGCAAACCATCAAAATTAAGTAATTTCATTATCCTATTTACGGAACGGAAAGCCTTTGCTTACCCCTTACCCATACAGTATCAGGCTCTCCACCGATCATCTAACAAATACAACAATGCAAAGAATAACTTTACTTTTCCTCTGCCTGATTTTGCTATTTACTTGCCAGCCCTCTAAAGAAGTGCAAGAAGTGAGCCTGCCGAGTCCCGATCCAGATCATGGCTCTTTGAGTGTCCCGTCGGGCTTTGGTGCGTTCATCGTAGCAGACACCTTAAAGGGTTTGCGACATATTGTAGTGCGGGACAATGGCGACATCTACGTAAGCCATGGCCGGGCTCAAGATGGATCAGGCCACAAAGCACTCAGAGACACGGATCAAGATGGCAGAATAGATTCTATAGCCACTTTCGCAAGTACGGTTGGTACAGGTCTAAACCTTCATAAGGGCTATCTCTATATGGCCAACGACTCGATGGTATTCCGAGCAAAGCTCAATGACAATGAGCTCCTCCCATCCACGACTCTGGATACAATTGCTTTTATGCCCAATACCAATAACGGTCACCGATCGAAAACGATGACCTTCGATGGAGCTGGAAATATGTACGTAAACATCGGTTCTTTCTCCAATGCTTGCATGGAAAAGGCGCGCACAAAGGGATCAACGGGGATGGATCCTTGTCCTGAGTTGAGCTACCGGGCTGGTATCTGGCGGTTTAGTGATGACAAATTAAATCAAACCCAGGAAGCAGACGGTCACCATTATGCTACTGGTATCCGCAACGGTATGGCGCTACGCTGGAATAACACCACAAACTCCCTCTACTGTGTGCAGCACGGGCGCGATCAGCTATTCGGCCTCTACGATGATATGTTTACCGAAGAGCAAAGTGCCTTGTTACCTTCTGAGGAGTTCTTGCAAGTGAATGATGGAGATGACTTTGGCTGGCCCTATTGCTATTTTGATCACTTCCAGGACAAGAAGATTCTTGCTCCAGAATATGGTGGTAATGGAAAAACGGAGGGTCGGTGTGAAGGAATTAAGCATCCAGTAGTTGCTTTTCCAGGACACATGGCGCCCAACGATCTCCTATTTTACACCGGTGATCAATTTCCAGATCGTTACAAAAACGGTGCGTTCATCGCCTTCCATGGCTCCTGGAATCGTGCGCCATACAACCAAGGCGGGTATTTCGTAGCTTTTGTCCCGATGGAAGACGGACAAGCCAGTGGGGATTGGGAAATATTCGCCGATGGTTTCGTGGGCCCTAACCCTGTGGCTTCTCCGAGAGATGCGGTCTATCGTCCCTGTGGCTTAACCCAAGGTCCCGACGGTTCCATTTATGTTGCTGACTCTCGAAAAGGGCGTATCTGGCGCATCGCCTATTACGGAGAAGACTATCAATCCGATCCTTCCTCTGGTGCGGCCTCCCCTAAGGATAAGATCTTTGCTATCAATGTCTCAGCGGAAGAAGGAGCAGGGGGAGAATTAGCTGCGGGTCAAGCTAGCTACGAGCAATACTGTGCGGTGTGCCATATGAAAGATGGAGCGGGTGTTCCGGGCATGAATCCGCCATTGAAGGGCGTAGACTGGGTGACTGGCGATAAGGAAAGATTGATTGGCGTGATTTTGAATGGATTGCGGGAGCCCCTAGAAATCAATGGTGAAACTTATCGAAATGCGATGGCTGCGTTTCCATATCTCTCTGATGAGCAAATCTCGGAGATCTTAACCTACATCAGAAGTCATTTTGGCAATGAAGCAGATGCCGTAACTGCCGAGGAAGTGAAGGCAATAAGAGAAGATAACACCTAAAAAAAGCGCAGGTGGGTTGCCGCCTGCGCTTCCGATCCATGTTTTGAAGGAGACATTGCACCGCTAGGCAGTCTGGGCCTATTGGTTCAACATCACATTTCATTGTGGGTAACTGCATACCGTTTTGGTTAGCTTTCCACGGGTTTCATTTGGTTTCTTGGAATGTAGGCTGTAGGGGATTTTGGGTACTGCTCAAGGGATTACTGGGGGATCTTGGGTATTGAAATTTTGGGATTAAGGTGGTTTGGGATTCTAGGGTTTAATAGGGATTGTTTTGGGATTATTTGTTTTCATTTGGCTTTCATACTACTGTGGATTGGATAGAAAAAATGTCCTACTGTTTTTTGATTTTTTTCAAAAAAAAACAAAACAACGCACCCAATAAACTATGAATCAAGCTATTACAAAAAACCACACTATAAATAAAAAGGCAGGGCTACCACGGAAGTGATAGCCCTGCCCCAGTTTGCAGTTAAGCAAATTATTCTTTGAGAAGAAGGATTACTGTACAATCATCTTCCTAGTGGTGGTGTAATCATCGGTAGCCAGCGTGTAGTATAGTACACCTGCTGCTGGAAGATCCTTACGGTTAAGGATGATCGTGTTGTATCCCTTCCCCCCTTCCGTACGGATCATCTTTATCGTTCTACCAGCTACGTCACTGACGGTTAAAGTCACCTGTGCAGCTGTTGGCAAATTGTATCCAATTACGGTTTCATCCAGGAATGGATTAGGCTGGTTTTGGTACAACTCGAAAGTTACCTCTTGTACTTTTCCAGTGCTGAAGTTGATCGCTAGATCCAGCGTCTCTCCATCTATTCCATAAGCCTTAGTAGGGGTGATCGAAGAACTTAATCCGATGGCTTCACTTAAAGAAGTAGAACGTTTAGCTCGAAGTCTCAAGCTAAATAGAACCTGATTAGCCTTTGCCTCTCCATTCCACGAAGTAGTTAACCATCCTTCTTGTATATAACGAGTTCCGAAGTTTCCTTCTTCAGCAACACCATAAACGATGTCAACTAGCTCTAGCTTCTCTCCAATGGTCAAAGTCCCTTGGTAACCAGCAATCCTCTCTATTTGAGCGGCTTTGAATTCGATGTCATAGGTTTCACCAAGCTCCATCTCCACATCTTCTAGCTGGAGTGCAAATACTCCCTTGGTGCGTTCATCCACCTGCGATAAGGCATTAGGGCGCGCACTACCATTGACATCTCCAATTTTAACACCTTTAAAATTGACCTCCATTTCCTCCTCTACATTATTAATGGATGTTAGCTCTAGCAGATCAGTAGTCCAAGGATTAGTTGGATCTAGAAACTGCTGTTCCTCCTGGAAGAAACGCCAACTTGAATTATCAGTAAAACGGTCTTCCATCCCTAGGATTAGACGTCGAATACTAATCACATCAATAGTGCTGATCGATCCATTGTTATTTGCATCTGCTGCCAGGAGCTTCCAGGGTGAATCCAGTAGGGCATCCCCTAAAATGTGCCGACTAATTAATATGAGATCAAAGGTAGTAACGCCGTTAAGCGGGTCATCGTCCTTCGTCGGGAGGATAGAAACGTCACTCTCCAGCGGTATGTTGTGGAAAGCAAAGGCTCCATCATCTTGCGTTACTGCTACCTGATTCATCGCTCCACTGATTTGCACCTGCACCGCAGCTACACCTTCCTCTCCTTCTGCAGCTTCGATTAAACCCGCAATAGCCCCGGTTT
Organism: Saprospiraceae bacterium; assembly: GCA_013214355.1. Lineage (GTDB taxonomy): Bacteria > Bacteroidota > Bacteroidia > Chitinophagales > Saprospiraceae > DT-111. The sequence continues at coordinate 32,063 of JABSSL010000098.1, read as the reverse complement.
CTGCCTCACACCTATCCATGAGATCTTGGACTAGTACAAAGGTTTGACAAAGGTCATGATTACCGGCCTCATCCCAGGCATGGATTTCAACTATCGTTGTTTCCTCGCTATCGCAGGTCAGAATTAAGGCAGTCTGTTGACGATCAGGTTCTTCATCTATCAAGTTGATCGAGTAGTCTACTATTAGTTTATTCCCATGGTCATCAACTTCTGGCCCCTGCCCGTGGCAATCGTAGACTGGACTAGTGATGAAATCATTAGCCCAAATAGTCATCGCAGCTGCATCCACATCGCCATCGCCATCTGCGTCTGTGCCTGGTTCTGTTGGCATCAACTCTATGGCCAAACCATTGAGGCAGATAGGAGAAGGAGCCTTAGCATCCACGACCGTAAAGACAATCAGATCCACCACCTCATTTCCACAACCATCCGATCCTTTAATCAATAAGGCGTGTTGCCCAGTAGGTAATTCCGCCGTAAAGGAATAGTTTGGCGCTTCTCCCGTTACGTTAGCGGTCATATCTGCATCCGTCACAAACTCAGCCTGAGTGAAATTTCCGTCCCCATCTGCGTCAACAAGGAAGGCATCTAGCCAAACATATTCTAGTCCTTCTTCTTCGGTACATTCATCTTCAATAGTGAAGTTGATGGTAACGGGCGCATCACAGTTTACGCCATCAAGCGATTCAAAGTCTCCATAAGCTTCTACCGTGATCACTGGATCTACCGAATCGTATACTTTAATGGCCTGTGTGTACTGCCAGTAGCCTCTAGAGTCGATGTTACGAATATTATCATTGTTCGTACCATTGTCTTCTTGGCCGGTAATCGGGTCTCTAGTAGCATTTTCATCTATAATATTATCGATCCAATAGCCACTAGGATTACTAATACCATCGCAGGAAGTTCCTTTTTCACCAGCCGCCGGGTTGTTGTTCGACTCATTGTTATCCCGGTCAAAATACACAGCCTCACTATTTCTGCGGAGCACCCAGACGGCCTCATCCCCTGGATTGCCATCACAATCCTCATCTCGACTCACTACCACAGGGGCTGCCTCACCATCGTATTCACACCAATTGATCACTCGATAGGTACGGAAGATCTTATAGCATTCATCTCCTGAAGCCGAGAAAATCTCATCTTCGCTGCTAATGGCCAGTAGATCACACCCGATCTCCTTGGTAATAATCGTATCCGGATCTGCCACTCCACAATCTGCCTGACTATCGGCAGGGAAACCGATTTCATAATTATGTATCGGATCGATAGTAATCAATTGCTCGCAAGTACCTGAAGTTAATCCGCCAGCATCCGTAGCCGTAAAGGAACGCAGAATGGTCCCCGCGCCACAATCATCGATCGTGACGATAGGAGGATTTTCTATTCCCTCTACGCCTGTACAATTATCCGAGAAGTCTGCTTGTCCAAATAGGTCTTCCAGGAGTTCGATCTCATTTGGGTCAAAATCGTACGGAAGCGTAGCACAGCTTACTGACTGTGCATGTGGAGGGATACAATGTGGAGCTTGCTTATCCTCTACCCTCACATCAAGCCAGCAAACATTATTATTGTCGGCTACCACGATTTCATCATCCCCACAAGTTCCGAAAGTCCTAACACTTCCAGGCATACCGTCAAAATTAGCATCATCCCACACCCGCAGTTCAACACGGATATCTCTTCCGATATCACAACAATTGAAATCCACATAGGGGGCCCAGGAGGTGAAGGCTCCTTCTGAACTCAGACAGTCTTCATCCACCAAAGCCCTTCGAACTTGTAAAGTAACGGCGGTGCAATTATCCCATGATCCTTCATCAAAATCTGCCGCGTAGACTCTGGCAAATCCTTCATTTTCAAGGGTGATATTCAGTTCGTCATCACAAATGGCCGTTGGTGCTACTCTATCTACTACTACGAAGGGAACGGTGATATCCGATTGGTTTCCACATCCATCTGACACCCAATAACGGAAGGCATGACATCCAGGTGGGATTTCACTTACATACCGATTATCTCCATTCTCCAGCACAAGAATCGGTATATTTCCATCTGCTAAGACTTCGGTCGTAATACTAAAACTAGCAGAGCAATTGTCAGATACGAGAGGCAAGGGTACTTCAAAAGCTGCGGTACATTCGAACGGACCAGGAGAAAATTCCAAAATATCTGGCTCCCCATCCCAATCATAATCTACCGTAGGCGCCGACACCACGGGGGCCTCGAAGTCACCAACTTTAATCAATTGTGTGTAACTCAATTGATCCGCTGGATGGCACCAGTCCAAGACGGACCAAGTACGAATGAACTTATAATTGCCCTCACAAACGTCAATTCTATCTGAATCGGAATAAGTTGCCGCTAGATTGCAGTAGGTTGGAGCCAGATTCTGCTTTCCAAAAAAGGTCGTGATATAAGGATACCCCCCCAAAGCCATTGGCACTGGTAGTCCATTATTATCATATTCTAATTCATCATCACAACTTAATTCGATCACCTCATTGGGTGGCAATACGTCCGCCAGGTTAGGTTTTCGGATCGTAATCAATTGTTCGCATACGTCCGTTTTACCAGCACCATCCGTAACCGTGAAAACCCGTTTGATTTGGACCTCGTCGCAAGCTTCATTTTCCCCATAGAGTGTTTCCTCATACCAACTATAACTCGCACCGTCACAGTTATCGAAAATCGTCGGCTCTCCAGTATAGTCGAGCGTACCGTATATTTTTTCTATATCTGTACAGACAAAATCTATACTTGAAGTAGGACAGGATATCACGGGCGGGGTATTATCAAAGGTGGTGATATTACCTTTGCAATAAAAGACGCCTTGTAAATAGATATCAAATTCATGAGTTCCTACACCATCGGTGAAATTAGCACTAGGATCACTCCTGTCCTTTCCAGCCACCACAATCTCAATATCAGCCGGCGTGAGACAACCAAAGGAGCCCTCAAGGACTAAATCAGGAGATAGCTCTACCTGACAAAATAGATCAACTGGCACATTAAGGCCGGTATTGCAGGCAAGGCTAGTGATTGGAGCAACAGCCTGTGTTACACTGATCCACATTACCTGGCTTGTTGTATTTCCTGCTTCATCTTGGGCCGTTAAGGTAACTTGATATGGAACCGATGAAGCAGCATAGAGCAAAGTGTATTGATCTATTCCCCCATCGGACACTGAAGTTATAGATTCACTACCTGTGGCATCCACCTCTACTGCCACTGCTGCTGAACAATTATCTATTGCTGAAACAGCAAACTTTATTTCTGCTGTACTAGAACCACATGGGTCTAGTTCTTTAGAAAGCATGGCAGTAGGGTAAATAATTATTGGTGGGATAAGATCAGGAGTGCCGTTTACCGCAATGGTAGATTCAGCGCTGGACATCTCATCATTTACATCTGTGTAAGAAACGATGAAAGGATCACCATCCATATTCAAAGTAAGATTAGCACTTAACTCGATCAATACATAGCCGTCTTCTGCAAGCAGTACCTCAGCATGGTCACCTGGCACTTCAAGGGTATTCTCACCTACAGTTATATTGACATTACTTAGATCAATTTCTTCATCACAGTCATCCGAAATTTGCACAGACCAAGTGGCTGTTATCTCCTCAAGGCAGGTGGGAATAGTAAAGGAAGTGTTGCCTGTCATATCGATCTCCGGGGCCTGATTATCCTCCTGAGAGACGATGACGGCAACGGTCACATCAGCTGCACCTGGATAGGTGAAAGTAATGGAGTACTCGTCCGGTGTAAGTGTTCCCGCAAACTCAAAGTATCCAGTAAGGCCATTCAAGATCGGAGGAACAGCTGATAAGCCTTCCGCTCCTTCTATCTTCAAATCATCCGTAATATCATCACAATCATCGATCACCGTAACACCAATGATCACCTCTGCACCGTCTTCACAAGGTAGCGCCGTAAATGTATTCCCAGAAGCAATAATTACGGGATCCGTTTCCATGGCAGCTTTATTAATAGAAACCCCGGCCATAGCTGTAAATTCATCTCCTAAGTCGTCAGCATAGGAGATCTTCACTTCACCTGCAAAAACCTCACTCCCTTCTTCTAAAAGTCCTTGAGCATCCGCCAAACAGATGGCAACTTCAAATGAACCATTTTGCACTTCCACAGGACCTTCCAATTCATAGCCTAGGTTCTCGGCCGCCAGAAATTCTACTTGAACCGAATCACTATTGATAGCATTGTCACAACCATCCATAATTTGAAAGCTACATATCCCACACACCTGCTCACTACAAGCAGGGATAACCAAATTCATGGATTGAGCAATGATCGTTGGTTCTATATTGTCCTGTACATTAGCAGTGATTGTTACGCAGGCTGGATCAGACAATCCGGCTTCTTCTGCATCATCCATGCAGATTTCGACAGTAGATTCTCCAATGCCCCAATTCAGTTCAATCACCCACTCACATCCCTGCATTTCAATAATGCTTCCATCAGTTTCGACAGCTTCTCCATCTTGATTATAGATCTTGATCTGTGTACCGGGAATAGTATTCGCTGGACCAGCCAAAACTGATGCTGTCACGGCAGGGCCATCACAAATTTCACCATCACAATTGTCTGCGCCAATTACCTTGAAATAAGATTTCATGGAACAGGAACCTTCCGGAATGATCATATCTCCTAAATCGGCTGAATCATCCGTATCCGTTTCATCCAAATTATCAGCAATCAAAGAGCCAGCAAAAAAGTCCGTCACGATCATCTTTGGTGACTCCATATCCATACCATTAGGGACTTCCACGGCATCATCGATCAACGCTGATTTTGGTGGATTACACATTCCTGTCTCTTCCACTGACACCGTATATACATCAACCCCATACCCACAAAATGTATAGGTGCCTTGACCAAATTCCGTTTCATCACCCTCTCCCTCTTCGGAGTCAGACTGCTTCAGTAAGACGTCATTGATTTTGATATTGTAGATGCCCCAGCAAGTGCTCCCATCGGCTATGGTTAGCTTTATACAGCCATCAGCTGCATAACCTTCCGATTCTTCTGGACAAATTGGTTTTATGATTTCCGTTTCTACTGTAAATTGTTCATCCTTGGTTCTAAAATACCCCTCATAATCGTCCCAAGCATAAGGAGTACTATCGGTTGGATCGTAAAATGGCCCAGTATCTCCGTCGATGATTGGGATATCGGGGCTTCGCTGAAAATTCCAGATGGCTGTATTCCCACCTGCTGGCATTCCATCACAGATCTCAGCAACGGCAAACCAATAAGCCGTTCCAGGTTGGATGAGATGACTGGACAGATCATAAGTCATCTTAAAGGTCCCAGGAGAATCTCCATCGGTAACTACTAAATCAGGACTATCGGCACAAATAGAAACTTCAATTAAAGAAGCATGTATACCCGCCCCAAGATAATCAAGGAACACCCCAAACTCGCCGAAGTCTGCATGTTGCGGTCCAGCACCTCCGACTACAATTTTCCAGCAATGATCCGCTATCTGATCGTGATCATCAGCATTAATTGTTTGCCAGCTTAAGGTAGCGCCATCAGCGACACAATCCGTTATCTCTAAGTTATAATTAGGGTAGCAGACGTCATAAAACACCCCAATATTGTAGATACCAGTATTTTCTCCAGGCTGCAGCGTAATGCTACTAGATGCCACTCTAGTTTGCTCTTCGGTACCTTCAAAGGTCGTGACCCAGAAACCCGAGGCGATATAAGGAATATTCGCAGTCCTGGGGTCTATCTCGATACAATAATCCCCTGGAAGCACATTTTCAAATACGTATTGCCCCTGTTCATCTGTAGAGTCCAAAACGATTTCATCAATTAACACATTGCCGTCGCAGGAAAACAACCGCACATAGGCAGAATCAATTGGAACCTCATAATCATCGTAGACTCCATCTTGATCCAAATCCAACCAAACCAGGCCATATAGGGACGCCAAATGAAAAACCTCTACTTCCGCCGTAGCAGTACAACTATTTTCGTCCGTGACCGTCAGCGTATAAGTACCAGCTGTCAATCCTGATATACTAGCGCTGGTGCTTGCATTAGACCATTGATAAGTGTAACTACCTGTTCCCCCAGTGGGCGTAGCCGTAAGCATTCCATCATTACCCCCCGTTTCTGTTTCATGGCTATTGATTTCTATGTTAGGGTTGAGGGGATCCGGAGCAATCAAATCATAGGAAGCCGTTTCAGAAAATGTTGTGTCTTCCGAATCTTCTATAGTAACGCTGTAAGTACCGGCAGAAAGACCAGATATAGTAGCTGTGGTAGCTCCTGTATTCCATAAGTAAATGGCTTCGCCATTAATATCACCGCCTGGTGAAGCAACTAGCACTCCATCATTACTATCATGACAAGATAACTCCTGAACCACTTCAATTTCTGCACATCCTACGCATAGCAAAGAACAAGCCGCGATCAATGGGACTAATCCCTTCTTAATTTTCTGTAGGTAGATTTCTGAAAACATCTGCTATCATTTTAGGGTGATAAAATGTTTAGCATTGTTCGATGGTGTAAGAGATCGCACGCTTATCGTTCCCTAGCTGATAATTGGATGGTTCCTGGTATGGAAGCAAGCTCAAATGCTCACGAAACCGCCCTTCCTGCAAATAGTAACTAGGATTTATGTAGGACTTCAACAAATGATAATTCTAATCAGACTGGAACTAAAGAAAGACAACAATAGAAAGGCATTCTCCTCTTCGGAAGGCTGAACGTAAACTTGTTTCATCTTGTAGGTCGTCTGCTAGAGATTGTAGGGCTCTTTAGCTAGAACCAGGATCAAAAATCACATACAAGGTTCAGGACTAAAGAGTATACGTTGTCAAAAGTAACTTATTTCTAAGCATCTAGATACGACAAAAGATTGTCCAGCGTTTCCCCTAACCTAGCCTAGAGAAACCGGGCCAATCATATTTAACTACTTAAAAATCAGAATTTTAAACACACCTACTAATACCTTGATTTTGGAGTTTTGTTTTCACTTAGATCGTAAGCATAAGGAAGACAGGTTGTTGGCATAACAAAAAGCGCAGGCGGGTTACCGCCTGCGCTTCCGATCCATGTTTTGAAGGAGACACTGCACCGCTAGGCAGTCTGGGCCTATTGGTTCAACATCACATTTCATGCTGGATAACTAAATATCGTTCCGCTTAGCTATCCACGAGTTTCATTTGGTTCTTTGGGCTGTAGGATTTAGGGGATTTGGGGGTGTTGTTCAAGGGATTACTGGGGGATTTTGGTTGCTAGAATTCCGGGATTAAGGGGGTTTGGGGTTCTAGGGTTTGTTAGGGATTACTGTTGGACTGTTCAGGGATTGTTTTGGGATTATTCGTTTTCATTTGGCTTTCATATTACTGTGGATTGGGTGGGAAAAATGTCCTCATAATTTTCATCTTTTTTTCAGGCAAAAACCAATATATTATACAAATAATTGATAATCAAACAATTACAACGGCCTATTTTCTAAAAAAATCTAATTTTAGTTACATACATGTTCATTTTGCCACTTCAAGCCAACTATTTCTTTATGGTAATCGCCTGGGTCTCCCCCTTTTGGGGCTAAGGTTTTTGTCCAGGACACCAAGCGCGAACTTTAACATTTGACATTTGGATTTGGACTGCAATATCGAGTGCTTACTCTGGGTAAAGCACAAAGACACTTGTATCTGTTGGATGGCTTTCAGGGTATGAGGAACGCGAATCAACCAATGGAATTTGGGCTAATCAACTATGAAGGGAGCATTAGAAGGTGGAATGGTTTGACAGAGCTAGGTTTAGGTGTAAACTGGGCTATTGGGGAAATCCAGCTGCAATTCGGCCCCCACTTTCGTGTTGCACTTAACAATTTCGGCACAAACCTGAAGAACAGAATAGAAGTAGCCCTTGATCAATTACAACCTCGGGAACTAGAAATCAAGATGGCCATACTGTTCCCATAAAAAAACGCAGGTAATCACTTTACCTGCGTTTGAATAGCTGTTTTGAAAATGACCGAAGTCCTAAAAGTAATTTCGGTTTTTATTCTCCGCTGTTTTGTGTATCAAGTCAGCGAAACGCTTGATCAAGGTGCTCCATACAGATCACTTTTGATCTTCGCCTTTCGCTAACCACAAAAGCAGGTGGAGAAGGGCGTTTGGGCATCACCCGACTGGGTTTTAGGCAATCTACAAACTAAAAATTATCACAAAAAGGCTACTTATTCATTTGGTATTCTGGGGGTAACTGAGGTTTGGCTTTTGGGGTTAAGTCAATGGGATTACAATTGTCGCTTAAATCGGGATTGTTGGATGGTTTTGGGATGACCTTTTGGTTTCTTGTAATTTTCATTTGGCTTTCACTATACTGTGTATTGGTCCAAGAAAATGTCCCTACTATCGTAAGATTTCTTTCAAAAAAAACACAGACACCACAGTTAGCAACTGAATACCAACGCTTTAGCAAGCAAAAAAATCAGTTTTTTTGCATAAAAAACCAGGATACTTCATGGCCATGAAGTATTCATGATGAGAATAAACTTGATTCAGAAAAAATGGACTAGCGCTTGCTTACCCCTAATTAAGACATCCGATTCAACTCCTGTAATGTCATCCAGGCCATCAATCCAGTGCTAACCTCTAGACACTGCTCATCCACATTAAATGTATTAGTATGAATAGGGGAATTGATCCCTTTGGCAGGATTTCCAGTCCCAAGGCGATAAAAGCAAGCTGGCATCACCTGGGAATAGTAGGCAAAGTCCTCGCCAGTCATCCGCATCGGAAGATCAACGACATTGTCCGCCCCCAGGTATTCTACGGCATAAGCTTTGGCATTGCGAGTTAGATCAGGGTTGTTGATTAGGGCAGGATAACCATTCGCCACGTGTAAGTCACAAACTCCTCCCAAGGATTTCGCTAAGCCTTCCGCAATTTCTTTCATGATTCGATGGGCTTCATAGCGCCAATCCTCATCATAGGTTCGGAAAGTCCCTTTTAGTTTTACCTCGTTGGGAATGACATTGGTGGAGCCACCAGTAGAGGCGATGTAACCGAAGGTAAGCACGGTTGGCATGGTAGGATTCGCCCGCCGACTAACTACTTGTTGTAAGGCAGTAATAATATGAGAAGTGATCACGATCGGATCGATACAGTTCTGTGGAATAGCTCCATGCCCTCCCTTACCGGTAACCGTCATATACAGCTCATCGGTCGATGCCATGTACATACCCGGTCTAAACCCTACTTTCCCGACTTGTAAGGGCGGATGAACGTGCTGTCCAAATATACTGGCAGGCGCAGGATTCTCCAGTACCCCCTCCTTGATCATAATCGAAGCACCACCCGGCAGCATTTCCTCCGCCGGTTGAAAGATCAGCTTGATGGTACCAGTAAGCTGATCTTTGAGTTGGTTTAAGATTTTGGCAGTCCCGAGGAGCGAGGAGGAGTGCACATCATGTCCACAAGCATGCATGACACCCTCATTTTGGGATTTATAAGGCACGTCATTCGCTTCTGTAATGGGTAAGGCATCAATATCCGCACGAAGCGCTACTACCCTACCCTTGCCCTTTTTACCTTCAATCAAACCCACCACGCCATTGTCAGCGACACCGTGTTCAAAGGGAATTCCCCACTCCTTTAATTTCCCAGCGATAAACTTCCCTGTCTCCACTTCGTGAAAAGATAATTCAGGATGCTGATGGATGTGTCTTCGCAATTGAATAATCTCGTCGTGATACTGTTGTGCTAGGGCTTGAACCTGTTCTTTCACTGCTTCGATTTTTTGATGGAAGGCGAAATTAGGGACTTGCCCGCTAAAAAGCGGCGTTTAGGCTCAAAATTTACCGAGGAAAGGGATGGGGCGACAGAAAAGTGGTGGGAAAGGCTCCTCCAAAGGCGTGGGATTACCCATCTACTCGCCCCAGCCAATGGATAGTGTTTGCCACCACCATCTCTCCTGGATGCCTTGATCTATCCGGATATGTCGCAGGTGAAAATCTATCTGCCTGGCTAGACAGGCTCCTCCATAGGCGTGGGGAAAGTATATGGATACCTTCTTTGTATCTAAAATGCACAAATTTTACGGCTGATCCTCGAACTGTAAATATACTTGGAAGTCTAACTGCCTAGGGAAAAAACACTTTCGTTTGGTACAAGCCTGATAGACGAGTTGGCCACTTAGCTGGTAAGCACCATTCTCCGCCCGGACGGAGGGCAGGATCGGCACCCTAATCTCTAATTCCTCCTCAAAAATATACAGAGGCTGTGTATCACCAGCCATAAAGAGATCGGTGGGAGCAGGAAACAGTGGAGCATCCGTCAAAAAACCGGAGGCAGCTTCCAGATTCATTCTAGTGTAGACCCATTGTTCCGTGAATCCCGTATCTGCCATGATATGGAAGCCTGGTTCAATTTCAAATTGTACAGGCACTTCAAAGCGCACCCCTTTTTTCAATTTGACTGTCGGCACGGATTTCAATACTACCAAATTATAATCGGCTGAAGTACTATCTATAGTTCTTGGTTGGCAAGAGGCTACCAGCAATAGCGCCAGACAGACATTATAATAGTTCATCGAGTACCTCTTTTAGCTTAATTAGCTCTGCATCAAAGGCTTTAGTGTCTAGCAAAGAGAAAAAACGAATCTTCCCCTCTGGATCGATCAGTAAATTGGCTGCAAGCATGACCTCATCGCGAGCCAAATCGGGCAATACATCAGCAGGAGCAAAGCTCGCCGCCACTTCACCATCTGTGTCCAGCAATACGGGAAAGCTTAGCTGAAAGTTATCCACTAGTTTTTCCTGCACTAATTCTCGATCTTCCTTGACATCAATGATCAACACCTCTACTCCTTTGTCGCGATACTCTTCATATATTTTTTCCAAATGAGGAGCTTCAGCATTACAAAAGGGGCACCAGGTCGTTGCGATATGTAGTACCGTATATTTCCCTTTCATTCGTTCGGAGGAGTAGGTCTCATCATACGTACTTTTCAGGTCGAAATCGGGAGCGCTAGTACCAATGTAGGTTGATTCATAGTCCTCCGCCGGTGAGGTATACATACAAGAGGAGAAGCCCAATGAAATGAACAATAGAGATAAAAGGGAAAGTACGTGACCTTTGGTCACGAGAAAGAATGTGGTTTTCATGGTTGAGGTTTTTTAGGTAACAAAAGGATAGAGGCAAGGTCGAAATTGAGAGACACTTGCCTGCATTGAGGGAATCTCCCTTTTTTATGGCTTAACAGCTAAAATTGAGACACTCTTAATGCCATATTTTGAGGTGGCACCTTGGGCGCTATTGGATAAGAATTGATAGGCAGCGTTATCTTCCATATGGGTGACCTCTAAACCGGCTTCTTCGATCATCTGCAGATAGGTGGCCCCCGTTACAGCACCACCAATACAGGCTGCCCAAAGGGTCGAATTGCAAGTGATACTTTGCGGCAAATCTACTCCAGAAACGATATCGGAGAAAGCAAGTCGCCCGCCCGGTTTCAGAATACGAGCTGCTTCTTGAAAAACCTTCGTTTTATCAGCGGATAGATTAACCACACCGTTACTGATCACCGCATCTACTACGCCATCTTTAATAGGTAGTTCCTCTATATATCCCCTGGTGAAGTTGACGTGATGAAAGCCGTTCTTTAACGCTAATAGAATCGATTTTTCCAATTGTTCCTCAGTCATATCGATCCCTAGGACCTTACCGTAAGGACCGGTGGCCAAAGCTGCATAAAAAGCATCCATGCCAGCTCCGCTTCCTAGATCTACAACAAATTCACCAGGTTCGATATTGGCTAAGTGAAAATAATAACCGACCCCTGCAAAGGAGTCCATGGCAGGCTCCGGAATTCGGTCTAGCATCCGGGTGGGATAACCCAATCGCTCGGCCAACTGGCGGCCCATTTCAAAGTGAAAGTCACCTTCGGGATTGAGGGCAACATCTCGATACATTTTCTTGACCTTTGATTCAAGGGCTTCCACATCCACCTGATTGGGTAGTTCTTGTACTGTTTTCATTACACTTGGTTTTTTGATTGAGAAGTTTTCTTTTCGAGACAAAACTAGAGGACTATTCCACAGAAGTAAACAGTGGCTGCTCTGTTCCGTCTCCTCCTTGAGTGAAGCAGCCTTGGACTTGAGCGGATACCAAAATCTCAGCAAAAAATAGCTTAAAAAGGGATACCCTTTAACGGAACTCAAGGCAGGTGCCCATTCAATCAATTAAAGGTACCATTCAATCAAGTGTCATTGACAACAGCAAATTAGTGGAGGGGCTTCTCTATCACTTATCAGTTTCGTTTCTTTTGAATAAGCGAAAGACCATCAGTCCAATCCCCGCAATTACGATCCCGGCAATCGCTTGGCTTGGTCGGCTAATCAGTGTATTGATCAAAAAGGCTACCACGATCACGATAAAGATCCAAGGGACAATCGGATAACCCCACGTTTTATAGGGTCTCTCTCGATCCGCCAGGCGTTTTCGAAATAGGATAACGCTATAGGCGCCTAAGGCCATAAAAAGGAAATCCATGAAGACCACATAGGTGATAAGATCAGCAAAGGTCCCCCAAAATAGGAGTAGAAGAATCGCCCAAAGGGCTTGTATCAGCATGGCATTGGTAGGGGTGCGAAAACGGGGATGAATCTCTGCCAGTTTTTCAAAAAAAAGTCCATCCTTAGCCATGGCGAAGTAGATCCGTGGCGCTGACATTGTGTAGATACTAATCGTCCCAAATATAGAAATGGCTATGGCTATGGCCACCATCTGCCCTCCATTGGATAGGACGGCTGCTACCGCATCTCCAGCCACTTTTTCACTGGCCACCAAAGCTTCCATTGGCAACAGTAACATATAGGCCAAATTAACCAACACATAGGTCATGGTCACGATAATCGCGCCGAGCATCATGGCACGAGGTACCGTTTTCTGCGCATTGATGGTTTCGCCAGCTACGTAGGAGGCATGATGCCATCCCCCGTATGACCATAGCACTCCGATGAGGGCGATCAGTAATCCGGTGTAGATATTTTGTCCCTCTTGGGTAACGAAACCTAGACTAAAGTCTACCTTTGAAGGGTCATAGTATAGGATCCCTACAATCACAATTCCTGCAATCGCTAGCAGTTTTAAACCCGTAAAAACGTTGGCCAGAGATTGACTCACCTGTACACCGACCACATTGATCAGGGTTAATCCTGCAATCACCCCAACTGCTACAAGGGTCTTTATCTCGGGAGTCATTGGAAAGAAAAAGGTAAGATATTCAGCCAGTGCAATACCCAATGCGGCCAAGGAGCCTGTATTGATAGCTAACAAGATGACCCAACCATATAGGAAGCCAGTGATATCACCGTAAGCTTCCTTTAGGAATACGTACACGCCACCAGATTGCGGGAACATCCCACCCAATTCGGCAAAAGTGAGGGCTCCGGTGAGACTAATCAGGCCACCAAGAATCCAGATGATTAAGACTAAAAGGTGATTGTTTAGGGGCTGGGCGACGACATTAGGGGTGGTGAAAATACCGGCACCAATGCAGCTTCCTACGGCGATCATCGTCAAACCATAGAGATTGATCCGTTTATTGAGTTGGCTCATTTAGTTGGTCTTTCTTGCTAGTGAATGGAACAAGATAATAAATAAGCGGAGAATAGAGGTCGATGCCCTAGCTAGGGTTCTAGCAGGGCATCAATTCTAACTCAAAACGGTATATATCATCGGATTAATGTAGGTGTGAAATGGCATTAGACTGCTCCTCTATGCTTTGCTTCAAGCGTTCCATCCCCAGCTGGTTAATGGCTTTCATTTTTCGCTTCACACCGAATAGGGACATCATAAACCGATTGAATCCGCTGGCTTCAATGTAAAGGTTTGGACAACCTGCACCTTCCCGTCCTTTTCTTGTAATTCATATTCGAAAACGGGCTGACTCTTATACGGTTTGAAGATTTCACATTCCATCCGCAGGTAGTTTTGCCCTTTCATGGCGACCAACTTCTGAATGCCTTCGCTCTTCTCAGCAGTGCCTTCCCAATGGAAAGCAGACCCAATTTCACCGTCTACCCCTTCCACCCAATTTTTCTGCTCGGGATCACTTACCAAAAAAGGCGACCAATCGGTAAACTCCTGCAAGCTGCGCAATTTATTGAATACGGTTTCCTGCTCCCCGTCAATCCATACCTGACTTACAATGGTAATACTTTTCTGAGCACTTAGCGGCAATGCCAATGGGAAGATAAATAGGGTGATACCAGTTCTAATGATCTTTGTCATGTCGATAGAGTTTTTGATTAGTTAAATCATTATTTACACCTCCATATCGAATGACAGCTTGAGAATAGGACAGCAGTCGGGAAAAAAATTCTTTTTTCTGGAATAGCTTAAAATTCAATGGTGGATTTTGAAGGTAAGTTTTTCTACTTTTGTCGGCTGAATCTGCCTTCCATCTGGCTTAAACCCATAGCAATGAAGATCATTTGTATTGGACGCAATTATGTAGACCACGCCAAAGAACTCAATAACCCAGTTCCTTCCAGGCCGGTAGTATTTATGAAACCGCCGTCAGCTTTGCTGATTAGTAATCGCCCCTTGTATTATCCGGAGTTTACCAAGGATCTACATTATGAATTGGAGGTGGTACTGAAAATTGGGAAAAATGGGCGCCATGTGCAAAGAGCCTTTGCTGGAGACTATTTCAAAGAAGTAGCCCTCGGGATCGACTTTACAGCTCGGGATTTGCAGTCAGAATTGAAGAAGAAGGGGCACCCCTGGGAAATTGCGAAGGGATTTGATCATTCAGCAGCGATCAGCGAGTTTATTCCCATCGAGCGCGTGAATCGGACGGCCATCGAGTTTCAATTAAAAAAGAATGGTGAAGTCGTCCAAAAAGGAAATACAAAAGACATGATTTTCTCTTTTGAGGATATTATTGTCTATGTATCCCAATACTTCAAATTGCAGATGGGAGATCTCATTTATACAGGTACTCCAGCGGGCGTCGGTCCTGTACAAATTGGAGATAAACTAGAAGGAGAACTCTTTACCAAGACCACTACAGAATCATTAATTACTTGCGAAATTAAGTAGGCCACCTACCTAGATTTATTGGTCCCATATTAGCCCTTTCATTAAAGCAGAGGAAATTCAAAAGTATTTCTATTTTTGCAGCGCCGCTGCGGTTGGCGACTCCTTATAACAATGAAGTTGTTCCCAAAAAGGATAGCGAAACTGTCTACTAACAACTTCAGAAAAACATTACATTCTAATGCCTTATTTATTCACTTCAGAATCGGTTTCAGAAGGACATCCAGACAAAGTTGCGGATCAAATATCCGATGCACTTGTTGATCATTTTCTGGCTTTTGACCCTAGTTCAAAAGTAGCTTGTGAAACCTTAGTGACTACTGGGCAAGTAGTACTAGCAGGAGAAGTTAAATCCAACGTATATCTCGACGTTCAAGAGATTGCCAGAGACGTTATTCGTCGCATTGGCTACACAAAGTCTGAGTATATGTTTGAGGCTAACTCTTGTGGTGTACTTTCTGCCATTCATGAACAGTCCCCAGATATTAACCAAGGGGTGGAAAGAGCCGCACCAGAAGAACAAGGTGCCGGTGACCAAGGTATGATGTTCGGCTATGCTACCAACGAGACCGACAACTACATGCCCTTAGCCTTACATATGGCTCACTTGATCCTAGAAGAGTTGGCAGCCATTCGCAAGGGCGGGCAAGAACTGACCTATTTGCGCCCCGATAGCAAATCACAGGTAACGATCGAGTACTCCGATGATCACACCCCACAGCGAATCGATTCGATTGTAGTATCGACACAGCACGATGACTTCGACGAAGATGATGTCATGTTGGCGAAGATCCGACAAGACATTATCGAAACGGTCATTCCTAGAGTAAAAGCTAAACTAAAGCCAGAGATTCAGGCTTTATTCAATGATAATATTACTTATCACATCAATCCTACTGGTAAATTTGTGATCGGTGGACCACACGGAGATACAGGGCTAACGGGCCGTAAGATTATTGTTGACACCTACGGTGGTAAAGGAGCGCATGGAGGAGGAGCCTTCTCTGGTAAAGACCCTTCCAAAGTTGACCGCTCAGCTGCTTATGCCACCCGCCACATTGCTAAGAATCTAGTGGCAGCAGGTGTTTGTGATGAAGTTTTGGTTCAGGTATCCTACGCGATTGGTGTTGCAGCGCCTACGAATATCTACATCAATACCTATAACACGGCTAATGTAGCTTTGAATGATAGTCAGATTGCCGATAAAGTAGCAGAGATCTTTGACATGCGCCCTTACGCCATCGAACAGAGATTGAAGCTTCGTAATCCAATCTACAGTGAAACAGCCGCCTATGGCCATATGGGCCGCAACTCTCAGATTAAGACGGTTAGCATGAAAAATGGTGCCGGTGAGACCCTAGAAAAGGAAGTAGAAACCTTTACCTGGGAAAAACTGGACTATATAGATAAAGTCAAAGCTGCCTTTAGCTTGTAGCAGTAAACTTTTACGCCGTACGACCATAGATACAACTTAATTCTTTTCCAAAAACAATCCCGCATCCGTGTTACAGATGCGGGATTTCTTTGTTTGAACATAGGGCAATTAACACATAAGGCAGCCGGCTATTCGGGTACAACTGTATTGTTGAGATCTCCATACTTAAACCCGATAAAGTTTAGGCCTGATATATCTGCATTGAGTGTTACTGTGTTGGAAACATTTTCTAGCTCTACAAAGGGATTTCTGGGGTTCTGAAACTGATGGTTAGCAGATATGAATCCCCAATTTCTACCCGTCCGAAAATTTTGCCGAACAGCGAGAATAAGTAGTTTCATTTCAACAATGTCTGCGATGGACAGACTGCCAGAGCCATTGACGTCTCCAGCCAAAATTTGATACGGTTCTTCCAAGATACCAGTACCCAATATATGCTTGTGCATCAGTACTACATCAAAAGTAGAGAGACCATTTAATGGTGAACCACTCTTGGAGACTTTCAAGGAGTACTCCTCCCCGGTTGGAAGGTCATCAAAACGATAGTTACTTACTTCGCTGGCAGTAGCGATTACCGTGCCATCCGCTCCGAGCAACTGGACGCTCACGCCAGCTAGAAATTCACCTTCAGCATTGGTTACTTTTCCACTAATAGAGGCCGTTTGTGCAATCAGCGCGATTATATTCAATAAAAATAGGGTTGTAGTTAGTATGGTTTTCATATGCTTCAATATTTTGAATGAGAATGCAAAGCGGTAAGCTATGGCCATCTTCTACCCTGCTCCGTGAAGGGAGTATCAAGAAGCCGAGCTTAACTGAAATTGCTTGAGGAAAAATTAGAAGGGCAATACGTCTACTTATTGCCCTTCCTTACATTTGTCTGTCTTACTGTTTAATCACCTTTTTCAGGAATACTCCATCTGATCCGATAAACCGCAGGATATAGGCAGCTGGAGTTAATCCTTGTAAGGATATTTGATTCATAGCTTTATACTCTCTCAGGAGCTGGCCTCCCAGACTGAGAATTTGGACGCGGTCCATATTTACTGACTGATATTGAATATTTATAAGATCAAGGGTGGGATTCGGGAATACCTTTACGCGCTCTTGTATTGGCTCTTCCTCTACAGATAAAGGTGTATCTGTGATGGTACCAACCGTCTGCTTTTGTTGTACTTCTATTTCTGCTTCCGTAGCCCGAATTAAGCGGATATTTTCGACTCGGAAGGGCATCTCATATTCGCCATCTCTAAAGATCACATCTTCAATGGTCATGCTGATCTGACCAATGGAACCACTCCCATCTACCTCAAGTTGATCAATTCGAGTAACACCAATATGCAGCCTGTGATTATTCGGGTCATCTCTCACAAGAGCGATCATATCTTGGCCTAAACTGCCGAGCCAAGAGTTTTGAAAGGTAGCCTTAGCCGAGCCGTAGACTACTGCTAGGGGATCGTATACAATACTGAAGGCTAGGCCATAGGCTCCTTCCACGGGGTTTTCGTCATCTCCGAGATTGATATCAAAGCTGACCGTTTCTCCAGAGCGCACAGGATAGGCTTCTACGTAAATAGGTGCTCCTTGCCTGTCCATATCCTCGGGTGAGGATCTGTACTCTGCCATGGGGTTCGGGCTGAGATTGACGGCCCTGCCCCAGTTCAGACTAATCGCAGTAGTGTCTGCGGTATTGATCACTCCGTCGCCATTGGTATCAATATGTTTATAGTCAACTCCTGTGCTAGGCGTCCCTTGTCCCCAATCCGTAGCCCATTGACCACGCCAGATCAGGTTGGCATTTTCTCGAATGGGGCCGGTGGCTCCGTAGGCCAATCCCAAATTCAGGAGATCAAAGTGATTGGCTACTTCATTGTGGTCCGTATCTCCAGGCCACATACGCTCTTCACCATTGATAATAATCAGACCATCATCTAGGATAGGGCTGGTGGACTCTGGTGTATTATTGACCACTTCAGTTTGCATACTAGCCACGTCAAAAAATACGGGAGCTTCACCTCCCTCTCCCAGCACTTTGAAACACATTTCGTAGAGTACCTGATCATCGGGAATACTTATCCCCAATCCGAGTCGGTCTATCCACAAGAACCGGAGAAGTCCATTCTGATAGTTATTCCCTCCCAAATTGAAGTTCGTTTCATCTAAGTCTGGCAGGGCAAAATTCTGTAGGTTATTTAATTCTAATTGAGTAGGGTCCCAACTTACGGCATATTGCAATCCCAGAAGATTTACAAAATCTTTTGCGCGTACTGCTAAACATACAGTTTCACCCGTCTCAGCATTGGCTTCACCAATACTCAGTTGTGGAGTGGGGCCATTGAAACTAGTGCAGTTGGGTTTAATATCTCCAATTACCTTAGTATTACCACTTGCGTCAGTAATGGTTACATGATAGACGTTTCCAGGAGCTACCACTATCGAACTTGTCGTAACATCTGGGCCTTCCGTTCCAGTTTCCTCTATCCCATTACTCCAATTAAAGCGGTAAGGACCATTGTCATCCTCCCATACCGTTGCACGTAGTGTAACCGTTTGGTCTTCGGTCTGGCAATTGTATGAAATGGATGCAAATATTTCTCTATCGGGACAATAAGGAACTGAACCTATTTCTGACACACAGCCTCTTCCATCGGTAATGGTAACTGAAGTCAGGACATCTAAAGGTGCTATCACTGAAGACACCTCCTTGGCTACTTCCACCTCTCCCGTACTCCAGCTAAAGGTATAAGGTGTCGAATCCAATCCATTACTAAATGCAAAAGCTTGCATCTCAACAGATGAGCTATCTAGGCACGACCAGGATAGAAATGAGACAATACTTTCCAGATCCACATAGAAGCGCTTCGTACTTTGGCAACCACTAGTCTCATCACTGATGGTGACGGTATACTCTCCTACCTCTAGACCGGAAATATCCCTGGTGGTTGCTCCAGTACTCCAAACGTAACTGTAATCTGCATCTGCTGGAATATTTGTAAGACTGATACTGCCCGCCTGACTTCCATCACAAGATACTTCGGTGATGTTCGCATCAATGCGAATTGGATCCGCATTTTCTTCGACTTGAATTGCCGCTAGGGCAGTCCTCCCCGCTTGGTCTGTAACGGTTAAACTATATAGTCCAGGAAGCATCACCTCTGGGGCCTGCTCAAAAGCAGTATAGCTTTCGGGGCCTTCCCATGCGTAACTGAACGGCCCAGCGTCGCCACTAACTGCGGCCACTAAATTTATGGTAGCAGAAGATCCACAGCCTAAAGTCTCAGCGCAAATCTGATCAATTACAGGTTTGGGGCTGGTCGACGCCCCAATCTGGATCCCCCCTCCAATACTTCCCAACGGAATAGGTTGTAGGTCTTGACTTAGATTGGATGCCCAGATGACCTCAATGGGTGTTCTAGAGCCATCTACGATTACTGAGGCGAAGCCCGTTTCCCCCAATACCTCAAAGCACAAGGAGAAAATAACTTCGTTATCAGCTAAGGTTCTAGGTGATAATTGTGCATCGGACCAAGCTAAGGTTACTTGACCATCAGCTAAAAATTCTGGCAGTACGCCAAAGGCGGTAGTAGAACTTGCCAAAGCAAAATCCCGGGCTTCAATAAAGCCCAGTAAATTCTGATCAAATTGAATAGTGAGCTGCAGGCCTAAAATGTCTTCAAAGTCTTGTACTGTGAAATTCAGACAAACAATTTCACCTTGCTCCGCTTGCACTTGTTCAGCTTCTAGCAGCAGACAGCCATCAAATGTTTCCTCTTCCTGGGTGGGTATCTGGCAGCTTGGTAGGCTTGTCTGCAATACCCGCGAACAGCCCTGGTTATTGGTAACGGTAACCTGGTATGCCGTTCCTGCTACAGCTGGTACAGTTATCTTATGTTCATTTGGTCCTGTGAAAGTTTCTCCATTGCTCCATTCGTAGCTATGAGGGTTCCCTTCCACGTCAAAGATCAAGGCCCATAACTCGACCTCATTTTCATTTAGGCAGCTGGAAAAAAGGCTACCTCTGATTTCTTCTTTGGGGACATCAAAAGACTGTGTTACACTACAGCCTGTCGCCTCATCGGTAATCGTGACTATATAATTGCCTGACGCTAGATCACTCAAAGAACTAGTAGTAGCTCCGTTGCTCCACACAAAATCAAGGCCCGCACTAGCATTAGTAAGGGATAACTCGATAGCGCCACCATTCTCTTCATCACAAGGTACAGGGGTTATATTTGCCGCCACGACAGATTGACTATTTCCACCAGTGACCACCGCACAGGCTTTGGTCATTTCACCTTCGCTATTACTTACTTCCAACTCAAAGTACCCTCCGCTAAGTGCCTCAAAAGATGAAGCATTTGTGCTGAATCCGTCTGGTCCAGTCCAGTTATAAGACAGTGGTTGGGCATCTGAGCTAGCTATAACATCAATGAACCCACGCCCTATTTCTCCGCAAATAGATGGACCGACACAAAGCTCATCAATCGATATATCACTGGCTTCTGCATCCCCAATTTGCACTTCAGCTGCTAGAAAGGTAGCGGAGAGCAAATGGAGGTTGCCATCGATTAGCTCAATTGGTGTAGGATCTTTCGAAAATTCCACAATTGTTTTCCCGGAATCAACCAGAGGTTGAAAACAGAGCCTAGCCATGACCTGACCATCTGAGAGATCTTCACCCGTAGCGGTAGGGCTCGACCAAGAGAAAGTAACCGTTTTTTCTGGTCCAACAGTCGGGGTACCGAAGGAAGCAGTTGAAAGACCAGCTAGGCTAAAGTCTTTTGTCTGTGTAAATTGTAAAACGTCAGGGTCGTACAGAATACTTCCCTGCATGCCCAGCACATTTTGAAACCCTTGGGTCTTCAAATCAATACAAAACTCGTCCGTCGAGTTCGCATGTGTATCCTCTAATTGAAAAGATAGACAGGAATTACCATCTTGGGCAGATAAAACCTCACTTTCAAAGAGCAGCACCAGACAACAAAACAGATAGGTACAATTTCTTAACATGTTCACTGGAATTTTTTGATAGTAGTTGGGAGGTAAAGCCGCAGCTTCACACTTTTCTATGATTATGAATTAGGTGTATTTCTCGATCTTGACCCAAAATTACGGGCTAATTGGCCAGCATTTAAGTACATTATTTGTAATTTATAGCAAAATATTCCACCTACATACCTCTTAATAAACTGTTTTACAAATAATTAAACCAATTAGTATAGCATATTACGATTCAATCTCAAAAGCAGCATTCAGACTCAATTTTGCATAATAATAGATAGAGGATATTGATAAAATCATCAATGTCGATTTATTCCCCCTAATTGCGATAGCATATAGATAAGTCGAGTCCCTAAAAAGTCTTCAGGATTGCTAATTCATCCCAACTAAGAGCTCATGATTCTTGTCAACTTATTAAAGAAACTCAGTACTAGAGAACGTACTAAATTCCAGGAATACGTAGCATCTCCTTTTTTCAACAAGAACAAGAAGATTCAACAACTCTGTAAAATATTATTGAGTTTTGCACCTGACTTCCAGGCCGAACAGATCAATAAAGAAGCGATTTACCGCTCCATTTACGGCAAGGGCGTCTACGAGGAATTGCGCTTGAATAATCTGATCTCTGATCTAGTACAATTGCTCTACGACTACCTTAGTTATTTGCAGTTGGAGAATAAAGATACACAGAAGAAAGCCCTCCTATTGGAAGCGCTGCATACTCGCGGCTTATATGAGCAAATACCGAGGCAGGCCAAGCGATATCAAAAGATCCAGGAGAAACAACCCTATAGAAATCAAACCTATTTTTGGGATGCCTTTCTGTTACATGAAGAATTGGATCAACTTTCGCTTTCCAGTGGTAAACGGGGATATGATGTTAATCTCCAATTGAAGAATGACATGCTGGACACTTTTTACACTTGTAGCAAACTGAGTATTGCTTGCGATATGACTAGCAGGAATACCGTCGTCAATGCAGGATACCAATGCTATTTTCTAGAGGAAATTATTAGTGAATACCAAGCTCGCGCCGAATTGCTCTCCCAACCGGTATTGCAGGTCTATTACAAAACACTGGAGATGCTTCGGCAACAAGATCAGACCGCACATTACTACCAATTGAAAGACTTACTAAATCAACACTGGAGTCTATTTCCCGCCCAAGAACTGCGAACACTCTACCACTATGCCCTCAACTATGGCGTCAAGAAAATCAACTCTGGAAGACGAGAATTCTACCGAGAAATTCTGGAACTCTACAAGATTCTACTAGACAAAAGAATCATTTTCAAGGAAGGGTATCTCACGCAATGGACCTACATCAATATTGTTACCGCAGGTATCCGACTGAAGGAATTTAATTGGACCGAAACATTCATCAACGAATATCGCTCAAGCCTACATCCTAGTGAGGAGCATAACGTTTACACCTACAACTTAGCTTCGCTCTATTATGCCCGTGAAGACTACACCAGTGCCCTCCAGCTCCTACACGATGTAGAATTCACTGATGCCTTTTATCACCTTTCAGCTAAAATCATCCAACTTAAGAGCTATTATGATCTTGAAGAAACTGAGGCCTTCTTCTCTCTGATAGAAGCCACTCGCATATATATCACACGCAATCGCCAGCTCTCAGAGTATCAAAAACGATCAAATGCCAATTTCTTGAAACTGGCAACGCGCCTACTTCAACTTCGCTTGAAGGCAGCGGTGATTACCCGCAAAGAAAAAGAACAGCAAGCACAACGTATCCAACAGCAATTGGAGAGTAAAAATATAGCCAATAAGGGCTGGCTTCAGGAGGCCCTTTCTGCCTTGTAATTGGTATGCTATTGATAGGTTTTCACCTGCGAGACTAACAACAACGGAAGCTAGGCAATGGCTCCCAAGCCGTTGTTGGTGTTTTCAACAACGACAAGCCAAGGAAAAATGACTCCCAAAGCCATGGCTTTCGTTGTTGGTCGGCAGACGCAACAACGGAGTGCCAAGGTCAAGGTATTTAAAGCCGTTCTCCCTCCCTAGCCTGATACACCCTCCTTTGTTGGTGTTTTCACCAACAATATCTTTCCACCAACGACAAGCCAGTAAAAATGACTCCCTAAGCCGGGGCTTTCGTTGTTGGTCGGGAGACGCAACAACGGACCGGGGAATCGCCTCCAAGCCGTTGTTGGTGTTTTCACCAACAATATCTATCCCCCAACAACCGGGAAAGAATCACCGCTCAATCAGCACCTTACGCAACGCCATTCCCTCTTCGTTCCACAAGCGGATCCAGTACAAGCCTGGATGCAGGTTTTGCACATCCAAGGCATGCTCGCCCACAAGCAATCGGGAAGCCTGAACAAGTCTACCCTGAGTATCAAAAAATTGCACCCTGGTATTTGGCGATTGAAGTCCCTTCACCCAAAGCGTTTTATGAGCAGGGTTAGGATATACAGTCACAGGAAGCATGGCACCAATGTTTCGGGTCTTGCTAATCACCTCTACTTCCGGATTTACCACTTCAACGGGCACCACCTCCTGCAAATTAGAGATCAATTTCACTCCTTCTATTTCGAGATAAAAATCCACGCCAGATTTCTCCCACGCATTACGCTGACGAAGCAAAATATCATCCTCTATGGTAATGCTGAAATGACCAATAATGCCACTTCCGCTCACATTGTTACCGTCCAAACGAGTCATCCCGATGGCGAGTTTACCTGCCTCGGCAAATTCTTTCTGCATCAGCAGCAGGTTCTGATCTTCTTGCCCAAGCCATGAACCTTCCGTGCTAAATCGTACCGAACCAGGAACCACCAGGTTTGGATCATAAGTCAGTTGAAAGGCTAATCCATAGACATCATTAGCGGGGAAATCAACATTGCCGAGTACGATCGGGAGGCTATAAGTTTGACCAGCTTGCAAGGTGTCCAACCGAACAGAAAAAGGGATACCGCTCCGTTCATCGATTGGTATGCCTGGCGTGAAGCCATCATGAACTGAGCCCCAGTTCAAGTGCAAAGCCATGGTGTCCGACCAATTTATCTGACCGCTTCCATCAGTATCAATATGTTTGTAATTATCTTGTTCAGGAGTAAGGCGAGACCAATCGAAGGCGGGCTGTTCGATCCAATCCAGGCTCGCATTGGGGCGGCTTGGCCCTCGCAATGAATCCAGCAAAAAGCCAAAATTCAGCACATCATATTGATCCGCGGAACCATCGTCATTGGTATCACCAGGCCATACAGGATCTTCTTGTGAAGCCACGGCTACCTGCAATCTGCCAGGGCCGCAGATATCTGTAGTATTCAGACAAGTCGTGAAGCAAAGGGTATCAACACCGGGACCTATAGCGGTGTACTCTAGACAATTCCCTCCCTCTCCGACTTCCCCTTCAAAAACACCACCTTGAAATTCATCACAGTTTGGGTCAATGATCACTTGCAACCCGAGTGGATTCTGAGTAGGATCACACCAAACGCCTTGATAGCCAACCAGTACGGAATCGACTATCTGCCAAGCTAGCTCAGGTTCCTGAACAGTAACCGTAACATTGACTTCATCCGAGCATCCTGTTTGATCTTCCACTGCGACAGTAAAAGTCGTGGTTTCCAGAAGATTACTGGCAATAGGTTCTGTACTATTTGGGTTGTCAAGTAAGGCCGCCGGCGTCCAACTCACACTGGTCAGGTTTTTTCCAGATACCTTCAACTGGCTACTTTCTCCTGCCGTTATAAAACTTGGTTTTGCACTGATACTATCGACTGGGCTTGGCACCAAGGTGTAACTATCCGTAGCGACACAACCGTTCGCATCCGTGACTGTAACTTGATAAACAGCTGCCTCTAGTGCAGTCAAGGTTTGAGTTGTTGCAGCAGTAGACCAGACAAAGGCATAGGGTACTGCCCCTCCCTCAACTCGAGCACTTAACGCCCCATCAAATGCTGGCCCTTCACAGGGCGGCTTTTGGAGTTCTATGATATCTAGACTTAGCACTTGTGGTCGAAAGAAATCACGCCGCCAAGTACAACCGCTAGCCGAGTTAATCTGTAATCGAATGTTGCCAGAAAAAGGTACTTGGAAAGGACCATCAGGAATGGGTAAAGCTTCTCCTCCATTTAGTTGGAAAGTAAAAGGTCCTTGCCCTCCTTCGATAGCTCCTATTTCCATCGTAGCGGTCCCCCCTTCACACCCACCATCCTCGAAAATTACTTCGACCGATGCAATGGAATCTGCCACGATTACGTCAAAAACTGCGCCTGCCTCACAACCATACTGATCCACCAGTTGCAATTCGTACTCCCCGCTCATATCGACCGAGTCGGCTCGGAGTCTAGGCCGAACTTCAGAAGACAGGAATCCGTTGGGGCCTTGCCAAGTATAGCTTTGCCCACCAAATACGTTGGGATCAAAGTATAGCGAATCTCCTAGGCATACCGGGCTATTGCTAAAGGGTAATAAGCCAAAATCGAGGTAGGATCGAGCATTGACGAAAATGTAAGCAGTATCTAAGCAACCGACGGGGCCTTCAATCTCCACACTGAAGGTAGCCTCTCCATACAATTCGTTTATGGTAGGTCGAGGGCAGTCGGTACAGCTCAGTAGGCCATCCGTCGTCGACCAGTTAAAGCCTGAGGCCAAAGGAGCATCAACAAACAGTTCAAAACTATCCCCAGCACAAATGGTGGTATCGCTACTAATAGCACGGTAGGCACCAATTTCCACCTTCCCCGCTATAAACTGGAGATCTGGAATATCCTGGCCACCACGGAGGATACGAAATGGAGTGTGTGTGGTTGATAAATCAATGCTAGCTTGATCGCAGTCAGCTAATACATTAAAGTACATTAAAAATAGAGTGTCTCCATTGATGACAGTTTCCCAGTAATCAATGAGCCAATCAAAAACCAGCTCATTCTCGCTAGGATAACTAAAATTGTCACTGGCCATTGGATAATCCGGGGAAAAGCCAACTGAATCCAATTCAAGTTGTGCAGCATCCCATTGCAAGCCCATCTGTACTCCATCCATGTTCATGATATTATACAGTTGTACAGGAATGGCAACTCGACTATTCTGTGGTGTTTCAACAGACCGAACTATGACCGCCTGGGCCGAAGCCCAAAAGGCGGTTAACAATAATGCACTTAGAATTAGTAATGGCTTGCGCATAGGGTGGTTTTTGATCAATGTAAATGGGATTATGAGTTTCAGGTATCACATCTGCTAGGGAATACCTCTCCGCTCAAAACAAAAGTAGGTGCAATAGTGGGGAAATTGAAGTACAATATTTTACTTTTATAACTGAAATAGACCAATAAATTCTATTAAAATTAAATCTAAACAACTGATAAACAATTATATAATATAAATCTCAAAATAATAAAACAACTAATTCAAGTAAGCTCTAATATGCAAAACAGCAAACTGATAGATCTTCTTCAGCGCCTATCCCTCAAAGAACGGAAGCAATTACAAATATTTATCCACTGTAACTTATTCAACACGAATCAAAAAGTGAAGGATTTATCTACAATAATTTTAACACAAATCAATGATAAACAGGGAGTAAAATTCAATTCTAATACTATTTCGCACCTACTGGAACCGGATCTAAGTTACAATGAGAGAAGATTTAACAACTTCCTTTCGAAGTTACTTCAGCTGGTGTATCAATTTCTAAGTATGCAACGTTTCCAGCAGCAAGCCAGCTGGCAACAAGCTGCTTTATTGCATGAATTGACGGAACGAGATGCCCAGCGACACATCAAAGCAGCCTTGCATAAATGGGAACTTATCGATGGGAAAGAAGACCAGCGGGGAATGAACTATCATCTGTCCGTAGCCAATCGAAATGACTATCAAGATCGATTTGAACTAGAGCAAAACAATAGGCGATATCACCCCTTTCTACAAAGACAAAGTGATCAGCTTGATCTAGCCTATCTAGTAGAAAAACTAAGGATTGCCTGTGATATGCAGAGTCGCAACACCATCATCCAAGCTACCTATCATTGCCATCTGCTTCCAGAAATTAAAGCATTGCTCGAACAACAAGACCGCTACCTACAGCACCCAAACATCAAAACCTATTGGCATTGCCTACGCATGCTAGAACAGCCTCAGACCAAGAACTATCAGCTATTCAAGGACCTGCTGCAGAAGCATTCTATTTGCTTTTCTAAAGGAGAACTGCGTACACTCTATCAGTACAGCCTTAACTTCAGCATTAAAAAGATCAATTCAGGTGATAGTAGTTTTTATCAAGAAATATTCGCCCTTTACCAGGTCATGTTAGAAAAAGAATTACTACTAGTTGGGAATCAGCTGTCACAATGGTCCTTCAAAAATATAGTCACCACTAGCATTCGCCTGAAAGCCTTTGATTGGGCAGCGGAATTTATGGATCAATTCCAGCATAAACTAGCACCAGAGGAGCAGTTCAATGCCCTCAGCTACAATTTGGCCGCCTTGTCTTATGCGCAGGGGGATTACCGTTCTGCCCTGCAACATTTACAACACGTAGAATTCACAGACTCTTCCTATCATCTGGGGGCTAAAATTATCCAACTGAAAAGCTATTATGAATTGGAGGAGGAAGAGGCTTTCTTATCACTAATCGCCGCTTTTCGCAAATACATAAAACGCAATAAGCAAATTTCAGCTTACCGTAAGACGGCCAATGCCCATTTTATACAATTGGCCAAGGAATTGTTTCAACTTAAGATAAAGGTTAAACTTCAGGACAAGAGCGCCCTGCGCCAGTGGCGACAAATAAAGCTGAAACTAGACCAAAGCGCCCCCGTTGCCAATAAAGATTGGCTCGAAAAGAATGTCAAGATCTTCGCAAAACAATTGCTCGGCTAATCTATTGCTCCTGCTCAGAATCGATAGCCTAAAGACAAAAAGAGTTCCCCTTGCCATTCCTGAATTGTGCTGGGCTTGACCGCATTCCATCCATATCGTACCTGCGGTTCGATGATCCAGTGATCGCTAATCACCCATTTATACCCCATAGCGGCACCCAAATTCAAACGATTGTCACTTTCCACTAGAGGATCTTCTCCAAAAATTTCTCGAAAAGCCAACTCGTAACCGTCTTTCTCAGCCACTAAAAGTTCCGTTCGTGCATACAAACCAATGTGCGCACCAGCGGCTGCGGAATTAGGTTCAACATAATATTTCAAGGCCACTCCAGCCACGGCAAAGTGACGAGGAAAGCTCTGAAAGTCTAGCAATGGAGCGGTACTTGCTCTTCCCACCACTAAGCCCCTTTTCAGATAGCCAGCAAGGAACTCCACGCCGATATTTTTTGCAGAAGCAAACTCATACTGCAGCATAGGTTGTTTATCTAAACTACTAAGCACATTGAGTTTTAATTCGTTCTGACGCTGCCCAAACAGGAAGAAAGGTGCCAAGAGGAAAAGAATGGGTATTAACTTTTTCATAGATAAGATTTTAGTTTCATTAGCTACAGGAGCAAAACTGAAGTTTTATATAAGTAAAAGAACAAATCTAAATTGTCATTTCATGGTGGCTTCTTTTTCCCTATCTCTGTGTTGCGTACCCGTCTGGTTGCCGGACAGGCTCGCCTTAATAGCCAAGGCTCCGCCGCGCCTTGACCTATGAAAAAATCTGCTCGACCAAAAAAGTAATCTAAATCTGCTCTTTTACTTAGATTGTTTCGGTTCTCTTCAATGTTATCAACAGGATTCAACTATAAGGACGGTAAATTCCAGGATGGGGGTTGTCTAGATTATTTCTATTTTACAATATTCTTTCCCTAAAAAGCTTTTGTCGAATCTTAATCCTTCACTTTATGAGGTATCTAAGTCTGCTCTTCCTGCTCGCTCTATGCTTAAGTGCATGCCAAGTAGAACAAGACAAATCAACCACTGAAGCCAAAGCCATTCAAGTCAACCATGCTCCACTCAAGGCTAAACAGGTAATCGATCGAATCAAGGAGCAAGTGACTTGCGAATGGGCTGCAAAAACGGTCGACACCTTTAAAGAAGGAAATGAGGAGAGCCCGGTGACAGGAATTGCTTCCACCTTCTTGGCTACCTATGATGTATTAAAACGCGCTCACGCCGCTGGACTAAATATGGTGATCACCCACGAACCTACCTACTACAATCATTTGGACGAAACAGCTTTCTTTGAGGAAGATCCCGTTTTCCAGAAAAAGCGCGACTTCATCAGAGACAATAACATGATCGTTTTCCGCTTTCATGATCATTGGCACCGTACTCAGCCTGATGGTATCTCATTGGGCATGAAAGAACGCTTAGGCTGGACGGACTATGAAATCCGCCCCAATGATTTGATCTTCAAACTACCTACTCAAAGCTTGCAGGCCTTAGCCGATTATTTGCAGGAACGCTTTCAGGCTACCTCAGTACGTGTAGTCGGTCCCAAGGATATGGAGATATCCAAGGTGGGTTTTTCCATGGGATCACCTGGCTCTAGAGCACAGATTGGGATTCTGCGCATGGAGGAGGTAGAGGTCCTAGTTGGAGGAGAGACGCTGGAGTGGGAAACCGTGGAATATGTCCGGGATGCTCAGGCGCAAGGGCGCAAGAAAGCCCTGATTCTTCTTGGACATGCCAATTCAGAAGAGGCGGGCATGGCGTATTGTGCAGAATGGTTAAAGGGATTCATTTCAGAAGTTCCAGTACAGTTTATTCCGGCGGGAGACCCCTTTTGGACGCCTGCAGCTCCCAAATAGTCCCATTATCGACTATTCTTTACCATTGATCTACATGCCTTCTATTTTCACGCCTTAAGCACTATCTTGTAGGAGTAATTTGAAGGATATGTATCAGAAGATCGAATCAAGGCCATTTTTCAACGAGCAAGATCGGTTGGAGCGCGTTTACCAATTCGCCAGTGAGCAGCAGTTCACTTACCAGGAAAACGAAAACTTCAAACAATGGAAGAAGGGACTCCCTACCTTTTATCTATGGCAATATAAATACGGCAAAAAGATCAAGAATATCTTCCAGGTGAAAGCCCCGGAGCTTGGCGGTGAATTCGAGATCTTTGATCTATGGTTAATGGATGATGGGGGGCAGATGCGACAAACTACTTGCCTATTGTTTGAATGTAGTCACTTAAATCTACCCAAATTCCACATCATGCCGAAAGCCGAATGGAATTCCTTGGAAGCTTACTTTGCTAGGCAAGAAAGAACACCCATTTTCCCGGAATTCCCTTCCTTTTCTGAGCTTTATCAAATTTATGGCAAGCACCCAGATCAAATACAACCTGCCATCCCCCCAAAGCTTCTCCCTTTTTTTGATAAAGAAGGTAGATGGCACTTAGAAGCCAACCTACAATTCCTACTACTATATCGTAAGTATGAAGTCATCCCTGCCGATCAGCTGCTGATCTTTTGTCAATTAGGTCATAAGGTAGCTCAATGTATGATTGGCAACGACTTTGATGAATATGTATAAACACTGAAAAAAGTAGATGTCAGACGTCTAGTAATTACCGACCTTCATCTAATCCTTTTACAACCACCTAGCCTCCCTCCTATCTTTAGCCCGAATAAAATTGCATAGCATGCGCATTGAAATTGAATCCATGCCCTTTTTTGATAAGCGTAAACGACATGATCAGTTGTCTCAATTAGCGACTCATGAACAAATACCATTTGCCAAAAGCCAGCGTTTCAAGGACTGGCGGACGGGTATTCCGAATTTTAGATTATGGAAGAAAAGATCTAGTAGAAGAGTTAAGAACATATTCCAGTTCAGTGAACCAGAATTAGGCGGACATATCCAGATTTTTGATTTCTTACATATGGATGATGATGGAGAGACTCGTCGCACCACTACTTTCTTGTTAGAATCCCGGGACCTTCGTTTACCTAGTTTTCGCATCCGACCGAAAGGTTTTGAAGATGTATTGGGCAAATTATTTGTTGCTCCCAATCCACTCTTTCCACAGTATCCGGATTTCTCAAAAAACTACAAGATTATCGGTCGGGATCGCAATGCTATTCGATATGCCATCAAACCAGAAATTTTTAGCCTATTTACTGGAAAAAACAATTGGCATCTAGAAGGTGAAGGTCAGTTTTTGATCTGGTATCGGAAAAATAAAACCCGCCGCACTACACAAATCATGTCTTTCTATGAAGAAGGTCGCGAATTGTGCCATTGGATGCTCAATAGTGATACCAATGACTATGTGTAGTAAGAGTATGTTTAAAATTAATCCCTGCCTGCCGGCAGGCGGGCTTTCACTAATATGAACGCCTCTCTTTGCTGGGCTTCAGCTAATTTTTGGGCCGTATCTTCCAGACCCCGTTCCGAGACCGGGGTTGCGGAATATGCCCCAAAAATGAAGCTTCGCGCAGCTGTGAGATCCATTTCATATTACAAGAAAAACTAAGTTTAAACATACTCTAAGCTCGACTTTAGCATTTTAAGAAAAGTGAGAACTCAAGAAAGAGAGTATTAAATTTGAAATAACCACAAATCAAATTTTATGCTTACTCTGCCCTCTGAGTTCTCGAAACAAATATCGGTATT
>JABSSL010000097.1 GCA_013214355.1 Saprospiraceae bacterium | reverse complement strand
ATTTCGGGAAAACGGGAGTCTACTACGAAACCAGACAAGGCGAAGTTTTCAGAGGGCTGCCTAGCCTTCTGGACTTTGCTGATTTCGCTGGATAAACATAAACCTTATGATGACTTATATGAATCAAGAAATAGCCTGCCTATATCCTTTCAAATACATGATCTATTCGATGCCTTTTTGTAATTGGCATCGCATCTACCCCCTCGAAAATTCCTTATGCCGAATTGGTTGCCTTTAAGGCAATCTATGTACTTCCATGTGCAAGAATTCGCAAGTATCAGTAAGTCGTCTTCAACCTGATGGGGCCTCGAAATCGGGGCCCCACTCAGACAAAGCATTATCTACTAATCCTATCATCATGAAATTAAAACTATCGTTATTCCTATTTCTACTCCTTTCCCTACAGGGCCTTGCTCAAAGGCAGTACTCGGTTTCCGTTCAAAGTCGAATCTTTCCGGCTACGGATCAGCTCACCGCTAGAGCCAGCCCCGATCGATTCTTCGTTTCCGGCCCTCAGGGACCCGTTCACCGAACTTCATATAGCTACGCAGTTTACGATGCTGAAACAGGCTTATTCATCCAAGGCACTCCAAGAGGCC
Organism: Saprospiraceae bacterium; assembly: GCA_013214355.1. Lineage (GTDB taxonomy): Bacteria > Bacteroidota > Bacteroidia > Chitinophagales > Saprospiraceae > DT-111. Next base: position 64,630 of record JABSSL010000097.1, on the reverse strand, counting down.
ATTTTACTTGGGCACAATTTGCTTGGCGACCTGGTGTCAACCGTGTAATCGTTCGAAGATGGCGCTGGGAAAGAAGTGAAAGTGGAGCCTTAGTAGCTGTGTGGAGAGGTGAGACACTCATCCAAAGACCAGGATAAAAGGAGAGGATATTTCATGACCGTGCTGTGGATCCAAAATGGTCCGCAGCTTTTTTGCATCACATTTAATCATCAATAAATACCACAAAATGTCCAAAGGAAGATTAGTAGCGTTTATCGCCGAAAAAGAAGGTGTCACCAAAGCAGAAGCCGAGAGAGCAGTAGAACTGGTATTCAATAATGTAGGTCCGGCTGCTCATGCGGAGGCCGACTGGAGACTCACCATCCCCAATTTTGGCGCCTTTGAAATTAAACATCGCGAAGCCACTCAGCGTAGGAATCCGCAGACTGGAGAAAACTTCGTCGCTCCTGAAAAGAATGTATGGGATTATGATCCAGCGCCTGCGATGCAAGAATTTGTGGAAGGATTGGCCGTGGAGGATAATCCGAATCGAGTCGCGGAAGTTTAGAGGACTGCAATCCATGTTTTCTTGAAGGTGGGCCAAGCAAATAGGTCTGCCTTTCTTTTTTCTCAAGACCATAAGATAGCCATCATGAAAAGACTACTACTCTGTAGCGTTCTATTTTTCGTTTTTGCTTGTCAAAAGGAAGATACGCCATTACCTCCTGTACCTTGTGAAGTAGAAAACTGGGGTCAGGTCAGAATTACCAACGAGCTGAATACTGCCGTAGATGTTTGTTTTGATGGTGTTTTCCAAATTAGAATTCTTCAACAAGCTACTCGGGTAGTTGAAAAGGTAACGCCAGGTAATTACCTGGTTGAGGCGAAGACGGGGGTAGTGACTTACAGCAAGTCCTTTGTTTTTGAGCGTTGTCGGATAAATGAGGTGATAATAGTCCCATAGGTGACCGGTTCAGGTGCCGAATACCTATCATTTGCTTTACAAACTATATTAACAGTTCCAAAACAATATCCCACAAATCCTCATATGGTACCACCTCAAAGTCTACACTCAATATTGGGCTGGCCTTAAGCTCCAATAGCGAAGTTTGAGTCCTGTCGATCGCCTCTACTCGCTGAAAGGCAACCTTCGGCAATACTGCAAGCATGGAAAGAAAGATATCACTACGCTGAGTAGATTCGGTCTTTAGGTGGCGATAGGTATAGGCTTTTAGGGCATCAATCCGGTCTACGATCTGAGGCCATCGGCGATCCTTCAAGAGTACCATGACCTGGATGATCAGAATGTTGATGTTCATTCCTTTTTTGTCTTTGGAGTAGATGGGGACTTCATTGAGGAACTTGCCTAATTTGAAGCGACTTTTTGGGTGTTTACCTAGATGTGAGAAAAGATATAGGTAGGCTTGGTAGATAAGCCAGGATTCATTCGTATCCTTCAGGTGCGGGGATACGGCTTCAATAACGGTTTGGCATCGAATGTAGTCTTTTGAATAAAAGCCGAGGAGGCATTCATACTGATGAATGGCTAGCCAGTTGTGGCTGCCAGTTTTGGACATTCCTTTGGTCCTCTTAATCGCTTCTTCAGCGGCTTCAAAATCTCTAGCTAAAATTAGCAAAGGGACAGTCCGAAAGGTGAAGGATCTCAATACATTGCGGGGAGCCTCAAAATCGAGACCTTCGAAATAGGCCAATGCCTTTCGACAGATCTGTAAAAGGTCATTCTTTTGGCCAGTGGTTTCCTTGTAAATGACCTCTAAGTTGTACTTCAGGTATCCGTGCCAATAAGAAACAGGTGTAGCGTCCTGGATTTGCAGAAGATGGCCTTTAATCTTTTCTTGTAACTCTTGATTGATGTGTTTGGATAAGGTCAATTGATGATACACGTCAAATAGATGCAATTCAGCTTGCACTTCTGCCTGCTTGATGTTAACTAGTTGTTGATATTCTTTACGGTAATATTCGTAGCGCTTTAAGTCCACTTCTAGGATGAGGAAGTGCATAACAAGCTCCTTACAAATAATGACAGAAAGATCAGTAAGGTGGTAGTGACGTGCCTCTTGATAGCTCTTCTGTCCAATTCTAGCAAAGCTCCCACGTAGGCCAGTGGCTGCCATTAATTTCAATAAATACATATTTCGGGTAACGCTGCTGATGGCTTTGAGCTGTTTGGAGCCTTGAGGCTTGCAACCGCATATTTCGCTGGTAAGTTGTTCGATGGCGCGTCGTTTAAGCCGGGCGAAATTTGTCTTGGCATTAGGGTTGTCGGGGTAGAAATATTGGCTGGCATCTTGCTCCTGTAATTGAGCAGCCTTCTGGAGAAGCTCTATAGTTTTCTCGTCCTTGCCACGTGGAGATCCTTTAATAGCTTGCTTAAGCCGTTGTAAATTCAGGATCAATTGCATGACAATAATTTTTTAAGGGTAGAATTGATTTTCAGGTGTTTAGGTTTATATTATACATGAAAATAAGAAATCTATCTGTATCTAAGATTGATCTTTAGTAATGGTCTTAGAGCGGAGCTCTAATAGCTTAGCAATATCACCAAACCATATTGCTTTATGATAGAGCTCATTGACCTGGTCTTATCGATCATCATCGAAGACCTTACTGAACTATAATTTTAAAAGGAAGTTTGCCAGCGCCAACCAACAAACTTCCCTATTAAAGCTAAAAATAGCCAGTGGCTATTCTCACTTCCAAAATAGTATAAATAAGTATTAAAAGTAAGGTCAAACAGAGCTTCATAAACGCATAACAACGAGTCTTAATAAGTAAAGAATTGACAGTAAAAATCTTGCAATTGCATCGCTGTTAAAATATTGTAAATATTTTTTATTAATAATTATTCCTCTATATTTGTTCAGCGCTTAGAGTTCTCTCACTCAGTACATCCATAAACATAAAATAAAGCTAAGAATAGTAGTGGCCATTGGTTGATTGAATAAAACTAAACCATTCATGGCCAAACAGAAAACAACGCGACAGGATGTAGCATCTGATAGTGAAAAACTCTATTGCGATAACAAAACATTGAAGGCGAAATCCAACTTTTTCCTCGATTGCATCAGAAGAATTTCTCTTTTTTTGGGATCTAATTCCCATGTGCTCGACCTAGACACAATTCAGGAAGATTTGCAAGGCCTCGATGACCTATCCGATGAGTTGGAAAAACTGAGAAACCAGTAGTTATTCCGTTCAGAAGGGACCTTTCCCCAAGCCTGGTAAAGGTTATGGGGTTTACTTATTTTGATGATAATCTCATGAACTACTCTAGCTGTACTGGAGTGAGCTTGCTTCTATTTGTCATCTATTATCCACCACATCCCTTTCCTGTAAATAGGCACGGGTTTTCCTTTTCTAGTTTTTGTTTTAGTTTTGGATCTAACCCTTCTGTTTCAAATAGACTTCTAATCATACTAAGGTCTACTCCGCGGAGATCTGCCCGGTGAAGATTTGCTCCGCGAAGATCTGCTCCGCGGAGATCTACTCCGCGAAGATCTGCCCCTCTAAGGCTTGCCCCACCAAAGTCTACCCCTTTAAGGTTTGCCGAGTTAAGGTCTGTCATGTTAAAGTTTGCCTTGCTAAGGTTTGCCCCGTCAAGGTTTGCCCCGCTAAGGTTGGTCCAGCTAAGGCTTGCCTCTTCTAAATAAGCAGCTTCAAATTTTGAGGTTGCAATAATACTATTAAGTGAGCCGAAATCCAATCCACTTTTGACCAATGCTAAAAGCAATTGCCCTCGCTCAATACTATACTCTTTCTCTGTCAACTTTCCATCCACTAAAAAGCGATAGGGCAGCAAGCCTTGACTAAGTGAAGCAATTCTACCAATTAGTGGCATAGATATGCCATAACCAATGGAATCCTGTTTAACCAAGGCAACAGATTCTTCTCCTTCTCTCTGTTTTTCAATCTCCTTACTCAGATCTGTCAAAACATTATTCATCAACAGCACCAAGGAACTTCTGCGTTGTGATTCAATCAGGTAGTTCTGCTCTGTTATCTTATTGTTTTGAATCCATAATAATGCAATGGGAATGATGGCTATGGCTAGCCCAATCAGACCAATTCGAGTAAGCCGCATAAAAGCATAAGTGGCCACCTCAGCCAATGTTTCCTTTTTGACCTTGTTAGGCAGTTCATCCGCCAGCTTCTTACTAGCTCCCATTAACCCTGGCCCAACAAGAATTACCCAGGCTACTTTACGTTGCCACTTTTTGCCGAAAATCAGGCGAAGAAAAATAAATACAACAATGAGGATTAAGCAGATGAGACCGAAGTATTGTAGGAATTGATTCATTGGGGTAAGATTGAGATGACTAATGTAATAAAAGCAGTTGATATGTAAGTAACCACTTGCTGTATTGGTCAATTTATAGCAATTGACCAATCCTTAGTATTCGAGCAAGCCGTCCTTAGTAAGATTAAGTAAATTGCTTAAAAGGCAATTTTTAGCTATATTTGAGTCTATTCAATAGGACAGCACCATAACTACGGTGCAAAATGAGCAAATTCAGCTTTGAATTGAACCGCGAAATCGAGCGGTTCGTACTTGAAAAATCCACAACTTATACTGAGCAAGATATCGCTTACGTCAACAAGTACGTGGGCTATGGCGGTATGTGGAACCGTGATACTAGTTTGGCCAAGGAAAGAGGCCTCTATGAGTACTACACACCTATCGAGGTAGTAGAAAAAATGGTAGGACTAGCCCTAAAGTACGGTTACCAAGGAGGCCCAGTTATGGAACCCAGCTGCGGCATCGGTCGCTTTTTACATTACTTCTCTCCTGAGACAGATCTGACGGCCATAGAACTGGATAAGACCTCCTTTCTGATTGCTCAGGCAAACTTTCCTTCTTTCACTATTCTTAATCAGTACTTCAACGAGTTATTTGTCGATCGACGGGGAAACGCCAGACCCTTTCAGGCTAAGTATGAATTGGTAATTGGTAATCCCCCCTATGGAGCCTTTGCTGGTAAATTCACCAACAAGGAAAAGGGAGTTACTAAGGCTAATACCTATGTGGACTACTTTGTATCTAGAGGTCTGGATCTACTCCAGCCAGGAGGCCTACTCATCTATATCATTCCTTCTGCTTTCCTTAACGGCCAGAAAACAAAACCTCAGGAGCTGATTGACCAGAAATCAGAACTCCTTGATGCTTACCGACTGCCTAACGGCATTTTTTCTCAAACCGATATTCAAACCGATATCGTGGTACTTAAAAAGAAATAAGATGCTCAAAGAATTACAAGCGCTAATTAAAACAGAGGCCGAACAACTGATTTGCGATACCCACCCGAATGTGTGTGGATTGCGTGATCAAAACTTTCCCCGCCTGGAGGAGCTGGTCTTGATTCAAATAAACAAAGGAAAAGAGGCGGTTTCGGTACAAACCGCTTTGGCTGAATTGGAGCAAGAACTATCTGCCAGTTAAAACTAAGCTGACATGAAATTTATTGGATACAATTCCGACGGAAGACAGCTTTTCCAAGAAGGACCTGATCGATATTTTATCAAAGATGGACACAAACAGTATGATCGATCTGTTATCGAGGTACAAACCTTAGCCTCTGGTGAGAAGGACTTGATCTATGGCAAGGAATTCCAAGTGGCCATGGCTGCTCCCTCATTCGGATCCGCATGGTTTGATAGCCATCCAGAAAAGGTTATTGGCCAATACAAGGATAGATCTGGAACCGGTAAGCTGTACACAGATGCATTTGGAAAACCCTCTCCTAAGATTGTAGGGACTATTCAAGATATATTGATTAGCATCGATGCTCCACAGGTAAAGCGATTTGAGCACTTTGTCCCAGCCCCTATCCAAAAAGTACTTGAAGCTCCCTTGGCCAAAATAGAGCAAGCCATCATACTTACTAAGCAGGAACAAGAGGACCGGCAGACCCAAAAAGGGGTATGCTCGGAAGACTTGCAATGCCTAGGAGATACCATCCGCAAGTACAACACAAATGTGGAGTACAAGGATGAGACCGGCCAGGAAAGGACCTATACCATTAGTGAAGAGGAGATTAAAGTGTGGATAACCTTTCAGGTTCAAAAAGGGCTGTATGATCCGCAGGTCATTCGTGGCAATGATTGGGCTACTTACTTGGTAGAACAACCAGATTGGAATGCCTGGCATCAACAAGGACTAGTGGCCTATGATAGCCATGAATTTATTCCTCATCCACTCTACTATTCAGGTAATATCTACCAAAAGATCAGAGATCTGAAAGAAAAAGAAGATCAGATCAAGGCCGTGGTCGGTGAACAAGGTTACCAGGAACAACTACAAGGATTGGAAGCCATCAAACCTAAGACCCTAATCATAACGGATGATGAGCGTAATAAGCTCCATCTTTCTCCATTCGATAAGATCTGGGATGATATCGAAATCAGAGAATTGACTGATGGCTCTCCAATCAATGAAAATACTTCGATCGGATCTATTTTCTATTTCAATTACTTATGGAACCTTAGTAATGAGGAGCTGACCATCGATCGCAAGTATGCACCGGCTCGGGACATTTATAAGTACTGGATCCAGAAGGATCGATTTGAAAGAGGAACTAAGGAAAATGAGAAGGCCGGTATCAGAAGGAATACCTCAGTACTGGGGGCAATTCTATTTGATAAGTTTCTTATTGAAATGCTCACGCGAGAAGATAAGAATCGAATTGCAGGCTTGTGGAATAGTAAGCGAAATAACTATGTGCCTATTCCTTACCATAAGATTCCTATCGGTTTTGAGATCTCTCGTAAATTCAAAGGAGGTAAACTGGCCATTCGGCCAGCTCAACGCGAAGGCGTAGCCTTTTGTAATTCCCGAGGAACGGGGATTGTAGCGTATGATGTAGGAGTTGGCAAAACGATGACCTCCATCTTAGGTATAGCAGACGGGTTCTCTAAAGGAGTTTTTCGTAGAGCCCTGGTAGTTGTCCCACAAAAGGTGTACAAAAAGTGGATTGCAGAGATCAATGGTGTTTTTGCTTCTAAAAACATGACCTACAAGGGGAAAAAGGTGAAAAAAGGGGCGCTTATTGCAGAAGGGATCCTGCCTCAGATTAAGATCAATGACTACGATAATCTAGGAGCTAAATATATCGAAAGAGCTGTGGATAATGCAGGCCTTACTTTGCAAGTAGCGGAGTATTCCATTACCATGGTCACTTATGAAGGCCTAGTAAAGATTGGATTTTCAGAGGATACAGAGCAAGGCCTGGCAGAGCGCCTAAAGACTGCATTAAGTCAAGGTGAATCAGGTAGAGAGCAGGCTATCGTAGAACAAAGAGCGGAGCAGTGGGTAGATAAAGCACTGGAGGGAACCGAATTGGATATTGAGGACATGGGCATTGATGCCATATTTGTGGATGAGGCTCACAACTTCCGCAACCTTTTCATGGAGGTTAAAGGTGACATAGGCAAGGATGGCGATCGAGAGAAAAAGCACTTCTTGAGTGGATCCTCCTCAGCTCCTTCTGGTAGAGCTCTTTCGCTGTTCATGCTTAATAGCTACATCCATGATAAGAACAATCTCAGAAACACCTTTGGCTTAACTGCTACTCCTTTTACAAACAGAGCAACAGAAATCTATTCTATGATGGCCTTGTACGACTACGAAGGCCTCAAGGACTTTGATGTATACAACATCGCTCAGTTCTGTATCACCTTCATCGACGAGACTATTGAAGATACCTGGACAGCTGCCGGTAAATTCAAGCCTAATCCTGTGATTCGAGGTTATTTGAATCTACCTACGCTGCAAAGTATGATTTTACGATCGATCAACTACAAAACAGGTGAAGATGCCAATATTCAACGGCCTGAAAAGATAATACTCCCATTAGATCGTGATGATAAAGGTGTGCCCCTAGAAGCAGAGTATGTAGTTCAGACTAAGATTCGACCAACGGATCTACAGCAGCAATGGTTAGACGAAATCACCAAATTTGCCGCAGAATCGAAGGATGGTAGCAAATTGTATGATTACTATCCAGTAGATAAATCAGGTAAAGTCGATGGTCGCATATTAATTGCATTGAATGCTGCCAGAGCAGTTACTTTTTCTCCTTATGCGCTGCGATTTAAAGATGAGTCTGTATTCAACACAGAAAACATCACTCCTGAGGTATTTATCGATGGTTCACCAAAGCTCAAGTATACGGTAGAGTGTATCCGGACGGTCAAGGCCTATCATGAAATGCAGAAAAGCCCGGTGTCCGGGCAAATCATCTACTCCGATCGAGGCACGGAGTGGTTTGGCCATATAAAACAGTATCTCATTGAGAATGTTGGCTTCCAGAAAAGCGAAGTAGAGATCTTCTACGGCAAGGTTTCAAAGGGAAAGCGAGAAAAGATAAAGGAGGGCTTTTTAGATGGCTCTATTAAGGTAATCATAGGCTCCTCTACCATGCGAGAAGGTGTAGATCTTCAAAAGCATGGATCTACCATTTATGTATGTTATCTGGATTGGAATCCAACAGATCTTCACCAGCTCTTTGGAAGGATATGGCGATTTGGTAATAAGTTCTCGCATGTCCGCATCGTAGTCCCACTTCTTGAGAACAGCTCAGATATTTTCACTTGGCAGAAGCTCTCAGAGAAAATGTCTAGGCTAAATAGCATTTGGGCCAAATCTGATGGGACAAAGATGTTCGAGGAATCTGAGCTGAATGCTGAGGAACTAAAACGGGGCTTGATCAATGATCCAGAAGGCCTGGCCCAGTACGCAATTGAGGAGGTGGTCAGTTCATTGAAAATTGAGCTTTCCGTAGTCCAAGGAAGTCTGTCTCAGCTGAGTATCGTATCACAGCTAAAACAAAACTTTGATACTAAGCTATCCTACCTACAGGATTTAGTGCAGCGGATAAAGGAAGGAAGGGCTTCATATGATTGGCAGGTTCCACAGGAGAAAAAGCTGAAAGTGCAAAGCATGGAGTTGACTGATACTAAGTCCATGTATCGGATGGCTAGAGCATATGCCAATCTGGCTAGGATTGCTGACAGATATACGATTAAGCAAACGGTAGATCAGCATATCCGGACTGCCAAAAAACTCAAAGCTATCGAGGATAGGATTCTAAGCCGGTATAAGCTGACGATCCATGATGATTACACGCCTGTGATCGAGCAGTTTCAGAAAAGAGAAGCTGATATCCAAGAGCAGATCAGGAAAGAGATCTCTCCTGAGAACAAGTCTAAAAAAGTAAAGGAATTTACCGAGTTAAAAGCTAAAGAAAAGGCCGATAGCAGATCTATTGTTCAGAGGGTCACGGAATTCCAGCGACTGAATTATCTCTTGGATTGTAAGTACGGGATCCATAGCTGTGATATCTATGGTCGAGTCCAGGAGATTAAGTCAGGTCAAGTCATTGCACTGCAAGAGCAAAAAGCGGTAGTAATTGAAACTAGCGAATACGCCATGTCTAGGACGCTTAGATCCTTCATGCCTAGACCTCAACTAAAGACCGTGAGAAGTCTTAGCCTCGACGATGATGGCCCTGCTTATCTGCGAAGCGCAATAAAGCCCTTAGATGAACAAGTACAAGCCATACCTAAACGCCAAAGTGCAAAACTCCTGGATGGAACAGAACGAACCAAAGATTACTACATAGTCCATGCTCACTTTTTCTATGGAGGTACGGATTGGTTTGTCTTGGAATGGGATCAAAAGGACTCTTTATTTGGTTACGTGATTTTGAATGGTGATACCCAGATGTCAGAACTGGGGTATTCCTCCTTATCAGAAATAAAGGGACTTTCTGAGAAAATGACCTTTGGCCCTGAGCTAGACTTCAACTGGACGCCAAAGTACCTTCCGGAGGCTCTACAGCAAGCCTACCCATCCTACTTCACCAAACCGAAGGATCCTAGCTGGTTACCACTAGCTGAAATGGTTGAAAAAGGCCGAGAGAAACCAGTGGTCGGACTAAAGGCTATTCCCCCTGCTCCAAAGCCAAAGCCAAAGGCCAAGCCTATTCAGGTGGATAAGAATGATTCCAAGCAAAAGCTTCAACAGGCTATTGAAGGTATAACCGTAGCCTTGGAGTTTACTGAAGATAAATCTAAGAAGGACCAGATGAAGCAAGTCTTGCAAGGTCTTCAAGTTTCATTAGAATTTCTATAAACAATAACATATCATGACAGCTCAAGAAATAAGAGGCAAGATTGCCACCATGGAAAAAACGTTGGCAAATCCTTCAACGCCAGAAGAGATTAAGCCAAATATCGAGGAGGCTTTGAGGATTGCTAAGGCTAAGCTAGCTGAGTTGGAAGAAGTTGACACACCTACTCCAAAGAAAGTCCTAAAGAAGGACTTCTACGCTGCCATGGCTCCCAAGTATCAGGGCCTTACTCAGGCGTATTTCTCTAGCCTCCGACAAAAGGAATATGAGGCCAAGCTTGCTAAGCTAGAACAAGCAGCCGTAGAGATGGGGGTTGAAGCAGCTAAAGCTGAGGACTATGCCTATTCCTTTATCTTTGTCCATCTGCCCAAAGGAGAAAAATCGAAGAAGAAGCCAGAAGCAAAAGCGCCGGAAGCTAAATCTACTCCAGAGAAGCCCTCCGATACCCCTAAATCTGTTCTAAAATCAGCCTTTAGTTGGAAGAACAAGGTGTCGGTAGCAAATCTGCAGCCCATAGTAATGCACTGTCAGCACTATATCAAAAAGATAGATGCACCTACCTTCGTGAGCCTGAAAGGAACGGGCTCTGCCTCCATACAGGTTCAAGCTCAGGCCGGAGAATATTTGATTTTTGACGATAAGGGCTATCCTGTCTTCATCATGAATCCTACCTCCTTCAATAAGAAATGTAATGAAGGCACTACGGTAGATCAGCACAAGGAGCTAAAGCACAAGGAAGAGGAAAATAAAGCACTTCAGAAGCAGATCCAAGAGCTAGAGAAGCAGCTATCCACAGAGAAACAATCGATAACCGGTTTAGAGCAAGCGAATACAGGCCTGCAATCCAAAATACAGGAGCTTGAGTCCGATCTGGAAAAAGTAACTAAGGAATTGGATCAACTAAAGGCTGAGGCTAAAGAACAGGAATCAAAGCCCCAACCAAGAACTGCCAGCAAACCTAAGCTCAAGCCAACAAAGCCGGTGCAGGCAAGCAATAAGAATCCTAAGCCTCGCGCTAAGCGAGCAGTCTGTAGTCTGGATGAGGCCGAAACTGGTCGTAGGGTTAGTAAGGTCATCAAATTCTTTCTGGATGAGGCTGAGAGGTGGAACAAGAGTCAAAGTAGTAGGAAAATTACTAAGGTTATGCGAACTAAGGGAGATAAACAAGAAATCATCCTGGAAGTGGCGGACTATGCTGGTTTATCGGGACTCACTACTTTCCTAGGTAATCGCAAATACTATCGCCTTTGTGTGGACTCCTTCAAATTGGATACAGTAGATGCACCAGCAAGGGGCTCCTACTCTGTCGTAGTCAAGGAAGCCCGGATGAAGCAGGTCTATACTACTAAAGGGGAAAAGCAATACACTATTTGTCTAAAATCCTACCGGGAACTATTGAAGTGCTCATTTGAAGGGACCTGTACCACTGCCCAATCGGATAAATGGAAAAAGCTGTACAAAGAATGTGGAGACCTCGTGCAAAAACTTGAGAAGCAGCCAAAGGCTTTGAAGTTATTTCATGCTGAGGTTAAGGCGCGTAGAAAGAAAGGAGAGCTATACTCCGATGCAATGGCTCGTGTAGCATCTGAAATCAAAAGCCAGCAAAAAGTCGCGTAATAAGAACTTTAAAGTTGCCTTATTAGCAATTTTTTGTAATTTTGTGACAGACATTTTTCATGAGATTTTACAGAAGCTCTGGCACTCAATCCTCACCTTTTTTGATTGAGTGCTTTTTTATTTCGGCCTTAGCCTGTGTGCGTGCAGTAGAAAGAACCTCTACTGGATTAAGTTCAAGGAAGTGGCATATTTTCATAAATAAGGGAATATTCATCGTGTAGGTCCCTTTCTCGTACCGTAACGTTGTGCTTGGTTGTGTACCTAATAATTCGGCAAGGTCCTTTCGATGCATATCCATGCTCTTACGTTGAGCAATGAGGATTTCTCGTACCTTTTCGTACGTCAACTCGATCAAATGATCGTTTATGTCTTTTCCCTCTCTAACGGTGTTCCCCATTCTTTTCATGCCATTTGTCTTTTAGATTGTTAATAATATCAATATCCATTACTTTGGAATAGTGCTCAGTCATTGCTTCTGAAGAATGACCTAGGATTTCTTTGATGTAAGAACGATTGACACCTTTTCTGATGAGACTGTGACCGAAGCTATGGCGACCAGCGTGAAATGTTATGTGCTTTCTGATCTTGACAATTTTGACAATTTCCCTTAGATATTGGTTTGTTTTTTGATTGGATATAGAATCGAAGATTACTTGGTCGCGATCTTCAGGGAAATTGCCTAACAAATATAGAGCTTCTTCAAATAAAGGCACAAAATACGGCACATTTGTTTTGATGCGCCTGTTACTAAGGCCAAGGTGCTCCCCTACCCTAATGATATCACTATATTTTACCAATACTACGTCCTTGTATGATTGGCCTGTAAAGCAAGCCCATAGGAACATGCGGAGTACATTTTGCCAGGATTGGCCAATGATGTCAGCTTTATAGAGCTTCAATAAGCGATCTACTTCATCTTTTGAGAGATAGGTAGCAGGTTTTACTTTTTGCTGGAGGACTATATCTTCGAAAGGATCTCCTGATATGACTTTATTTTTTTTCGCGAAGTTGAATACTAATCTAAAATAGACTAGTGCCTTGTAGATGGTGTTATCGCCATTTCCATATTTGTCTTTCAGAAATTGCACATAGTCTTGTATGAAACCATAATTGATTTCCTTCAATTTGATCTCCTTAGAGAAGCTTTTCAGCTTTTCAGCTTGAGTTTTGTAGTTATCAAGTGTCGCCTTGGCGACATTTTCTCGAATTTTAAATTCAACGAATTTTTCGTGCCACTCGAAAAAATCCTGCCGCTCATAGCCAAAAAATTTGGCCTTAAATCTTTTGAAATTAGGTGGAATCTCCTCTTGTTCAAATTGCAAAATGATTCGCTGAGCTTCTACCAACTTATGGTTTAAATGGAGATTCAGAAATTTACCGTTGGGATGTTTATTACGCCCTTTAGACTTGACATATTCAGGAGGCTTGCCAACCCAATGATCGGGATGCACAAATTTGTCAAGGTGAAATCTTCTGATTTTTCTATCAATGGTCAAAATGAGCTTTATAGGCATAAGCCCACTTCTGTTCTTTTCCCAATCTATTGCTTTAATTCGAAGCGATATGCCCACAATGAAGATGTTCTTTGATTGCTTAATAAAACGCGTGTTTCCGAAAATAGCCAAAAAAAACTGTTCAAGAAAAAAAACGGAAACAATTCGGCAACAAAAAACTATATTCTAATGAAAAATCATTTAAATCAAATCAATAAAAAGGGCTAAAATGAGAAAAACCTCTCGTTTTCTAATGATAAATCATTGAACGAGAGGTTTTTGTAGACCCACTAGGACTCGAACCTAGAACGACAGGACCAAAACCTGCTGTGTTACCAATTACACCATGGGTCTTTACCAGTTTTTGAAGATAAGCGTCCTTTTCTCCAAAAGCGAGGCAAATATATAACAATTTCCCCTTCCAGAAAAGTTCCGGTAAGATATTTTTTAGAGATATTTTCTAGTTTTTTATCGGCCCTTGATTCACAAGGGTTTAGTCCTGTGCTTCGGCCGCTCGCCGCTTACGATAGGCTACCGCTCCCCTGTACATCAAGCCGGCGAAGATCACTAGACCGATTAGGAGGTAGATATAGTTGATGGTGCCTGCTTTTCCTAAGACTGCAATGAAAGAAATGGCGGCGAGGAAAAGCGTAGGGATTTCGTTGAAGAGGCGAAATTTGAAGGAGGACATCACCATTTTGCCCGCCTCGAGCTTGCGGATTACACCTTTACAATACCCGTGGTACCCAGAAAGTAGGATGAGTAGGGTCAATTTGATGTGCATCCAACCCATTTGTAAATAGACGGGGTTGATAACCAGCATGGCTATACCGGCTATCCAAGTGATCACCATGGCTGGGGTTAGGATAATCTTGTACACCCGCCACATCATGGCATTGAATTCCTTTTGCAAGATGCCTTTTTCCGGATCTGGCCGGTCGCCTGCCTCGACAAAGTACACAAAGATGCGTGCCAGGTAAAACATGCCAGCAAACCAACTGACGAAACCTATAACGTGTAAGGCTTTGAAGATTAGAAGGGTATTCATGCGCTTTTTGCTGACAATATAGGGAAAAGGGTGAGTATGCGACGATCGGATCTTTGGTAGGGATCGATTTTTTACACAGCGGAGACGGATGGGGAAGAAGATGACATAGGGGAGACGGATGGAGGGAAACGGTCGATAGTCCATGGTCCATGGCCGCTTTATGGGACACTAGGTGACATAATATGCTCACAAAGACTATGGACTATGGACTATGGACCGAAAACTCCCTACGCAATGTCTGTAGCCCTACCTAATACAATGCCATATCAAACCGCCAGCGATACTCCTTCGTCAAAGAATGGGCGGGGCCGAGGAGGCGAAATAGTGCGATGGAGGCACGCCTCGGGAGATCATTGGCCAGCGACTTGTCGAGCTTGGTGGCTTCTATGAGCTGTTGGACGGCTTGGGTATGATCGCCTTGGGTCAGGGCCGCTTTGGCTGCCTGTAGAGCTGCTGCGACTGGGCTGTTGGTAATATCGAATGCTTGGAGTTCAGCTATGGTGCGGATATCCTGAGCTACTTCTGCCATTTCATCGGCAGCCTTGACGTGGGCGACGAGTTCGACGGCCTTTTGGGTATCCTGAAATACTAGCTGTTTGGCCAATCCGACTACGGCTTCTTGAATATCTGGATTTTCTGCTACGAAAGCTTCTAGTTGGGCTAAACCTTCTGGCGTTCCAGCATTTTCGATTAAGGATTGTAGATCGGCTTTGCGTTCGTCGGGGATGTGTTCTGCGAGCCAGCGTTCGATCATATTGCGCGGTTGAGCACCGGTGAATTCGGCCACGACTTCTCCTTTGTGGAAAAGCTTCACATTGGGAATACTCATGATCTTATATTGCTGGGCAATCTCCGGGGCTTCCTCGGTATTCACTTTTACAAGATCCCATCTATCAGCTTGTTCTTCGGCTAACTGCTCAATGGTAGGGCCCAATACCCGACAGGGTCCGCACCAGGGTGCCCAAAAATCTACTACAACTGGGCGTTCAAAGCTTTTTTCCAAAACGGCTTGCTGAAAATCCATAAGTCTAAATATTATCGCTTGTCCAAAATCTTGTTGTATTGGTATATTCTAAAGCCTTCAAAATATACCGAGCTTGTAACTTTAAGGTATCAAACTGCGTCAAAGCACACAAATCTCCCTTGCAGAGCAGTTTTTTTACACATCCAATAGGGGGACTTCTATACTAAGTACATCATCTAACAAAGAATGGTTTTAACAATTAAACTTGACTGCATATGAAAAAGATATTACTCCTAGTTTTAAGCATTATGTCTCTTCAACTTAGTGCTCAGCAAGAAACCCTTTTTGATGACCTAGAAGTACTCGGTGCTTTTGGTGGCCCGATCTTGGAAATTGGTTCTATCAATGGTGAAGTGGGTGCCGACGTCGGTGGTGGTGGCGCCTTGATCTTGAATCGCTTCTTTTTTGGTGGATATGGTATGGGTACGGAATACCCGGAGTATTCAATTGAGGATGGTGAGAATGCCGGTGACTACAATATTCAGTTCCGTCACGGTGGACTTTGGTTCGGAGCTACTTCTAAGACTGGAAAATTGGTGCACTTCTATTCTAGTTTGAAAGTGGGCTGGGGGAGAACTCGCCTTAAATCAGATGGTGACACCATTTTCTCTGACCGTACTTTTGTGTTGACGCCGGAGGCTGGGTTTGAAGTGAATGTGACCGACTTCTTTAAGTTAGGTTTCACAGCTGGCTACCGTTGGGTGGATGGCATCAATCAACTTCCTGGTCTAGAAAGCAACGACTTCTCTTCTCCTGTAGGTGCGCTTACCTTCCGTTTTGGCGGCTTTGGTGACGACTGGGATTGGGATTGGTAGGAAGGAAAGAAGGAAGTACACGGCAGTATCTTGGCGTACTTCCTTCTTTGGTTTTCGGTCGATGGTCTATAGTCCATAGTTCAAACTATCGACTATGGACCACTGACCATCGACCCTTCGACCGGGATGATCTTGTCCCCTATTCCAGCGCCAAAATCATCTTCTTCGGATACTTCACACTATACTGGAATCCAATCTCTTTCTTACTATTCGGAGCCAATTCCAATTCCCACTTCAACTCTCCTAATTTTTCGTCAAACTTCGCTCCCTTGGCTTTATCCAGTTTAACTTCAACCTGATCCGTCGTAGTCAATGGAACCTGATCTACTACAACTAGATTAATCGCCTGTCGTTTCTTGTTGCGAATCTCAATCTTCCAGCCCGTCTTCTGCGTTTGCTTCGAACCGATGAACTGTCGATCTTTAAATTGCTCATCGCGGGTTCTTTCCACCACAATGCCTTTATCCTGTCCTAAGGAAATGCTCAAAGTGTCTTGGGTACTGTTGACATCCAAATGAGATTGTCCTAAGAAGGTACCTTCAAAGAATAGGTTGGCGGTACCACTCAATAGTTGGAAGTCCTCCCAATTGGTCACTTTAGCCGTGAGGTAGGCGTTCTTATCCAATTTAGGGGCAACATAATATTCATAGGTAGCCGGTAGCTCGTGTTCGTCGATGCCTACCGTGTAGGGCTGTCCGTTGCTGGGGACATCATAGGGTAGTCGGATTTGAAACTCGATAGAGGTCGTGTTTTCTACCGCGGTGGCATTGGCATAAGTGGCTTTTACTTCTTTTTTCAAGGAATACTCATCTTCCTCTGCCACTTCCTCCTGAATGATGGCATAGTCAGCTCTATTTTGTTCTAGTCGGCGCGACTTATTCTTGTAAGCAACCGGAGGTGTAGTGTACAACCACCAGGGCGAAAGCACTGGGCGAGTGCCAGATTGACGCGGATTCCCCGTCGATAGACTCAGTTTTACTTGGTCCCAATCCTCACCGGAGTTTTGGTACACCTTGGCTTTGTATTGTAGTTGTGCAGGACTATTGATGTCTTTCACTCGGATGTCATACAACGGAGTCCATCCCGCGTTGTTGATCAGGTAGGTAAGGGTGAAAGAGGCTTTGGATACTTGATCAGCGCTGACCGTTACCCAAACTTCACTGGTGGCTTTAGGTTCGTATTTAGCTTTTAGGGTCTGCAATTGTTGATCAATCTTTTTGATCTCTCCTTGCAGTGTTTTGATGGATTTGTTGATGCCTAACTTCTCCAAGCGGATTTCCTTGATTCGACTTCGGTAGAATTCGGCCGTGGCTTTTAGGTTCTCAATATCGACGCCGTTCTGCTGGCTAGCCAGAGATTTATTGGCAATGATTAGATTTTCTTCTTCTTGAAAAACGGATAAAATCGCTTTCTCTTCTGCTAGTTGATCACCGAAAGTCTCTCTTTGTGCTCTCAAGGCTTCCAGTGCTTCATCTTTCTCTGGTGGAGTAAGATAGTCTAGTTTGTGATTGATCGAAAGAATGGTGAAATCTCCTACGGAAGAGAACTGGATGCTATTGGGGTCGATCTGAGGAGAAATGCCAGTAAAGATCAGCGTAGATTGACCGCTGGGTACATTTGTTTGCCCACTTCTACTCACCTGTGCCCCTTGCTGAAACACGGTTACCTCTTTGATTTTGGAAGGGATCTTGTTCTCGGTAGCTCCTGCTTGGGTCCATTGAAACAGACAGAGTGCGATGAGAAAAACAATACTTCTTTTCATGGTTTTTTGCTTTTTATCATAGGATGTAGGCAACACAGAAAATGCATAAAGAGGTGATAAGAAAAATCTTTACCACATTTTCAAAACCTTTACAAAGTGTTGGTTGTCATATTGTTTTGAGGTTCAAAAAAAACTTTTTTATGGATACGTCCCAACTGCAAGTCATCAATAATGAGGCGAAAAATCGCTTTGAAGTAAAAGTGGATAAGTACTTGGCTATATGTGAATATAAATTGGTTAAAGACCGAATTATTTTCACCCATACTGAAGTGCCTCCTGCCATAGAAGGCCAAGGAATCGCTAGTCGTCTGGCTAAGACGGGCCTAGACTATGCCGTTGCTAATAATCTTAAAATCATGCCGCTTTGCCCTTACGTGGCGGCCTACATTAAGCGACACCCGGAGTACCTACCTCATGTCATGGAAGGCTTTAATATCAAATAGCCACTCCTTTTAATCTCGAGATAGCGGTATAAATCCGGTTTTCTTGCTATTTGTTCGTAGTTTCCCTGCATGGAATTAGATGCTACAATCATTGGTGTGGACCTAGGGGGAACCAAGGTACAAGCCGCCCGAATCCAAGCGGGTGATATTCAGGAAAGCCAAAAACAATTGATCAGTTCTGCGGGGACAGAGGAGCAAGTTGTGGAGGAGGTGAAGGCAGTGATAGCAGCAGTGATGAAGGATTCGGTTAGTGGAATTGGTATTGGCGTGCCTAGTGTTGTAGATGTAGAGAAAGGCATTGTATATGATGTCCAAAATATTCCCTCCTGGAAGGAAGTACATCTGAAAAGTATTTTGGAAAAGGAGTTTGGTGTTCCCGTTTGTATGAACAATGATGCCAATTGCTTTGCCTTAGGAGAATATCGATTCGGTAAAGGGCATGGCACCCAGAATTTCGTTGGCTTGATTATTGGCACGGGGATGGCAGCAGGTATTGTACTGAACGGGCAACTTTACAACGGCAGACACGGTGGGGCAGGGGAGTTCGGGATGATTCCCTATCGTGATCAATACGTCGAGTATTATGCCAGTGGACAGTTTTTTGAAAATGTACACCAGGTCTCGGGCTTGAAAGTGGCTCAGCAGGCAGCTACGGGAGAGGCAACCGCACTCGCCCAGTTTGCTGAATATGGTCGCCATCTCGCCAACGGCATCAAAAGTATCTTATATACCCTGGATCCAGATAAAATTGTTCTAGGAGGTTCTGTAAGTCAGTCTTATGCCTTCTTCAAAGACGCACTCTGGGGTGAGCTATCCACCTTTGCCTACCAACCCATCATTGATGATTTGCAGATTGAGGTTTCAGCGCATCCTATGATTCCCGTGCTGGGGGCCGCTAGTCTATGCTACTCTCCTTTAGGCTGAATTACTGGATACCAACGTTTCGTTTGAACCGTGTCAAACTGTACGTGAACGTCATTCGATTGATCATTGCCTGCTCTACTAGTACCTCGGTTCACCACCGTATGAAGTGCTTGACGCAACTCTTCGAGTTTTTCTGGCATACTGGCAGATAAGTCTTTGGCCTCTGCAATATCTTGCTGCAGCTGATATAATTCTGGTATGGCAGCCTGTTCTCTCGCCTCCGCCAGCTTGGGAGTTGGCAACTTATAAACAAGTTTCCAGGGACCTGCTCGATAGGCAAACTCACCACTTACAGAGTGAGAGACTAAATTCTTTCTCAGCTTTCCATTTCCTTCTCCAGTTAACACACTCAAGAAACTGAAACTATCCTCGGCCGCGCTTTCCGGTAAATCCTCTTGACCTACAATCTCAGCGCAAGTGGCAAAGACATCGTTCAGACATACAAGCTGGTCATCCTTGCTGTTTGGAGTAACTTTCCCTGGCCATCTAACCACGAAAGGAACGCGATGCCCGCCCTCCCAGATATTGCCTTTATGCCCGCGATAGGGACCGCTGGGCTGATGCCCCGCCTCTATCAGTTTGTCCCATCCAGTATAGTGGGAATGCCCATTGTCTGCTGTGAAAATGATAATCGTATTGTCGGCGATTCCTGCCTCATCGATTGCTTTAACCACTTGGCCTGCCGACCAATCTGTCTCCATGACGAAGTCAGCAATGGGGGCTATACCACTTTTGCCTGCGAAATCAGGGGAAGGGGAAACAGGCTCATGCGGAGAAGTCATGGAGAAGTATAGAAAGAAAGGATCTTCTGCTTTGGCCTTTTCTTGGATGTAGCTGACGGCTTTTTCTGTCAGTTTGGGTAAAATCTGATCAAAGCGCCAGCCAGGTGCGATGGGCGCTCCTTCAAAGCCCCTGGGCATGACGACCCCTTGATCTGGGCTATACACATATTTTTCCGTGGGCTGCTCTAAGACGTGATCGTTTTCGATGAAGGTGAAAGGTGGAAAATTGGGAACGTGCGTGCCGAAATAGTAATCGAAGCCTCTTGTAGTGGGACCCTCAGCAATAGGAGCCGTGAAGTCCCATTCTGCAGTCTTCAGTACATTGCGTTGTTCTAGCCGGCGTTCCGTTTCCTCGCCCACCCAATTCCAACCCAGATGCCATTTGCCTACACAGGCGGTCTGATAGCCCTTATCTTGCAGGTAGCTGGGAAGGGTCAGTCTATCTTCGCTGATTAAAGGAGGCTCGTAGCAAGCAATGACCCATTCTTGCAATGCGGTGCGCCAGGCGTAGCGGCCTGTCATCAAGCCATAGCGAGTCGGGGTACAAACTGCCGACCCACTGTGCGCATCCGTGAAGCTTATCCCAGAACGAACTAGGCTATCCAGATAGGGCGTGGCAATCTTATTGTCTGGATAGTGGGCCTGAATGTCTCCTACCCCAAAGTCATCAGCAAGGATTAGGACAATATTGGGTGGCTTGACCGTGGAGGCTTGCTCCTGCTCCTTTGACTGACAAGCGCTTAATAGGATCAATAACAGAAGAGAGCAATAGATGCTAACTGAAAATCGCATACTGTTGTTTATTTGTAACGTTTACCGTGTTTGATGACCATGTCCACATCTTGCAGTAGACTTATATAACGCAAAACGTCACCATCGACGGCTATGATGTCGGCATACTTTCCTTCGCTAATCGTTCCGACATCATTACTTACCCCCATAATCACAGACGGCCAATAGGTGGCAGCCTTAATAGCGTACATGGGATCAATGTCAAATTCATTTACCCACACATCCAATTCATTCCAAGTGGATTGACTATGAAATTTCATTGGAATCCCAGAATCAGTACCGATTAGCAACACTACGCCGGCTTCCATCAATTGCTTAACCTTGCGCTCTAAGGTTGGGCGTCGAGTGGGGGTAATTTGGAAATAAGGGAGGCGGCCTGGATAGCGAATAGACTGTTTGATATCTTGGATGATAGAGTCCGGTAGACCCAAATGCCAAGAGTCATTATCGAGTCTTTCGGGATTGTCCCTTACATATTCATAGTTGTACAGGCCTTCAACGGTTGGTGTCCAGAACAAGGGACCTAGATTCATTTGAGCGGTCCGTTCCTTGATCATGTCTAGCACATCTGCCGGGTATTCCGGGGCAGAGGATAGGCCAGTGTGCTCAAAGCAATCGATACCTGCTTTCAAGCCACGTCGGATTTCCTCAGGCCGATGGGAATGGGCCACAACGGTGAGATCGTGCTTATGTGCTTCATCTACCACGGCTTCTACCTCTTCCATGGTCATTTGATCCTGGTCGATCAATTTGATGCAGTCAACTCCCGCATCCGCCAATTTTTTGACCTTGGCTCTGGCGTCAGCCACTCCTCTTACCCCCCATCTGAACAACTCCGTTCCAGGGTAGGGTTGGTGTTGAATAAAAGGACCGGACATATATATGGTGGGGCCATCAATTTCTCCTTTATTGATCCGATCGCGCACATTGATACTGGCTTCTAATGGCGCGCCCAGGTCTCGGGCACTCGTCACTCCGGCCAGCAGCAGTTGATTGGCAGAAGAAGGCATGATTACGCTTTCAAAAAGATCAGGGTATTTTTTATCCCAATGAGCATAATCGCTGTGACCGTTGATCATCAAATGTACGTGCATGTCCCAGAGACCAGGCATGACACTCATTCCCTCCGTCGAAATGACCTCCGCTCCTTCGGGTATGGCCAAGTTACCTTGGTGCCCCACGGCTTTAATCCGCTCCCCTTCGATGATGATGACACTGTTTTGGATCGGGGTGCCGCCGAAGCCATCGATTAGAGTGCCCCCAACTAGGGCTTTAATCTGCGAAGATTGTGGGAATAATAGAAAAGGAACAAATAGAAGAAATACTATTTGGAAAAGCTTAATTGAACGCATGTGTGAAAGTTTTAAGTTAGTCGAATATAAAAAACAGTACTGAACTAGTTTATCTGTACTGCCATCTAATTCCTTGAAGCTGCAGGTTTTTACGATTCATTCATCCTATTGATTACAGGTGAAAGCTTATCGAGAACTCTTCAAAACCAATTCCATATTATGCGTTGAATTAAGCCCACCATGGCTAATTCCTAGGTTTTCTCAAATAATATATTTTCTGCTCTCGGGGCATCCATCCTAAATCCAAGAATGCGCCCCCCTTGATCCCGCTCAAACTTTAGCGTAAACATCCCCATCGCTACAAATTCATCACTTACAGTAGACTCCAAGGGTATTTGCTGACTGAGAATGTGCAATACCAACTTGTTTTCTATTAATCCAATTTCAATAGTGGTATTTAATTCAGTACTGCGGTACTTCGCGGCATAGGTCATTTTTTTTGAGTCTTCAAGCTGTGCTTTCTCATAACTACTGGCGTGCAACTTACCCATAGTAGGATCATCCCATTGGATATGCTTCGTGCCATCCTTTTCGAAGCTAAAGGAAAGTTGAATGTGTGGGCGATCTTCGAATATTAGGGTAGTTTTGGAGATTGGGATTAGCTTACTACTTGGACCATTGTTTCTATGGTATAAGAGTTCGGTGCCAATTTTCTTTACCGTTCTATATTCATTGGTTTCTAAGAAATGATAATCACCGTAAAATTGCTCTAATTCCATCGAAGTCAAATGTGCCGCTATTGGCCTGGGAGCATTCGGAACCAGCGGCTTACTGGGTGGAGTAGGGAAAAAGATCTCTGCAACTGAATTAGCATATCTTCGGACATCGTACCAGTTTTGATTTCCTAGTACAATAATGGACAACTGATGGTCGGGGAAACGTAATATTTCGGAACTAAAGCCTGGATTTTGTCCACTGTGTTTTACCAATCTTTCTCCATTAAAATCGCTCATGATAAGGCCGGAAGCGTAAGAAACCTCCTCCCCATTATTCAGTTTCCCCTTGGTAAGCATCTTGTCCCAGCATTGGTCTGATAGAACATGATGTTGATAAAATTCTTGCTCCCAGCGTAATAAGTCCTGAATACTAGAAATTACTCCGTCGTCACCGACAACTTCTGATTGAGATCGATACTCCATACGCTCGCAATCTGGACATGGGCTTACATATCCAGCAACACGTTGAGGTATTACCCTTCCTGAGGTTTCAGCAAAGCAGGTGCCATTCATTCCTAGAGGGCCGAAGATGTGTTCTTGCGCATATGCCTCTAGTGATTGATCAGTAATCCGTTTAACAACTTGTCCCAGAAGCCAATAATTTGTATTCGAATAACTGTGCATACTCCCACTTTCAAAAGATAGTTCCTCCTGCTGAGCCATCAATTTCATAATATCTTGATCCTCTCCAATGAAATTGTTGAAGAAGTCCATTTGCCGGGAACCTTGAATCATCATCAAGGTCATATAGTCGCGAATGCCGGAGGTGTGATTTAGTAGTTGCTGAATGGTAACTTGACCCAGCTGGGGAGAAAACTCAGGAAAAAATTTGGCTAAGGGATCTTCTAAGCTGAGCTGTTCTTTATCCGCCAGATGGAGAATACAGGCAGCGGTAAACTGTTTAGACGTAGAGGAAAGTCGGAAGTTGGAGGTGGTACCGATCGGGATATTGTAGTCCAAGTTGGCCATGCCTCTGCTGACGGAGTGGAGCAAGCGTTGGTCTTTTACCACACCGATAATGACACCCGGCCCGGCTGAATCTACTTCATTTAATAGCGCATCTATTTTTTTCAGCGGATAGTCCTGTGCTGCGCTCCAACTGCAAATGGTAAGGAATAAGAATACCTGTAGATATTTCATAAGCAAAACATTTTATGATTTAGCTTCTTCAACAAACTTCTTCGGCAATCACAAAATGAGATAAATAAGCGACCGAAGGAAGTGGTGCATTTCATTTTTGAGTGTCTCGAAACAAGAGATTTGTCGAAGAATCATGATTTAATTACCCATTAGATATCCAGCACAAGTCGATGGTTACAACGCTAAAGTCCTTAGGCAAATATTCAGACGGCTACGACTACAACTCCAAAAAAAGAACGCGGAGCATTTTGTAACCTTATCAAGGCTACGTGTATCTTATTAAAGACAACAGAAAGGATCCAAGAACTGAATCTTTTCTATAGTATTTCACACCTGCTAAAACAAGATAGTTATGATTGGCCCTGGTGTTATTTTTTCCCTTTTAATCGTAGCCGTTACGATCACCATTTATTATTTGATCAGAAGTAAACACATTGAGAACATTGCGAAAATTGAACATGGATTTGCGGAGGATAATAACATGGCCAGTTTGCGCTTTGTACTGAACCTGGGGATATTTCTGTGCTTCCTGGGAGGAGGTTTTTTGCTAGCTTATCTCATCTCACAGAACAGCAATGTACCTGAATACATAGCTATGCCCACTTGCTTGCTTTTTTCTGGAGGGCTTGGGTTAATCTTGAGCTACCTCATCAATTCGAATCTAATCAAGTGAGTGAGGAATTAGATCGTCAACATCTGAAAAGGGTATTATCTGGTGAAAAAGATGCCTTTCGTTATTTCATACGGAGCTACCAAGAAATGGCTACTAAAATAGCCTTTAGCATGGTGCAAGATGAAACAGAAGCAAGGCACATCGTACAAAATGCTTTTATCCAGGCTTTTAAGAGTTTGCCTAGTTTTAAGCAAGAAGCTAAGTTTTCGAGTTGGCTCTATCGAATTGTAGTAAATGAATCTATAAAGATCAACCGGAAGAGTAAACTAGAACAACGGACGGTTTCGATGACAGCTCAGCATACGATCGCTCTAAAAACCTATAATGGAGCTTTAGATGTCATCGAGCTGCAGGAGAAGAAGAAGGAAATAAATCGAATCCTATCCCTGATGAAACCGAAGGAAAGGTTGATGCTTGAGCTTTATTATCTACAGGAAAACTCGATAACGGAAATACATAGGATAACGGGCTTTTCGGTTAGCAACATAAAAGTGATGCTCCATAGGGCCCGGAAAAACTTCGCTACTTTTTTCAAATCATCAAATTGAACGCCACTTGAATTTATCTGAAGAACAGATCAAGGCTATACTGGAAAATACTCAAACTGAGTTGCCATTCTCACTTCAATTGGAAGATAGCATTGTCGATGAAATTAGACAGCTTAAATCCTACGACCGATTGATTGCGCGAAACAAGCGAAAGGCAAGAATCAGTCTTTGGGTAAGTTTGGGTACAACGCTTTGTTTAATTGTATCTCTGCTCTACAGTTTAATCTCCAGCACTCCACCAGCAGCTCTGGGACTACAAAGTCTGCTTCCTACCTTTATGGTCATTGTGATGCTTTTCATGCTTCATCAATTGTTATACTTTAGCCAAAATTTAGAGAAAAAAGTTAATGCTTAACCTTCGCACTTCCACTAAGCTATAGTAGTTGTCAATAATGGAAACCTAATTTCGTTATGCTTGGTAGGGGGTATCCTTTCTTGCGAGTCTGGCAGTAGTCGTTTCTGTCTGATTTTGGCCTTTTTAGCAGGATTCCAAGCGCATCCGTCAAGGAAATAATCTATATTTGCGATGTGTTTTACTGATGTGATGGTTTCTCTATATACACCAAGACAAAGTGCCTTTCTAGTCGTTTTCCGCTTTACGAGTAATTGCTTACAACCTTTTATGCATTCCAATCGTCCCATGATGTAAGAGAAAAGAACACTTGTTCTAGGTAGATTCTTGACGCTTATTTGGGAAGGATAGTATGTCGATTTTTGACCTAGGCAGGGGAAATTATTAATAAGGCGTTTCCCATCCAAAGGGTATTCGCCAGATACACTTAAAAATTAGGACTACATTTTTTCATAAAACGCCTTCTGTAATGAACCGAATTTTTTTATTCTTTTTCGTGTTTGCTATGGCATTTTCTTGCAAGCAAGCGGAAGAGAGCTATGTGACTAAAACTGCAACGGATGAGGCAGGTTACACCTATGAATATGTTACAGGTGATGACTCAAAAACGCGCATTTACACATTAGACAACGGCCTAAAAGTATACACCAGCGTGTACAAGAATGCGCCACGCATCCAGACTTTCATTCCCGTTAAGGCGGGAGGGAAATTTGACCCAGCAAACTCAACGGGCTTAGCCCACTATTTGGAACACATGATGTTCAAAGGTACTGACGTTTTTGGTACCAAGGATTGGGAAAAGGAAAAAGTACTAGTAGATAGCATTGAACAAATGTTTGAACACTATCGTACGCTGACTGATCCTGATGAGCGAACAGCATGGTATGCTAAGATCGATGCCGTTTCTAAAGAAGCCTCTCAGTTTGCCATTGCCAATGAATACGATCGAATGATTGGCTTGATTGGGGCAAAGGGAACGAATGCTTACACGACGGATGATCGTACCGTTTACATGAATGACATCCCTTCAAATCAACTGGAAAATTTCTTCAAAATCGAGGCTAATCGCTTTGGCAAGATCGTCAACCGTCTTTTTCATACAGAATTGGAGGCTGTATACGAAGAGAAGAACCGAAGTCTAGATAACGATGGTTGGAAAGTGGCGGAGGCCATGCCTCGTTTATTGTTCAAAAAGCATCCATATGGCTTACAGACCGTAATAGGAACGATTGAACACTTGAAGAATCCTTCCATTACCGATATCAATGCCTACTTCGACAAGTACTATCGTCCAAATAATGTGGCTATCTGCTTAAGTGGAGATTTTGATCCTTCTGAGGCTGTGAAGTTAGCGGACCAGTACTTCGGTTATTGGGAGGCGAATGATTTAGAAACCTACAACCCTCCTGTGGAGGATCCAATTACTTCCGTTCAAAAAGATACTGTTTGGGGACCTAATTCCGAAAATGTTTCTATTGGATTCAGAATGGGCGGTACCTCTAGCAAAGATTATCATATACTGCAGTTGGTAGATTATCTTTTGGCCAATAGTACAGCTGGCTTGATAGACCTTAACCTAAAGCAAAAACAAGCCGTGTTAGAGGCTTATTGCTACGTAAATGCGATGAATGATTACTCTATCCACAATTTCTTTGGTCAGCCCAGAGAGGGACAGAGTTTGGATGAGGTGAAACAATTGCTGTTAGATCAGATTGACTTGTTGAAGAAAGGAGAGTTTGAGGACTGGCTGATTCAGGCGGTGGTCAATGATTTTAAGAAAAGCAAAATGCGTTCTCTAGAAAGCAATTCTGCTCGGGCCAATAATATGGTGATGGCTTTTACCAATGAAATGGACTGGGCTGAATATATCAGCTTGATCGAACGCATGGAGAAAGTGACTAAGGAAGAACTAATGGCCTTTGTCAATGAACATTACAGGGATAACTATGGTGTAGTATATAAGCTTACTGGAGACGACCCCAATAAGAAAAAAGTGGATAAGCCGGCCATCACCAAAGTGGACCTTGACCGAAATTCTAAGTCTCCTTTCTACCAATCGGTTGAGGATGCCGAGGTAGCAGATATTACTCCCGTTTTCGTAGATTATGAGAATGATATTGTAAAATCTGAGATTGAGCCAGGCATTCCTGTTTTGTACAAGAAGAATGAAGAAAATCAACTCTTCAATCTGTACTATCTTTTGGATTTTGGTACGAACGAAAATCCTAAGATGAAAATGGCGCTGGATTACATTCAGTATCTGGGCACAGAGCAATATTCGGCAGAGGAATTGAAAAAGGAGTTCTACAAATTAGGCGCTGAGTTCTCTGTATTTTCCTCAGAAGAACGTCTATATGTTACCTTGAGTGGATTGAGCGAGAACATGGTGACTTCGATGCAGCTCTTCGAAGAATTGCTCAACAATCCTAAACCTGATGAAGACATTCTGAAAAATTTGATTTCTGATAGCCATAAACAACGTTCGGATGTCAAAAAGAACAAAGGGGCTATTCTATGGGGCGCCCTATCGGCCTATGCGAAGTACGGAGAGAATTCTCCATTCACCAATGTGCTTTCTAATGAGACCATGGATTTATTAGAGTCTGGTGAGTTATTGGAGTTGGTGAAATCTATCCCACAAACACAGCACCGTATTCTATACTATGGACCGCTGGGACTAGAGGAGTTGAATGCAACGCTAGGGGAGCATCACCGTGTGCCAGAGACACTACAGCCAGCTCCAGAGAAAGTCAAATTTGCAGAACTTGATGCCGACGATCCTCAGGTATTCTATACCGATTATGATATGGTACAGGCTGAGATCATCTTCCAAAGCCCCGGTGATAAATTTGATAAAGACATCGCAGCAGAGTCACGTATGTTTAATGAATACTTTGGTGGAAATATGTCTTCCGTTGTATTTCAGGAAATCAGAGAAGCACAAGGTTTGGCCTACTCTGTTTTTGCCAGCTATTCCCAGGGCACCAAGAAAGAGGCGAATGATCAGATTTTTGCCTATGTAGGTACCCAGGTAGATAAGCAGGTAGAAGCTATGGACGCCTTACTTGGTTTGTTGAATAACATGCCTGAATCAGAGCAGAGCTTTGAAGCTTCCAAGAAGGCTATCCTGAAGAAAATCGAAAGTGAGCGAGTAACGAAAACTTCGGTTTTGTTTAACTACCTGAATGCGGAAGAAAAAGGCTTGACCTATGATATCCGCAAAGATATCTATAGTAAAGTGAAAGACATGAGTATGGGAGACCTAAAGGCTTTCCATGAAAAGCATGTTAAGAATAAAAAGTACAATTTGGCTATCATCGGCGACAAGAATAGACTTAATCTAGTAGCCCTAGGTAAATACGGTATAGTTCAGGAATTAAGCCTGGCAGAACTATTCGGCTACGATGATCCGAAGAAAGAATTGATGAACTAATAATTTTTAGTATGACCACGAAAGCTGGATGCGAACAGGTGTTTGGCGTCCACTTTCTCTCACTATTCTACAGCAAGGCATCTGGATGTGAAAACATCTAGGTGCCTTTTTCGTTGTATTCTACGAATCATCAAAACTACCTATGCGAAGCACTATTTGTATTGTTTTTCTTTGTCTCACCAGCGCCTTGTTCGCCCAGCATACGATCAACTTGACTTTAGAGGCTCCCGTTGGTAAAGGAACTATTCTGATCGCCGTTTATGGGAGTGAGGCTGATTTTGATAATAATGAAAACGCGGTGGCACAGGGTAAAGTCGTGGTGAATAAGATAGGAAGCTATCAGACCACCTTAACCGATATCCCTAGTGGTAAATACGTCATTGCATTGTTTCAAGATGTCAATGATAATGGTAAGCTTGATTCCAATTTCTTGGGCATCCCAAAAGAACCTTATGCCTTTTCTCGCAGTCCAAAAGTGAAATGGCGTGCACCCAAGTATGAGGAAGTGGTTTTTGACCTGCAAAGTTCTCAGGATATGAAGCTGGTGTTGAAGAAATGGAAGAAACGATAAAGGTTTGTAATGAATAATGAATAATGAATAATGAATAATGAATAATGTTGAATGGAGAATTGTTGATCCTGACTATTATGCAATTCAACATTTTTCATTCAACATTATAAATTGTAAATCCCATTCTTCAATCAAAATTCTACATTCTACCCTATAAATGGATTGGCCGATCATCTTTCGCATGTTGCTTTTGTTTGGGGCGCTGCAAGGTGCAGTGATGGGGGGGATGTTATGGCGGACGGAAGAACCACAAAGGCGAGCTAATCGATTCTTGGCTATACTGCTTTTCTTTTTGTCTTATCGTCTTTTAGTGATTGGGATTGGGGTAAGTTACACTAGCTGGACCTACCATGTGTTTTTAGAATACAACTGGTTATACGGAGCCTTGCTGTACTTCTATGTGCGTGCTTATGTGGAGACAGAATGGCAGTGGCAAGGGCGAGATTGGCTGCATTTCATACCCGTAGCCATAGAGTTCGTTTTTGCCAACTTTGTAAAAATTCAAAATTTTTATTGGGATGGAAGTAGGGAGAGTCTTATGCCGCTAGGAGCAGAGGCCTATGTGCTTTGGATGCATACTCCCTTTCAACTGATCATATTCGCCGGCGTGATTCTCTTCTATACCTATCAAGGATGGCAATTGATCTCGAAAGAAGGGGCAGAAGAAACGGGGCAATTGCTTCCCGCTTCCCTACGATGGATTCGCTTAATTTTATTGGCCTACTTTGCATTTAGTATACTAGTGATCCTAGTCGGCTTGGTAGACTATCTTTTCTTCAACTATGCCTTCAATCCGTTCTACACCTATCCCACCTACCTGACTTTAGCTGTACTCACCTATTGGCTGGCGCTCCAAGGCTTCGCGCGTCGCAATGAACCCATCCACGAGCGCCTAAAGACTTTAAAGGAGGATAAACGAGAAGAGCTATCTCAATACCTTCCAGGCTTAGAGCGTGTGATGCGCGAGCAAAAGCTTTATACCGAGCCTACCCTTACCCTGGCTAAACTGGCCGAGGCGATCCAAATCAAACCCTATCAACTGACCCAAATCCTGAATCGCCTATTGAAGCAAAGTTTCAATGACTACGTCAATGCTTTTCGTGTCGAGGAGGCCGTGAGAATGATCCAATCTTCGGACTATGATCATTACACGCTTTTATCCATCGCCTATGAATCGGGCTTCAACTCCAAGGCTACCTTTAATCGCATCGTCAAGAAAGTGACGGGTAAATCGCCGAATCAAATTAAGCAGGAGCGCGACTAGATCTGCCTATGCTCAAACATCCGAAGTTTGCTTGGTCAAGTCTAGGGCAAACTTCGTATGTTTTGCCACGCTTCCCCCAATTCTCCATTATTCATTCAACATTTTTCATTACAAACAGGGCTCAAATAAAAAATTGAGGCGATTTGCGGTGTTGAGACCTGCAATTTTGAGGAAAAAAAGAATGGATATGAAAACTTCAATCTTACTACTCACCCTCCTATTCAGTATACAAGGGGTAAACGCGCAAACCCCAGCAGAAACCGCTCCGCTACCAGAAAAGCTAGCGAATCTACCAGCAAAATTGCAGGTCGCTCATTTCCCCAGTCCGGTATTAGCTTCTACCGATCCGGAAGAGCCGGGTACTTATTTCTGGAAACACAATTCCTCCCTTTTTTCACCTACAGAAGATGCGACGATCGTAGAAGGCGGTGCCTATATCTATTACAATGATCAGTGGAACCTGAGAGTTAGCATGTCGGCAAAGGATTTCTCAAAGTTGTTTGGGGTACCTAAGGGCGTGATGAAAGCAGGACAGCCCTATACCTTCGTGGACAATTGGCGGCGAGATTCTCGCTTGTACGGAGGTTGGGCGATGTGGTATGTCATTGCAGAGTTACCCTCTGGTGAAAAGATCTGTGGGATTGGAAAACTAGACACCGTTGGAAAGCTATACGGCGAATAAACTCAGACTTCAATCATTTAATCACTTCAAATAAAGTTTATCATGAAAAATATCGCAAGTACTATTCTACTTTCATTCGTAATGGTTCTCTCTACTTTTGCTCAATCCTATTCTCTCCTTGATAGTGAAGTAGGTTGGAAAGGGAAAGCGGCCTTCAACGCCTATGCACTTTCTGGGTCAGTCGAACTCAAGGGGGCAGGCTTCCAAGGATCGAAGGAGGAGTTACATACCGCTAAGATCGTGATGGATATGACCACTATCCAATCTGATAATGCTCGCTTAATCCAACATTTGAAATCAAAAGACTTCTTCGAAGTGAAGCGATACAAACGGGCTACTTTTGTTATGAAATCAAAGCTAAACTTACAGGAAGGTAAGCAAGAGATCAGTGGAGAATTAAGCATTAAAGACAGTACACACCCGATTTCTTTTCCAGTTGAACTTAAACAAGAAGGAGGGCATTGGATGATCGAAGGAATTATGTCTATTGACAGAACTCAATATGGCATTACTTTTAACTCACCTACCTATTTCGAAAAGCTGAAAGAGCAGGCGATTGCCGATGAATTTGAATTGAGTTTTAGTTTGACACTAGGGCAGCCTGAGCAAGCCATGCGTTAAAGCGTGTGGAAAGTTTAAAGTTTAGGGTTTAGAGATTGCGAGGAATAAGCTTCCTAAACGGTCAAACCTTAAACTTTAAACCTCCCCGGCTAGTCCCAGCCCTACGATCTTTTCCCCTTACTTGGGCTTTGATTCAGGCGCTTTTGCTCAATCTTATCTTGTTTTCCACCGAAGATGAGATCTGTGCTGGAATAGGTGGTTCCAAAGTTTTCAGCCAGCTTGGCTACTTGGCTCAGGGCATCCACCAATTGCCATTCCGTTAATTCTTTGAGCGGGTGAGTAAAAGTGCTGATGACGAATCCTTCATAGATACTGTACTTAGCGTCCAATGCGGTGTGGAAGTTAGCAATGAGCATATTCCGGAGTTGTTTCTTGTCCAACTCACTTTCTTCCATAATTGGGGTGAAGATTCGCATTCTGTTGTTTTCTTCATCCGTCACAACCAGCAGTACGTGGTTATGAATGAAAACTTGCCAGGAACCCGCTTGTCCTTCCAGAGCGGAAGCATTTTCTTCTAAGACCTTGCCCATTTTTTTGTTGTTCATCCCTTTCTGAGCAGAAAGAGGGGAGAAACCAAGATAGCAAACGGAAAGTAGTAGTAGAGCTAATCGCATGGATGGAGTGTTTAGATACCATACAAGTTAGCACTTTTAGGAGAAAGCTGTTGAGGGCAGCTGGCAAAAGTTTAAAAATGCATGGCTGGGCGACAGTCTAACGATTATACTTTACGTTACGAAATCGATCCGTTACCAATCGTTGCCAAAGGTTACGGTCTTCGGTGATGACTAAAGCAATGCCCGCCATCTCTTGCTGAAAATCCAATAACTGATTGTAGGTAGTATTCAGCTTGCCTTCGCTAGGTGTATCGAAGCCACCCACCGTAAGCTGGTAGATGGGTTCTGTATCTTCACCCGGGTTGGGAACCGGGGCGATGTTGGTCACAGAACCCTTTACAATACCGTACTCTTTATAGGGGTAATTGTCTAGGCGAATATTGACCACCATTCCGCTATCCACTTTGCCAGAGCGCGCCACCGGTAGCGCACCTCTTGCGATGATCATTCCTTGACCCTCATATGGGACTATGGTCATGACTAGCTCATCGGGTTGGACAAATTGGTGCGGGCTCCAGATTTTGGAGAAGGATACCTGTCCATCAATAGGAGTCACCAAGGTGTATTTTAGTTTCCACTCATCAATGGCGCCTCTTACTTCCTTGAGCTTCGCTTGGATGTTGAATTTGCCAGAAGCTACATCGTCGGACTGTTCTTTTTCTAGCGTGATAATCTCTTTTTTCAGTCGATCGATTTCTAGTTTATTGGTAATCTGAGCCGATTTTTTTGTTTTCAATTCTCGTTTCTTGGCGAGCGTAGCCGCAATAGCCGCTTCAACATTAATCTGACTTTCAGCACCATTTTCTAATAGTTTTCGCAATCGCTCCTCATTCTTTTCTGCCATATGAACTTCCCGTTCCAATAGAAATATCTGGTCAATGATATTACGATTCATTTCCCGGGTGTTTCGAATCTGATTGCGGAGCACACTAACGCCTTTATAGTTGGCGTCCCGGTTGAGTGTATATCGCTGTAGATCTATCTGCTGCAAAAGTTCTGCGTAGAAGGTTTGTATGGGACCTAATTGCAGCCCTGCTTCTGGTGCACTAGCAGGGAGGTTAATACTGGCTTCCAGCGCTTGATCTTCTTCCTCCTCTTCTTCCAAATTTATGAAGTTGGAAAATTGACTTAACTCCATGTCACGTAGCCATACATCTAGGGTTTCTACGTCCTCCGAATTGGCTGGGTTTTCGATGACAGCCAGAAGCTGCCCAGCAAGCACCTGCTCTTGATCACTCACCTTTAGGGCTTCGATTCTTCCACGTTCAAGGGCAAAGATCTTTACGGGTGGTCTTTCGGAGGTCAAAGTTACGGGGGCTGAAACTCGATCCGGATAACGGAAGAAGTTGGAAAAGATTACCAGAATGACGAACGCAATAAAAACCATAGTGATCCCCCACCTCAGCATCCAGCCAGGAGGGTTACCCAACAATTGCTGAACTTCTTCTTCTTCATTCAGCCGAATGGCTTCGGGGTCTTGAATTAGTGGTTTACTCATGTCTAGCGTTTAGGGGTGAGGCCATTATGAACGCAAAGATGTCATCATATTATTGATTCGTTTGATGGCTTCGGCCTCCGTTATTCCTTCAAAATAATCAGTGATAAATGGATGGTTATGATCGTTATCATCCTGGATCACAATGAGCGGCCTTTGGTTACCTCTCGTATGTACGGTGGTCTTAATCGATAGGGTTGATTCATATTCTGGGATGTCATTGCAGAGCCAGCCAAAATAAGTGGTTTCATGATCATCCGAATCAAAGTTATCGATGTAATCCTGAAAGCTCTTTTCACTCAAGGAAACCCACAGTCCATAGTCTAAACCCTGATTAGCATCTTTGATCGACTGCACCAGCACTCCCCTGATGAATCTATCAGTTTGGTCATTATGTTGGATGATACAGGTATCTGCTGTCAATTCCGCAATATCCCGCTTTTCTGCTTCCGTCAAAACATGATAGTAGTGTGGGCTCTTGAAGCCTAGTGCAGGCCACGACTCATGTTCTTCACCACAGTTCGAGCAGGTGTATTTCAAGCTTTGATTTTGCATGGCTCTATAGGTAGTACCTTTAACTGGAAAATTGCTTCAGGCTATTTTGATTGTTTAACTGCCTAGTTCTAATTGATTTTTGACGAGTGTATAGTAGAAACCGCGTTTGTTGACCAGTTCTTGGTGGGTTCCTTTTTCTACGAGCTCTCCTTTTTCCAAAACCACAATTTGGTCTGCATTCTTCACTGTACTCAGTCGGTGCGCCACTACAATTACGGTGCGACCATGGAAGAACTGTTCCATATTTTCCATAATCACTTTTTCGTTTTTGGCGTCTAGGGCATTAGTCGCTTCGTCGAAGAATAAGTAGGTCGGGTTTTTATACACCGCTCTTGCGATGAGCAAACGCTGTTTTTGCCCCTGGCTCAGACCATTCCCCCGTGTACCCACTTTGGTATTGTAACCTAATGGTAGGGATTCCACAAACTCTTGAATATTTGCTGTTTTTACAGCTTTTAGCAATTTAGCTTTGTCCACATTGTCATCACTCTCGGCTACATTCTTAGCAATACTTTCCGAAAATATATAGCCATCCTGCATAACTGCGCCGCAGTTTTCCCGCCATAAACTGGTGGAGATATTCGATAAGTGAATACCGCCGACGCGGATATTCCCCTTCGTTGGTTTATAAAAGCCCAATAGTAATTTCACTAAGGTGGTTTTCCCACTCCCACTAGTTCCAACGATGGCTGTTACCTTGCCTTGCGGGATTTGCAAATTCACGTCTTTTAGGGCATAGTCAGAAAGCTTATTGTATTGAAAGGAAAGCTGTTCTATATTGATATTCCCTTGTTCTGGGAGCATATCGGTATCTATTCTTCCTGCTACTTCTTCCTCCTCCATATCCTGAATCTCTCCCAATCGCTCTAGGCTAATCCTAGCATCCTGCGCAGTTCGGATGAAATTTACAAACTGTACTAAAGGAGCATTTAACTGCCCGATGATGTATTGTACCGCTAGCATCATACCCAGGGTCATTTTCCCTTCAATTACCATTTTAGCTACGTAGAAGGTGATGAAAATATCCTTGATCTGACTGATGAAATTTGCTCCGGTATCTTGCCACTGCGTGATTCTTAGGGATCGCATATTAACACGGAAAAGCCGGGCTTGAATATTCATCCAATTCCAACGGTGTTTTCGTTCACTCTTTTGCAGCTTAATCTCCTGCATCCCCTGGATCAATTCAATAATGGCACTTTGGTTCTCTGACTGTTCGCGAAAGCGAAAATGATCTACCTCCGCACGTTTGCGTAGCCAGATGAGGACCCAGCCGATATAGGCAATACTGGCGACCAGGAAGATTAGAAAGACAATGGTGTTGTACCACCAAATCACAAATCCAAAAATTACTAAGTTGAACAGGGAGAATAGAACACTTAAGGTACTGGTGGTTAAAAAGCTCTCAATCCGTCGCTGATCCGATATCCGCTGGAGCAGGTCTCCAATCATTTTTTGATCGAAAAAGCCAATGGGAAGCCGCATCAACTTGATTAGGAAGTCAGAGATTAGAGATATGTTGATCCTAGTCCCAATATGCAGAAGTATCCAACTTTGTATGATCTTGACGGTAATCTGTCCCAGGAAGAGCATCAATTGCGCAATCAATACCAAGTATATGAAGTCAATATCTTGCGTTTCAATACCAATATCAACAATCGCTTCCGTTAGGAAAGGAAATAGCAATTGGAAGAAGCTTCCCAGCAGGAGGGCTAGAACCAGTTGCCAAACTAAGGAACGATAAGGGCGCAGATAGCGAAGCAAATACCAGAAGCCATCCATTTTGACTTTTTCCCCTTCTTCCTCATAAAAATTAGGCGTAGGTTCTAGTAGAAGAGCGATACCTTTCCCTTTATCACTTTCCCAAGCCTTTCGAAAAGCAGCAGTGGTCAGCTTAGCCCTACCAAAGGCCGGATCTGCAATCCATACGTTCTTTTTATTGGCTTTGTAAACCACGACAAAGTGGTTCTGCTTCCAATGGGCCACTAAGGGTAGGGGGGCATCTAATAAACCAGGATCCTCCTCACTTTCCCCCTCGAATGGCAGCTTGATGGCCATACTGGTCATGCCGATCGTTTCCGCAGCCTCGATAATTCCCCGTAAGGATACACCTTCCCGGTCCAGGTAGCTATGCTCCCGCAGGTATTGTAGGGTATATTTTCGGCCGTAATGATCTGCTATCATTCGTAGGCAGGTTGGCCCACAATCCATAGCATCTAACTGCCGGTAAAAGGGGAATTTCTTGAACATTGGGTTTACATTTGCCCGGAAAAATTAATAATAGTTTGCTTGTAAACAAAATGGATTGAGATAAGCCTCTTGACGGAGCAAGAGTAGGATCATAGTTTTTGAAAGCTGTAGGATGAAAGCGAAAATTTGAGTAGACCGCTGGGAGCGTTTTCTCTTTCTATCGCACAAGTATACGATTTTTAAACATAACAGTTACAAAAACTAGAATGCGGTGAGTATGAAGACAGTGAGTTGGGCAGGGCCGGGCTAAATTAATTTACGCAAACGGAATTCTACTTTGATTTTTTCATCACCCCGTTTGAGGACTACCCGCGTTCGTTTGCCCTCCTTCTTCTGGAATTTATTGATAATACTCCCTAAACTCAGCAAAGAGGTGGGTACCCCATTGACTTTTCGAATTAGATCTCCAATCTCCACACCAGCTTCATCTGCGGGACTGCCATCAATGATATTCAAGACACGGTACTGCCCAAGGTTTTTACCCGTGGCTACGAGCGTGATGCCGCTGCGGTCGTAATCAAACTTCCGTTTAAAGGATCGAGTGGGGGCGAGGTATATCTTACTGGCAAAATAATCGACAATGACAATGAAGCGTTGCATGATCAGGTTGCCAATGATTCCGTTTCGATCATTGGTGTAAGTGGAATCTACGTTAGGCGGGAGATCCTGATAGTTGGTGACTATATTGGCGAGTTTGTAGGGGCCGACCTGCATGCTAGGGAGCCTGCCAATGTAACCTTCCAAGAAGCCCCCGAGGCCAATAGCAATGGGAGACCGAATAACGGATTCCGGTAGATGCATCCCAGGGTTGGTATCGGTGTACAGTAAGGCGGCTAAGCTAGCTCCAGTATCGTACAAGAGTTTAAGGTTAAGAGAAGTATCTGCGCCGAAACTGGCCTTGGTATAGATATAGGGTTTATTCCTTACAATCTCAATGGGTAATTCCTCGTATCTGTTTTTGGGAGCGGTGAAGTGTTGGGGAGAATAAAGCGTTACGACCTGTTTGCGATAATTTATTTTCACAATAAAGCGCCGCAAAAAATCTGCACCCAGAATGCCGTGGACATCAATCCCCGCAAACTCATCAAAGCGAAAGTAGTCCTCCTGTAGCACTAGGATGGATCGATTTCTTGCGCTCAGGTCCCCAAGTTGGAAACGAATGCCGGATGCAAGATATGCTACCAGCTCCGTCTGCATATCTGACCCCAATACCTTGAATTCTCGCTGATAGTTGACACGCAAGAGATCGGTGATCTCTCGTTTGGTTAGTATGGTATGCTCCGCACCCGTGTCCAGGATAAATTTAAGCGGGAAAAAATTATTGAAGATAACTTTTACAATAATGAAGTTGTTGTGGAAATCGAAAGGGAGATCCACTTTCGTCTGTCCCTTGCTGATATGCAAATCTCTTACCTGTCCATAGCCAAGTGCAGACAGAAAGATTAGTAAGAGTAGGCTTAGAAAAAATCGCTTCATAGTCGGGACAGGTCTTAGTTGGTAATGGGGCGAATCAATCGTTGCTGAGAAGAGAAGGCATCAGTATGGTCACGGTACTTAAGTAATATACAGCTAATGTATTATGAGATTCATCAAAATACTAATTTTAGCATTTTGTATCTACCAATGCCAAATTTATTTGGCCTTCTGCTAAGAAATTAGCGACCATTTCGTTCCTCCAAATCTAAAAATTCGGATCAATTGGTGGTTTATTGTGCGATAGCTTTGACTAGATTTGACAGTCAACCGACATAATCTTGCTATTACCAAAAAGCGTCGGTTCGAGCGTTTCACTGTAAGTTTATTCTTTCGAAACTATCAGGCTGATGGAGAGGATTTAGTATATAAAATAGTCATAAAAGTAACAGCAAAGCGCTTAAAAGGTTGATCTGAGAAACTCCTCCTGGCGAAATCAAGCCGATAGACTAGTTAGATAAGTGGATCCTACAGGAAATGCAGCGAAAAGACCGCGCCTTATTTACCTGATCTTAAACCCTCCTAACGGCTACCGATTAATTGAGCGGCGATGAAATTACCGACCTGTCTACCCTGGGTTACTCCATCTTCAATAGCAGGGCGATAATGAATCCCCCCATACAAACGACTGATAGCAGCTTCTTGTGAAGCTTCTATGAAGGAATTAAAGCTTCGTTCAGGAAGTCCAAATTCCACTTCAACCACATCCACAAAACTGAAGTCGTCTCCGAATAGCTCCGTTAGCATTACTGCGGCAGCTGTAGAAATCACGCTGTGACCACTAGTATGTTCTGGGAAAGGTGGTGTTTGTAGCGTAGGTAACCAATCTGGGTCGAGCGTTTCATTGATGATGGTCTCTGGACGAATTAGGGAGCTTCTATATTTCTCATCCCAACAACTTATAAAGGCATCGAAAAGCGAAATACTCACCATCGAATGCACTTTAACAGTTTCTGCGAAATCAGTTTTAGCTTTTCTACACGCCACTCCAGCAATACCGATCCAGTGTCCTCCGGGCGTGATTTTTTTAGTGGCAAACATTACGTGGCCGGTCTGATTCATTACGAAAGGATTACAATCCCAGAAACTGGCGATGAGCCGTTGTTCTTCGTCTAGCTGATTTCCTACATCATAGACTTCTTTTACTAAAGAAAAGAAAGGGGAACCCTCATCCAGATCAAAGGGAGGGGGAGGAGGAGGGGTGAATTGAGCTGCGGAATCAATCACCATAGTTCGGATCTTATTCCAATAAGGCTCAATGGCTTCCATGTATGCGGGAGGCGTAGGTTTCCAGCGAGAAGGGTCATCGGTAACGGAAAACTTTGGCATGGAGCGAGTCTGGGCGTAGTTGTCTCCCTGAGCCCAGCTCAGAATGTGTTGTGCTACTTCTGTAGCGTATTCCTTAGAGGCTTTGACGAGCTTGGGATTTACCTGCCAACTGTTTACCAGCGAGTCTACTTCTTCCTGCCAGGCTTCCATTCTCTCTTCAGAGAATATGAGCTGTTTGCCTACTTGGTTAAAGGCATAGATAGCCGCCAATTCTACACTGACTGCAGCTGTATCTACTTCGATGTTGAGGGGAGAAAGATCACTCAAGTGATTGGCGAAACTCTCTTGATCTGGATAAGCGGGGCAAAGTGCCTCAAAGGCAGCAATACAAGGGTAAGTATATACCCGGCTAGCGACTGGAGGTGAAAAAATATCGTGTACTTGAATATCGGTCAAGTTTTCTACCGATCGCACAAACAGTTCACTTTCTTGAAGATTGTCACGTATTCCCGCTTGAGAAATATATTCTTTCTGGCAACTTAGGCTTAGTACGGAAATGAACGCTAACCACAATGCAATTCTTCGCATTTCAAACAGTTTTTATTTTCCTTATTTCAGCTACAAAAATAAGGGAACTTTGTCACGAATCCATCCTCTGAAACTATAGAAGTTAAACTAGGTTGGCACCCTTCTATTCTAGCCAGTCGACTAGGTATGGATAATCATTGTTGGTAATAATTAGACCTTGACCGGTTTCTAGTCGAAGAATTACACGAGCATTGATTCCTGCTGGAAAGTCCAGCCACTGGTCCCGCTTAAAGGTTTCGGTACGGTTATCAAATTCGGCTACCATCCCCGCTCGAGCAGTCATCGCATTCGCTTGGACGGCCGCTAGCTCTTGATTGCTTCCAGCATAGTAGATGCTGTTTTGCTCCTGATCCAGATAGAGGTCCTTGATGTCTACGGTTTGTAGCCGATCCGGTAAAGGTATGGCCTTGTAGTTTTCAGCTCCTGAAAGGAAAAGCATAGAGCGCAATTCATTCACCTCTTTAGTTTCTACCAGGCGATCTTTACCATTTGGCAGTAGCTCTTCGAAGGAACTTACTTCAGAGAAATCTTGATAGGACACAAACTGTCGCTTCAGTCCAGGTAGTTGAGAAAGGATTTTATCCTTCGATCCCAGCGGGACATAGCGATCTATGTAGTAATAGAAGATGAGAGGATCTACGGCAC
This sequence comes from Saprospiraceae bacterium, assembly GCA_013214355.1. Classification (GTDB taxonomy): domain Bacteria; phylum Bacteroidota; class Bacteroidia; order Chitinophagales; family Saprospiraceae; genus DT-111. The sequence continues at coordinate 23,562 of JABSSL010000097.1, read as the reverse complement.
CATTTTCATCGAAATCACCCAGATAAAGCTTCACGGGATGATCGGAATCCACCTTGAATAAGGCGTTTGTGCCCATATTACCTGCCAAGATATCCATTTGGCCATCTTGGTTTAGATCCGCAAAAGCTAGCGTGTTCCAAAAGCCAGTTAGATTGGGAAAGTTTTCTTCTTCTGGCAAGAAATTCAATTTTCCGTCGCCGTCATTTCGAAGAATCGTCACCGGCATCCAGTCCCCACAAATGATCAGATCTAAGTCTTTGTCTCCATCATAATCGATCCACTCAGCATCTGTAACCATACCGAAGCGATGTTGGTAGGCTATATCCACACCCATTCCTTGCTTGTTAGTCAGTAAGAAACCGTAAGGCGATAGCCCATAAGAACCCGGTATGGATCGAGCCCCCACGAAAATATCTTCAAAGCCGTCCTGGTCAAAATCGGCTACTTTTACAACACTAGCATTGGTGTGTGGCAAGGATAAGGGGATACGACGAAATTCCATTCCTCCATTATTCAAGTAGATTCGATCTTCCAGGACCTTGTCCAGTTCTCTTGCGATACTTCCGCCACTGGCAATGTAAAGGTCTTTATCCCCATCCCCGTCGAAGTCAATAGTAGCTACACTAACATCTTCATAACGAGCATCTCGCTTAAATTCATTGATCGTAAGATTTTCAAAAGACCCATCGGCTTTGCCTTTAAGCAGCCTTGTGGCTTGCCCATGTGCCCCGCCAATGAGTAAGTCCTTGATCCCATCATCATCTAAGTCTTCATACAGTACTGCCGGACCTTCTCTGGAGAGTTTTTCGGGAATTAGTTTCTCATTTTCGTCATCGTTGAACTTGTTTTCGATGTGCTCAATGGGCAGAAGATTGAAGTTTCTATTGGTAATGCTAACAGGGTTAAGTACAGCTATTGGTGCCGTCTCCGGTTTGGTAATTTCCTGCTGGGCATTAATTTCTATTGAGGTAATAACTTGCTTGCTTAAATCTGGCCAGACAACCACTAGAGAATCAATTTTTTCTCGTTGCCCTAGACCAAAATGCAAACGCTGTGAAGAAGAGGATTGATAGCCTTTTACAGCTTGAAACTCTTGGTATAGAGGCGTCTCTGCTGCATATACATAAACTTTGGTGCCAAGTGTGGTCTTACCGGAGGGATCCACCAAAGTCAAATTCAAGTAGTTACCGCTGGCAGCTTCGGGCTTAAATCTTAGAATACTAGCCGGTTCATTGATATTGTTAAGCACTATTTCCAGTAAACCATCTCCATCCAAGTCACTGAAAGCAGCACCGTTAGAGAAAGAGGGCTGCCCAACCTGAGACTTGGTGACGTCAGAGAATTCGAGCTTATCCTGTTGTAAGAACAGTATGTTGTTGAGCTTCTGGGAGGGGAGTTTCTCAATGAGTTTTCGGGTGCGATCCGGGTCATCTTCCTTCAGTTGGGAGATGGCTTCACTATTGAGGTAATTGATGTAGTCTAGATCGTTGGGGCGCTTTACAATACCATTGCTTACAAAAATATCTTTCCATCCGTTATTGTCGAAATCCTGTAAGAGTACAGCCCAACTCCAATCCGTAGCAAAGGTTCGCGTTTTGAGTGCCACATCGGTAAAGGATCCTTGGCCACTATTGATTTGTAGGTGATTCCGAGCGAATTGATCTTCGAAGCCTAGATCTACTTTGATGCGCTTAATTTGATCGGTATCCTCGCCGCCAGATTTGAGGTAGATCTCTTCGGCGAAAGGAAGCATATCCGTAGAGTAGACATCAGGGAAAAGATCATTGTTGAGATCTGCAATGTCTACTCCCATACTAAACTGTGTCGTATGGTCTGTCCAATCTGCTACAGCTTCCATAAAGGTTTTATCCCCCTTGTTGAAATAGATATAGTCGTTCTCGTGGAAGTCATTCCCCACATAAATGTCCGTCCAACCGTCGCCATTAAGATCTGCACAGGAGACGGCTAATCCGTATCCAAGTGGACTGCTATAAATACCAACATCCTGGGTGACTTCTACAAAACTTTTTTCTTCTTCATTGAGTCGATTCTCAAAAAAGCGATCCCCTGCCAATGAATCTTGGGCTTCCCGCTTAGCGGCAGTCCCATAGCTCCGAACCGAGTGGATATTATGATTGAGCAAGTAAATGTCTAGGTCTCCATCTCTATCGTAATCCAAAAAGCTAGCCTGGGTAGAGAAACCCTGGAAATCCAGTCCTAATTGAGCTGACATTTCTTTGAAAGTACCATCTTGCTGATTGATATAAACCAGGTTGTGCGCTTCTGGTAAGACGCCTACACCTACCTTGCACACGTGGATATCTAGATAGCCATCATTGTTTAGGTCTGCCATGGCTACTCCGGACGACCAAGTGTCTTCTTGTAAGATTTTTGCTTGTGCACTATAGTCCTCAAAGCTTAGATTACCTTTATTCAGGTAGAGTTTATCCGGCCCCTGATTGGCGGTGAAATAGATGTCCTCTAATCCGTCATTGTTAATATCCCCGATTGCTACGCCTCCACCATTGTAGTAGTAGAGATATTCTATGATATTGATTTGAGAGGATTCCGACAATGTATTGGAAAAATCAATCCCCGTTTCTGCAGCTGTCAACGTAAGCATAGTGGAATTGGATACAGGCTGCTCTTGTTGTTGACAAGCAAACGCAATAAGGAGGACTATGATAACTGTAATTGGTCTGATCACTTCTCTATTCATAATTGGTCTGATAAGTCACAACCTCATCATTGTTACGGAAGATGTAGATCGTTTCCTCAATAATTTTTATATCCCGAATCTGGCCCTTTACGGAAAATCCTAGTTCTACGGATTGGTCCGTAAAACCTCCCTTCCCATCATTGATCAAGCAATGACCATAAGAGGCGTCATACATACCCACCTCAGGCTGCACTTTATACAAGTTACCACCCAATAGTAAGTCTAGGTCCTGGTCATTATCCACATCTACCGAAGCGATGGCATAAACCGGACTAAATTGAACGGCTTTGGGGAGGAGTTGCATTTCAAATTTATTTCCCCCTTGGTTCTTAATGAGGATGGAATGCAGCTGATCTGCCTCAAGCACTACGGCTTGCTTCAGTTGGTTTTCGTCAAAAATCTGGGTGATATCTGCATCCTTGAAAGATTGGAAATCAGGATATTTTTTCTTTAGATATCGGAGCTGGGTTGTTAGGTTGTGTCTAAGGGCATAGGGATAATCTTTGCCGTTGTCGGCGTTGAAAGTAAGTACACTTTCAGGAAATCCATTCCCATCATAGTCGCTAACATATAATCGTAAAGGATGTTCAGCACTGGCTTCAAAACGGCTGTTTGTACCCAGGTTTCCCAGGAGAATATCCAAATCTCCGTCCCCATCTACATCATCTAGGTGCAAGTCGTTCCACCAACCGGCGTTGGGGAAGTCCAAGTCGATCCGCGACAACTTTTCTCCCTCATTTATCAGAATATGTACTTCCATAAACTCGCCTACTACGATTAGGTCTAGTCGTTCATCACCGTTCAAGTCACGCCATTGGGCGTCGGTAACCATGCCGATATCCTTTAGCCCCGGGAAGTACTTTGCTGTAACATCTTGGAAGTCTCCTTTTCCGTCATTCTCTAGGATGTAGCCGGAGCACTTTGCTCCATACTGACCAATCTTGATTCTCTCTCCTACAAATAAATCCAGGTCGCCATCTTGGTCGATATCTCCAGAATGTACGGCTAGGGTACTAAATTTTTGCTCATCAGGGAACAGTTGTTTTGGATCGTCAAAATTGCCTTGGCCATCATTGAAATAGAGTTGATCTTGCAAAAGACCGGAGTATTCTGTGATCTCTACGCCGCCACTGGCTATGTAAAGGTCTAAGTCCCCATCTTGGTCCGCATCAAATAGATGCGCGGCCACGTGTTCGGCATCGGGGGAGATGGTGCTTATTTCCTCACCAGCAGAGGTGCCATTTTCCGAGCCTAGGTAAAGCATGCAAGGCATTCCCTTTGGACCTGGAATGACCCAATCTATAAAGCCATCCCCATTTACATCTCCAGCCGCCGCATGTGGTCCTTCGTTGCTATGTCCATGGTATACCAAACGTTCTCGGTTGAAGTCAATGTATTTGTTTTCTTGGTGTTGGTAAGCCAATCCGGGAAGGACCTGCTGGAAGGGAGAGGACTGCTGTTTAGCCGTCGATTCCGTGGAAGATTCCGCAGAAGCTGCTTCTATGGTGAGGGTCTGGTTGGTTGACACATTGGACATCCGGGATATTTTTCCGTCCGGCCAGGTCACTTCAATATCCACCTGCTCTGCCTCCCCAACCCCAATAACCATAACGGGATCCATGCTGGATTGAAATCCTCGCGCTGGCTGGTTCTCTAGATTCCAGGTGTCCTGATCAGTGCTTACTTTAATCCGGCTACCAATAGCGTAGGTGTTACCGCCTTCGCCAACCAGTTTTACCTTGACATAATTACCGCTGGCTTGCCGATTTTCGTAGACAAAACTAGGCATGTTGACATTGTTGACAACCAAGTCCAGATCGCCATCATTGTCCAAGTCTCCATAAGCCGAGCCATTGGAAAAGCTAGGAGTCAATAATCCACTTTCCTGATAGGCTTGAAAGCTTAGATCACCACCATTTTTGTAGGCGTGGTTAGCTACTTTATTGGAAGGGATGATATCGATAAGTTCTTTGTAATCGACGCCTTGTTCAGATACAATAGACTGGATCACCGATTCATTAGCAATGTACTGTAAGTAATCCTGGTCGGTAAGATCCTTGTAAATACCATTCGCAATGAAAAGATCTTTATATCCATCATTGTCCATATCAAAGAATAAAGCTCCCCAGCTCCAATCAGAGGCCTCGACACCGGCTAAGCGACTTACCTCGCTGAACGCATTGTCCCCTCTATTGAGGTGCAAAACATTGCGCGTAAACTGGTGGTGATAGCCATTGTTTACATTGTACTGATATTTGTCCCAATCCTCGAAGGTGGTGACCGTTTTGAGGCGCTGGTACTCTGAGGGTAGCATTTCGGTTACGAAGATATCCTGGTGACCATCATTGTTGATGTCAGCCATATCTGCACCCATTGAGGCGCCACTGATGGATTGCATCTGGTTGACCAGGTCTTCCTGAAAGCTTCCATTTTGCTGATTGATGTAGAGGTAATCACGTTCAAAGAAGTCATTGGAAACAAAGATATCCTCCCAGCCATCGTTGTTGACATCCCCGATGGTTACGCCCAGACCAAAGCCAATCACACTACCATAAATACCAGCTTCTTCACTCACATCTACGAAGCTTCCTCCTTGGTTTTGCATGAGTTTATCCCCTCCCAATTCATCTCGCACGGGCCGTTCATTTTTACGCAAATTGAAGCTCCCGATTGCCTGGAAAGAGTTGTTGAGGATATAGACATCAAGGTCACCATCTTTATCGTAATCAAAAAAGCTAGCGTGAGTGGAGAAACCTTTGTCGTTAAGGTTGTAATCAGCCGCCTGCTCTTTGAATTTAAGATTGCCTTGGTTGATGTAGAGCTCGTTTTCCTTATTATCACCCGCTACATCGCCCGAGTTACAAACGTAGATATTCAAGAGTCCATCGGCATTGACATCTGCCATCGTTACGCCGGTAGACCAGGCGCGTTCTCCGCCTACTCCAGCAGTTTCGGTGATATCTTCGAACTGCCAGTCTCCTTTATTGAGAAAAAGCCGGTTAGCACCTTGATTAGCCGTCATAAAAACGTCGGATAGGCCGTCGTTATTGATATCGCCGATGGCTACGCCGCCGCCATTGTAGAAATTGCGGTATTTATAGACATTGAAATCGTTCGAATAAGTCAGGTCATTGCTGAACTCAATACCAATAGCCTGATTATCCCTTAATTCAAACAATTCTTCTACTGCTTTTGAGCTAGGACCACCACAAGCCAACAACATGCTCAAAACCAAAAAAAATCCTATTCTTTTTTCCATTGCTCCTTCAGCTTATATTGTAAATCTTCAATCTTGACTACTACATCTTTCTTCCCTTTAGCATACATCAATATCTGACGATTACCATCGATCTTCACCAGGGCGGGATTTTCGGCCTCTTTTAACTTAAGTTCTATAAAATCATTACCTGGATAGTCCAAAAGGAATTCATCACGCAGATGCAGCAAGAGGCTGTCTGACTGCATATTGCGATTCCATGGGGCCCAGGCTACGAATGAGTAGGTCATCTGCATCCCTCTCATGATATCCTCTTCATCGAAAACGCCGAAGAAGAGTACATCTTTTGAGCGAAGCGTATTCAAGCCATTGGAGTCGCGATCTGTGATGTAGTGGGCCGAGGCGTCACCTGTCCCTGAGTTAATTTGCTGCTGCCTGTTTAATTCCCAACAAGCATCGAAATATTCTTGCTTGCTTAGTCCCATGCGCAGCCCTAAGATCAGGCTATCCTGCGTAACTCCGCTGGCTAATTCTTTTTCAACTCTTTGTTCATATTCTGACTTACAAGCCGATAAGCTTACTACTGCTAACATTATCCATAAGAGACGGCTAGTAAGCAAATAACTTAACTTCTCCATTATTAACTCCTACGATGATTTGGTTTTGATTAATGCGTTCTATTTCCCGGATTTGGCCTGAAATACCTAAGGTCCGGCAGCCCGCAAAAATAACACTTTCAGCACTTTTTTCACCAAAACACACCCAACCCAGTGCCGCATCCTGCCGGCCAAATTGTGGTTTGTAATTGTAGTCATTACCGCCCAGCACCAAATCTGGAATACCATCCTGATTGAGATCCTCTGCAAGTATCGCATTGACCGTGGAATATTGGGCTTCTATAGGTAGGTATTCTGGTATTAGATTTCCGTTTTCATTCCGTAGAATCAGACTATTGCTTTCCTGGAATTGTAATGCTAAAGCCGCTTTAAATTTCTCCTCCGGAACTAAGTCCTCCAGGGGCGCTTGGGCAAACTCCTGGTAGGAGCGGTATACTTTTTTTAAGAGCGGCATTTGAGCATACAACTCATCGATGTCATGAATGGGGAAATGACCTTCGTCAGTCACCTGGCAAGCGATCTGTTCAATCGTACCATTGTCATCAAAATCATTTACCAGTACTCTTAGCCCTTTTTTAAAGAAGTTGTTCTGGCCAAGATTACCCAACACAAAATCTGGGTCACCATCCTCGTCTAAGTCTATAGTTTCAATACAATTCCATAGGCCCTCACTACGGGGAAGGGTTTGGCGTTGGGCGGGATCTTTGAATGCTCCTTCTTTATTCAATAGCATAGTGACGGGCATGTATGGCCCTGCCATAATAATGTCCAGCCAGCCATCCGAATTGATATCGGCACATTCGACAGCCTTGATCATCCCCAGATCCTTAGTCAAGTCACTGTCAAGGAGTGAAAACTGGCCTTTCCCTTGGTTTATGAAAATCAAGGCGCTCCCTGGAATGCCGTAACGCCTGGTTTTCATCGCCTCTCCAACGACTAGATCCAATAGGCCGTCCTTGTTCAAGTCGGCAATGGCAATGTCTCCAGTCGAAATAGGGTAGGGGAAAGAAAGCCGATCCTGAGCTAGAGAAAAACTGCCACGCCCATCATTTAAATACAATGCATCATGTAATTCAGGGGCGTAGATGGAAAATCCTTTGCCTCCATGTGCTATATACAGATCAAGGTCACCATCTTGGTCGCAATCGAAAAATTCAGCCGCAGTGACCTCGGACCGACGGGTATCTGAAAACAAGTATTGTGGAATATATTTATCTTTTTCAGAGAGAAAAAGAGCTGATTCTTGGTTTTTCCCACCTCCAACAAATACATCTTCTATACCATCCTGATTGACATCCCCCACCGTTATTCCTGGTCCTTGACGTCCCGGCATGGAGAGGAGCATTCGTTCTTGGTCAAAGAAGTTTAATCCGATTTCACGATGGGTAAAAGCAATGGAGGTATCCATGGCTTGCGAAATGGCTGCTTGTTCTTGCCCGCTTGGAAGGGAAAAGGTATTCGGATTCGTTTCCTGATAGCTGATTGGGTAGGTTTGCCCCGTCGGTAAGTCGGTACGAATACTGGCTTCTCCATTGGGCCAAATAACAATTAGGCTATCTACCTGGTTTCTGACTCCTACACCAAAAATCGGAGGAACGGCCGAGCAACTTTGGAAGCCTTTGGCCGGATAGTATTCAAACATACTCCGAAAGGAATCTGCTACCACGATTACCTTCGCCCCAATGGCATGAACATTGGCATCCTTGTATTGAAGATTTACCCCGATACCCCGGAAAGGGGTCTCATTTGAGTTATTGCGATAAAGAGACGCTACTTGGTCGACATTATTGGTAATTAAGTCCAGATCCCCGTCATTGTCCAGGTCTCCGTAGGCACTCCCATTGCTGAAAGTAGGGGCCTCCAATCCCCAAGCCAGGGATTGATAAGAGAACTGTAAGTTCCCTTCATTTTTAAACATGGCGTTACTAACCGCTTCTGATGGCATTACATCCAACAATTTTTTCAAAACTTCCTCATCCTGATCGATCATGGCTTTTACGCGCGCATCATTGGCCATGTAGTTGAGATAATCCTTATCCAACAGATCGGAGCGAATACCATTACTTATGAAAATGTCTCTAAGTCCATCATTGTCAAAATCCTGAATAAGGGCTGACCAACTCCACTCTGAACTTTCTACACCCGCCAAACGGCCTAATTCGACGAATTGATTGCCATTCAGATTCTTGTGGAGCACATTGCGAGCAAATTGATGATGATAGCCTTTGGAGACAGCTAATCGATATTTATCCCAATTCTCGTAAACGGTTTTGGTTTTCTTGCGGTCAATTGATCTAGGCAGCATTTCTGTTACAAAGATCTCAGGGAGTAAGTCATTATCTAAATCAGAGGCATCTGCTCCCATGGAACCCATAGACAGAGAGGATAAACTACTGTCGACCCGTTCGGTAAAGGTGCCATTTTGATTATTGAGGTATAGATAGTCTTTTTCAAAGAAATCATTCGATAAGAAAATATCGGGCCAGCCATCCGTATTGAAATCGGCGAGCGTGATGCCTAGCCCATAGCCGATGCTACTAGAGTAGATGCCGGCCTGTTGCGTGACGTCTACAAACTTACCGTCACGATTTTCTAAGAGTTTATTGCCTTCGGGGTCATATTTATCTCGTAGGCCAACCTGCATGTCGAAGCCGCCAACAGAACGAATGGAGTTATTTAGTAGGTAGCAATCCAGATCTCCATCGAGATCATAATCAAAAAAAGCGGACTGTATAGATAGTCCGGTGATATCTAATCCGTAAGCTTTGGATTCTTCTTTAAAGGTGAGATCTCCCTGGTTAATGAAAAGTTCATTATTGCGATTTTCTCCTCCAGGTTTTCCTGCTTTGCAGACATAAATGTCGAGCCATCCATCCCCGTTCACATCCACTAGATTGACGCCAGCAGACCATACGTCTTTACAGGCAACTCCAGCTTGTTCGGTGATGTCTTCAAATTGAAATGCTCCTTTGTTTAGGTATAGTTTGTTGGGGACTAGGTTACCGGTGAAGTAGATATCTAGCAGTCCGTCATTATTAATGTCACCTAGGGCGACTCCTCCACCATTATAGAAGTTACGGTAGGTATAAGGGTTATAGTCTTCGGTTATGGAGAGTTCATTCGAAAAATATATCCCTGATCGATCTGGATCAACCAGTGTAAATTGAGGTTGGGTCTTCTCTCCACATGCGCTGAGCAACAATACTACCGCCCCCAATAAGATCTTGGTGATAACTATCGATCTCATATTGTGTTTTGATCTATGAACTGATCTAATCTTATTCATCTGGATGTCGACCTAAAGCTTTGAATTTTATTGCCCTAAAACCCAAGGTTTTGGCCCCATTTTCAGCCAATAAGTTTACCTCAGTACTGTCTTTAATATAAGTATTCCGGATTTTCCAACAAGGGAAAATCCGGAATACTACAATATCAGAAAATGAATACTAATATTAGTACCCAGGATTCTGTGTCAAGCCTGTACCGGCATCAATTTGTTCCTGAGGAATAGGGAAGATGTTTCTGAAAGATTCAGACGCAGGCTTCTCCCACCAAGAACCATTGTATTTACCGAAGCGGATCAAGTCCGTACGACGAGATGTTTCTTGGAACATTTCACGGCCTCTTTCAGCAAGGAATTCCGTTTCCGTCAAGTCACCATCACCTTTGTAAGTAGCAACGCCAGCTCTAGAACGCAATACGTTCAAGTCATCCATAGCATCACCCCAGTTGCCACTCTGGCGAGCTTTTGCTTCGGCACGAGTTAGGTAGATTTCACCTAAACGAACGATAGGGAAGTCATTGTCCATATCTGCACGACCGAATTGCTTAAAGCTGAACTTACTAGCACGAGCACCTGCTTCACGGATTGAGTTAGGTGCTAGCTCGTTGATGGCTGGGGTATAGTTCAACTGAATGTTGTCATCATCAGCAGCAAAGTCTAGCAAAGCAGAACCACTGAAGTCAAGTTGTGGACCAACGATGAAGTTGTTTACTCTACGCTTATCATTAGTTTCATAAGAATTGTAGAATTCTTCCAATGTAGCATAACCGTTCCAAGGCTGAGCATCAAAGTTCCAAGTAAACTGACTGGAGTAGTGAAGGTTCATTTGGGAGAAGTTCATCCCCGTACCAGAAACTTCATCATACATGACGGAGAAGATATGCTCTGGATTGCCCTCGTTGTTAGGCGCAAATACCGCTGCATATCCTTCCAGTTCTGCTGGGTCAGCATCCACCTTTGGTCGCTTGCCAAGGTTGTTTACCGTACAGCCTGCGTCACAAAGGATGTAAACGCCACTGTCAATAATGTAAGAAGCAGCCATTTCAGCTTTGTCATACATTGGCGTACCAATGTATACTTCTGCATTTAGATATAGCTTAGACAGGATACCTAGGGCACCGTAGCGATTCAAGATATAAGCGTTACCACCATCAGCTAGTGGACTTGCACTCAAATCCATATCTGCAGTAATCTCTGCTACACCAAGTGCAGCAAGCAATTCACTTTCAACAAAGTTGAAAAGAGTGGCACGATCAGTTTGAGCTGGATCTGGATCTGATTCTGTAACGATCTTTACGTTACCGAACAAGTCTAATAATCGCCAGTAGAAGTGAGCTCTCAAAGCGCGAGCCTGAGCAGTCTCTTCTGCACTTAGCGTTCCACCACCTAATTTGTCATTAACCGTACCGATAGCATTATAGATACCATTCCAAGCATTCTTTACGAAATCGTGCGTAGAAGTATAGGTATGTTGATGTAACTGAATTAGGATACCACCATCAAACCAGTCACCACCTTTTGCTCCGATCAACATTTCGTCAGAAGTAAGTTCCTGGATAGCATAATAACTACCGTGATTAGCCGTACCGGCATTTCGTAATTCGGCATAAGCAGCCGTTAGCTCCCCTCCTGCATCACCGCCACCACTGACATCGATACCGTCAACGGTGATGTCTTTGGTGATGTCACCGATTAGATCTTCCTCCAGATCGGTGCAAGCTGCCAGTGCTAAGACTGTCAGACAGGAGAACATGAAGTACTTTAAAAACTTATTCATTATCTAACACTTTTTCTGGTTAAAAATTAAGATTCACCCCAAGCGTGTAAGTACGAGACGCAAAGTAGTTGTAACGTCTGTCGATACCAGGTGTAAGTACATTAGGATTGGAGAAATTAATGTTTGCTCCATTTCCTGGACTTCCGTAATCAACAAGTGCTGGCTCAGGGTCAGCTCCAGTGTATCCAGTAATTACGAACAAGTTCTGACCCGTCAAAGAAACGGTCAAACTACGGATAGCACTGTCACCACTAAAGCTAAAGGATCTTGAGATTGTTAAGTTATCTAACTTGAAAAAGTCGGCTTTCTCTACATACAAAGAACTGAACTGGGCAGAGGTAAGATCTGGAACACGTAGGTCAGTATTAACGAAGTTGTAAGAAGACTGAGAAGCAATCACTGGTTCGTAGAAGGCACGCCACGTGTTCACAAGGCTGTGACCAATGGCACCACGGAAGAAAGCATTAACATTCCACTTACCTATGCTTAGTTGGTTGGTCCAACCAAACTCTAGATCAGGAATACCACTTCCCAATACCTGGAAGTCAGCGTCTGGGTCCAAAGCGTTGTCCTGATCAGATACGATGTTACCGTCTCCGTTCAAGTCTACGAAAGTAGGAGCACCTTCAGCATTCGCTCCATCAAATACAGGCCCCCAAATCTGACCAATCTCTTCGCCTTCTGCTACACGGATCATTCTAGTACCGTTCTGACCAGGAGCACCTAGGTTACCCAATACGTCCTGTGGAATTACATATTCATCCAGAACAGTTCTGTAAGAGCTTAAAACTAATCCTGTATTCCATCTTACTTTATTGGTAGCAACGGCATCAATGCCTAGGGTCAATTCTACCCCTTGTGTATTCAATTTACCGGCATTTTCCCAACGACGGTCTACACCAAATACAGCTGCATCAACTGTTCTTTCCAAGATGAAGTCTTGGATGTTACGATTGTATAGGTCTAAGGTCGCAGTGAAACGTCCCATACCAAACTCAATACCTAAGTTCAATTCTCCTTTCTCTTCCCACTTCAGATCGGGGTTAGCAGCTCGAACCAACTCGGTAGAAACACTTCCGTCCCCGCCGTTTACGATTTGGCGTATGGGCTGAGATAGTCCGTTTGGACCAGGCAGGGCACCAGTTACACCGTAGCCTAATCTTACTTTGAATAGATCTACGTTGTTAAGTGATAAATAGTTGTTCAAGTCAACACCAACACCAAATGCTGGGAAAATACCCCAACGGTTATCTGCACCAAGCTTGGTAGATCCTTCACGACGGATAGAAGCGTTCAAGAAGATTGCATTATCAAGCGTAAGGTTTGCTCTAGCGAAGAAGGCAATGATCTTCTCATTTGGAGAGGCATTACTGTTAGCGCCGATAAAACCAGCGTTTAGTAAGTCCTGAGAAGATTCGATGATATTGCTGAAGTTCTGAGAGTTATCAGGGAAGTCACCTAGTTCCAAGAAGTTGTCTTGGAAATTGTTCTCCTGATAGGAGTAACCTGCAGTAATAGTTAGGTCACCGCTTCCAACATTACTAGTGTAGCTACCAAAAGCTTCGTACAAGCTGAAGCTAGTATTCTGGTTATAGAACCTGGCAAGGCCCTTACGCGTTGGACTAGTCGCATTACCACGGAACAAAGAAGTAGTAGGATAGTACTCTCTGTTGTCAATAGTAGTGTTTTGTTGTCCAATTCTACCTGTAATAGACAATTCGTCAGTGATCTTATAGTTTAAGCGAGCACCGTAAGTAGACTCGGTACGTTTTCCAAGGTTGGAGTTTTGTCGGTAGATAGCTACTGGGTTGAAACTATCAAATAGACCAAGCGTCTCAAAGAAACCACCATATTGATCGCTTGCGAATTCGAATGGAGCGTCAGCACCCATTATTGGAGCTGTTGGGTTATATAAAACCGCATAACGAAATGCTTCCCGGAAGCCAAATTCAGAATTACGATTGGTGAAAGAAGAGTTGAAATCAATGGATAGACGATCATTTAGTGCTTTAGATGAAAAATTCAAACGACCGTTGAATTGCTCAAATCCAGAGCCCTGTAGAATACCATCTACATTACGATAGTTACCAGATACACGGAAACTTGTGTTACCGAAACCACCTGAAGCAGCTAAACTGTGTACATTACTGGTACCTGCCCGTGTTACCTCGTCAATCCAATCGGTATCAGAGCCCAAGTCCGTTCCACCAGTAGCTAGGAATTCATCTCTATTCATAACCGGAATTGAGTTGAACGCAGTAGACGTACCAAGTTGGCCATTGTAAGAGAAATCTACTTTGCCACTACCTGAACTACCAGATCGAGTGGTAACGATAATAACCCCAGAAGATCCACGAGAACCATAAATAGCGGCAGCAGAACCGTCTTTCAAAACGCTCATGCTTTCGATATCGTTAGGGTCTACATTAGCTAGCGATGCACCAATTACACCATCTATTACTACAAGCGGCTCTGTGTTTGCACCAACCGTTGAGATACCTCTCAAACGTACCACATTACTCTGGCCGTTAGGGTCACCACCACGGTTATATACCTGCAAACCAGCTACTTTACCTTGCAATAATTGTGCAGGGTCAGTAATTGGACCTTGGTTAAACTCTTCCGCATCCACAGAAGTCACCGCAGAAGTAATTTCTTTCTCTCTTTGAGTACCATATCCAACAACCACGACTTCCTCAAGCAGTTCTCCTGCAGCCATAGCTACATCGATAACTGATTGAGATCCGATCTCGATTGTTTGTGTGGAAAAACCAGTGTAAGAAATTGTGAGGGACTCGGCACCGTCAGGAAGTGAAATTGAATAGGTACCGTCGATGTCTGTGATTGTACCTGAACTTGTACCTGTTACCAGAATACTCGCTCCGATAAGTGGTTCCTTTGTTTCTCCATCAGTAATAGTCCCCGTTACCGTCTTCTGTGCTACTGCAAAAGAACAGGCAAGCAGTACCATTACCACCGACAAACTGAACCGGTGTAATAGTCGTTTCGTACATTAAAAAATTTAGGTTTAAAAACAATCAAAACCATTTTCTAGCAGCGAAAGCTGTCTATTCCCGGCAACTTATTGCACTTATGCATTGTGCTGGGATCGGTTTTGACTTTGCCTTGGATTATGCTTAAGATTTGTGGTGTGAATCAAGATTTGGAGTCGGATGTAAAGGGTCACTTCCAACGAAATCTCCTCGCATAAAACATGGCAAAATCCCTAGTATTCAAAGCTTTATGGCTTATGTTAGGCTAATGATTTTTGATGTTTCTAGCTAATTAGTTTCTATGAGGCCAGGGGTTTGGTAAGTAAAGCCCACTAAATCATTGATTTATAATCTCTGCAAGTGGGATAGTAATAATATTTCTTGTGTCATATCTAATTCGGAACAAAGAAATAGTTTTTTGCTTAAATATCTAAATATTGTACTGCATTTATTTGAGGCTTTGGACCAATTGCGACCTAAATGTCTGCAATCGACCTTTCGTTGATTTCTCCTATTTGTTTCGTAAGTTTATTGTTGTAAAAATGCTGTGCACGAGAACAGGAGCCCTTGGCGGGAGCATATTGACTACCGTAGCATATTATTTCAAGGCTTTCCTGCATTTGAAAAACATCCTGTTAGCAGTCGCTAGTGATGGTATTTTTTACCTTATTGTAAGTAGAGAAGGGAGGCCTTGAGGGGAAGTTCTCAACGACCTTGACCTGATCGGCTGACAAAAGTTGAATTTACAAAGGCTGGAAAAGCAGGGTCCAGGACTAGCATTTACCTTTTATTCTTGGTTGAAAAAGCCAGCAAAGAAGAGTAATTGATACTTGACGGCATTCTCCCAATAAGTCCAATTGTGCTCACCCGGGCGTTCGATGTAATCGTGCGCAATGTTGCGTTCCACCATTTTATCATGGAGACGAGCATTGACCTGATAAAAGAAATCGTCCACTCCACAATCGATAATCATGGGCGGCGTTTCGCCATTTAATAGATAGAGCAGATTGGTAACAGAGTTGTTTTCCCAGCGCTCTGGGTGAGCAGCATAGGTGCCAATGCGATCTTTGATATTCCAATTATCAGGAAAGGGACGAAGGTCAACGCCCCCACTCATACTCCCTGCTGCTCCGAAGGTATCCTGGTGTCGGAAGCATAAATACAGCGCACCATGCCCGCCCATGCTTAAGCCAGTGATGGCTCGTTTCCCTTTTAGGGGTTGCGTTCGGTAGTGGTTATCCACAGCGGCCACCAATTCCTCGGCTACATAGGTCTCGTACTGCATGCTTGGATCAATTGGGCTATCAAAATACCAAGTATTATATCCCCCGTCTGGACAGACGATGATGATTTCGTGTTGGTCAGCATAATCCATAATGGCCGGAACTTTACTCAACCAATCTTTATGATTACCAAAAGCACCATGTAGCAGATAAACAGTAGGAAAAGTTTGTTCTTCAGCGGAATAACTGGCAGGAGTAATGACGATGTTTTTGATCTGCTTATTCATCACCGTAGAAAAGACTTCGAAAGTATCCACTGTAGCCGCGAATGTGCTACCAGAAAATAGCAGAAGTAAAAACGGGAACAAGATTCTCATAGTAGGTCAGATTATTGGAGCCCCAATATAAAGGAATTGGGATAAAGGTAAGGAGAACTATGGGGTCGACCGCGAAAGGAAACTCATCAATCTATGCGAACCACTCATACATTTCCTGCAATTGTAATTGAGCTTTAGCTTCGGTATCTAAATCCCGCTCAACCTCTCCGTTCTTCATTTGAATCAGTCGATTGCCGTAATTCAAAGCGTCTTGTAGGTTGTGCGTAATGAAGACCGTAGTGAGGTCGTACGCTTTGATGATCCGCTGAGCCGTTTGCAAAACGATTTCGGCGGAACGAGGGTCTAAGGCAGCAGTAGGTTCATCAAGTAGTAGGATGTCGGTATGATCCATGGTGGACATTAAGAGCGTGAGGGCCTGGCGTTGTCCGCCAGAAAGCGTGCCCATCGGTTGCTGTACCTTATCTTCTAAACCTAGGCCCAACTCAGCTATTCTGGCTCTTACTTTTTCCTTAAAGGCTCCATTGATGCCTATTTTTAAGGTCTTCTTGGAGGTCCGCAATGCCGCCAAACGAAAGTTGTCCAATACGCTAAGATCTGGTGCAGTACCACCTAGTGGATTTTGGAATACCCGAGCGATCCAACGACTGCGTTTGTGCTCTGGCAATTTGGTAGCATCCTCACCGTGCAGAAAAACGCTGCCTTCGCTTGGCGGTACAGCGCCTGAGATTACATTCAGTAAAGTCGTTTTTCCAGAGCCATTTGAACCAATCAGACAAACAAATTCCCCTCTTTTGATTTCCAAATCAACTTCCTTCAATGCCAGTACCTCATTGATCTGATCAGGATTAAAAACGCGTGAAATATGGTTTAATTGAATCATGATGTTTCCTTTCTAACTAAACGAGGAATCCCTACAATGGCTAAAACAAATAGAGCGGTGATGAGTTTAAGCATATTCGGATGTACACCGATGGAGAGTGCAACGGCTAGGACCATCTGAAACAAAATACATCCTAACATAACGAAGAGTAACTGCCACCAGATCTTACGAATCTTCAACCACGAAATCAAAGCATCACCAATCAATACTGACCCTAATCCTACCAAAACGATGCCAATACCCATATTGATGTCCGTAAAGCTCTGGTATTGCGCTACGAGGAATCCACTCAAGGCCGTTAAAGCATTGGCAATGGCCAGGCCGATGATTTTCATCTGATCATTGTTGATCCCCATCGCACGGGTCATAGACTCGCTATTGCCCGTTGCTCTCATGGCGATTCCAAAGTCCGTACGGAGTAGGTAAGCCAATAATCCACTGAGAATGGCTAAGAACAAGGCACCTACCCAAACTTCATTATAGATCTGCTTATCAAAGATGGAAAGCGCCTTAAAGATGGTTTCCACATTGAGTAAGGGAATATTGGAGCGGCCAAGTACGCTGAGATTAATGGAATAGAGGCCGGTCATCACCAAAATACCAGACAGCAAAGCATCTATTTTGAAACGCGTGTGAACTAAGCCGGTGAGTACACCTGCGGCAGCTCCTGCGAGGAGCGTGACGGGAATGACTGACCAAATGGGCCACCCTTGTGTGAGCAATACGGCCGTGACCGCAGCTCCCAGGGTGTAGCTTCCATCTGTGGTGATGTCAGGGATCCGGAAAATCTTCATCGTAATGAAGATACCCAATCCCATAGCTGACAGACACAGCCCCAACAAGAATGCAGAAAGATAAAATACCATTATTTGATGGACTCGTATTCAGCTGGAACTTCAATGCCAAAGCGTTCTGCCGAAGCAGGATTGTATACTTTTTTGCGAACTTTTACCATCTCCCAGTTCATGCCTTCGGCAGATCCAGCCTTCAGGAAGGCGGCGGCTTGTTGGCCAGCCTGATATCCCCACTGGTAAAGGTCAGCACCATAAGCTGCCACTGCTCCTCGATCTACTAGACCTGCCTCACTAGTGAAGACGGGGACCTCCGCCTCGTTGCAAGCTTTGATGATATTCTCGAAAGAGCCAAAAATGGTGTTGTCCGGATTTGCAAAAAAAGCGTCTATTCCTGCGTTGAGCAAGGCACCTGTTACTAAGGGTACATCTACCGTCGCATTAACGGGCCGAGCTACTAACTCGATGTTCATGGCATTAGCCAATCCCTCCAGGCGTTCAAACGCATCAACCGATTGAGGTTCCGATTGATTATATAGCAAGCCTATACGTAGTTTCTCCCCCTTGGGTTCAATTAGCTTCGGAATGATGGAGAAGGAAGTGTCGATGTAAGCCAGATTTTCGGCAATCCCGTACAGGTTTGGTGGATCGGCTCCCGTCTCATCCTGTACCTTCATCAGTTCCGGAGTGGGGGCTACCATCATGAAGATGGGTATAGTTTTGGTGTTTTGGATGGCGGCGATAGTGGATAAGGAAGGGCTCGTCGCCATCAAATCCACTTCTTGTGCAATCAAATACTTTACGATTTGGGTAAGGGTGGGTATATCCCCTTGGGCATTGCGATAGGTTAATTCGAGCGTGCCATCTTCTTCAGCGTATCCGGCATCTTTTAGGGCGGCTAAGAAACCCATCTTAGCTTTTTCAATTGTATTGTCCTCAAACGCATCCACAAAGCCGAGGCTTGGCAAATCACTTTGCGGTTCTCCGCAGGCGATGAGCATTGTCAGTAGCGACAGAAGCATCAGCATGGGCATCGTTTTCCAATTCTGCATGTTTTGTTATAGTTTAATATTAGCTGACCTCAGCGCCTTGTGCTCCGAGGTCCATTGGGTGAAGGTGTTGTAAGAGAATGAACTGCAGCATTCGATGGTTAGTTCCCCTGCCACAATTTATCCTCAGTACAATCTAATTATGAAATGTCAATCTTTCCAAAAGGTTTAATCAGGGCTCATAATTGAGGTAGTCCGACCAGCACGCCTTAATTTATCGACTCTACTCTACTAGGACGCAAAAATATCCACCAGGATAGCCCTAAAGCAACAATATTCCACCCCTGCAACAATAATACACTACAAAATTTAGGCCTGCAACAATACTACACCTTCTTGCAACAATAGGCGAAATGAATAAGTCTAAAAGCCCACATCTTTGTATTGTACCAATTAAGAAAGCAAATCGCTTAAGATTGGACAGCAACTTAAAAGAAAGTTGAATAAACTGAGGAAGCAGCGCAACAATCCCATAATCCCAGCCCTTGCCTCCTTAACCAAATGAAATCATAATTATAAAGTCCCTCTAAATAATCCCTATGAACAGGACCTTCAAAAGAGAAGGTTCAACCCAAACAATCCAATTGACAACACCCATTGAACATTGACAAAGCCGGTAGCAGAAGGAAACTTTTGCATTCATTTCGATGACCACAATCCCATTTTCGTTTGAAGTGATTTTAGCCGGCAATCCCATTATTCACCGTTAGTCAACAACATTTGTAGTCCCTTGAACAAGCCCTGAAGTACAAGAGAGCTCGACCCTATGGCTTCTCTTTTACTTCAGGCCCCCAGCCCCAGAAAGTCAACAAGAAATAATGCTCTTTGCGAGCGTATAAGATGTTTATTAAGGTAGAGAATAGGTTATTCATGGAGCCCCGCGAGGGGCTCTTTTTTTGTCAACTGCTATACGCCACCGCCCGGATTGGTCGAAAAGACTTGATATTCCATAGAATTAGTGACAATTTGGTGAGGCTTCTATCAAATCCTGGCTGTTATCATGAAATTCCCACACCTGTATCAAATCTTTTTGATAGGGATCTGGCTATTACTGGCTCCGCTTTTTCTCTGGTCTGCGGAAGACCCTCCAGAACCTCCTCCCATTTTTCTACCCACTCTAAGCTTCCCGGAAGCTGTTGTGACTAATCCCAATACGATCTACATTCCTTTTAAGCTAGCTGGCCGTTTGATTACCGTTGAGGCGAAAGTGGATACGCTGCAAGGGAATTTTGTATTGGATACGGGTGCAGAACGTCTTCTTCTCAATCGCAGATATTTTGGAAGGCCCAGTCGCGCCTCTGCCAGTGTGAGTGCGGTGGGAAACACCGGCCAAGTGCTAGATGTGGACAAGCATTGGATAGATACCTTACACTGGGACAATCTTTTCTTTAAGCATGTGCAAGCTAATATTATGGATCTTAGCCATATTGAGCGGAAGAAGCACATTGGTCTTATCGGTATCATTGGCTACAATGTGTTTAAGGATTTTGAGATTTTTCTGGATTTTCAATTAATGCAGATTGTTTTGACCAGATTGGATAAAAAGGGGCAACGAATAGATAGCACGGCCATTTGGGAAACGCCGATAGATAGTATCGATTTTAAACTAGCTAAGCATTTCATAGTGTTTAAAGGAAGAGTGGGAGAAGCTAGCTTGAAATTTGGATTGGATAGTGGTGCGGAATTGAATTTGATTGATCGACGGGTAAGGAGAAAAATCTTTGATCAATTTGAGATTGTGAAACGGGTTAGGATGCTAGGGGCAGGCCAGAATACCATAGAAGTGGTAGCGGGTAGCCTTAAGGATGTCTATATCAGTCAGCAGCATAGTGATAGTATGCGAACCCTGATTACTAGTTTGTCAGCTATGAATCTCAATTTTGGCACACGTTTAGATGGAGTATTAGGGTATGAATTTTTATCAACAAGACGAACTTTGATCAACTACAAGCGGAAAAAGTTATATTTCTTTGCCTATCAACGGCCTTAAATGTAATGTATGAACCTAAAGGCAGTAAATAACAGAAGAATTATAGTCTGGCTGACTTGTGCCCTTCTGGGCAATTGGCTGGCTGCTCAGTCCTTCACAAAAGCTTATTATTTTGAGGGAGATGAGATCGTTTTTGAATTTGATCGTCGAGCCTATAAGGAAGCCTTTGAAAAGGGTAGTGGTAAGCAATTAGAATTTGCCGATCTGAAGATTCATGAGGTTATCGTTTCTGGCAATGTGAGCAATTGGAGTAAAGACAATTGGCGCATGAAAAAAATTAGCCGCAACAAGTACCAATTGCGGAAGAAGATCTGGGAATTCAATGATCCCTTCAATTGGGAGTTCAAATTTCTGGTAAATGGCCGATACGTTACGGTACCAGAGATTACGACCATAGAGGGCAAAATCCACGCCAATGATTTCCTAGAAGATACCTACAATCTAAAGCTTTACGACGTCAAGCCAGATATTGACGGAAATGCTTATTTCTATCTGAAGGGGCATTTGCATGCTACAAAAGTCATTTTGGCCGGCTCTTTTAACGGCTGGGATGAAGAGTCCTTACGAATGAGTCGTACGGATGATGGTTGGGAAGTACGAATCCAATTGACGCCAGGAGAATATCACTATAAATTTATCGCCGATGGGCAATGGTTGCACGATCCCGCCAATTCAAAAAAAGTCCGGAACGAGCACGGAACTTTTAATTCCATCTTGAAAATCAGTAAGTTGATTAACTTTCAACTAGCTGGCTTTTCCAGTGCAAAGCAGGTAATTCTTGCCGGTTCCTTTAACGGATGGAATGAGGCAAAAACCAAGATGAAGCAACAAGATGGCCGCTGGATGATCAGCATGGATCTATCCGCTGGGAAGCACTACTACAAGTTTATTGTAGATGGCAATTGGATCGTTGATCCCTCCAACCCGCTCACGGAGAAAGATCGGGAAGGAAATGTAAATTCTATCTTGTTAGTTAGGTGAAAGAATACTAATCCACATTCAACCCTCGGATGATCACCTTGCCCGTCCCAGTCTTATCACAGGGATAGAGGAAAGCTCTTTTACTAGCCTTAGGAGAGTTGATGGTTTTATAGAATTCATTCAAAGATTTGTTAATGCTTTTCTTGTATCGTTTTTCTAAGAACGGATTCTCTTGAAATAACTTATAAATGGCTTCTTTTTTTGCGTTGAACAGGGCAAAAGTCTCCTGAAAGGTAGACATGTCCTCTACGCAGTAGCCACGATATCTACGCTCCTGAATCGAGCCCAATTGTAGGGCGGGCGCCGGATGAGCGTAGGGGGCATTTACAAGGCCGGCATGGTCAAAATCGTAAGGTACGGGTAGGGGGCGCAAGTTTCCTTCTTGCACCATCAATTTAACGTTGTGCTGATACTCTATTGACCAATCCGTATTCCCAATCAAGTATTGAAAGGTAGCCATCTTAAGAAACAGAGACTTGTCCGTTTTATTGGGCCTAATCTTTTTGCGTTTGATGATCTTAGCTCCGTTCCTAGCAGCCATTTCGTCCTTACCCTCTAACAGTACTCCATACAGGGCTTCACTGGTCTTACCTTTAGTTGTATCCTTGTAGGTTACTTTGACCAATCGCGCCTGAAAGCTCTGTGGACTTAGGAGGTTATATAAGCGGTAAGCCAAATACTCTCGGATCACATATTTCTGATCTCTGCAAGGGGTAACAAGTTTGATCTTATCTTGACCAGCAAAAACAGATCCTTCTGGGATCTTAGACTTAGGGAAATTGAGCCATAGGGGAGGGTAAAAGCAGTTGTTTTTGGCTCTTCGGAAATTACCGCGAGTCTTTACCTTTAGTGGATGGATGATCTTCTTTCCTTCCTGGTTTTTGTAGGTGAGTTCCATTTTGAAGTAGGTGGCCTCACCTTCTCGGTCATTGAATAAAGAACGTGTATCCCCGCTGAGCTCCAGTTCTAAAATGGAATCCGATTCAAACAATGCACTTTGAGCTGAAGCGCTATAAATCAGGCATTGTAGTAAGAGTAGGCAGTATAGTTGGCACTGGGAAAAGGACCGCATAAGAAATTAGTGTTGAGTTCTAGGATAAATTACTTATTCATGGCGGCATGATCAAGTTTCGATGCGGCAATACTACGCATTCATGAGTATTTGTCAATTACCAGGCAATCCTTCTACTTGGGAACGAACTATCCCGCCCAGCCTTCTCGATCTAAACTTCTAAAATGAATGGCCTCTGCCAAATGTTCATGTCGTATCTTCTCACTACCTGCTAGGTCAGCAGCAGTTCTTGCCACTTTTAGAATGCGATCATAGGCACGAGCGGATAGTTGTAATCGCTCCATTGCTTTTTTGACCAACATCAGCCCCGCTTTATCTACCTCACAAACTTCACGTACCATTCGACTTGGCATCTGCGCATTGGCATATATCTGCCCCTGTGCTTGGAAGCGCTCTGCTTGGCGAGCGCGGGCTTCTATAACCCGTTGGGCAATGTCTGCGCTACTTTCGCTAGGTCGGGCAGTAGTGGCCAATTCATCGACCGAAACAGGAGTGACTTCCACGTGTAAATCAATCCGATCCAATAGCGGACCTGAGATCTTACTTAGGTATCTTTTCACTACCCCGGGCCCGCAAACACAGTCTTTCTCTGGATGATTGTAGTAGCCGCAAGGGCAGGGGTTCATGGAGGC
>JABSSL010000096.1 GCA_013214355.1 Saprospiraceae bacterium | reverse complement strand
TTCAGGATTTAATTAAGGACCCATGATTTGTGTATAAACCGTAGGCATTTATGTACGATATATGAACCATCCATTTTTGGAGAATACCGAACTTCCAGATTGCCAAAATTTCGACCAATCCACTTCGGATGTTTGCGCCGAGCTACCCTTTACTTACATTCCTCCAAAACCTTTTCAATCTCAGGATAGGACTTGATTAACAATTGATTCATTTGATTTTCCATCCTCCATTCGCCCAGGATTTGATCCAGCGTCTCCGCACTAAAATCCTGATTCATCAAGGCTTGGAGCCATTTGCTGCGTAGGTCATTGGAATAGGAGTACATTCGATAAAAGAACTCAATACTTTTGATACAGCTAAAGTCCAGAAAATGGACATAGTCCGTGTTTTTCATGGAACTCCAGGCGATTTCATAATGCTGAATAAAGACTAATTGGGAGTTGAAATCTAGATCGAAAGTTACATCATATAGGGAAGTAGAATCATTGATCTGATTGGTGTCTTCAATGATCAGGACTTTGGGGTATCGGTCTCTCATCTCGATCATTTTCTGTGGGTGCATCCGCAAAACCATCTCATCGTAATCTTCGATATAGGGACGTAATTGACTGAAGAATTCGAAGTTCTGAACGGATATACTATCCCATTCCAACAAGTCCTCGTAATTGTCTTCCAATTCTGATAAGACATCTGTGAAAGCAAGGTTTGCCCGGGTTTGTTCTGCCTTGGTTGCATAATGCTCGTTTAGAAAGATTCCTAGATAGACTCCAATGGTGGTGGAAATCAAAGTTATAGTCCAGGGGCTATTGAGGAAGGCTTGGATCCTTTTTTTCATAGTTCAGTGGCTGATCAACAAAGTAACTAGAGCGTTTAGGTCATCTCCAGTTCTAATAAGTTAGAGGTAATTTGATTGAAAATCAGCTAAACTAGATCAAACCCTACATTCTCAAGATGAGTTCGGGATTAGGCTCGGAATGTTTCTTCTAGGGCATGGGGCGTTGGAGCCCCATGCCGGCAGCTGACCACGACTTTTATTGAAAAGGGAGGGTCTATACGGAACCTAGGCTGCTGCGTTAGTTGCCTTAGTCTTGATGGCCTGGATCTTGGCGACAGAAGCATAGCATTCCTTTACCACTTTATGGGCTAATATCTGTGTAGACATAAACAAGGGAACATCCGTATCCGCTTGAGTAACAAAAATGGGCAGTTCCGTACAGGCTAAAATGATGGCATCACAACCCATGTCCTTTAGCTGATCGATCCCTTTCAGCAACATTTGCTTCATGGCACCACTATCCCGCCCCCTTAGCAATTCCTCGAAGATGTATTGGTCAATAGCTTTTCCTTGGGTATCGGGTAGTACTTCATAATCAATGTGGTAGTATTCCAATTTCCGTTGGTAGAAGCAGCTATCAACGGTTGTTTTGGTACCTAATATCCCTACTTTTTTATTTGTGGAAAGGGCAATCTCTTTGCAAACTTCTTCATAGATGCTCAAGATGGGTACCTTGGATACAGCCCGGAGTTGATCGAGTACAGCGTGCACGGAGTTGCAAACCATAACGATGAAATCAACCTGATCTTGGATCAGTTCCACTTCTTGCCGAAGGAATTGGAACAGCTTGCCCATATCCTTCTCTTGCAGAATTTCGATCACCTCCCAGCTATCGACACTGTTAATAAGTAGCCGGGGATAAGCTGGCAAGTGATGATCCAGGCAGTATTGCGTATAAGCCTGGTAAAAAAGGCTAGTGGATTGCGGACCTAAACCGCCTATAATTCCAGCGGTTTTTATTTTGGACTCCTTGGATTGCAGCTTACGAGCATTGGCAGAGCAGGTTGACTCGGAGCCATTGGTAGTTGGGGTAGAATGAATAGGGTTCATGATTTAGTTTTTTGCTGGTCTTCACTCGCAGAGATCGACCTTTTACTATTTCCGAGCGATTATTAGATCACAGTCTCCGCGAAAGCAAGTCTCCGCGAACTCTATTTGAAATCCAGCGGTCGTAACCGCTTCACAGAATTCTTCATGACTATGCGTCCAAAAAGTTCCATTTTGCTGATTTTTCCGGATGTAAGCATTTTGTTGACTGACGGCTTTCGCTTCACCCAAAACGTTCAAAGTAGTACGTAATCCGTATTTTCTTAGCAAACGCCAAGTCAAGGCTAGGGTCCAGGAGCTGACGTTCATGATTCTGCCAGCATCTATTAATACAATACTGCTGCCAGGTGCTAACCACCGGTACATGTTTTGTAATTCTTCCTGTGGATTGGGAAAGGTATAGATGGCATTGATACACAGGAGCCCTTGCAAAGAATTGGCAGCAAAATGTACTTTGTCCACCGACTTGCCTAAGACTTGGAAGTTCTCTAGTTCGCTTGCTTTTTTGGCGGCAATGGTATTCATGCCTTGATCAGCATCAATGTGTAGTACTGTGGCTTGTGGGAACAATTTGGCTACTTCTACAGAATAGTTGCCAGTACCCGCTCCAACATCTGCGATTTGATCACCCGCTTTGATATTCCAGTTTTGAACTCGGCTAAGCACCTCTTTGAGTGCTTCCTGGTAAAAGGGATTGTAGGTGAGTAGCATGTCATATTTCTCAGCATAAGCATTCCAATCGACGGTAGTTGTAGGTGTATTCATTTTCAAATTTGTTGATGAGTTAAAGGAATAGAAGTTAGTTTTATGCTGCTTTTTTGCGGTTTTGAAGGTCTTGTAAGGCCATTACACACTGTTTATACCGCTCCAGGTCAGCTTCCTCGAAAGCGGCTAGAGAACTACTCTCAGCCAGTTTATCGCAAGAGGCGACTGGTGTCGACAATAGCTGGATGGGGAAAGCCACTTCTTCTATGATAAGTTCTTCAGAGATCGGTTCGAAATTCATGAAGCGCCGGTAGAAACTAGCGTGACGTGGCCGAACAGCAGTGATCACGTAGTTACAGTTGTCTATCCTGGATCCGATAGCCTGAATACGGAACAACAGCATCTGGGCCATCAGGGATTTACGTCCTTTAAATTCAGGGTCAACAACGTAACGATTTGACTCAAGTACAGCGGTGTTTAGGCCAAGGTGTTGATCAATTTCATGCTTAAATAACACAATCGAATCGGTCGGTGCCCAGTTGTAGGCGGAGGACCAGGTAAGACTTCGTACACTGGCCACAGCTTGCCCCTCGTACCAGATCAGATAGGTACGTACATTGTCCTGGGCATCGTATTTATCCGTGAAGATTTCTTGATCATTGACCGGGATGGCATCAACGCTGCGGTAAGCGCGATAGCGCAGATTGTAGGCCAGGTTGAGACTCTCGCGTTCAATGCACATTTCTGCGACGAAGCCGTTGGCCTCAAAAAGGATTTGATGAGCTAGAGGTTGAATTGGAGTTTTCATGATATTAAAGGTTTTGGAGTTTTTGATTTGACTTTTGCTATTGAATTTTTGGCTAGACAAAGGATGTCCTTCCAGCCTGACCTTCACGCGGAACTGGCCAAGCTGGCAATACTTATAAGTAAAGGATTCCTGGGGTTGAATTTTAGGGTAAATCTGACTTTTCATTTTAGATAGCTTTAGGCATTATAAGAAATACTTCCTCTGGCATTAGAGGCCACCTTAAGCCAGATTTCGTTGCAACAAGGTCGCGTAGTCATGGCTATCCTGCCTGCTGGCCTGATAGATGCTCCATTCCCGCGCCTCATCTGACTCGAATAGCGCTCTGCATGCCATCAAAAATCTAGTTGAGATGGCTTTTGGTCCCTCCATCAGAATGCCTCAGCAAAGAAATCATCTGATGAAGTCTAAATTTGTTGGAAAAACTAATTTGGGAGTGTGAACTACTTGTAATACTAAAGTGCAGCTTGGATGCCTCAGATTGATGGGAAAGTTCCCATCAGGATTGGGAGAAACTGTTTTCTTATTGGGTTTTGGGCAAATTCTGCGCTAGTAACAGGTCTATGTAGTGCTTTCTTTTGTTGAAAGTTTCCATTCACTTTAATCCTAGTTCGTTCTCTAATTGAACCTTTGGTTTAAAATGATATGAATCCTTACAATGAACTGTGTAATGAATCAACAAAATGTCCTACTCTTAAGAAGAGTTTAGATTTTTTTAACATTTAGGAATTTATTCCTTGCCTCACTGGCATCAGTTACATTAACTCAACCACTAGATGCTTAATACAGGGCCAGGGGCAGCTAATGGAAATCGGGCTAATACATTTGTTTTCTTTGCACGCTGATACCAATCATTGAAGACAAATTCAAGTTCCTCTACCTGCGTGGAACCAAAACTAAAGGATCGATATTCTTCTAATATCGCCAACAACTCATCTCGCTTTTCAACCGAATGAGCGAAACGTACTACGGTAGAATGAGCCGTTTGTAACTTATACCTTTTGTTAATGCTCTGGGTTAGGTCAGATGATTTAAAAGTCTGTCTGAGTCGATCACGAATCAGGTCCAAGGTGCCGGTGGTATAGAATCCTTGTAAGATCACACTAGATGGGGAAGCGGTGATTCCATGGAAGTCAATGGTGAAAGGTGGAATATCAGTTAAACTTTGCGCTATAAGTCTGATATAGGCGGCTACCTCGATTTGCTTTAAGCTAAATCCCGATTGACACGAAATAATGGAAAGAACTGTGATGTGTAAATCTGATTCTGGATAATAATATTGCTGGGGATCAATGCTATGTAAGTCCACTAGCAATTTCTGAACGCTTTGGCGAACAGCCACATTAGGGCGAGCCAGGAGGGTAATTCCAAACCTGTCATCTGTAGGATCATGTAAATGCTTATCTACTTGGAAGTTATCCATCTGGATGGTAGACAGGCTTTCTTGCCAAAGTTTATCATAATGTGCTTTCAGGTCCATTGCTATTTCTATTCTATTCCAGTATTGTTGGGGAGTGCATACGACTGGAGTACGAAAAAAGTCGACCCACTAGATAAGCGGTCTGCTCCTGTTGAAGTCAATAAAGTTAATATTCTAGATTGACAAATGAGATAGGTTTATCGAGATATGGTTTGATCAGGAGGTTGCCAACGCCGCCGATACTGCAAGGGAGTGAGCCCCGTGAAGGTTCGAAACTTTCGATTAAAGTAAGAAGCATTGGTATACCCACTTTTATAGGCTACTTCGCCAACGGAAGCGGCTGTCTCATTCAATAACCGACAGGCGTGTCCAATGCGGATTTCATTAAGGATAAAAGAGAAGGTCTTTCCTGTATGTCGTTTTAAAAACTTGCAGAAAGCTGAATCCGTTAAGTTGATGGATTGGGCCACCTTTCCCAACCGAATATCCTCCGAAAAATGCTGAAAAAGATAGGCATACACCTGCCCAATACGTTGTGTTTCTCCACTGGGCGCCTTCCTGGTATACCCGTTGGAGGCTAACTGATGCCGCTCAGTTCTTAATGCAATATTGTGCAAGATGGTCAGTAATAAGACTAGGCGACTAAACCCCTTGGTGCTTAATAGTTGCTCCATATCTGCGGCCACCTCCAGTGCCGTTTCTCCATAAACGTGTATAGCTTGCTGTGATTCCAGTAACAATTGCTGAATGGCTTTAAGTTCTGGTTTGGAGAAAAAAGGCGAGCCCATGAAGTCTTCGGAAAAATGAGCCACGATAGCCCGGCAGCGCAGTGCTGGATCTCCTTGGTAAAAGGCACTATCGTTTCGCATATAATGAGGAATGCCGGGGCCTATCAAGAGGAGATCTCCCGCGGCAAAGGTGTCAACATGATCCCCGATTACGCGTTTACCATAACTTTCTGCAATCAACGTTAATTCATATTCTGGATGAAAATGCCAGCCTATCTCTATAAATGGAAGAATGTCCTCTTTCAAAGCAAAGGAGTGATCGAGATTGGCAGTGACTTTTTCCAGAATAGGATCCATATAGCTGTTTTCTTATACTGATCAGTTTTTGATGAAATGGAGGAGATGATGACAATATAGTACAAAAACTGACCAAAACTGTTAAAGGCTTTCCGTTAGAGCGCTATTAACTTAGCCTAAGCTTACAAATCATATCCTAGCTTTTCATCAGCTGTTTAAATCCTCAATGAGATGCTCACTACGGAAACTAAAAGGTTTTTGATAGAAAAGGTGAAAACTGTTCGCCATGAGATTCTGACTATGGTACATAGAGCCCAATCTGGGCATATCGGTGGTAGTTTGGGAGCTGCTGACATCACAGTAGCGCTGTATTATCATCTAATGAAACATGACCCCCAGCGGCCAGACTGGCCAGATAGAGATAGATTTGTGCTCTCGAAGGGGCATTGTACTCCATTGATTTATTCCATTTTGGGAGATTGTGGGTACTTCCCCCGAGAAGACCTAACAACATTTAGACGGCCTGGGTCACACCTGCAGGGTCACCCTTTTCAACCCAAGACTCCTGGGATTGAAGCCTCAACCGGAACCCTGGGTTTGGGACTTTCTACGGCCTGCGGCATGGCTTTGGCGGCTAAGCTGAGAGGAGAAAATCAATATTACTATGTGTTGTGCGGAGATGGAGAGATCCAGGAGGGGCAGATATGGGAAGCAGCTATGTTTGCTAATAAATATAAATTGAACAACCTTATTGCCTTCGTAGACCGCAATTACTTGCAAACGGATGGTTACTCGGAGGATATTATGCCGCTAGATCCCTTGGCACCCAAGTGGGAATCTTTTGGGTGGGAGGTGCATAAGATAGATGGAAACGATCTAGAGCAGATTGTCGCTACGGTACAGCTAGCTCAGCAGAGTGAAAAACCAGTTATGATTATTGCGAAAACCTTGAAAGGTAAGGGAGTCCCATTTATGGAGAACGCCGCCCAATGGCATGGCAAACCCCCATCGGATGAAGAATATCAAATGGCCATTCAAACCCTATATTAGGAATTTATGGAGTATAAAAAAACACGACAAGGCTATGTAGATGGCCTCAAGGAACTGGCTAAGACAAATGATCAAATCTTGGTGTTGGATGCGGATGTGGCCAAGGCTACTCAAACCTTCGAGTTTGAGATGGAGTACCCCGATCGCTTTTTTAACTGTGGGGTGCAAGAGCAAAATATGTTATCTGTAGCCGCAGGTCTAGCCCTGGAGGGATACACGCCCTTTGCCTCCACATTTGGTGTATTCGCAACCTGTAGAGGAGGGGATCAAATGCGCAATTCTATTGCCTATCCAAAACTGAATGTGAAGGTTGGGGCCACACACTGTGGGCTCACTACAGGGGGAGATGGTGCTTCCCATCAGGCCAATGAGGACATAGCCATTGTACGCTCTTTTCCCAATTTCACCATCCTTGTCCCAGGTGATTATGAGGAAGCCAAGCAAGCCACAATTGCGGCAGCCAGCCATGAAGGCCCGGTTTATCTACGTTTCGGGAGAGACTCCTACCCTCTTGTCCCACAAGTACATGGGGCATTCCAGATTGGGAAAGCTAAACTTTTGCAAAGCGGTAGTGACCTGACAATCATCACCACCGGTATTATGGTAAGCGAAGGCATCAAAGCAGCTCGGCAATTGGAAACGCTAGGGCTCTCTATCCGTCTACTTCATCTACCAACCATCAAGCCTCTTGATACGGAAGCAGTTATTGCGGCTGCCGAAGCTACCAAGGGGATTATTACCGCGGAGGAGCATTCCGTGATTGGTGGTTTAGGGGAAGCCGTTGCAGGAGTAGTCAGCGAAAATTGCCCAAAGCCCGTGCTAAGAATTGGTATGCAAGATGTTTTTGGGGAATCTGGCCAAGCCCAGGAATTGATGGATAAATACGGCTTACGGGCTCAAAATATAGTAGAAGCTGGCCAAAGAATTCTGACTCAGTTTTACTCCACGGCAAACGTGTAAATTATGGAAGCAGTAGTGAAATACGCTAAAGGGCATGGTAATGTGGGCCTAAGGGACATGCCAGAACCGATTCCTCAAGACAACCAGGTTGTCCTGGAAGTGAGCTGTTGCGGCATCTGTGGTACAGACTTGCATGTCTATCATGACACCTTCAAGAATTATCCGCCCGTTATTTTAGGTCATGAATTTGCTGGGAAGGTCGTGGAGCTTGGCAAAGCCGTGCAAGGCATTGCCATCGATGATACCTTTTCCGTTTTAGGTGCCGTAGCAGTCACTTGTGGCAGTTGCTACTATTGTCAGCAAGGTGAATTCATGTTTTGCGCCAATCGGAGAGGAATGGGACATGGCGTACACGGTGCCTTCACGCGTTATGCCGTGGCTAGGCCAGATCAGCTTTATGCGGTACCAGCTGGTGTCAGCCTGGAAGCTGCTGCCCTAGTTGAACCTTTTGCAGCAGCAGTGCATGCGGTATGTGACATAGCAAGGTTTAAATTAGGAGATATTGCCCTTGTATCGGGTCCGGGCCCAATAGGGTTATTGGTGGTAAAGCTCCTGGCCGCACAAGGGATACAGACCTTGGTCGTGGGAACTCAGGAGGATGCCCTTCGGCTGGAAAAAGCTAAAGCTTACGGCGCTGCCAGGGTCCTGGCGCTGGGAGAGGAGAATTTCTCTGAGGTGATTGAGGAAGTAACTCAAGGACGAGGCGTAGATATTGCTTTCGAAGTAGCTGGTGCTGAGGGTTCTGTGCGCAATTGCATGGACGCCTTGCGTCCGTTAGGGCATTATGTTCAGGTTGGGCATTTTGGCCAAGACCTTCGCGTTCCTTGGGATCACATTGCTTTTCGGCAGTTACAAATTTCGGGATCTGTTGGCTATACGCGCGCTACTTGGTCACAAACGATGAATATTCTGGAGCAGGGACAAGTAAAGATTGAAGATACCATTACGCATCGTTTGCCCCTCCAGGACTGGAAAAAAGGCTTTGATCTGATGGAGCAGAAACAAGCCATCAAAATCTTACTACAAGCATGAACACGAAATGTCTAGCTGGGAAGGTGGCCTTGATCACTGGAGCAGGGTCCGGGATAGGACTAGCCATTGCCAAGGGGTTGGCGTTGCAAGGGGCTCAGGTGGTTCTGAATGATATTTCCGATGCAAAAGCAGCAGAAGCGGTAGCAGCAATCCGACAATCCGGAGGGGAATGCACCGCTTTTCCAGGCGATGCCGCCCAGCTAGAGATTATTCAAGGCCTTATTGATTGTAGCTTGCAACAATATGGGAAACTGGACTTTTGCATTGCTAACGCAGGAGTGACCTACTTTGGCGATTTCTTTTCCTACACGCCTGCTCACTTTAAAACGATCATGGATCTGAATGTAACCGGTACCTTCTTTCTCTGTCAAGCAGCCGCTAACTGCATGCGGCAACAAGGGACTAAAGGAAAGTTGTTGCTGATGTCATCCAATATTGGAACTCAAACTTATCCACAGTTGACGGCCTACAGTATGAGTAAAGCTGCGCTGCAAATGATGAGCCGCTCATTGGTTTTAGAATTATCCCCTTATGATATTACCATCAATGCGCTGGCCCCGGGCGCCACGCTCACCCCACGAACATTAGAGGATGATCCGGATTATGAGGCGCATTGGCAGGATCTTATCCCTTTACGCAAGGTGGCTACTCCAGAGAAGATCGCTGAGGTTGCTCTTTTCCTATTGTCTCCAGCTGCTGATCATATCACTGGACAGACGCTGGTTATTGACGGGGGGTGGAGTCAAAAAGGGCAATATCCTCCGACCGATAATGCGAAAAACTCCCTACTAAAATATTAATCCTTCCCAATCATGAGAATTCTATTCCTTCTCCTTTTTACCCTCTGCTATGGGGATTTGCGTGCCCAAGTTTTTGATGCGCAGAACTGGACTTACGTGCCCATTGACAGTAATAAACAGAAATGGGGAGATTGGGCAGAGCCGGAATGGTTGCGTTACTTTGGCTTGGATGCAGGTGATGTGGATCGCGATGGACGGGTGGATGTCATTTCTGGCCGGTATGTCTATCATAACCCCGGAGGAGATATGACTAAAGCTTGGAAGCGAACCGTTTTGGATGATAATGTCGATGGGATATTTTATACGGATGTGGACAATGATGCACTTGCTGATATTATTGCCATGGCTCTTCCCCATGTTTACTGGTACGAAGCCCTGGATGAAACAGGTACAAGTTATCGTAGGACATTGATTTCTTCCGTTCCTGCTACGAGCCACGTGAATAGCCAAGGTTTTGAAAAAGCAGATGTGATCGCTGGGGGCAAGTCAGAATTACTGATTGCTGGAAATGGGAATGTCTATGTCATTAGTATTCCAGCGTCAGCTAAAGCAGGAGAATTATGGCCTACGCAATTAATTGCGGCGAATACCTCCGATGAAGGGATTGGGTTTGGTGATATAGATGGTGATGGAGATATAGACCTTGCTTGTGGACGTCGACAGGAGGGCGAAGGCGAACCGACTAATTTGGTTTGGTTTGAGAATCCTGGCCACACCGATTCACCCTGGCCCAACTATACAGTTGGTCATACAAGTCATCCGATTGATAGAATTGAAATTGCGGACCTAGATGGGGATGGCCAGGCTGAGATTGCTATGGCAGAAGAACGTTATCCGGGCTTAGAACCCGATGGTGCATTGTTCTGGTTTTCACCGCAAGCAGACCTGAAAAAGGAATGGCAAAAACACTTGATTGTTACCCAATATTCAAGTAACAATTTAGACTTGGCGGATATTGACCAAGATGGCGATATTGATTTGCTGACTGGTGAGCACAAGGGGAAAGCCCTGGAGTTGCAAATTTGGGAAAACGATGGAAAGGGCCAATTTACCAAACATGTTATTGATACGGGTAAGGAAAACCACTTAGGGGCCAAGTGGATAGATCTGGATGGCGATGGAGATTTAGATATCATAGGGGCAGCTTGGGACAAGTACAAAGGGCAACACGTCTGGGTAAATCATCAGCAGAAACCAGCTACAAAAGTTGGTACGATCGATAAAGCAGCAAAGCTAGCAGAGCAAGTCGACAAGCCATTTATTGGTGAGGTATCCTACCAAGGAGCACCGCACTTTTTGATCAAAACCCCAAAAGTAAGCTACTATTATGACCGTCAAGGAGGTGGCTTTTCCCGCATCATAGATAGGGACGGCAATGATTGGGTCTCCTTCAAAAAAGAGCCTTGGGGACAATACCCTGCCTCTGCTGCCTCTGCTTTTAGAGGCCTTCCAAATCTGGTTTGGCAGGGAGAGGATGATGGAGCGGGCCATCCTGGTCACAAGAAATGTAATTCATGGAGGGATGGAAATTCTATTATCACAGAAAGTAAAAGTGGAAAATGGAAATGGCGCTGGAGTTTTGGTCCTGAATATGCTCATTTGGAGGTAATCAAAACGGATCCCGATCGTGCTTATTGGTTCTTGTACGAAGGTACCCCTGGGGGAAAATACCAACCAGCTAAGACCTACTTTGGAACGGACTCTGCTGGTCCCTCCCAGCAACAATATGATTACTATGGCAATAATCTCTTACAGCAAGATATTCGATGGGCTTATTGTGGTACGGAGGGCTCAGACCGAGTATTCTACCTTTTGCAACTTGAGGCGGATCAAAATGATGATATGATATCAACCTTAGGAAACAGTCAAAAAGGAATTGAAAGTCCTGATGGAATGACAGTATGGGGATTTGGGCGTAATGAGAAGCCGGCAGCTCTGCTCACCACACCCCAGCAATTTGTGATTGGCTTTTATCCTAAAAGAATCGATTCAAAAGAAGAACATCAAGTTTTTGCGCAATACCTACAACAACAATTTTTGAAAACCAACACAACCAACAAATAATATGGATCAGCAAAATAATTTTCCCTATCTGCGGGCAGCTTTGCTGCTGCTAGTTATTGGTATGGTAGCCTGCCAGCCTACTACTACGGAGGAAACACCTGAGCCTGAAGCGCAGAAGACCTTAACCTTTGAGACAAGCCAGATCGGAGATTCACTGGAATTTATCTGGGCACACCGTCCCGCAGATATCACCGGCGATGGAATTGCCGATTTGGTCTACATCAATAACAATGGTTATGGAGGCGAACTCTACTATCTGAAAGGCCAGCAGGAAGAAGGCATCTGGGAGAAAGTTCTAATTGCCGAACTAGCCCCTGGAGGAGGAACTTTTGCCCAAGGAGACCTGGAATGTGCAGACATTGATTTTGATGGAGATCTAGATATCATCGCCGCTGAACATACGGGTGAATGGGAAGATTCTAAGGCTAATTCGACCATCTATTGGTATGAAAATCCCAGCTGGACAGCGCATAAGATCGGAGAAGCACCCAACTTTATCAAGGACGTCAACTTGGCAGATTTTAATCAAGATAAAAAGATGGATTTGGCAGCCATGACCTTTGAAACCAACACTCTAACCATTTTCCAGCAAAATGAAAAAGCGGAATGGCAGGTCGTTCAGCATTTTGAAAACTACAAGAACCTACACGAGGGCATGGGAACGGGAGATGTGGATGGCGATGGCTGGATCGATATCGTAGCCAATGCACATATCTTCTACAACCCAGAAGGAAATTTGACTGCAGACTGGAAAGAAGAAAACTTGGATGATAAATGGAATACACAAACGGGCGACTGGTCTCGCAATGGAACTAAGTCTTTCCTACAAGATTTGGATGGAGACGGAAAAGCGGAAATCTTCATGAGCCATTCCGAACGTTCGGGTTATCCCCTCTCCTATTACAAACAGCTTGCTGACAAATCTTGGAAGGAACACGCTATTGTAGATAGTATTCCAGCTTGCCATACCTTGCAAGTTTTTGATTTCGATCTGGATGGTGATTTTGATGTTTTAGCCGGTATTAATAAATCCAGAGGAGAGGCTTTAGGGGCTAAAACTTTTGAGGTATATGTTTTTAAAAGCGCTGATAATTATCAATCCTGGGAACCGATGCTAGTGACGAAGGAAGGTATCTACAATGGACAAGCGGTAGACCTAGAACAGGATGGAGACTACGATATTTTTCGATATCAGACGCATGATGCTACGACTTACAGTCTCCTAAAGAATCAAATTCACCCCTAATTTCTTAGTTTTACTTATTGTGATATGAAATCTTGTCTGATTAAGCTATTTGTTTTGTCTATCGCATACGCTCCCATGAGTTTGGGGCAAACCAAACTGATCTTTGACACGGACTTGGGTGGAGATGTGGATGATTTAGGTGCATTAGCTATGCTTCATCATTTCGTCGATAACGAGGAGTGTGAATTGCTCAGCATCATGTGCTGGTCAACAGAGCAATATGCCGTTTCTGCCATTGATGCGGTCAATCGCTTCTATGGTCACCCAGATATTCCGATCGGCACACGGAAGGGAGACACACACCATGAAGCCTGGTGTTATAGTAAACCCATTTGTGATCAATTTCCGCATGAACTAGATCACAAAAAGGCTGAAGATGCTACTATTTTGTACCGGAAGATCTTGGCCGAGGCAGCAGATCAAAGCGTAGTAATCATTACCGTTGGACCGTTGAAAAACATTGAAAACCTTCTTGACTCCAAAGGAGATGATATTTCTTCCTGGTCGGGCAAAAAGTTGATTAAAAAGAAGGTGAAAGAATTTGTGGTGATGGGAGGACAGTTTCCTTCTGGTGAAAATGAATGGAATTTCAACGGAGACATGAAGGGCGTAACCCAAAGCGTGATTGCACAGCTAAAGGTGCCGATCACCTTTCTTGGATTTGAGCTAGGTCAAGCCATCAAAACAGGTGAAGTATTTAATGAAATGGATAAAGACACCCCCTTGTATGTAGGTGCTTTACATTTTAGTAATAATGCCCCTTGGATGGAGGCTCAGCGGACAGGCAACATCATTGACAACTCTACTTTTGATCAAACTGCTGTCTTATATGCGGTGAGAGGAGGGGTAGGTACCTTCTGGGAACGAGTGGAAGGCGGACGTTGTGTCCCGGATGAAAAAGGGGGAAATACTTGGGAAAAGAAGAAGCGTTCCAAACACTCCTACCTGAGATTGACTAAGGATACGGAGGAAATGGCGGTATTGATGGAAGCCCTTATGTTGGGTGATTTCTGACTCAAGTAGTTGGATCCCGGAAACTTTATAAGTAGTAACCAAACTAGTATACCTCTCTTCAAAACATTGATCATGAAAGTTCGTACAATGCTGGGGCTGGTTTCAGCCTTGTTTCTCCCCATCTTACTGTTGGCACAGGAAAAAGTAATTTTAGATACAGATCCTTCCTATGATCCCGATGATGTAGGTTGTATGGCCATGCTACACACTATGGCCGGCCGAGGTGAATGTGAGATTCTAGCCATTATAAATTCTACGGAGCATCAGGAATCGTCCCTAAGCATTAGTTCCATCAACCACTTTTATAATCGACCGAGTATACCGGTAGGCGATTACAAGGGGTATCCCGAAAAAATTAATGCTCCGCAATTAACCTACGATCAGCAGATTGCTAAGGAATACCCTCGGGCTTTGGCACAATGGGAAGATGCCGTAGATGGCGTCAAACTTTATCGAGAAATTTTAGCCAGTGCTGCAAATCGTAGTATTACTGTCGTGATTATTGGTACAATGCATAATTTCTATGGCCTACTTCAGTCCTCCGCCGGAGCATATAGCCAGCTGAGTGGCGTAGATTTAGTCAAAGCCAAGGTTAAACAAGTGGTAACCATGGGCGGCAATTTTATTGATGGTAAAGGATTGGATCGGACCAATTGGGGCGGGGCGGATGCACTTTGTGCGTATACCGACTGGTCTTGTCTGAATGAAGAACGAAACAGAATGTGTAGATATGTGATCGAAAATTGCCCGGCACCCTTTGTGGCTTCTGGCTGGGAAGTTGGCTGTGGTGACTACCATGACGCGAACTACGGCAATGTGATGACGGGTCAAAGTCTGAAGGACTTAGATGCTAGGCACATTGTACGACGTAGCTACGAATATCATTTTCAACAGCGTGGTGGAGATGAGGATATTAGTCGACATAGTAATGACCAGTGTGCCCTGCATTACGCCATTCGGGGTGAAGGTGAAAACTATGTGGCTCAGCTAGGTGGTAAGATCAACCTAAGTGAGGCTGGTGTATGTACCTGGGAAGCCTCAGCTGAAGGGCATCAGGGATATATTCAGAAGAAAAGGGATAAGAATTTGATTGCAAAGGAAATAGATGAATTGATGATGGGGGCGGTTCCAGAACTGGATAATAGCCCTCCTACTTCGCCACAAAATCTAGGCTTTCATAAGCGAGGGGGCAAGATATACTTGCATTGGGACCCTGCCTTTGATGAGACAGCGGGAAGTTGGGTAGTAGCCTATCACATTTATTATGGGAAGAAGCGAGTAGGTATAGCTTATGGGACACAGTTCCCTGTACCCAAAAAGTATAAAAAACCGGAAAAGTTTGTGGTGAAATCTGTTAATGTAGCGGGGATGGAGAGTGATTAGGTTTAACCTGATAAACGGAGGTTACCGCCTCTTGGCCTGTATAATTTGGGCCAGCCTTAATATCTGCCCCTAGGTATTTGTAGGGAAGGGACAACTGCCTAGGACCTTTAACCATCAGTAGGTGCTGATGACTGTCATATGCAATTCTTTCTCCTTGAAAATAGTGCAGCAGATATTCACTTGAATTGTCGACTCCTTCGAGTAATAGATTATCTAGGTCTAAATGTCCGATAAACACTCCTTCCGGTGCCAGATGTGGTAGATACTTAGCCAGTATTCCCAACTTATCCCCCAAGTAATGCAGGCCATGTACTATCGTGATGAGATCAAATAGTCCAGCTACTTCCCACGCCCGCAGGCTACTTTGTATTAGTTCTACATGTGGGACTACCTCCTCTGGCAGGACGGAGAAATGGTCAACTAAGTCAATGCCGATCAATTGAAAGGGATTCCTTCTTTCCGGTAGAATTGTAGCCGCTTGGATTAAGGCATTCCCCTCCCCGCAACACAAGTCCAACCATCGGACCCTTTGCTCCGTTGCCCTTTCTTGAAGAAATAGGATGGGGTCAAATCCAATATCTTGTGCATAACTATTCACCCCGATGGCTGCTCGAGAGCGGTTCATTCTGTTATTGGCTACAACGGCGGTCCAATCTAGATCTTGATCGGATAGAAGTTTTTTGGGCCTGGGATTCATTGCATGATCTCATTTCTTAATTGATTCGGTAAATCAATTCATAGTCATGTGCTGTGACGAAGATGGGAAGCGTAGCCCAGCTTTTATTCTGTTCTGCTGCCAGTTTGAAGGTGGCACGGAACAACTCTTGTAGTCTTAGGATCACGGCATAATCACAGATTTCAGCTGCATTTTCCTGTCTTTCTATTTTTCCACGCCCTTGTTCAAAATGATCTTTATAAAGTAGTTGGATATCTTCAAAACCTTTAATGATAAACCGCTGTGTAGAAGCATGCTCATCCTCGAAATCAGCTAGCCAGTCCCGGTCATCACTAGTACCAATGAAATCATATCCAAAGCAGTCAACGAACCATAGATCGTAGTTTATATAGAAACCGTTCATCTCACCATACAGTGATTGCAAATTCATTTTACGTTCTAGGGTTCCTATAAACCTGTCCAAGTAGTTCAATAAATCTTCAGTCAACAGTAATATATCTCGCCCAATTATCTGTGGGAAAGGTGTGTCTTGATAGGAAGATAAATGGCTCTCTACTAGCTTGATGGCATCATTGAGGTCGTCAGCAACTATATAGGGGCGTAGTTTTTCTTCTAGGTCAAAATTCATAGATATGGTGTAAGGAAAGTGGAGCGCAAACAATGAATATTTCGTTTCCTAAAGATACGAAATTTTGGGCTTACAGACCAGTTTCCTACTCCGGAAAAGTAGAAGTAAAAGGGCGCGATTTAGATGGTTGATGACCACACCAAGCTACGCGAAGACTAATGTCTCTAACCGGAAGGGGAACCTGGGTAACTTAGCTCGAAATAAGATCAAATAGCTGTTGGTTTTAAGCAAAAAAAGCCACTGTAAACATCAGCCTAGGTTGGTGTTGTCATCAACCCAATGCGGTAAGCCAATATCCAAACCATTATTCTATCTTCTCCAGACTAATGACTCGGGGAAAATAGTCTTCTGGTTCACCGTCGTAATAAGTATTGAAAATTAATATTCTAGTGGAGTCCGTATCATAACGGACCTGTATAGAATCGATTTGAGAAGTAAACATGCCTGGGATCGTATGATCTTTTTCCAACCAGCCCTGCTTTTCATAAATCCCTAGGTGCGGAGGACCTAAGGGGCCGGCAAAGTAGGATACAACTCTGATTTTTGAATCTTCATAATGGACGGGTTGTTCTGTATCAATGAACCATCCAACGAAAGAAAAAACGATGACCATTCCCAGAAATGGAAATAACAGTACGCTTAGGACCAACAAGGGAAGGAAGGAAAGCAAACGAAAGTAAACGGACTCCCATTCTTTAAAGACACTCCTATAGCCGATGATATATAAAGGGATACCGGTAATTAAGGTGAGCCCTAAAATGATTCTTGTGGTAAGATAATGGGCAAGACTTAGATGGTAGATGAGATGTAAGGATAGTAGAAACAGACAGCAAAGTGCACCCAGCAAGTGAATTTGCTTAATCAGTTTCGTCAGGTTTGCCGATAAACTCCACGTCATCTTGGTATACCAATAGTACATTCCCGAACCATAAAGACCCAGGAGCGCAACGGTTACAAGAAATAGCATAGGTTAAATTTTAGACTAACTAAGTTCACTCAATATCAACTGCTGTTTCTTAGCCCGTAAGGCTTGAATTTTTCCCTTTACCATTCGATCCTTTTCATCTACAGCTTGTGCCAGTTTCTGGATCTCGTCTCTTAAAGACTCTATCATGCTGATGACGGAGGAAATCCTGCTTCTGATGATCCAATCATTGATCAGGTAATTGTGGTAGACTTCTACAAAGCTCTCGAACTTGCTGGCACGACTGATCAGAGATATCTTAGTGTGTAGATAGATGTCTTCTACTTCGGTTTCAAATTTACGGAGCCATATCTTGAGGTGATAGAACTCCTCGGTTGCCCGATCTATGGCCGTTTTCTCCTCCGTATAATCGGGTGCCCTGCCACGCGGATACCATTCGCGAAGTTCTTCCGCATAAGCTAATAGTTCTAACACATACTGCACCTTATTTGTACATTCTTTGCCTATCCGCTGGGCTCCTCTAATTTCTTGAGCTAGACGTGTGGCTTCATCCAATTCTGCAAAGAAAGTACTCCATTGCTCTTTCTTTTGGTGATCCTCTAGGCGATTTTCTCTTTCTTTAATGAGCTTTTCTATCCGTTTTTGCTTGTGCGGAAGCATTTTGACTTTATCGGCGAGTATCTTCGCTTCAAACTGTAAGAGCTCATAGGATTTGTAGGCCTCCTTTAGGGCAAGTACAGCCTCCAAGTATTGCTGGCGCTCTAGGTCTTGGTTGTCCCTTTTATCCCCAATAAATCTATTGAAGAGCCCTTTTACTGAAAAAGAATCAAGGCGTTCGATACCTCTGTAATCTTCTTCCACCTCGTTTTCCCAGTATTCGATGTTTTCTTCCTCTTTTTGGATCTGTTGCTGGACACTGACCAAATACTTTTCAGCTTGCAATAGAGTTTGATATTCTTCTAAGTGTTTTTGTAACTCTCCTTCAGGGGTATTCATGAAAATGTGCGAAACTTGGTTGATCTTGAGTAGGAATGTCGGAAAATTACTGGGAAAGCTCAAATTTTTCCGGCCAAGAAAAACTGTTCGACGACGGAAGGGGGTTGAATAGTTGTACGTAGCTTCAAACTACGTACAACTATTCAAATTACACTACTTCAGCACATTGTGAATTGCGCCATAAACATTGATGGGATAGTTCTGTAAGAAGCCAGTGGCTAAGTAGGCATCAATAAAGGATTGGTCCTGATTGACGGCTTGGTAGGAGGCTGCATCTTTGTAGATGGTCATCCCAACCACCACATTGGGATCTGAAATGGATTTCCATTGGACTTCCCTGACAAAATTGTCCTGAGCTGCCAATACCGCCAGATAGGCATCTCTTTTGTTTTCATAGTCTGTTTGATCAAGGTCCGTATACTGAGAAAGATCTCGAACTGCGACTTCCCAAACCTGGCCGGTACCTAAGTTCGCAAATTCTTCTAGATCAACGGTTTCATTCTCATCCAAAGGCTGCAAAACTTGGAAGGTGAGGAAGTCGAAGGTATCAAAAAAGGCAGTCGCTTCCGGTGTGCTACCCGTGGCTTGACCAATTTGACCAAAGGTCTCATTATTCTGAAAGGAGGTTAAACCT
This sequence comes from Saprospiraceae bacterium, assembly GCA_013214355.1. GTDB lineage: Bacteria > Bacteroidota > Bacteroidia > Chitinophagales > Saprospiraceae > DT-111. The sequence goes on along the minus strand of JABSSL010000096.1, from coordinate 46,251 downwards.
ACAAAAACGCGGCTAAGATCTAGATCGGAACCTGTGAACTCAAAAAAGGGTTGGAATTCTCGATCGCTTAAGGTGCCAGCTTGTGCTTCAAGCGTGGCAACATAGGCATCTCGCTTCATTTTAAAGTCTTCAATATCCTGGCCATCTTTAATTTTTCGAATGGGGAGCACAAAGACGTTTTCAGTAGCTACTTGTTCATCATCTCCTGGCTGGTTGTCGTCTTTCTTATCGCAGGAAGTGAATCCTAAAGCGATTAATAGCATCAAATTGAGGAAGTTCATTCGCATTTACTTTTTGATTTAAGTTTTGGAAAAAAGTATGCTGCAAAGTTCTTCCCTCTGGCCTGTTAGGAAAATGCACTATTCTGCCTCAATGATGGATTATTCGGCAAAAAGGGCGCGGAATTTCTCCGGACTTAGCTGTGTGCGTTTTTTGAATAGACGGGAAAAATAATACTGGCTTTCATACCCCAATTGATGGGCAATTTCCTTCACCGATTTCTCACTAAAGCACAATTCTCGTTTAGCTTCCATGATGATTCGTTCGATCAGAAAATTGGTGGCGGTGTGACCCGTCAGCTGCTTTAAGATCTCGTTTAGCTTGCGGGGAGTGATCTGGAGGCTATTTGTGTAGAATTCAATGCTCTTATGTTGCGTATAGTGTTTTTCTACTAATGCTGTAAATCTTTGAAAAGGACTCCGGGAGGAAATGAAAGACTGAATATCTGGCAGGTGTTGGATCAGCCCTTCTAGCTTGTTGAGCAGGGCGAGCATGAGGTTTTGTAAAATAAAGGTCTGGTTTTGGTTTTCAGGCCCCTCTTGTTCTTGATCCAACAGTTTGAAGTAGGCTTCAATGTTCCCAGCCATTGAGGAGTCTACGGGGATCAGCAGTTTTCGCAAGGCGATGGCATATTGCAAAAAGCCATTGAGTAATTGACTTTGGATCTCCGAAAAGAAATCTTCATTGAAGAGAATCACATACCCACTCAAGCCTCTCTGTTCCTTCTCCCAATGTACAGACCCTTTCGGTATGATCATGACTTGATTCGCTGCGATGGCGAATTCTTGAAAGTCTATCTCTTGTATACTTTCACCAGATTGAATAAAGAAAATAGAATGGAACTCATGACGATGTCGATCTGAGGAGGTAGTCCTAGATCTATCATCCGTTTGATATTTGATGATTTCAATGTTAAGCCCTTTACCGTCAGGTCTTTTGAATTCAACTAGTTTCATGGTGGCTCGTTCGATCTGCATAGAATGTCAAGAGCGAAAATACGACAGGAAGTTGAACCCCTACCCATCACAGCATACTTTCCCTCTTTTTGGTATATGAGTTGAAAGCCAAGAAGGGGGTATAATGCTATAGTCTATGGTATATAGGCTACCGGTAGGATGGGCTGAATCTGCAGAAATGGAGTAATAATCAATACTGGAGGTTAATCAACACCTAACTTAGAATTCTTTTGCCCCAAATTCACTCTTCGGCAAATCAATTTTTTTAGAGGTGGAATTGAGCTGATAGGAAAGCGTGAATTGAAGGATGTCGACTTCATAAACATAGTTCGTGGTGGTAAAGAAGTGGCTCCTTTCCGTCGTAATGCGCTGTTCGTTGGCCGACCAGAGGCCCATGTCAACATTTAACCACTGGAGGGCAAGCGTTAACTTCTTTTCCCAGAAGGTTTGCTTCAGTGTAAGAGAAGGATTATAGAATTCCGAGTCTCTTCCTTGCGCAGTAACTCTTTCGGATAAGTAATTGAATGCTAATTGTGTGGAGAGCGTAGGTGTGATGTTGAAACTCGTATTGGCGTTGATGGAGTAGATCGTGTTGGATGTATTGATTTGATCACCAAATAGCTTCCCTTCAATTTGATAGTTAAATAGGTTGGCACCTAGGTAAACCTGCCAATTGGAGGTGGGGTAAAAGGTGCTGCCTAATTCCAAGCCTAGGGCATTGGCATTGCCAGCATTGGTGTAAATGCGATTTAGAATGGTATCGTTGAAGACGGTATTCACACGATTGATGACATTTTCAATATTTCTATAATAGGCGGTAGCGAAGACTGAATGATCTCCCCAATTTTGAACTAGCCCGATCTCTACTAGATCGATGTATTCCGGCCGCAATTCTGCGTCCCCCTGCTCTAAGGTTTCGGAATGCTCTCGTTCTGGGAAAGGGGTCATTTTAAAGGTGGTAGTACGTTCGATTCTCCTGCTATAGGCGGTCTTTAGCCTCAAGTTTTCAGATAGCTTATAGCCGAGATTGAAGGAAGGGAATAGATTGAACTGACTGAGGTTGAAGGTCTCGTCTGGGCGCTCGATAGTGACGGTCCGGTCAAAATGTTCCAAGCGAAGGCCGGCCGTGTAGCTTAGTCTTTTGGATTGCCCGCTAATCTGAGAATACACTGAATGGATAGAACGCCTGAGATCTATGCTATTCGTAAATAAGGGATTTTCCTCCCATTGTTCCTTTATTAGATCTCGGTCAAAATAGTCGAAATCTCCGGGATGTTGCAAGTGACGGTATAGGTAGCCACTCTCCCACTGGGTGTCGCCCCAAGATTTACTGTAGTCCATTTGTAAACGCACCCCGTCTAATGGATTATCGTTCGTATTGAATTGCAGTTGGAGAATTCTCTCGGTATTCGGATAGTCGAGGTTGGCATTGTCCGTAGGACCCCCTAAGACCGTTCTCTCGTACAATCCTGAAATCTTTAAGGCGGAATTATCTTTGAATTGGAGGGCATAGTCCAAGGAGCCAATGATGAAGTCTCCTCTACGAACGCGCAGATTCTCATTGAAGTAGGTGAGTCTATTCAATAGCGTTCCGCCCTGGAAGGCTTGTCCCGTTTCAAGAAATTGATCATAGTAGGCCCTCGCTCCTTGATAAACCCCATCCGCTAGTTGGGTTCTTCGTTGGTTTAGATACAGGATGTCAGCGGTACGTTCCTTATTTCTTTTTCCGGCGTACATTCCCAATGTTATGGTTTGACTTGGGTCGAGTACATAGCTCAAGGAAAGCCTGCCGGAGTAATTGATCTCATCAAAACTGCGTTCACCATCAGAAGGGAACTCCGTCAGCACATTATTCAAGAAGGTGTTGACATATCCCTCGCGTCGTCCGGAAATATCATATCTACGATAATCCACCCCCCCTGATATATCCCATTTCCCTCGGCGAAAGTTGTAGGTAACATCAGCTCCGTATCTCGGCGTATTATCCTGATTATTGTAGGATTCGATACTGGGAAGTCCGAGTAAGGTATTGACATTCAAAAATGTTCCATCAGTCAGGGCCTGCTTGGTCTTGATATTAATGATGCCAGCTTTACCATCGGGATCATATTTAGCAGAGGGGGCGGTAACCAGTTCTATGTCATCTATAGCATTGGCTGGTAGCTGCTGCAATACGATGGCCGGATCCCCCTGCACGGGGTTCCCATTGATCATCAATAGAAAGCCGGTGGATCCTCGCACGGATATTTCTCCGAAGGAGTTGATGCTGATGGAGGGGAGATTGCGCAACACATCCGAAGCTGTTCCACCTTTAGCCGTCTGGAATTGCCCTGCATCAAACACCTGCTTATCTACCCGATGAGAAGAAGTAATGGTACGTGCAGTGACTTCCACCTCGGCCAAGGTGGAGCTGTGGAGTCGTAAAGGAATATCTCCAAAATCGATGCGATCCGAGGCCAAGAAAACCGGAGAGGTATATGATTCAAAACCTAGAAACTGGGCCTGCAGATAAATGGAGTCCGAAGCGCTTTCAATTTGAAATATCCCTTCTTCATTCGTAACCGTGCCAGCGATTAGAATAGAATCCTTAGCTTGAAGGATCGAAATGGTGCCGTATTCAATGGGTTCCTTTGATCGCTCATCCAAGACTCTGCCCTTTAGGGACACCTTTGATTGAGCTACCGCCACTATAGGCAAGGTAGAGAGCACTAGACTAAGTAGCAACTTATTCATGTTGGACAGTTGGTTGATCGTCTCTGATACACTAAAGGTACTTTTAATCCTTAGTACAGCTTAGCTCTTATCGTTAAGTTTCTTGCATGAATCGACAAAATTTGTCCAGATGTTGAAATCATAGCCCGATTGCGCAGGATTGTCTTTAGTTTTATTCCACGATAGATCAAGCTTGAAGATTAAATCTAGTTGTATTGCTAATCTTCTAAAGTAACAATCTATGAAAAAGCTTTTCCTCCTCTGTTTCTTCCTTTCTGCACAGCTGCTTATGGCTCAACATAGTATCGTATACCTGACTAATCAATCCGGTAATTTCGATCTCTTCATCACGGGTACTGAAGGCAATCCCCCACAAAAACTTACGTCAAATCCAGGTTGGGATTGGGGGCCTGCTTGGAATCCTAGCCTGAATGCAGTCCTTTATAATTCTAGTGATACCGCTAATCAGTTTTCCATCCGGGCATTTAGTTTGGAGGGTGCAGATGAAGCCATCGACACTAAGGGGTTAGAAGAATTCATTCTTTCGCCCAGTGGGAGTTATGCGTTATACACCTTGAAGGATAACCAAAACCGATACATCGGAATAATGGATGTTAAAACGGGCTCGAACCGTTTGCTAGTGGATCATCCCTCTTATAATAGCAGAGCTAAATGGTCACCCAATGAACGCTACTTTAGTTTTATCTCTGATCGGGATGGAAATGGAGAGTTGTATGTCTATCAGCTAGCAACGGGAATTACAATCCGGCTTACACAAACGGAGAAGCGAGAAAAGTATACTTCCTGGCTTCCTGATAGCGAACAGATTGTTTATACCTATCATTACTCCGATGAACGCGATAAGGAGCACAACGATCTATTCATGGTGAATATTCTCACGCAGGAAATAAAGCAAATCACTGACGATTTGGCCTTCTACCAGGAAATAGCTGTCTCCCCTGATGGAAAGAAGATAGCCTTTCACGCCAAACGCCAAGGTGAAGATCATATCTATACGATTGACATTGATGGTAAGAACGAACGACAAGTTACCAAGGAAAAGGCCTATCATGGGGAGCCTTGCTGGGTGCCTAGGTCAGCTCGGAATTAGATCCTAAATTGGGTTCTTATTGGTTTTGAAAGTAGGATACTTCCGGACAATTTTACGGTCTGAGTTCTTTATTCGGAGGTCTTTTTTTCCGTTTCCTTGATCACATCTTCCCGTTTCAAACTGTATACCTCTTCTATGTTTTCTATGGCAAACTTGAAGTAGGTGATGGCTCGCTTAAGATGAAATTCACGGAGGTCTGCTGCCCTAGATATGGCAAAAAGTTCATTGTGGAAATATTGGGTGAAGCCTTCTTGGTCAGTGAGACATTCGGTTAGGTTCCTGGTCGTATACATACAGCTGAGGTTAACGTATTTACTCAATGTAGCAATCGCCTTTTTCGTCTCATTATCAAACTCTAGGAGATCTCGTTTTACGTAGTTGTCTCGGAAGGAAAAAGTAGAAGCCAATTGACCCCGTAATTCGAGGTCTTTAATCAGTGCAATATCGCCGGTGCTCATCATAATGTCAAAAGTGGTAGGGGGAAAGGCACGAAATACTGCCCTGGTAGCTACTTGAGCCAAATTATATAAGGCTAGTTGAATACTATCCTTTTGGTTGATCTGGCTAAGTCTTATTCCCGCCCTAATGCTCTTGATATCTTGCTGACAATCAAAGAGATTATTGCGGTTGCTTTCCTGTTCATCCAAAAGATCTATATACATAGCTTGTATGTAATCCTCTAACTTATGTTGATTGCGTTTACTTTGTTGGTATCGATCGGCCTGAATAGCGATGAGAATGGAAAAAATGATGAGAAAGATCTCCAATACATAAGCTAGAATATTGACCTTACCTCCAGAGAGCTTACTTAGGAATTTACGCCAAAACATGTCTGTGGGTTTTGGATCCTAAGGTAGCTAACTTTTACAAATTGTAGCTACATGTGGCTGTCCTCTGCTGTACCAATACTGCGATTATTGGTCTGAGTTTTCTTCTTCCTGCGCCTGCAAATCGTACATTTCTTCCATCTTCTTAATGGTGGCCTCAAAATAGCGGGTGGCAATACGCAAATGGTAGGCTCTACTACGGGCATTAGTAAGTAACAGGAATAACTCATTGTTAAAATTGTCGATAAATCCCGGTCGATCCCGCAGGCAAGTTTGTGGTTCTGGTGTGCTGACCATGCAGGAAAGGTTACCATATTGGCCCAGACTTCGTGCTACATCGTCCGTTAGCGCATCAAAGGCCAGCAAGTCTTTTTTAACATAATCCGCACGAAAGGAAAAAGCACCCGCCAAGCGGCTTCGAAATTCGAGATCTTTGATGATACCGATATCACCCGTGGAAATCATGATGTCATAGGTGGTAGGTGGAAAGGCTCGAAATACCCCTCGTGAAATAACCGCCCCGAAATTCTGTAGGGCCGAGGACAAGCTATCTGACTGATTGATCTGGCTTAACCTCATACTCGCCTCGATGTTTTTGATATCATTCAGACAGTCAGCGAGGTTATTTTGATTTAGACGTTGATCAATGAGCAAATCTTGATACATCGCCCGTAGATAATCGTCCAGTTTGTTTTCGGACCGTATATTCTGTCGATATCGATCCGCCTGCATCGCTACCAAGATGGAGAAAATGATCAGGCATATTTCTGCCAAATAAACGAGCCAATTAGTCTTGCTATTGGCCATACGAGAGAAGAATTTGCGCCAAAACATATCGATGGGTTTTGGTGCATAAGGTAGATAAATTTTGCAGATCCATTTTGCGGAACTTAGAACAGAGTTTATCCTGGATTAAGCAAAGATGGGGAGTACCCTACCTGGAGTATCTCCCCTACCCGATTGTTTATCTCAAAAGTTTAATCTGCGATTGATCTTCAAGTTGATTCCCCAGTCCTTGCGATGCAGTGCTTCCGAATAGTTATCCGCAAAAACTAGATAGATGAAGGACAAGGGTTTGTACTCCCACTGTAAGCGTGAGTTGATATTGAAGTTGTCGATCTGTTGATTGTATTGGATATAGGTGGTCCAGTTCAATTGATTGTTAAAGAAAACTTCTGCAGAGATACCAAATAGATGGAGGTTTTGATTCCCTAGTTCTGCAAAAGCAAGGGTATTGTATTCGTAGTTTAGCTGTAGGCTAAGCAATGGTAAGAAACGGTAGCCCAGCCTGGTGCCGAAGCGAGTCCGATCTCCCTGATAGAAACTGCCAAATTGCAAATTTACCGATCCATAAAGATTCTGGGTGTAGTCGCTATTGAAGCCTAACCGCACAGCTGTGTTCTGATAGGCTCCTGGCAGGATCAGATTCTCGTTGCGCAATGGATCAAATGCATATTTGAGTTGAACCTCATCATGATAGACATTGAGATAGGTGGACATTTGGTTGGCGAAAAACAGGGCTGTATTGTAGAAGTAGTTCTTTTCATACAATTGACCTTCCTCATCCCAGTACAGATCTACATTGGCGTTGAGCAAGCGGTAGGTTTGAATGGTGGTTTGATTTTTGGGGAAGTGATTGACCAAAAGGCTTTGCGAAAACTGTCTATAGCCTTCGCGGACCAACACTTGATTCAATGCATCATGATTGTCCAAGCGAGGAACGAAGCCAATGTCCGTGAAGAAGTTTTTTCCCACTGCATTGATCTTGGTGCCAAAGGTTAGGGTGCGAGTATTGTAGTTGTTTTCGAAAGTAAAGGCATGTTTATCTCCTTCAATTCCATCTGTAAAACTATGATTATAGCCAGCAAAACCCGACCATCTGCGATTTTTACTCAGATAATTTCCTTTTACCCCCGCTACCCTGTTGAAGTCATTTTCTAATGATAGATCATCCGTAGCTTGCCGATTGACTAGATAAGCTGTCATGTTGAATACTGGGTCCAACTGCTGTTTTACTACCCCAACCATATAGTTTTGCCCTAGCTCTTCCTCTCCTGTTTTGCTTTGGACATTTAGCCAGCCTATCCGTGTGTTTGGGCTAACATTGCCGGAGAGCTTTAAGCCCATCAGAATATCCTGTGAAGCCCCAATGAAGCGGGAATAGAAAGGATTGATATCGCTGGCCAATTGTAGAGTGGTAAAAAGGTCGCTATTCTCAATAAAGAAATTTCGGCGCTCCGGGAAGATGATGTTGAAGCGCGTTAAGTTGGTGACCTGTTGATCGACATCTACTTGGGAGAAATCTGGATTGAGGGTAGCATCCAATCGCAATCCATCCGAGATCTTATATTGTACATCCAGACTCGGTATGAGGGCTGATTCGGACTTTTCTTCAAGAAGATTCCTACCATGTCCTGTTGTGATGGCGGGGATAAGGGTGGTTTTGGCGAGTTTAGAAGGTTCCAAGTTTTCAATTTCGATCGGCCTTAAGAAGCGGGTATCAAATTGTAGAAAACCCCGTTGGAATTTGTTCCATACCGTGTACATTCTATCCTTGGCGTCTCGGGTGTAGAATTGGAAACTCCAGCTAGAGATGTTTGCATCATAACTAAAAGTGCTCAAAGGAATTTTCATTTCGTACACTTTATCCTTTCCTTGCACACTTTGGCCACTCTCCCATAGCGCATCCCAGCTAAGATTCTCATTGTCATAGTTCGCAATTAAGGCATCCAGCTGCGTGCCAGCCCCATTAATGGAAAAAAGATAAGCTCGATTTTGGTTGTTGTAAGGGTCAATGACCAATCCCACGCAATCACTCAAATGAAAGCCAGCACCATAGTTGTCCCTTTTTAAACTATTGACCCGGACTTCCGCCAGCGAATCGTGGTAGACAAAGGCGACATTCAAGTATTTGCCATCGTGATAGATCTTCACCTCGGTATCCATTTTCGCCAAGCCTTCATTAATTGGAAAGAAATTATGAAAGCCTTGATAAGTTGGTATCTGTTCCCAAGCGGCTTCATCCAGTCTGCCATCTGCATCAATGCCTTGATCCAGGTACTTTATGGGGGTTTGGGCAAATAGGGAAATGCTTATCGATAGTAGAAAGTATAAGTTGACTAGCCTTTTCATCGCTTTTTTTGAGGGCGAAATTAGGCGCTCTAGCCATGCGCTGCCCGGAAAGAATAAGTAGGGTCAATAGGTATAGCTGAATCGCAGACCCAAGAAGAAAAATGGCCTATGGCGACCTTATTAGTTATGAAACTCCTTCGTATACGATTACTGCTTGTTCTTATACAATTCTCCTACATTATTGGGGCTTCCCCTATCTTTGCGGAATGAGTACTTTCATGAAACATGTACTGTTGTGGATAGCCATATATGTGGTGTATACCTACATGATGTCATTCTATGAGGATTGGTATGGGAGAATGGTGGTCAACTTGGTTAATGTGCCTCTATTTATGATCGCCTACTACTTACTGGCCTATGTCCAGATTCCTCTTTTGTATAGCAAGGGAAGGATAGGCTGGTTTGTGGTGAGTATTCTGGCCTCCGCTTTTGTAATTGGTGCCATCTGTCGAATTAATGGTTATCTGTGGATGGATGCCTTTTTCGGGCAACATGAAGATATCCCCTTTATAACCCCCGGTTCCTATTTGGTCAAAACGGTACGCTATTATACCCCAGCCATGGCAATTTTAGCCTGGAATTCACACGAGGCTCGACGTACTGAATTAGCCAGAATGCAACTGTTGGAAAAAGAAAAGATGGCAAATGAGTTAAAATTCTTGAAAGCTCAAATCAATCCACATTTTCTTTTCAACACCCTAAATAATCTGTACTCCTACGTGGTGAATCAGTCTCCTAAAGCACCTGATATGATTATGCAGTTGTCCGGGATTTTGGACTACGTACTGTATAAAAGTCAAAAATCGGAAGTACCGCTTCAGGAAGAGGTGGAGACCATCGAGCATTTCTTACAACTAGAACACATTAGATATGGGGACCGGCTACAGGTAGACTTTTGCCAATCCGGGGATTTAAGCACTCCGATCTCCCCCTTGATACTTTTGTCTGTGGTAGAAAATGCTTTTAAACATGGTGCCAGTGGTGATATCGACTCACCCAAAATTGGCATTGAAATCAAGGAGGAAGCAGGGACGATTAATGGACGAATATGGAATACTAAAAGTCAGCACCAAGGTGAGCTGAATGACGCCTATAAGGAAGGGATTGGGTTGTCTAACTTTAAACGCCAACTGGATTTAATTTACCCCAACCGACACGAACTAAATATCGAGGATCACGAAGATTCTTTCTGCGTTTCACTCTCTATAAAACCCGCCGCATGAACCCCATCCGATGCCTGTTAGTAGATGATGAGCCGCCGGCCATTGAACTATTGGAGAAATATGCTAGCATGATTGAGCAGCTTGAGGTAGTCGGCACAAGCCATTCGGCTGTAAAGGCTTTTGATATGGTACGCGAACAGACGATAGACCTAATGTTCCTAGATATTCGTATGCCCGTCCTCAATGGAATCGACTTTATCAAGACACTGAAAAATCCTCCCTCCATTATTCTTACTACGGCCTATCGAGAATATGCCATTGATGGTTACGACCTCGACATCATTGATTACCTACTCAAGCCAATCGCTTTTGATCGTTTTCTCAAGGCGGTAGATCGTTATCGGGATCGAACCACCGTTAAGGTAATTGAAAGAGGACCCAGTACAGAACCCGAAGACTTCATTCTGTGCAATGTCAATCGCACGAAGCACAAAATTTGGTTGAAGGATATCCTCTATATTGAAAGCCTGAAGGACTACGTTCGTTTCCATACCACCAAGGGTCGATTGGTAGTGAAAGGGAATTTGGGATCCTTTATGAAGCAGTTGCCCGCTAATCGATTTGTGCGGATACATCGGTCCTATGCAGTAGCCTTGGCTCAAGTAGGGGCGTATAATCAGAGTGAGATACGGATAGAAGGAACTTCTTTGCCCATAGGTAAGAGTTACCGGAACGAATTATTGGCGAAGATCTCAGTTTGATCTCTTCTTGGATCTAAAGTTTGGTGGATATGTTCTATGTCCTCTTCATTTCTTAGTAAATTCACTAGAAGCACCAACTTTAGAACCATGATAAAGCTTTTACAAAAGTGGGCCACCGGCCGAAATGTACTTATACTCCTAGCGGCAGACTTGATCTTTATGATGGGTATTATGCCCTACATGGGGAAGAAAATGGAAGCGCTTGCACCTGGAATCCCACCTTTAGACATAACCATCCCCAGTTATTCTGCAGCATATGCCCAAGATATCATCACCAAAATGACAGATCCCGCTCGGGCTTTCTATAAGTCAATCGAATTGGGGGCTGATATGATTTATCCACTGGTCTATGGCTTTGCCTTTGCGCTCTTAATTGCCTTCCTTTGGAAGCAACTTGGGTGGCAGAATGGCTTGTTAAAGTGGGTGATCTTGTTTCCATTAATCGGTATGATATTCGACTACGGCGAGAATTTTTCTGTCGTGAGTCTTATTAATCAGCATCCGAATCCTTCCGCCGGTACTGCCCAGATAGCTGCTTATTTTTCTTTAAGCAAATGGAGTTTTGCCTTTTCATCGGTGGCAGCCGTTTTAATTGGCTTATTGGCTTGGGGATGGAAAGCTAGATCCAGTAAGTAATGGATGTCAAGATCCTATGAAGCTGCGCTGAAGTGGAAAAAATCCTTGATGTATTCCCTGTATACATATCCCCAAGGAATAATGACCAAGTTCAATACGATTCCAGCTACGCAAATCCAGAAGAATTCTTGCATGCCCGCATCAATCGCACCAGCACCTCTAGCTGGCCGATAAACGCCGATGATCCAGGCGGATTTATACAGCAATTGCAGCAGCAGAATGGGTAACAGTTTTAGGGGGAATCTTAGACCGATTAGGTTCAGCACGGAGAAGCCTGCCCAAAAACTAATGGCTACCCCACTCAATACCCCTAGTTGCTCTCCCGGGGAAAGGATAGTTGACCAATTGTCAAAAGCGAGGCTGATAAAATTGAGGAAGAATAGGCCTCTCATCGTGTGAAGTCTCCATTTCGGAGGGTGTAGTTGTGTTGCCAAGTCCATTTGAATCTTCATCTGCTATTAACGAATGCCATCTGATGGATGACTTTTACCACCGCAAAGGTTTGGCAAAATCTATTTTCAGGACTTCACATTTGTGAGAAAAAGAGGACTAACTAGATAATTCCTGACGAATCCGACTTAAACTTCCCGGGTTCATACCTAGATAGGAGGCAATATAATTGATGGGAATATCCCTGACAATGGCGGGGTGATTCTGTAGCAATCTGAGATAGCGTTGTTTGGCTGAGCGTGTATTTGAATCTATAACCCGCTGGCGGCTCGACTCCAGGTAATGCTGTAGTATTTTCTCTACGAATTTTTGAGAATTTTGGCCAGTTCTGGTAATGACCTCGTTGTCTCTGCTATTGATACGAAGCAATTTACAATCGGTGAGACAGTGGAGATTCTCGTTTGATACACTTTGCTGAATAAAGCTGTAATAGGAGGTAAAGAATCTTGGTCCATCATTGATATCTGTGGTCACCTCCTTTCCTTCTTCACTATAGTGGAAGTTGCGCATGTAGCCAGAGACGATAAAATTGTGGTATGTAGGAATAGTCCCGGCGGCTTGCACGATCGTACCTTTCTTGGCAAAGTAAGGTTGAAAATATTGACGGCAGAGCAGCTGATCGGATTCGGGGATTTCCATCAGTTGCCTGATAAAGTCGAATAGAACCTCGAACATATTGGAGATTTCGATGGGGTTCGTAATTAAGTGGTAGTCACTATCATTATTGCTCTTCCGACGCATTATCCTTGATTTTGGAATTCTAGTAAGCAACTTACTCAGCGCTGATCCTGTCTGTGGTCAGCTGATCCGCTCTGCCTCCAATATCGACATCTATCATTCAAATTCCAATCCTTACTGCCTTGCTACCCTACTGCCTTTCCACAAATTCCTTAAACTGCTGCATCCATTTTTCTCCTTGTTTTCGGTACATACTTGGGAATAGTATGGCGAGGAGGCGAGGCATGATCCAGCTCATTCGTGTATATTCAAATTCATAATGGTAACTCGTGCGATTGCGATCTACAGGTGTGAAGGTGGCTTTCATGGTATTATCCATGTGCTTATGATGGTAAAAGGCCTCGAAGGAATGGGGAAGGTGATTAGCCGTAATGGTTTCGGTCAAAATCATATCCCGGCCGTTGTACTGATAATACATTTTGGAGATAGCCCCTTTGGTTCCTGCCTCTCCTTTCAGTAATTCTTTGCGTACAAAGCCATCCTGGTATTCTCCCAAGTATGTAGGGTCGATAAAATAGGCGGTGACTTTTTCAATTGAGGCATTGATCTCTAGGGATCCACTAAATTTCATCATGCTAAGTTTTCTGTTTGATGCTCAGCTAAATTAGGAATCTCGTGAGGCAAAGGGATTACAAAATGGTTTTGTAACCTGAGATTTTGATAAAAAAGGCCCTACCCAAGGGCAGGACCTAACATTCGGCAATATGCTTATATTCTAATCTTTATTCTCACTAATTATCCCCTCCCCTTCCTACTTCTGCTCGGGCTACTAGAGCTCTTACTTCTGCTGGTGCTGCTAGAGCTTCTCGTTCTACTACTCGATGCTGAGCTCTTACGTGACTTTGATGGAGAAGGCTTAGCGGCACGACTTCTACTTCCACTTGATGAACGGGCTTTACTTGGCGAAGGAGTAGAAGATCTTGCTCGAGGGGTCGATCGACTGCTAGAAGCTTTACTTCTAGAGGGTTGACGAACCTGTGGAGCTGAACTTCGACTGGAGCTTCGGCTAGAACTTCTGGATGCACTAGACCGGGTTCTAGAAGGAGATGTACTTTGAGGGCTGACCGTTCTACTTCGACTCTGTCCTTGGTTATAGGTGCGAGAAGGTTTATTGACTTCCGCAGACCGTTGCTTGGGAGAGCTATTTCGAGAGGTGCGGGTAGGCGTATCGTAAGTACGACTTCTTTGACTAACTTCCGCGGTACCTCTTCTTCGGTTGTCTGGTCGTGCAGCTTCTTGTGTTCGCTTCCGACTTACGGAAGAAGGTGCTTCACGACGAGTATTGACCCGATCAACCTGCCTTGGATTTTGAACGACCTCTCCCCGATTTCTGCTATTTCCAACATTGCGATTCCTTGGCTGGCCAGCCTGGCCAGCCTGGCCACGCTGGATGGCTGGTCTTCCTTGTCTTACCCGAACGGTATTACTACGCTGCAACACGTTTGGACAATAAGCACGGTAAGGTCGGTAGAAATTGTGTACTCTGACAACGCGGTGGCGAGTCACCACAATGAAACGATTGGTATAAACCACAATTCTTGGCCGGAAGATTCCCCAGGTCAGCTGAATACGAGGTGCCCACCAGGTGGGATAGTATCTCCAGCGATAGGGCGATACATAGGTCTGATATTGGCGCCCCAGGATGTATTGAACGGGCCTCCAGTAAAAAACATTGATGTAGTTGCCATAGTCTCTGTGGTACCTTCCTCGGTTGTCGGCATAACCATCACGAGGTTCCACGATGACTTCTCTTCCGTACAAGTCTTCGTCGCCAATAATCTGTAGCACAGCTTCTCGCCTGCCAATTTGCTCGATTTCAATTACCGCCACATCTTGCACCTCGTAGCGATCTACGACTGCCTGTAATACAATGGCGTGGAAATTTCCCTGCTGCCGGTGTTCCACCCGGACATAATCAATTTGACCATCGTAATTGAGGTCGAGATTGTTTACATAGTAGTCCTCTGAATTGAGTCTTCTTTCGAAGTTGCGCAAACTAGAGGCATCACGGAATACGTCTAGAGCTCCTTCTAAACTAAAGTAGTCTCCTTCGTAGCCCGTGCGATCATCTTCGTACTGGGCATTGATACTGTAAAACACAAAGCACAATAACCCACTCAGCAATAATTTTTTCATAGTCTATCGTTTTCATATTTAGTTCGCTAACCACTGTGGTAGTCAGCGCATGTAGATTGTTTCTTTAAGGACGGGGTTTTATGGCAAAGGTCCCCGCTTTTAGGCTACTTTAAATCCAGTTTAACCTAGGTTAATATATTCCTAAATGGATAATTATTGCGCTGTAAACCAGCTTGTTAAGCTTGTTGGTGACACTTTGCTTGAAACGATAAACTTTGAGAGTGTTAAGAGCGGTTTGGGCGGACTTTTATCTATTGTTAGGGAAATGTGAAGAGGAAATTAGCTGCGGAGACTTACCCCAGCAAGCCGTTGTTTCTACAACTTCTTCCAAAAGACGATCTTATCTTCCCCTGCTGCGTAGAATTCCCGAATAGTGGCTTCCTCCGTATATAAACACTTGCGGTAAAAGTCTCGGGTCAAATCGTAGTCGGCCAAGCCCGAAGTTTCCACAATCAAAATTCGATGGCCTTCAGCTCGTAAAAGATTTTCAATGAATTGCATCATCTTTGTCCCTACGCCTTTGCCCTGTTGATTTCCGTGTACAGCAATGGCGTAAAGATTATAGGTTCCTTCCGTCATCCTTTCTGGTGCACAATAGGCGAGCGAAATCGGTTGTCCTTCAGCTTCCGCTGTGAACCAAATATCTGTAGAATCAGGATTTTCGAAATAGTCGGAAATCATATCTTCTAACAGCTTCGAAGGGAAAAGCCCCGTATTATCTAGTATGATTTTTAAGGTAGGAATATCGATTTTTTCTATCGGTCTAATTTTCATGAGTCAGTAGCTTATTGATAATGGGCACAAAGCTAAAGGCAATCATCCACTTATTCTTGTATCATTCTGCTGTTATATACCGTGGAAGGGCTCAAGCCTAGCATTTGCTTAAAAGCCTTACTTAAATGGGCTTGATCGAAGAACCCACTTCTAAGACCGGCCTCATAAAGATTTACCTCCTCCGAGAGGACATACTGAATTGTTTCCCGGAGTCGGCTCCAAACGAGGTACTTTTTCAGAGATAGCCCCATTTCTTTCTTGAATAGATGAGAAAGTCGACTTTCAGACAAGTGGGTTTGGACCTGGAGGGCTTTCATCATGTCGGTGTACCTAATTTCCTTTTTTTGGAAGTAATCTAGGCATAATTGTACCCGGGGATCGATCGCTTTGGCAAACTGTTTTGCGGATTGGCAGCTAGCAAGCCATTCGTTAGAGCGTTTTTCATCAATGAGTGTTTGTTGAACATACACACCGTGTTCTAAGGTCAGATCCCAGTATTGATAAAAGGCCTGGAGTGACTGGACGGTTCCTTCTACCATCCACACTAAGACCTTATTTTGAGCAGATACTTTATGCCTGATATTGGCGTCAATAATGGCAAATGCCACATCTTTATAAAGGGTATCCCCTATCTCTATCTGTAAACTAGCGTCAAAGGCAACAATCACTTCCATGGCCGGATGGGCATGCCAATCTGCCTCGAGCTGATCCAATTCGAAACGATAGATTCCGGTTGCTGTATTGAACGATTGTATTTTCATCTGCTGCCAATTGTCAAAGGCAAGAACATACTAGTGTTGAGGTAGATTATTCGCCTTCACTTTACGAAATTCTAGATGGCGAAGATTTCTATCCCCTTGCGGAATATTTAGGGTGAATTTCTCCTTTCCTGCAAACTTTAGCAAGGAAAAGGTCACCTTATCTCTAAACAAACCCTCTCCAAAGTTAATCAATTCGGTGGCGAATGGGGTGTCGGAAACCAAGATGGAATCTTGTACGGAAAGCTGTAGACTATGTTGGATATCTTCGCAATAATAGTAACCGACCCAGTTTACCAAGGGAGTAGTAGGGGACTCTACTCTAATCCAAACTCTGTCAACGATGCCTTTGTTTTTATGGATTAATTTCTTGCCATCTTGATTGAGTTCATACGTCAAATTGAGATCCGCTACTTCTACCAAGGTGCTATCATTATTTAGAGCAGCTTGGTAGCCTCCGTCGCCGTTTTCCAGCCAGTTTACGCGAAACCGCTGGTTTTCAACTTCATAATTGATGTGGAGGAAACTGAATAGCTCTTCATTATAATAATGACCCACCCATCGTTTCATGATTTGTGGGTTTGGGGTCAACGGACTCCAATCATCGGTGGTAGTATCTGCCTCTACGGTCGGGACTGGCGGTGGGTTTTCGGATTGGAAATAGGCTTTGGTGATGGCATTGGCTTTCTGAAAGGCATTGTGTGGTTGAGAATTAGAGAGTACGATTACCGAAAAAGGGATCTCTTCGAATCGAATGTAGAAAGAAAGATATCCTCCTCCTCCCCCACCGTGTGACCAACTCTCCTTTCCGAAAGAGTGATTCGTAAAGATTTGGGCCAAGGCCATGAAGTTTGGATTACCGTTTGATAAAGGTATTCTATACTTCATTCTTTCCAGTAAATCCGGACGTCCCTGTCCTAAACGATTGGATTGGAAATTTTGATCCCACTTTATCATATCCTGCATTGTAGTGTAAATTCCTCCATCTCCGATTAAATGGGACCGATACGCCGGGCGTACATACTTGCTCTCCTCCTCCACATAACCAATAGCCTTAGCTTCAAAGTCTTCTCCTTGATTGATATGAAAAAAAGTTTGGTTCATACCCAGTGGTGCAAAGAGATAGGAAGTAGCTGCTTCGTTGAGGGTGCGATTCGATACGCTCTCGATGATTTCTGCTAACAGAATATAATTGGAGTTGCTGTATTCGTAACGGGTGTTGGGTGGAAAGTTTAAAGCCCGTTGTCTCGCCATTAAGTCAATCACAAAGGGATTGGTCATGTGATCATCGAAATAGTGCCTTCCCTTCAACATTTCCAAAGCCTCATAATCCCGGATTCCGCTGGTATGATGGAGCAGGTGCTTAATCCGGACCGTATCTCTGTAGGCGGGTAGTTCGGGGATGAATTTCCGGATGTCATCTTCTAGAGACAATTGGCCTTCCTCCTCTAGGAGGGCAATCAGACAGGCCGTAAATTGCTTAGATATCGATCCGATGTCCGTCTGTGTCTGCGCCGAAAAAGGAATGCCCCGCTCCAAATCAGCTAGGCCGAAGTACTGTTCATAGATAACTTGGCCCTTTTCAATGA
This sequence comes from Saprospiraceae bacterium, assembly GCA_013214355.1. GTDB lineage: Bacteria > Bacteroidota > Bacteroidia > Chitinophagales > Saprospiraceae > DT-111. Next base: position 28,229 of record JABSSL010000096.1, on the reverse strand, counting down.
CGGCTACCGCCCCGCCAGGTTCATCAGATTCCCAGTCTTGCATGATTTCATCTATAATAGAAGCGAAAGGGTGGGAATGGTTTTCTTGACTGGAGTTACAGGACAGTATGGCCATGAGGAAACAGGCCGTTAAAAGGATACAGCTGTCTTTCATTGTGTAGATTGTTTTCTTAGGAGGCGAAAATAGGCCTCTCAATGTAAACAGCTAAATGTTCATGTCTAGTATGTGTCGGGACTCCTAAGTCCTTTGCCATGGGGAGAATGGGAAGTAATTGTTTTGAATGTCAATCTTTCCTTACGAAGCTTAACTATTATGCTACTTTTGTCGAGCCGCGACAAAATTGACGACTTGCCTACATCGTACGAAAACGAAGCAGTCGAAACTGCTGTTCTGTACAGAAATGAGGTAGTGGATAGTCATTATTGCAGGCATCAAATAGGGACAAGAACCGATATTTACCCTTTGGTTTTGGAGAACAGTTCCCAACAATGAACTATGCGTTACCATAAGCTACTTAAGCTGTCCTATTTTCAGAATGATCGTAAAGAATTAAACAATGGATTTCATTAAAAACTTAGAGTGGCGTTACGCCACGAAAAAATTTGACACACAAAAAAAAGTGAGCACGGAGGATTTAGAAAAAATAAAAGAGGCCATCCAACTTTCTGCCTCCTCCTATGGGCTACAGCTGTATAAAGTATTGATCATTGAAGATCAAGCCACACGGGAAAAACTAAAGCCAGCTTCTTGGGGGCAGCCTCAAATTACCGACGCCTCTCATCTATTGGTGTTCTGCAATTATGCTAAAGTATCCGATGATCAGATCGATGAGTTTATTGAACTTAAATCAAAGGTTCAAGGAATACCAATTAATGCAATAAAGGGCTACGGAGAATTTATCAAAGGAAAACTTGCGGAGAAATCTTCTGTAGAAGTAGATCATTGGACCGCTCGACAAACCTATATTGCTTTGGGCAATCTACTGGCTGCTTGTGCGGAGCTTAAGATTGATGCTTGCCCAATGGAAGGATTCGAACCTGAAATGTACAATGAAATTCTGGGCCTTACTGAAAAAGGTTTATCTGCTGCAGTTGTGGCCACAGTCGGCTACCGATCCGAGGAGGATCAGACACAACATGCGAAGAAGGTAAGGAAACCTATGGACTCACTTTTTGAAGTGAAGTAAGGCATCCCTCATAAGGCAGAAACTGTTTGGATCTAGTAGATAGATTCAAACGGTTTCTGCAAATGATAAGCTAGTCTTGCTTGGTCCAGCCTTGTTGATACAATTCGAGTAGATATTCCTCCGTGTCGACGATATCTGCTAATCGAATGGCAAAAGTGATCTTACTTTCTTCATCCGTTTTTTCGATGCTCTCGTAACTATAGTCCATCAGCTTCTCAAACTTCTTATCCAAAATAGCTTTTCCGCTCTCTACGTCATTGAGATGGGATATGATGTCGTAATCTATGAGGTCAGCCTTATTTGAAATGAAGAATCGCAGTCCTATATTCTTGACCTCTGGATACTGGACGCCTCCAGCTTGTGTAGCAATCCATCGGAGGGATTTGGTATCATCTTCGAAGTAATTTTCCAAGGTATCTAAGATACTCTGGTGCCTGGGGAGAATTCCCTGAAGTGCTTCTTCATTCTGACTAATCTCCTTGCTAATGGCTTGTAGCGTTTGGTCGACATAGTGTTCGTTATCTCGATTCTCTTTCCAGTTATTGATAAACAAAGCAATCAAAATACCCAAGATGACTACAAAGAGTTCTCGGAGAGAGGCCATGAGTTTTTGCCTACGCTTACTCATACGTTTTGGGCTTTCTGTTACAGGAAAATTTGGTGTTTGATGGAAGTATAACTAGAAAGCAAGCGTGCTTGTTCTCAAAAAGGCCTTTTGTAGACAAAGTGTCTAACTGCTTTTTTTCCCTACAAACCTAACTACTGAACCTTGCCCGACGTGGTAGAGACCTTCATTCAAGTCTACCACTACTTCTTCTAACAGCAAGACTTCATAGTTTGGAAAGTAGGCTTCGATCTCAGCTATAGAGAAAGCTACATCGATATTGCCTGGTCCGCCCACACTTGGATTGGCCTTTTTATATGGAAGATGGTTTTTACTAAAGGCTTCAAAAATTACAAGTCCCCCTGGTTTGAGATAAGTATGTAGCCGCTGATGGAATACCTCCTTTTTATCGGCGGGGAAATGGGCGTAGATCAGGCCGATGGCATCAAAGCTATTTTCCTCAAATTCGATTTCCGTAAAATCACCTACCGTGTAATTCAGAGACACCTGCTTCCGATTGGCCAACTGCAGCGCTTTAGCTTTTCCTTCGCTGCTGAGATCAAAAGCAGTGACCTGCCAACCTAAAGTGGCTGCATACACACCATTCCGTCCTTCTCCGTCGGCGGGCATTAGGATGGACTTCGGCTCAAACTTAGGGAGCCATGTGCTGAAAAACTGGTTGGGTTTTTCTCCATAAGCGTAGGACTCTTCGCGATATCGACCATCCCAACGTTCTTTATTCATGGTACTTTTTTAAGTGAAGATGTGAGGTACTCTACTAGATTCGTGAACGGCTGCTAGAGTCCGAACAGGAATTAGGTCGCATAAAATAGAGGTTTCAAGGGAGCAGATCAAGGAACCAGAACCCCATAGAAGATGGCGGAGCATCTGCTTGTTGTGGCGCTTTGTAGGCTCTAAAGACTTTCTCCCCTATTGTAAATGAAATCGGGTTGGCGAAAATAGGCCCATCATAGCAAAAGGTATGAAATTCACCATTCTCTCCACATGGATCAACACCATCCGGAAGATCTTGGATGAATGAGTCGTCAATTTCTCTACCTAAGAAGGAATCATCTAACAGGTCGGACTTTAGGCAGATCACGATAGCTTTGAAACCTAGAGCAATGAATTCTTGGAGCAAAACCTTAGTGTCTTGTTTCCAGATTGGGAAGATGCCCTTGATGCCGAATGGCTCCAATTGCTTTTCTCGATAGAACTTCAGGTCTTCCAGAAAAATATCCCCAAAACCACAATGAGTGAAGCCATCTTCTTCCAATATGCCCAAGGCCTCAGTCATCAAGGCATCATAGTCCTTCATGCTTGGCTCTTTGGGCATGTCGATGATGGAGAGTGGAATGCCAGTCTCAATAGCCTGTTTCACCAATAACTCCCTCCTTAATCCATGCATGGAAACGCGTCCGAAGTAAGAATTGACGGTTGTAATTAATTGACTAACCTCCAGGCCAGCTTGCTGTAAATGATGCAAGGCGATAGCGGAATCTTTCCCACTACTCCAGCTGAAATAGGCCTTTGGATGGATATTCATGCTGCTAAGTTAGCAGGATAAACTGGCTAAGCGACTGTTATGGAGATTTAAGTTCTTCGCAACCAGAAGTTTCTACAGAATAGGATAGGCTTACGATCTTCCAATTCTCCTCTATTTTCATCAAAGTGAAGGCATCTATACCACAATGAGAAAATTTTCCGTTGCGCCAAAATTCGTAAGCGACCCAAGCCATTGCCATTCCCTTGTGCACCTTTATATCAAAATGAAGCGCTTTTTCCATAAACTGCTGCTCTCCCTGAAGCATGGCTATATCCTGCCTCAAGAAGCGGTTCGAGATTTGCATCGGCTCCTTGGTTTGATTTTGAACCCAGACTTGCCCTGCCGGATCTAAGGTGCTTTTGAATAGGCTGGTATCTTTTTTTTCGATTGCATCGAAAAAGTGTTGAATGGTAGCCTGCACGGCCTGTACTTCAGTAGGTTCGCTTGATTGCGAAAAGGATATCAAGGGCAATGCTATCAATCCGATAAGCTTGAGGACCTTTTTCATAGGAGTGCTATAGGTTTGGTGGCAGTTAAAAACCCAAGATAGTTGCTTACGACCTAATTCTCAACCAAGCCCCAACCTTCTAAAACTTCTTTAAAGTCTAGCCACTCCCAGTGCTCAGCTAATTTTCCTTGTTTCAAGATCAGGATGGTAGTTCCTTTCAGTAATACGGTTTTGGGATAGGCACGAAAACTTACCCAACATTCCCAACTCTTTACGATCAAATCTTGGGTGCAATAGTCGATATCTTCGCTGCTATTGGGGCGACTGATGAAAAAATGACTGAAATCACTAGGTGTTAGGAAAGACTGGATTTTTTCGGCTTCTTTTACTACCCAATGTATGGGTTGAGTTACCTGCTCCTCAATTACCACTCGAAATTTGTCATGGGGTTTCTGGTACCTTCCTGATTCAAAGTGGTTGATTATTTCTCGGGCCTCCTTACTTAACGGGTTTAATTTTGGACTTCTAGAGGTTAATATCTCTTCTGGTTCCGAGAATAGGATGGCGGCCCATCCATCACGCCTGTCTAAAGAACTAAAGTAGTGTTCGAGGCTTTTGTGGATATTTAATTGCCCCCAATGTGCTGGAAAATCAAAATTGATTGTCGTGGCGCAGTCTGCTTGAGCAGATAGAGGAATTGAAAAGGGTAAACAAAGGAGTACCAAGACTCCTAAGGTCAGCTTAGGGTGTATCATGTTTGTAAGTAATATTTAGTGAGAAAACTTAGTTACTACCAAAGGAGAGCCAGTGTGTCAAATTGAGCAGGATAAAGATGAAGCGTTGGGAAAATGAAGCGTCCCAAACCGCATTTATCAAATAGATAGGCTTCTTTTTTTTGTTCATGGATGTTCATATAGCTCGTATTATGCAAAAAGCCGAGGCACGAGAGGTCATGCTACGGCTTTTTGGGGATAAGATCCCAGCTTAGGGAATAAATCAGGGGGTATTACATGTGTAAAATTACATATTCAAATAATAACAATAAAGGACAGTTTGTAGTATCTAATTACCTGATTCTTGGGTAAACAAGTAGGGTTGGATTTCAGTAAAAAGATGATTAATAGTTTTTTATGATCTAATAAATTCTATTTTTTAGGGAAAGATATTGTGGCAGTTGTATATTCTAACCTGCTGTTCTGCATCGAAATAAGGACTTGAATTCCATGGCTTGGCTTCGGCTATTGGTTTTAGGCTAGATTCTGCCGGTTTTAGGAAGGCTGTGTGGAGCGGAGTGATTATATTTGGCTTCCGAAAAGTTGGCGCGGTTACTGCCTTGCCTTCCCTAATTTTTCCTTGTTCATTTTAATACGATAAGCTATGAGCAGTATGTCCTCTACGGACCGTAAAGTCGTAATCGTGGGTGCCGGCGCCGTTGGTGCAACCTTTGCCTATGCCCTGGCCCAGGATGGAGCCGCCAATAAGATCTGTTTGATCGATAAGAATCAAAACTTAGCGGATGGGCAGGTAGCTGATCTTGCCCATGGTCTGCCGTATTACCCGACTGTTTCTATTTATAGAGGAGAAGGAAAGGATTACGCGGATGCGCAGGTCATTGTGATTACTGCGGGTGCAGCGCAGCGACCCGGTGAAACGCGTTTGGATCTTTTAAAGCGGAATGCTGGGATTATTGAAGGTATTATGGATGATATTATCGCGCAGCAATCTAGGGCGATTGTTGTAATTGTTAGCAACCCGGTTGATGTACTGACCAAGGTGGCGCTGGATCATTCTCGTTGGCCACGCAGTCATATTTTTGGTTCAGGTACCGTACTGGATAGTGCTCGCTTTCGTTATTTTATCAGCCAGGAAGTAGGGGTAGATGTTAAGAGTGTACATGCCTATATTCTAGGGGAGCATGGGGATAGCGAGTTAGCAGCCTGGTCCCTCACTAATGTCGGTGGTGTATCTATACAGCAATTTGTAGCGTCCAATGGCTTAGAGGAAACCTGGCCGGAAACCAGCAAACAACTCCTAGAATCTGTCAAGAACTCCGCCTACCATATCATCGATTACAAAGGAGCTACTAATTTTGCCGTTGGCCAAGCTTTGGTTCGCATTGTGAAGGCAATTCTACGTGATAGTCATAGTGTGCTAACGGTATCCATTCTACTTAAGGGAGAGTACGGTTTGGAGGATGTCTGCCTGAGTGTACCCTGTATCGTATCTAGAAATGGAGTGGAGCAGGTTTTGCTAGCGGACCTCACGGCTGAAGAGGCGGAGGCCTTGCAGCATTCTGCTACCGTTTTGAAGGAATCAATGTCAGGCTTGGGGGAGTAACAAGACTACCATTAAAGACTGTTGTACCTAGTCATCCCAATGCCTATTGACCACCTCCTCAATAGCAGGGAAGGCTGAATCGTCTTCCTTTACACTAGCTCTTAAGTCTTTCAATCGCTGTTTTAAGTCTTTGATTACAGCAGCATATTCGGCTTGCCCATATCTGTTGTCCATTTCTTTGGGGTCCTTGGTAAGATCGTAGAATTCCCAGGCTGGCGGCGTTTCAAAATTGGACATGGAAGCCGGATTATTGGCCCATTTTTGGGCTTTACCGCTCCGTTTTACATAATCACGCCCGTAAAAGAAAATCAGTTTGTATTCTTTGGTTCGGATTCCAAAATGGGCTGGGTTGTTATGTTTGTGGGCCATGTGCATCCAGTAGCGATAGTAGGTTTCTTGCTGCCAGCCCTCCGGTTCTTCGGCCGTTTCTAGGATGGATTTAAAACTGCTGCCCTGCATGTATTCAGGGGTATTCCCACCGGCCAGTTCGATCATGGTTGGTGCAAAGTCAGTATTGTTGATGATGGCGTCTGATGTGCTTCCGGCTTCGACCTTATTTGGGTAGCGGACCAAAAACGGCATTCGCATGGACTCTTCGTACATCCATCTTTTGTCAATATAGTCGTGTTCACCGAGCATGAATCCTTGATCTCCCGTGTAGATAATCACCGTGTTCTCCTCCAGCCCCTCTTCTTTCAAGTAATCGAATAGGCGCTTTACATTATCATCAACACCTTTCACGCAGCGCAGATAACGCTTCAGGTATTCTTGGTAGGCTAATTTCTTGTATTCAGGGTCCGGAATATTGGGATCAATTTTCATGTGCATACCCATATTGCGGATTACATTTCGATGTCCAATGGAGGAACCAATCGTATCCATCAAGGCATCGTTTACTCCTCGGGTGCCGATGGAGCCATTATTAGCATTGTACCACAAGCTAGCAGGCTCTGGAATCTCCACATCCTCCAGGTAGTCTTTATAACGAGGCGCAAATTTAAAGAAGTCATGTGGTGCCTTGAAATGGTGCATCAAGAAGAAGGGCTGATCTTTTTTGCGTTTGGTCTTCAACCAATCTAAAACGATATCGGTAATGACATCAGAAGAATGCCCTTCGTAGGTTTGGGCAAATACTTCTCGCTCCAGGCCTTCGTTGAATTTTATCTTTTTCTTTTCACCAATGCCTTCAGAATTGTATAGGACGGGGTCAAAATAAAGTCCCTGCCCTGGTAATACATTGTAGTAGTCAAAAGCATCCGGAGCGTACTTCAAATGCCATTTGCCCACCATGGCCGTCTGGTAGCCCAGTTCCTTTAATTCCAGGGCTAGATGCTGATTTTCCGTTTTGAGGAAACCACTTAGATCATACACGCCATTTACATGCCCATACTGCCCGGTCATGATACTGGCTCTAGAAGGCGTACAGATAGAATTGGTGCAGAAGACATTTTCAAACAACATCCCCTCCTTCGCCAATTGGTCAATGGTGGGCGTGGGGTTTAAGCTAGCCAAACGACTACCATATGCTCCGATACCTTGAGTGGTATGATCATCCGCCATGATGAAGATAATATTGGGCGGGCCATCATTTTTTGCAGTGCCTGCATTCTCTCCTGCTGTATGGCAGGCCACAAGTAGTACAACGAGACCTAATAGTAGATTTTTTGTGAGCTGGTATTTCATCTTCAAGATTTTATCACTCCATTTCAATCTTTACCACCGTAGCAATCTCATTCATGGGGGCATCAGGCAACACCACATAATTATCATGCTGGTTAAAGGCGAACTCCAGCTCTTGATCGATACCAAGAACACTTACCTTTTTTACCGGATGTTTTGGTGGAAAAGCAATAGACCTCAGACTCTTCAATACCACTTTTTCCCCAGACTTAGGTGCGCCTAAGAAGATGGCGTAAATGGTCTTTTGGTCCTTAGATTCCGTGAAGCGAACGTCACTAGCAGAATATTTTACCGTCGCGGATTGTCCTCCGTGGCGCCCCTCGTCTGCCTTAGCCGTTCCATATCCATATTCTAAACGGGCTCGGGTTTCGTAGATCGCTTCACCGTAGGTTTTTAGCCATTTGCCCATGGTGCGGAGGACCGTCTTTTGCTCTTCAGGGATGGAGCCATCTGCCTTCGGTGAGATATTCAATAATACAACACCATTCTTACTCACTACATCGATCAAATTGCGGATAACAAGTGCGGGGTCTTTGTAGGTTTGTCCCTCGATGTAACTCCAAGATCGGTTACTTAAGGTGATATCGGTCAACCAAACGCGCTCGGAAACATCCTTCTTACCCCCTTGTTCAATATCTAGGATACTTACGTCTATAGGGAGATCATCTTTCTTGTGTGCAATCACCACTTCCTGCCCTTTCTCTTGGGCTTGATTGATGTAGTAAGCACAAAACTCCTTGCGGTACTTTTCTGGGATAATGTTCAACCAAATATCAAACCAGATGATTTCTGGGTCATACTGGTCAATTACTTCCTTGATTTGGCCAAACCAGAACGGGTACCACTCTTCTGCTGGTACATTGCCATACAGCCAGCGCAGTTGGTCATCGGTAGTGGATGTGGCCCAGTCAGGATGATAAGGGAAGTGACTATCCCAGGCTGTCCAATGACTGGTATCGGCGGCATTACGTTGTAAATTCCTTGCGTGATGAAAGCTAGTAATCAATTTCATTCCGCGCTTGCGTAAGGCGGCGGCCATTTCGCCAGTTATGTCTTTCTTCGGACCCATGTCTACAGCATTCCATGGATTTAACTCACTGTCCCACATGGCAAAACCATCATGATGCTGAGCGACTGGCCCACCCCAGCGGGCACCAGCTTCCTGCATCAAATCTGCCCATGCTTCTGCATCAAAATGTTCGCCCGTGAAATCAGGGATCATATCGTGATAGCCGACCTCAGATTGATCTCCAAATTTCTCCTTGTGGTAGGCAAACTCTTTGCTTCCCTCGACGTACATGTTGCGAGGATACCATTCACTTCCAAAGGCTGGGACAGTGTACGGCCCCCAATGAAAATAGATCCCGAGCTTGGAATCGGCAAACCATTCCGGGCTTTCATTATACTTAGCTAAAGACTCCCAATCAGCAGTATAGGTTTCCGGCTCAGTAGAAACCGTATCTGAGGAAGCCTGGTTGACGGTATTCATGTCGGCGCAGCGGAAGTTGAGCGTTGCGAAGCAAAGCATCGAGAAAATTAAAAGAAAAGATCGCATAGGTAGTTGGTTTGATGAATTGTTGGATACTGCCGAAAAAGTCAAATAATCACCAGCATAGGTTTTGATCTGGATCGATGATGAATTCTAGGATTCCAAATTCTGTTCACCCAGGCTGGATCATAAAAGTGAGGTAATTCAAAAAGAAAAGACAAAACGAATAGGTTAATAAGGGAAACATATCGTTAATTTTCTTTCTCTAGAGGAGCACACACTACCTATTTAGTCCCTTGTAATGAATTTCGAAGAATAGTGCTTGTGCGCTGTTGCTGATCTAATGAAGTGCTTCATAATCAATTGAATGCCTAGATAAATTTGTCTAATAAGTGGAAGTTTGGGTGGGCGGGATCACGGGTAGCCCATCATTTATTGGGATATTCTACTGTCTTTCACTCAAAATGCTTTCCCTATCATTTATAACTGCAACCACAATATTATCGCGATATTAGTAAGATGAGATGCCTTCAACAACCATGTATAGTTCTACTAGGACTACTCTTATTCAATGCAAGCTATAGCCAAGATGGTCAAATCCGTTTTGAGCATATCACATCCGAACAGGGCCTGTCTGAAAATGTGATCAATAGTATTTATCAAGATAGTAGAGGCTTTATGTGGATTGGTACGAATGATGGATTAAACCGCTACGATGGATACAACTTTTCGATCTTCAGCCCCGACCCAGAAGTACTACAAACGATTAACAGCAATCTCATCCACGCTATCACCGGGGACAATGAAGGAAACATCTGGATTGGCACTACAGGCTCGGGCTTGAACCAATTTAACCCACAAACAGAAACATTTAAGTATTTACGGCATGATTCTCAAAGCGACAATAGCCTTTCGCATGATCATATAACGAGTCTATATACGGATCAAGCGGGCAGAATTTGGATAGGCACCATTAATGGCGTAAATGTAATCCTACCTGAACAAGAAGATGGATCCGATTTCCAGGTAGTACGGGTAAAAATTACCACCACCGTAAAACAGCCTGCCATCAACAGTTTCATTCAGGATAATGAGGGGCATATCTGGGTGGGTAGCAACAGAGGGCTTTATAGGAGTAAAATAGATGACCAGAACGGTCGGTGGGATTTTCAACAAATTAAACTTAGTACGGGAAGATCTGAAAACATTAGATCTTTGAAAGTAGACCAGTTTGGCCGCTTGATATTAGGTACAAATGTGGGACTTTTCTATCAAACACAATCTGGCTTTAACCCCACCTTTAAAAAATTTAGCACCTTCTCCCCGCGGGCTCTGATTGTTGAAGGCCAAAGTCACCTTTGGGCAGGAACTTATCAGGGCTTAATACAGTTTCATCTGCCGGGAAGAGGGCAAGCACCGCAACTCAAGAAAGTATATAATTCCGAACCTGATAATCCATATAGTCTCAATAAGAATGTCGTTAAGTCCCTACTGATAGATCAGACAGGGATCATTTGGGTAGGCACGGTCGGTGGTGGACTAAATAAGTTTGACCCTAAAAGGAAGCCTTTTTTCCACCATGGGAACAAGTTGCTCAATAATGGTAAGCGCTACAGCGAGATACGTTCCATATTGGAAGATAGCTATGGGAATTTTTGGGTAGGAACTGAAGGTGGCGGTCTATTTAGACATCCTATTGGGCACGAAATCGGTGATTTTTCCTCCTTCGAATCTATCCAAAGCTCGGCCCGCGTATTTGCCTTGGCAGAAGTCAAAGAGCCAGATGGCAAGAAAGTCATCTATGTCGGTTCTGAAGATAGGTCTACTCTACAGCGAATCATCATTACAGAGGACCAAATAGAAGAACCAAAGCCAGTCCAGGGGTTTCGAGGGCCGGTATTTTCCATTCTGCAAGACCGAGGGGGAGTGCTGTGGCTTGGAACATACAACAAGGGGCTGTGGCGTTGGATGCCTGATGAAAATGGCAACTATCAGAAAGATGTATTTGATAGCTCTAATTCAGGTCTTGTCAATAATATCGTTCGGGTTATCTACGAAGATCATATCGGGAATATCTGGGTCGGCACGGGGGATGGATTACACCTGCTGGAGGCAGATCAGACAAAGGTAGACCAACCGCAGTTTAGCTTGTTCCAAAATGACTTGGCTGATACCACTAGTTTAAGTCATAATTATATCCTTGACATAGTAGAAAGTTATTCTGGTGATCTTTGGATTGGCACCTTTGGTGGTGGACTAAACCGACTGTCCTATAATAGTCGACAACAGCCCTATTTTAAAAGATATCAAGAAAAGGATGGGTTACCCAATAATACGGTGAAGGGAATCTTAGAAGATGATATAGGAAACCTTTGGTTAACGGGTAATCGCGGCTTAGCAAAATTCGACCCGATCAAGGAACAGTTCATTTCTTATTCTACAACTGATGGCCTGCAATCTGCTGAATTTTTCGAGGGTGCTAAACTGAAGAGAGCTGATGGTACTATGATTTTTGGTGGGGTAAATGGGTTTAATATTTTCTCACCAGAAAGCATTCAGAAGAATGACACCTTTCCGAAGGTGGTTTTTACTAAACTCATGGTGCACAACCAGGAAGTACTGCCCAATGAAGGGAACAAGGACCAAAACATTTTAAGTGAGTCCATCTCTACTACCAAGAAGATTGTATTACAATATGGGCAGAATGATTTTTCTTTGGAGTTCGCAGCCCTGCATTACGCCGATCCAGCGAAGAACAAATATGCCTATCGCCTGGAAGGGTATCATAGTGACTGGATTGAAGTGAGTGCTGATAAACGCTACGCGACTTTCACCAATCTTCGACATGGAGACTACACTCTGAAGGTAAGGGCCTCTAATTCCGATGGAGTTTGGGCGGAAGTGCCCGCTAGCATGCAGATCGTGATTACTCCCCCATTCTGGCTGTCATGGCCTGCATATTTCTTATATGCAGCCTTGATCATTATAGCCTTATGGTTATTCCGTAGGTATACAATCATCGGTATACACGAAAAACACCAGCTTACCTTGCAGCATTTGGAACGAGAGAAACTGGAAGAATTGAATCAGATGAAATTGCGATTCTTCACCAATATCTCTCACGAGTTTCGCACGCCGCTAACCCTAATTATTTCTCCGTTGGAGCTAATACTGAAGAAAGGGAAGACACTGAGCACGGAAAACCTGCAACAGCAATATCGCTACATGTATCAGAATGCCAAGTATCTGTTGCGCTTAGTCAACCAACTGTTAGACTTCCGAAAATTGGACCAGGGTAGCATGAACTTGCAAGTAGATCGAGCCAATGTTTTTGATTTCTTGCAAACGGTGACCCAGCCCTTCCAGTTCTTAGCTAGCAAGGAAAAGATTGCCCTTCAGCTTGTACAACCTGCGGACGAAATCTATTCTTACCTAGATAGAGATGTGTTAGAAAAGGTTATCTACAACTTACTTTCTAATGCTTTTAAATTCACTCCATCCGGCGGATACATTAAGATGGAGGTGCGCGAAAAAGGTCGGGAAGAGAAATTCCTAGAAATCTCCGTGCGAGATAATGGGATTGGTATCTCAAGGAACCAACTCAAGAAAATATTCGACCGCTTCTATAAAGAGGGTTCCGGTGAGCAAAATAAAGACGGTGCGGGTATAGGGCTAGCCTATACCAAAAGTCTGGTGGAACTTCATCTAGGAACCATTACCGTTGAAAGTAGCAAAGGGAATGGAGCTTGCTTCACCATTCAATTCCCTAAGGATAAAGGAGCGTATTTAAAGGCAGAAATCAAGCAGGAGAAAGTAGAGCAGTATTTGATTGAAGAAAATGAGCTTAACTACCCTGAGGCAGAGCTTGATGGCCTAATGGACCAAGTCTTTCCAGCGAATACGGATCAGGATCAGGAACTACCCACCCTGCTTTTTGTCGACGATCATGCTGATATTCGACGCTTTATCAAGGAAGGGCTTCAGGGGGATTTTCGAGTGATTTTAGCTGAGGACGGAGAACAGGCCAACGAGATTGCTCTGTCCTCTTTACCTGATATCATTGTAAGCGATGTTATGATGCCTCGCATGAATGGAATTGAGTTATGTAGATCTTTGAAATCACATCCACTGACCAGTCACATTCCTGTCGTATTACTTACGGCAAAGTCTGCGGACGAAGATGAACTAGAAGGCCGCCGTACTGGAGCTGATGCCTATGTCCCGAAGCCCTTTAATCTGGACATCCTAAGAGCACAACTGCTGAATATTTACGCGCAAAAAGAGCGGATGAAGAAGCGTTTCCGACAAGAAATCCTGCTGCAGCCTGAGGAGGTAACCGTTACCTCCTTGGATGAAGATTTTTTGCAGCGGGCAGTCTCCCTGGTAGAAGATCATATGTCAGATTCAGAGTTTAACGTGGAGGCCTTAATCAAGGAGATGCACCTTAGCCGCAGCAAATTCTATCTTAAGTTAAAGGGACTCACGGGACAAACTTGCAGTGAATTCATCCGAACTATCCGCTTGAAGAGAGCTATCCAGTTACTCGAAAAAAGTGACTATACCATTAAGGAGATTATGTTTATGACTGGATTTAATTCAGCCTCCTATTTTTCAAAATGTTTCAAGAGACAATTTGGGGTTATTCCTAGCGAATACCTGCGACAACAAAAGACGATGAAGCCAGAAGAGATTTAGGCTTGAGAAAGCACTCGCCCCACTAGCCTAGTTGGTCAAATTCAGCTACATCGATAAATTTTAGCTTAGGAGGGGTTCTGTAGGTGTAATATTCTGTTTTTGAGTTAATTTTCGAGATTTTATTGGGAAAAAACGATTTGTGTCCAAAAAACAGATAAATGTGTTGCTGTCGGTTTTCCCTCTAACCTACCTTTATAAGGCCTTAACCACGGCATCTTTCCTTGATGTTTGCTGGCAGGGCCTAACCTTACTGTTTTCGCTTATACCATCATAAAAATCCAGCTGATTTAGATCAAAGTGTAAAATCGGCCACCATAAGAGCAATGCTTGGTTTGGACGTTGACCTCAAGCCATGTGGGCTCCTTGTGGCCCTCTACTGCTATCAATACACAATAGAATATTCAACTTAACTCGCAGCTTAAAATGATGTTAGTATGATGAAAGTAAATATACTTTTCAATTGGAAATCGAAGATTTTCATTAGCTCAATTTTTTGCTTGTTGAGCTTCAACTTTATGGAAGCACAAACAAGAACCATTAAAGGAACAGTATCTGATGAGGGTGCTCCACTGCTTGGTGTAACGATCCATGTGGCAGGTACAACCACAGGTACAATAAGTGATCTGGAAGGTAATTTCGAAATAGAAGTATCGAGCACAGACAAGTTAGTCTTCCGGTATTTAGGTTACGCTGAACAAATCGTTGAAATTGGAGAGCAATCCTTCATCAATGTGACAATGGAGGAAGACGGTAAAGTGCTAGAAGAAGTGGTGGTAATTGGTTACGGTACCCAACAGAAAAGGGAGGTCACCGGGGCTGTTTCGACCATTAAATCTGATGTTTTAACGAAAATGACGACCTCGGATCTTGGATCAGCGCTGCAAGGCCAAATAGCGGGTGTGAATGTCACCTCAAGTTCCGGTGCGCCGGGTGAGGAGGCCAATATCTTGATTCGTGGCTTTAGTTCACTGATTGAAGGACAGAGTGGACCATTGTACGTAGTAGATGGTATCCCTTTTGATTCGGATCCACAGCTCAGTATCAGTGAAATTGCATCTGTGGATGTACTAAAAGATGATGCCTCCGCTTCCATCTACGGTACGAGAGGTGCCGGGGGTGTTATTCTAATCACGACCAAGCAAGGAAAGCTTGGAGAGATGAGTATTTCAGCTGAATCGGAGTATGGTATCCAAAATATCACTTCGGAGTTCAATAATATGACCAAAGAGGAATATTCCTATCTCCATCTGTTGAGAAATTCCATCAATACTGATAAGCCCCAAGGAGGGGTGAATGGCGATATCCACAGAAACCCTAGCTATTTCACCAATAACACAGACATTGGGCAGGTACTATTGAATGATAATGCTCCGATTCAGAACCACCTGGTACGTGTCGCTGGCGGCAATCAGGGGCTGACCTATAATTTTACAGCTAACTACTTTGAGCAGGAAGGATCCTTTTACAACTCCGACTTTACCCGATTGAACTTACGAGCAAATACGACCTTCACAAAAGGCAAATGGAAAGTTACCACCGGTTTAACTTCTAGAAGAGAAGATCAGCGCAGACCATGGGGTGGGATGATGAATAGAATACGCGTGTATGAACAGTTTAAACCAGCAGTGAGTATCGATGAAACTTCCATAACAAATATCTCTGCCGTAAGCTTAGATGACCCTACGGTCGACTGGCAATTGAATGAGGCCAGGAGGTTGGCCAATGCGCTAAGGAGTATCAAAACCACCGAATTGAGAGGTGGAAATAGTAATATTGGGAATGTAGCCATAGATTTTAGCCCGATCAAATCCCTTAAGATAACCGGTAGATTTGGTGCCCAATATGGGGATGAAAAATGGGTGAGAACAGTGCCTAGGTATGATATCTACAACACAGAAGGTCGCTTGATTACCAACCCCAATAACATTACTTCTCAGACCCAGACCGACATTACGAGATCCAAACTCACCTCAGAGGTCTTTGCTAACTACAACAAAAGATTTGGAAAGCATGGTATCAATCTATTGGCCATGACATCCTTCGAGAAATCAACCAATGAGCGCATTTCCCTGGAGGTACGAAACAACTTGAATCCAGCCATTACTTCTCTAGACAATTACGAATTGCTTTGGGATATAGAATCAGGAGGATTTGATTTCACCCGAGTTCTATTGGGAAATCTAGGTAGAATACGATACGATTACGACCGTAAGTACTTGTTTAGTGCCAGTGTGAGATATGATGGTTCTTCGCAATTTAGTGAAGGTAATCGCTGGGGCTTATTCCCTTCTGTATCTGCAGGATGGAATGTATCCGAAGAGAAATTTTGGGAACCGGTGGAAGAGGTAGTCAATTCCTTCAAGATAAGAGCTAGTTATGGTACTACAGGTAATGACCGCTTCGCAACTTATAGCAACCAAGCCGTGGTAGAACCTGGGGTAGATTATGTGTTCGGCAGCAATAACCCGTCTGGTGATGTGCTCAATCCTACAAGTGAACAAGGGGCTTTGGGGACTACCCAACAAGCCTATGCCAATCAGGGATTAAAGTGGGAAACGAATATCGGGCAAAATATAGGATTGGATATCGGAATGTTTGATGATCAATTGATCATTACGGCTGATCTGTATAAGAATGAAAAACGAGATCTCTTGTACCAGATCGTCAATCCTCCTTCCACCGGTGTGTCTGGAGGTAACCGTAGTACGGTATTCAATGTAGGGAATATGGAGAACTCCGGAATAGAGCTAGGCTTTAATTATCGGCACCGAGCACGTAGCGATTTTAGCTGGAATATTTCCGGTACGTTCACCAAAAATAACAACGTAGTTACAAGAACGAGTGAAAACAACCCGATCATCTATCTGGACAGGGGTTTTATCTCTGATTTTGGTACTAGAGAGATCGTGACGGTCATTACGGAAGGATATGAAGCTGGGGCTTTCTTCTTACGAGAGACTGCGGGCATTATCAATACCCAAGAGGAGCTGGATGCTTATCTCGAATTGGACCCTAGCGCTAAGTTGGGGGAACTCATGTACGTGGATCAGAATGGGGATGGTAAATTGGATGATAATGACAGAAGGTATGCAGGTAGTGGTACGCCAGACTTCGAAACCGGTTTGAACTTGTCTATGAACTATCGAGGCTTGGATTTCTCTATGCAGTGGTATGGCTCTTTTGGTGCCATGGTAATGAATGGAAGCAAGGCCTACGCTTATCAGGCAGGGGTACATAGTGACCTATTTTACTCCTGGACGGAGAATAATACGAAATCACAGATTCCATGGTATGACGGTAGTGGTACTAAATCCTACCGAGGGGCATCAGATTACTTTTTGGAAAATGGGGACTTTGTCAGACTTAGGAATGTCTCTCTAGGTTACACCCTACCAAGCGCAACTATGAACGTGTTGGGGATGCAGAAATTGAGAATTTATGTGCAAGCCCAAAACGTGTTGACCTTGACAGAGTATACTGGCTTTGATCCAGAAGTAGGAGGGAATGGCCTAAGTACCCGTGGTATTGACGCAGGCAATTATCCCATCACCGCACAGTATAAAGGTGGTATACAAATTCAATTTTAATTGTAGTTCCTTGGCTTGAAAGAGACCGTGGAAAAGGCAAAACTGCAATTCAAAAACAACAAAAATGAAGAAGATACATATAAGAACTACAGCTCTATTTTTTCTGGCATTTGCTTTGCTAGCTTGCTCCGATGAACTAGATCAAGTTAATCCAAATGCACTCACACTCGATACGTATTGGCAGAATACGGGAGATCTAAATAGCGGTTTAAATACCGTTTATGCTTCCTTACGAAACGAAAATATTCTTGCCATAGAATGGGACTACAACCGGACAGATATTGCGGTACCCTACGTTCAACGACAACGATCGGTAGGTAATCCCATCTATGACATGACTTTTGATTTAACAACGAACGAAGTCCAAAACAAATGGGATGCTTGCTTCCGTGGTATATTCCGGGCGAATCAGGTCATTGATGCCTATAAGAACCTAGAGTCGACTTTCACCTCAGATGATGCTAGACAAACCGCTACGCTGATCATAGCGCAGGCTAGAGCATTAAGAGGCTATTTCTACTACGTGTTGCATCATTCGTATAATCAGGGCTCCTTACCCCTTTTTGATGCGGTGCCGGTAGACTTCGAGGATTTTCAATTGACCTTTTCCCCGGCAGAATTAGTCTTGGATTTCTACCGGGCAGATCTTCAGTTCGGTATGGATAATTTGCCGGGTACCTATAACGATTGGCAGACAGAGGTTGGGGGTGGCAACCTGGGTAGAGTTACTGGAGGCTTTTGTGAAGCCTTGTTGGCTAAGAGCTATATAAATGAAAATGATTTTACCACTGCAGAGGTATACCTCAAGAACGTCATCGATAATTATGATTATGCACTAGTAGAGGACGCAGCCGAAATCCTTACGGGGATAGCCGAATTTAGCTCAGAGTCAATTTTTGAAATCAATTATTCCTATGATGCTAATCCCTTGGGCCAAGACGAGCAGAACCTGTCGCAAAGGCTATCTCATAGATTGAATGATGGTAATGTCGTGCAATTCAGTACCTGGCTAACCCTTAAATACCGAGCAGAAAGGCCAGACCCTCGTGACCCGGCTAATTATGTAGATAGGAATATATATTTAGCGAATGGGAACTTGGATAGTGTTCAGACCAACGTATTGAGAATGTACAGCCTTCGTATGGACAACTCGATGTCCTCCGTGGATGATAGAGACGGTAAAATGTATGGTGTTGAAATGGCCGAATACGGAAGAGCAACGACCGCCTCCACACACGCCAGACAATTCCCCAATTTCATCAAAAAATTCACCGGATGGAATACCAATAATGGAGGAATTGGCGAATTGGAAACGGCAGATACGGATAATCGATCTGAGATCAATATACCCATTATTCGTTTGGCAGAAGTATATCTATTGTATGCAGAATGCATGATTGAAAAGGGAGACCTGTCCGAAGCGCTGCGGTACATCAATAGAATCAGAAAGCGTTCTCATCTTATCCTCTTAGGTAAAGAATCCGAGGCTAGTGCGGAGTTCGTTAATGAAACGACTACCTACATGGACGATATTGACCTTGATCCATCGAATGGAGCGGAATCGGTCAATTTATCCAACTTAATGGAGCATTTAAGATACACTGAAAAACCACTGGAATTATCGCTGGAGGATGATAGAACTATTGACCTTAGGCGATGGGGTGTATGGAAGGAACGCTTGGATTATCTCGCTTCCTTTCAGTACGATGCTTGGCACTTCAAAAACAACTCTATGGGTAAAAACCCAAACAGGTGGCGATGTTTTGTGATGCCAAATGGAGTAGTCCCCTCCTATTCGGATCCCAACGTTCCCCCCTACCCTTTTAGGTTCCCCAACAATCTTCAGGCAAACAATAATCGCCGAGTCAAGGAGGCACATTTGAGAGATCATCTAAGGGGATCACAAAACTTTAATATCGACCTACATGGTTACCTGCCGGTTCCACAAGATGAAATCAATTCTAACTTAAACTGGGACGGATAATTCTCAGCATTTATGAAAGGTAAACCTCAAGAACAAGGTGCAGAAGACTTCGAGCCAAGGGTTACTACCACAAAACATATAACAATGAAGAAATCATATATAAGCAAACCTCTATTTTTACTTTCCTTGCTGACTGTATTATTCCTCAGCTGTGAAAAGGAAATCATAGAACCCGCCTCCTTTGTCGATTTGTCGATTACCTGGACGAGTATTGCGGCGGACAAACAATCAGAGGTCAATCAATACTTTTCTTTTAGTGACCTATCGGCAGGAGCGGAAAGTACACAATGGACCATTCCTGGTGATGCCTTCTTTCTAGAAGGGCCTATTCCGAATAACTTGGACAATCACGATGCCTATATTGTCAACCCTGGTGAGACAGTGTCCTTTGATAAGAC
This sequence comes from Saprospiraceae bacterium, assembly GCA_013214355.1. Classification (GTDB taxonomy): domain Bacteria; phylum Bacteroidota; class Bacteroidia; order Chitinophagales; family Saprospiraceae; genus DT-111. The sequence goes on along the minus strand of JABSSL010000096.1, from coordinate 8,274 downwards.
GATCCACGTTTTATGGACAAGAGGAGACACGGCTTCTCTGGTCAACTACCGTCGCGTTTTTCCTGATTCGACCTCCTTCGATTTTCCTGCATACTGGGATTTTGAGGCAGGTGAGGCGCACATTGATACCATTGAAACCCAGCTCATCGATGGACAATGGATAGCGGACTACACCTTTATAATTGATGTGTTTGATACCATAGTAGCAGTGGCCCAAGTTAGGTATCCGGATGGTACCTTGATAGATCATGAAAACACGCCTGAAATTACTTTGAATTTTGAGGAGGAGTTAGTATTCGAGGATCTAAGCGGTCTACAACCGAACAATACAGGCCGTCCGAACAATACCCAATGGCGTGTCCATACACTGGAGGAAGACGAGAATGAGCAGACTACTATTTTCCGCCAAACGTACGAAAGACTGGAATTGACAGAGCAGGTAATTGAAACGATCGCTTTTGATGAGGTAGGTCAATTTCGAGTAGAACTAACCAGCACCAGAGTGAGAACCGAGCAGGTAAAAGAAAATGAAGGCATCTATGATATCCCAATGATCATCAATGTGATACCATTGACGGAGCCATTAATGATCAACGAAGGGATTAAAGAAAATGCCGAGAATGTCATTGAAGTTCCGATCAGCCACAGACTCAGGCCTTTGACAGAAAATATCGCTGGTGGATTCACGCTACATGTGGATGGCGTGACAAGAGCTATCTCGTCCGTTACGCGAAATGCCAATGGCTCCAAGCTGCTCATCGCTTTAGATACCCCTCTGCAGGCAGAAGACCTATCAAAAACGGTTACGCTTTCCTATAATGGGGGTTTTGCCAGCGTGATATCTTTTGACAATCGGGTATTAGAGGCGATAGATAAGGCTACAGTCGAAGTTGATCCCAACTAATAGTAGGAGTAGTTTGACAATAACTGCTAATGCTTTTCCTTAACCCTTTCTCAAATTGGAAAGTAAAAGCCAAAGTGTTTAAGCCAATGATTTGAATTGAAGTAGTCTAGACTAGAGCTGGTCATTATGGCGCATTGGGATGCTAATTCCTTTGTTGGTCTTGCCAGATTGAATCTTGACTACTTCATTTTCATTGAACTTCGGCTTTGGTGCTTAGGAGAAAGGATCGTAAGTAGTGTCTGGAAATACCGTTAAACCCCATCTAAAGCTGGATTCATCCTACGCTAATCATCTCAATTCCAGCTTGTAGTCATGGGCTCCGCTAGCGAAGTTGTTTCTGTGCACTTTCGTTCCTGTCACATTTGTTCCCTTCCCCCACTCTACTTCTATCCGCTGATCTCCTAGTACAATATTCATGAGCTTTTCCTTCATCGCCATGGCCACTTTTTGATGCTTTTTGTCAAAGGCTAGGTTCTTCACTTCACCGGGATCAGAGGGCACATGGTACAGCGCCGGGTCCAGTTCCTCATAGGCAGCCTGGCGCGCCCAGTTCATGTTTTTGCCACGTTTCTTGTCTGGGCGAGTTTGCATGGAGAAAACATAGTCAGGGGTTCTGATGTAGGCCCGCGGGCCAGTCACGGCATGGCACTCTCCGATCACATAGTCACGAACGGGCGCATTTCCAGCAGCAACATCGGCCAAATTTAGGCCATCCAGGTAATCGAATGGGTCCGACTTGATAGCTGCCCCGCCCGCGGCCAAGATGGTTGGGGCAATATCTACAAATTCGGTGTATTCCCGTACAACCTTTCCCGGAGGGAAGGCTTTTTTATCCGATGAAACTACGATGATTGGGTTGTGGGTATCTATATCCCAGGAAGAAAATTTCGATACCGACCCATGTTCATTCAATTTCCAGCCGTGATCTCCCACCACGTACATGATCATCCAAGGCTGATGGTGCTTTTCGCTATAGGCAATAAAGTCATCTACCGTCTTCCCTACCAGATCATCGCCATAAGCGCAGAAAGCATAATAATCTTGGATCATCTTTTGCTTTTCCTCGGCAGTAAAATGATCGGAATAACCATTCATCACCTGCTTTTTCTGCTGAGAGGGCATCGTTTCTAGTTCACCCTGATCGAAATCTGGTACTTTGTAGATATGCTGCTGGAATCGTTCTCGATAATCTGCAGGCGGAAGGACTGGTGTATGTGGGAAATCAAATCCAATGTGACAGAACAATGGCTTTGAAGTATCTACCCCATCAAAAGTCCTCGACCCCACTTCAAACTTTCGGTTTTCCTGCTTTAGAAACTGCTCAAAAATGGCAGCATAATGCCCGTCACGTGTTTTCCCCGCCGGTTGAGAACTCACGCCGGACAATATCATTCCCTCAAAGTCAGATTTTGGTTTTTTCTTATTGTAATGGCGTAACAGCTCATATTTCTCCATGGTCATCCTAGCAGTTCCGGCATATTCTGGTTTGGTTTGTTCCAGCTTTTCAGAGACGTACTCAAATTGGCCTTCGGGTGTAACGAAGAATCTTACCTGTTTTAGTGGCTCCTCTAACTTCTCTCCATTCAACTGATGGAACCAATCCTTGCCCCATCCAGTGAGGCCATCTTTCCTTAGCGCCTTGAAATCGATATCGGTCTGATAGATCTTGAAGGGGCTAGCTTTCCCATTTGCGATAGTTCTAAGCCGCACGCCAAGCTTGCCAATATGCACGGTTTGATAACTAAGATTTGCCATTTGCTCAGGGAGCGTTGGTCGACAGTGTTCGGCTTTATTGTTGTGGTATTCGAATTCGTAAACGCCAGAGCGGAAGGGGTATCGTCCCAAATGCATGGAAGCTCGTGAAGGGGCACATCCCGCTGCTTGGCAATAGGTGTTGATAAAGGTGGTGCCCGCTTGGGTCAATCGATCTGCCTGTGGGGATTCTACGTAGCCCAGATCACTCATTTCTCGTCCATGCAGCATCTTATTAAAGGCCCGAACGGCATCGTAACGATGATCATCAGTTAGCACCCATAGAATATTAGGTTGTGCCTGCTGGATTGGGTTACTGCTACCGGCGATAAAAAGGGTGAGAAAAGCTAGCATAGTTATTTTAGTCCCGCTCATATTCTTTCTTTTTGTTGCTGTTTAATAGAGCTTGTTACACTCTTGTTACGATATTGGACAACGCTAGATCAAGGTCTGCCAGTCGGCTGTCCCCCCTTGCGCGTTTCATTGTACTTTCGGAACATCTGTTCAATGCGATCCTGCTGGGCGGGGCTGTTGATTAAGTTATCCGTTTCATTTTCAGAAGGATTATCATGCAAGTTGAAAAGGGCGATGGGCTTCCGCGTTTGATCGGTTTTATCTTTCTTATCTACCTTTATAATGAGTTTCCAGTCATCCTCGATTAGGATAAGGTCTCTTGTAGTTCCACTCTGTAGCAGTAAGGCTCGATCCTTATTTTGTGCCTGCCCTACAATCTGCGGCCAAAGGTTGTGAGAATCCATGGCTTGTTGAGGGGTTATTTCGGTTTCAGTGATGGCCGCCAGGGTAGCCATAATATCTAAGCCTAAGACGGGGTCAGCAGAGGTTTGTCCCTGTAATTTTCCGCCCCAGGAGAAGATAAAGGGTACGCGGTGCCCCCCTTCATAAGCCTGGTTCTTGTGTCCCCGGTAGATGTCGTTGGGCAGGTGACCGGAGGCTAGTGTTTTTCGATCTACGTGCAGGCCACCGTTGTCGGAAGTGAAAATGATTAGGGTATTTTCAAAAATGCCTTGTCGTTTCAATTCCTCAACCATCATCCCGATCTGCACGTCCAATTCTTTGATCATGTCCATATGTTTGGACGGAGTGGTTCCAGCAATCTTGATCCCGTTTAGTTCAGCGGGAGGGGTATGTGGTAAATGGACGGCCTGCGAACAGTAGTATAGGAAGAAGGGCTCCTGCTGACCCGCTTTTTGCCGGATATAATTCAGCGCCTTGCCTACCAGCAATGGGCCGGAATGGTGTGGATCCCACTTTAGATCGCCAAGTCCTTCTTTTTTAGGGAGCTTTACGCCAAGCTTACTCATGTTTTCTTGGGAGATGTAGCCAATCTTTGAATCTTCTCCCAGTGGATACCAGTCTCCATTTTCATAAGCTGCGTAGGGTACGGCTTGAATGCCTGCTGGGTAGGTGAAGCTATAATCAAAACCCTTTTGATTTGGACCATCAATAATCTTAGTGATATCGACATCTAACTCGGGTTCATTTCTGGGGCTGCGATAGATCACCCCAGGCTGATCCTTTCGGTAGTAGTCGCCCCCAAGGTGCCACTTTCCAAAAAATGCGGTATGGTAGTTGGCTTTTTTCATCATACGACCTAAGGTAAGATCGCTCGGCTTGATCGGGGATTCCTGGTAGGAACCCCAAACGCCCCAAGGGAAGGGACTCCGATAACAGCTATTTCCCGTCATGATGGCGTAGCGAGATGGCGCACACAAAGCGGCCGGAGCATGCGCTTGAGTAAATACAACTCCTGTTTCTGCTAGCTTATCGATGTTGGGCGTTTGTAGCACGATGTCATCAGAATGCATCCGCCGGTAAACGGATATGTCCCCTACCCCGATGTCGTCGGCTAAAACTACGATTACATTCGGCTTCTCGGTGAGGGAGGGGGTGGCGGTGGTCTCCTGTTTGCCTTTTCCTGTACAGGAAAGGAGTGACATCAACAGGAGCGCCAATAAGAAGTAGGTGTTTTTCTTTATCATGATATTGGAAGTCAGATACTTGATATGGTGTAAGCTGTTACACTTATTTTATTTTCCTGCAGACCACCCCTGCCCTGCTCCCTTCAAATAGCCAATGGCCCAGCCACTGCCCTTCTGCGAGCACCAAAACACGTCTTCACGGTAGGGATCTGGCTTCAGGTCAACAATTCGGTCATGCTGGCCCAATCCTCTGTTTACCTTATTCTAGGTGTTACCGCCATCAAATGAAATATAGACGCCTGGGTTAAGGGTCGCATTTCCTTTGGCTCTGTTGGAAAGGGCAGCGCTTACGGTAAGGATGTTTGGATTGATGGGGGAAGTTTCGCATTGCCAGATGTAGGGCAGGTCAAAGATTTTCTGCCAAGTTTTTCCCTCGTCTTTACTACGCCAAACTCCTCCCCCTTGGTCAGTAGCAGTGGAGTTGCCGCAGGAGATGAAGAAATATTTAGTATTCCGGTCGATGAAGATGTTGTTTACATGCTGGATGGCCGAAGGAATTTTCACTTTATTCCAGTTTCCTCCTTGGTTTGTAGATTGGTACAAACCACCGTTGGCACTGTTAACGGCTGCCAATAGGGTCTCGGGATTTTCGGGATGTAAAACTACCCTTCTCACACTGGATCCTTCGGGAAATCCATGGTTACTCAATTCCCAAGTATAACCTCCATCAAAGGAACGGTGGAAGCCGTAATCTCCTTTTGATAGCGTCTTCGCATATGGCCCTCCCACCTGAGTAATGGGCTTCTTGGTGGCGCAGAAGTACATATTATCCGGGGTGATAGGATCAATGAGGAGTGAGTTTTGGAATACCAAGCGTTCGTGCATCGGGGTCTCGGCGGCAAAGATTGTGGAGAGGTTTTCCCAGGTTTTCCCGCCATCGGTTGATCTGCGCAATTTTCCTCGGTGATTTTGCCTGTAAATCAGGAAGTAGATGATATCCGGATTATCGGGGTGGACGGCGATAGGCCCAACGGAATGTGCTCCGCGATGATTGAGTTGACCTTCGATTTGTTCAACGGCTACTGCCTTAGTGTCCGGATAATCTCCCAAAGGAACGGTCTGCCAAAGTCCATGTTCGCCACTGCCTAGCAGATATCTATCCTTTATTCCCGTTTCCAACAGCATGTAGCGCCCTGGCAAATTACTTCCCCCACGACCTACCCAGTGCTTACTTCCGGGAGCGGTTTCATTATCATCGATCTGCACCCAGCTTTCTCCCCCATCCTTAGATTGCAATACCTGTTGGTCCAGACAGATATACACTGTTCCGTCCTGACTAATTTCTAAAAACCGATTACCCCAGGAATCCTCTCTCCTATCCATGTCGGGCTGCAAGTGAGAGAAGGTCGTGTTCATATTGGTGGGGTTATTTCTGGATTGCCAATATTGCTTGTCCGCACCTTCGATCCAATATCGGCCATCTCTAGCCGTGGCGATCCAGGTCTTCCCACCATCCGAAGTTTTCCAGGTGCCGCCAGGGAGAAAGGATCGGTCGTGTTTATTGTTGTGAGAAAGGTAGATTTCGTCTTTGTTGTTTGGGTTTACCTGAATCCGATGAAATACATCATAGGTCGCGGTAGGTAATGCTGGGTATCTCTTTTGGATGGTTTTTATATCCGTTTGAAACCAATGGGCCAAGGATTTCCAATACTTTCCTCGGAGTACTTTACCGGTAATCTGGTTCAGGTCTACGGCGAGGTTGCCGGTAATTTTTTCCCAGCTTTTGCCATGATCCTTGCTTTTGTACACTCCTCCTTGTACGGAGACTGTCTTTTCCGCGTCCGCAAAGGCGGTTTGATCGATGAGGTACAGGATGTACTCTTTGGTCTTTTCATCAAAGTAACAGTCTATATCTCTTGGCCGATTCACCTCCAATCCGGAGTCACTTGCTTCCCATGTTTGTCCTTGATCGGTACTTCTCAGTACGCCTTTGTTCGTCGCCATGATCAGTACATGGCCGTCAGTAGGATCAACAATAATTCGCCCTACGTCAAGATCTTTGTATTCACCGATCTTAATCTTGGCCCAGGTGTCCCCTCCGTCGGTACTCTTCCAGATGCCATGGTTTTCGAATACCCTGCTCTGCCCTTTGGCATGTCTCTGATTGGCTTTGACATTCCAAAATTCACCAGGCCCTAGGTACCAAATTCTATCATTGTTGGGATCAACCGTTAATTCCGCATGTCGGCCACCCAGGCTTGCCACTTCTTTCCAGCTTCTGCCCATGTCCGTGGTTTTGTAGATGCGCCCTCCAGCACCGGTAATACTTAAGCCAAAGGCAGGATTTTGACGAGAAAACTCAAATTTTCGGATTCTCGCCATATCCTTACCCGTCCCATCAGCTTCTTTAACCGTATGCCAAGATTTTCCGGCATCCCAGGATCCGTAGGTATTGAACATATCTGGTGACATCATTATCACCTTGGGATCAGTCGGATGACACCAAAACTCTTCACAATAGCCGGCCATGCCTGGTCCTACCTGCTGCCATTCTACGAGGTCAGAAGAAGGGACTTGCTCAGACCGAAGTTTCTTAAAGTAGGGTTTATCAAGTGGGACATCTTCTGCTACGGGGACATATTCGTAGGTTCTCACCCAATCGTAAAAGGTAGTCCGCTCTTCCCAAGTGCCGGTCATTCCTCCGTCCTCTGGTACGGGACTCCAGTTATAGGTTTCCACTACCATTTTGATGTTGAGGTCAATGTCGAAATGGGATTTGGGGGTAATGCTGTATTTATATTCGCCATTTAGATAAAATAAGACTTCGGTTGGACTTTTCCACCACACGCCATAGGTAAAGTAGTGATCATATACCTTTCCTAGCGTTTCGCATTTTGCCCCAACGGAACCGGCAGGAATCGCAGAGCACTCCTCAGGAATCCCCCTGCTATGGGTATTGGAACCCATTTGCTGGGTTTTGGGGTGCGAGGCCGGGAAGCCAATGCATTCCTGCACATCGAGCTCCGTAGTTCTGCTTTGACAGCCCGTACTTTCGTCTGGGTAATTGTTTAGCCAAAAGGTAGAGGACATGAAGGTCTTGTTGGCTTTCATCCGACATTCAATATAGCTCCCCGGTTTTACCTTGTGTTTGGAGTAAACGTGACCGCCCTGGTGAGTGAATTTCTTTCCCTTTTTGAATACAGGCTTAGCTAGTTCATCGGCAGTTATTCTCATCTTTCCATCACCTAGCGTAACTGCTTCCGCCAGGAACAGACCCGGTGCCCTACCGCGCCAACGCTTTGGATCGGCATTGGACCATTTGTCTACGTCTAGCGATACTCCTTCAAACTCATCGGATAGCTCAGGGATTAATTTCCACTGATACCCTTTCTCTGGGTTTGGGGGTTGGGCCATGACGGAGCACGCTAGCAGCAGGGCTATGACGACCCCTGCCATGCTCAGGATTCGTTGATTTTTCATTAAGTTGATTTTTCGACTGGAATTCACCTCCTTGGTTGGTGAATACCTCCTTTCTTTTTGTTTTTATCGCTTTGGAAAACCACTCTTCTTCGTGGGGATAGTCTCTTGGTAGAAATCGTCCCGTAGTTTATGGTAATTCTTGTACCCCAGCATCCGACCGGGTACATTGTTTTTATTCCAGTCTTTCCATTGGTTGAA
>JABSSL010000095.1 GCA_013214355.1 Saprospiraceae bacterium | reverse complement strand
AAATCAACAGCAAGAGCTGTGGCTTACTCAACCACTTCGAAGCGCCCAACTGGTATGATGATAACCTGAAATCAGCGCCGACTTTTTGAGGACGCCCTAGCTATCCCAGATATCATCGTGACAAGATATTTCAAAGTATTCCTACAGTGGCTGATTTGCAGACTTCATTGAGCAGCAAGAAGGAATGTATTATGCAGTACCACAGTGGTGATGGAGTAGAATACTTGATTTTTATACACCCTGATACCACTCGATTTCTCCGAATTGAAATAGAGTCTTCTTTAGCAAAGAGCATTGATACTTTCAAGCAGGAACTACAAAATGGGATAAGATTCAATCCTTCAAATTTCAATGCAGCTTCCTACCACGTATTTCAAGAATTGATTGCTCCAGTGTGGAGTCACTTAAAGGGAACTGAGCGTATAGTAATCGTTCCTTCTAAGCGGTTAGACCAAATGCCGTTCGAGACGATTTTAACACACCCCACCGAGGGACCACCAGATGCATCCGATTTTCTGATCAGTGATTTATCCGTAAAATATGCGCATTCCCTCAAGATCTATCAAAGGCACCACATTGAGGAACAATTCCATTTACCCGAAAAGAGTAGGGCCTTAGCCTTGGCCTTCGGCAAAAACAAGACTTGGCCACCTCTCCCTCACGCCAAAGCTGAACTCCAAAGTATTAAAGACCATCTAGCCCTCTCTTCCTCGAATTTCTTATTTGGGAAAAAAGCTACCAAGAATAGTTTCGTACAGGAAATACGCCATCAAACTTTTGATCTCATTCATCTGGCCATGCATGCGCAATCGAGTCTAACCAACAAGTTTTACAATCGTATTTTTTTCCATTCGCTGCAAGCCCCCTATATAGATACGCTCTACACTAGCGAAATTATGTCCTTACCTATCAAAGCCCAGCTGGTAGTGCTTAGTAGTTGTCAAACCGCGACAGGTTTAACGACCAGTGGGGAAGGTACTTACAGCATTACCCGAGCATTTCTAGAGGGAGGTGCGAATACTGTTATTTCTTCGCTTTGGGATATTCAAGATCAATCATCAGCAGAAATCGTTAGCCAATTCTACTTCTATCTCGGTCGAGGAGAAGTGCCGAGCGAGGCACTTCGACAGGCTAAACTAGATTTTATGGCCAATCACCAAAATACTACCCCAATACTTTGGGCTCCCTTGATTTGCTTCTAAAAGTACGTTGGAAAACTTAATCTAGTCAGGGAAAGTGAAGGCGGTTGTGGATTATTCCAGTAATTGGATCGAAGTATTCTAAAGGAACTAGACTGTCGGATAAGCCTAAATATTCATAGTGAATTAGGTAAGCTGATTTAGTGATAAAGACACCTAACATATTTTCTGAATAAATATGGTCTTGCACGCCTACCCCTACTTTATAATCCCTGGCTTCTATATATTTCACCCAATTAGCAGCGGTCCTTTCCCCTTCAAAAGCAAAGAAAACGGATCTACCGTCAGTAAGGGTGAAGGGTACCATATAGTGGTCATTAAACTTGAAAAATGCAGAATCTGCATTCCTCCATTGCTTCACTGCAAAGGTCAAGCCGCAATCTCTTCCAAAAGCCTTTGCGCTTTCCGCATCAAAAAAGACCTTATCAGGATCTTCTTCGTCTTCTTTTTCTAAGCTGATTGCATCAACCACAACCAAGGCACTCGTATGCATCCGAGGTTCATGAGCCTTTTTCTTTATTGCTGCCGAACCTTTTAAAGAATTTTCAATTTCGTTTTTGAAATCCACAGGTACAAAGGACGAAGGTATATGCAGGTAAGTAGCTTTAAAACTATACTGGGGCAATGAACTTTGTTGCCGCCTTTCGGCATTTGTACTAGCCACGAAAGGATGACAGAAGTAATTTAATCTAAGGTTGGTGTTTTCTACGGAATCAACGCAATTAAATCTCGTAAGACTTTCACAACTAGGGTTCCCACAGGAGTCATTCATACTCCCATAGTAAGGCAGTAATTTATGCATATAAATATTTTTTGAGTCCTGAAATTCTATACCTCGTTTGGGGCATCAATTTGTAGTCCTATCCTCTATTTGGCGTAGCAGCGCCTCAACCTCCTTAGAAAACTCATTACTATTTTTCAACTCCGCATTTAATATCAATTTAGACTTTTCCACCTGCTTACTCTGTAGGTATGACAAAGCTAAGTACCACGCCGCTCCATCTTTCAAAATCGGGAACTCTTCTACATGGTCCGTGAATTCTTCCAGGAGGGTGATCGCGGTAAGGGGTTCACCAGATTTAAGTGCACATACTCCCTGATATAGAAGATATTCTGCTGCCTGGCTTTGCTCATATAATTGCTGAAAGGCAGTTTGGGCTCTTTTCCACTTCCCATCATTATAGAAATTCAGCGCTTCAACTAATAGCATACTGTTCTCACCACCTGGGCCTCTGGTAGAAGAAACTACCTCGTAGAAGTTTAGATGTTCTGCCACTAGTTGTTCTTCCCACGTTTTGGTATTGAGGTACCAATATCCCCATACAAGCAAGCCAATCGAAGCAGCAATAGCAGCCCCTCTCAAAAAAAGAACTTTAGTTTTTTGCTTACTGCTTAAGTCCTCTTCAACTTTTTTGAGATTAGACAATAATTCCTTCTTCTTGGCGTAGATTACGCCATCTGCTATTTCCCTTTCATTATTGCCCTGCTCTATATTCATCGATTTACATCTTTGTGGACGTAGCCAATATTGATTTTATCCGATTTACACATTTCAACTTAGCGGTCTTGGCGGAGTTTTCGTTACTATATCCCATGACACCACTGATTTCTTTCAATGACTTCTTATTGAAGTAGAACAGGTCTATCATCTTCTTGCATCTTTCCCCAACTTCCTTCAACGCCCATTCAACCTGCATGAACATGCGTTCTTTTTCCTGCAATTCCTCGAGCGTATCTACATCTTCCACATGAAGCAACATCCAGTTGTCTGAATAGTATACATTCTTCGATTCAGCTCGGCGTTCCTCTCGAATCTTATTCTTCCCAATTCCACATAAATACGTAAACAGACTACTTTTTAGGTTCACTAACTTCTTATCCGTCACATTTATATAGAGGGTTATGATACTCTCTTGTAGAATATTTTTTGCTTCTTCCGTCCCTAAATCATGGTTTTTAATGGCCCACTTCAAAAAGGGGGCCCTATACTTTTTATATATCAATTCAACCACGTAATCTTCTCCTTGATGCATGCGATCAACCAAATTCTGGTCCTTGTATATTTTCAACATAGAAGTCCTCCAGTTAGTAATCTATAGCAAGTAATTCCTGATACTACAAAAAGCGAAGCGAATAAAAATCGAAATTAATTTTTAAAACAAGGGTTACCTTTTTTGTTTTTATGCATTAAAGATATCAGAATTCATAAAACCCATTTGTATTTAGATTACAAAATCAATAATTCATGATGTTTATGCAAAAAAAGATACAATCCTAACAAAATACATACGAATTAAACCGGTATAGCTCCATCGCTTCCGTGATGAGCTCATAAACTGTAAATTCTAATTCCGTTTCGATCCGATGGCCGACTCAATCTACTTGAGTCACTCGTAGATCTATACTCTTATCGCTAGGTGCACATAGCATAAGGAATGGAATTCTCATGCCTATTCAGGCTTTAACCATCCATTTTCTAACCACAGGCTACTGGATTTTACCATCCAACTGCCCTAATACCCTTATGTCATGCAACAGCAATTCCAAACCACATTAGATGAATTTAAAAACTTAGCACTTACTATAGAAGAACAAAAACAGCTGAAAGGAGGCAACGATGAAGAGGGGGAAGGCATCATTTCGGAAGAAGAGATCATCACCTAATCCATTAACCCTGGGCTGCCTTTTTGTGCAGCCCTTTTTTTAACAGGTTAATCTTCTCTTCAAGCCAGATCATTCCTTGTATATTATACTCTTCGGACAGATTAGCCTCAATTTTAGCTAGCCCCTCTGGGGTGGCATTGGGGTCGGAAACCCACTTCCCCAATTTCTTGACATATTGAATCATGCGTACAATAGCGCTGCTATTTTCCTGTGACAATCTCTTTTCATTTCTCATTTTCGCTTCTAAAGCAGAGAGATTACTACTAAATAGCAGATAATAACTATGGTTTTGTAAAAAGATTTCGAAGTAGGCCTGTACCTCTATTATTCTTGCCCGATGAGTAAAAAGCTTATTCTTAAAATCATATTGAATCAATGCAGCAATAGCATCATCAAAAAAACCTTGGTGATAATAACAATGTGCTTTCGACCACGTTGTCGCATCTTCCCGTACTTCACTTGGCAAATGTTGAGTGTACCTAAAGACAAATTCTTGGACATAACTGAAGTCTTTGAGTGCATTGCCCACACCAACAATGTTTAAATAGGTACTCTCCGTTAATCTGCCCTGAGCCAACAGCAATTCATTCTTTATGCCAAACTTATAAAGCTCAAATATCGCAGCTAAAATTTCTGAAACCCCTTGCTTATATACCTGGGTACAATCATTGATTAAATACCACAACAATAGCTGCTTGTCTTTCTTAGACATATTGCTGTAGTTGGCCATATAGAAATCCATCAGACCTTCCACGAATGGCCTAGAAATTTTATCCTGATCAGCTAATCGCCTCAGATAGAGATCAATCGCTGGCTCTTGCCGCCTCGAATGCAATTCATGGAGCAAAGAAAGATCTAGACTTTGGCTTCCATGCACATTGAGGCGGGCAGATCTCCCAGTCAGTTCCGAAATCAAACGCAACTTATTTAGCAGATAATAATAGTCTAAAGCCTCGCTTGCATTATGCAGCAATTGGGTTCCCTTTTGCTGCCTGAAAGGGGTGTTAGGCTGATAATAGAGCTGATTGTTTAAGAAGAAGCTGTCATGGTAGTCCTGACTTGAAAGCACTTCGCCTTGATTAATATTGGTTAGTAAATCTGAAGCCAAGCGGATGGCGCTTTGTGGATTATCTCTTGCCAGTAGACTCTCAATTAATAGTTTCTTTCCGGTAGTCGAATTTTCACTAAGTGCTTGATGCGTATAAAACCGAAGCAAGGATTGATTCAGTTCGGCCATTAGATTACGCAACCAACGGTCATTGTAATCGGTGTCCGGATAAAGTTTGGCAAAAAGAAATTGCTTCGTCAATCTCTTGCTGGCGAAACTCGGATAATAGGGTTTTAACACCTTAAATAATTCTACGATTCTACTGTTACTATTGCACCAGGGTGAAATCAGCCATTTATAGAAGAGACCGAGTTCATCTCTTTTCAGCATTTGTAGATTCTGAACTAACTTATACTTATCTAGGCTTTTCATTCTACACATTTTGAAAGGCAAAAATAACACACAAACCCTTATAATTCATTATTTTATACAATAAATTAACTAATTATAATATGGCAAAAGTGTAAAATTATAGTTGAATAGAAAGGCCTTTCATTCGATATTTATATTCATCAAAGAGAGCGTTATCAAGTGGATGATAAAATCCCCTTCCCCTCAAATGGTATTCCACTATTGGGTGAACCTAGTATGTTATGTAGGGCCCTTAACGGAATTCCATCCTCATTCCATCATTCAATAGAACCCAAGGTCAACGACTAATCAGTACCTCCCACCATTTTTCCATCTAGGATTGGCGACGGTGCAGCCCCTATTTGGCTAATGAAGAACACTAAATGGAAGTGGTTGAGCCCTCTTAACTGGCAAGCGGGCAGGCGCGCCTATCGCGTTAGGTATAGCATTGAATGTAACCTCTAAATAATTAAATCATACTAATATGAAGCCCTTTAAGACCCTAGCATTGACCTTCACCTTTTTGATGTTTCTAGGAATAGGAACAGGCTTTTCGCAAAGTGGTTGGTCTACAAGCAGATGGTATGCAAAAGAAGGCCGCAGCAGTGTTCAAACCTCTTATCAAAAGCAATGGAATGCCTACTACGGGCGGTACGTATCTGTAAGGTACTGTCGAAAACTCAATTGGTACCGCGAATGGCATGCTGGCTACATCTATTATTGGCGCTATGACAACTACTATGGACGCTATCAATGGGCTAGAGAATGGAAAGAGGGTTATTTCTGGTATTGCACCTGGTCCGGTTGGTATCAGTGTTAGAAGCAGAAAGACAAGAAGCAACTTACTCCCCACAATAAACCATTAAAAATTACTCAAAGATGAAATTTTCAAGTATCTGTTTTTCTCTATTTGCTTTTGCCATACTAATTGCATCCATGGGATGCGAAGAACTGATAGAATCTGGATGTACAGATTCCAAGGCGCTAAACCATGATTTTATCGCCGAAAAAGATGATGGCTCATGCTATTATTCAAGAGTGACATTTTATTCAAAATGGGGAAGCTTCAATGGTATTAACATTGCAAAAGTTGATGTAAGCGTTGACGGAAATTTCATGGGAACTATCACTAAGGTCTTCCCAAATGGACCAGGGAATTGCTCTTCTCAAGGAAATGTCGCCTATGAATTCAATAGTGGTGAACGAGTGGATTGGAATGCGACCATTACGCTAGTTAATGGTGCAAGTCTGGTTTCAGGTGGCACTGTTTCTCCTTCTAGATCATCAGAGTGTCTTAAAGTAAATGTTGCTAGATGATTTTGCTGCAAGATCTTACTGAGAAGTTGTTTAAAAATGATTGATTGCCTGCAATTCGAGAGAACAAGAACCTGAAAACGACTTTTTTCAGCACCGTAGCGCTGCTATGCTACTGAAAAAACTAGTTCCCAGAACCTCATTCCTGCGAATTTCGCTTCAAAAAAACATTCTTAAACAACTTCTGACCATAGGTAGGATGGTATCTAATACTCACAACCTAAATATTATCAATCATGAGTCTACCAAAAAGCTATAACAAAAAACTTATTCAAAGAGGATTCAATGGCAATCTTGAAATCCATCATCCTTTTAAATTAGGACAAATTGTCACCTGGAATCGTAGGTCAGGATTTGAAGTAATTGGACACATTAATGACGATTTTATTGGGCTTGACTTTCAAGCCAATGAAATTAATGGCCGAGGAATCGCCGATCTCGATTTTGGCAATGAAACAGGAGTAGAACTACGGGCAAAATTTGCGGGAAATGCTCAATTACCTAATTCCAATCTGGGTATAGATGATGCAGGTTTTTCGATAGAATTTGAATCTAAGGGTTCTTACCTGTTAAAGACAAGCGGCACTAAAATTTCTTACATAGAGAACATCGCAGAGTTGGGAAAGAAAGTGCGACATTTTTATCTAAATAAAAAGTGGAACCGCAATTGGTTTGTCATCACCTTGCTTGTGTCTGCGGAAGTAGCCACTTTATTGATATCCAAATCTGCTAGCGGTAAAATTGAACTTAAAGCTACGGGAGAATTCACAGGAGTGGAAGAGGAATTAATAAGTGTGAATGCAAAATTTGCTACTGCTTGGAAAAAAGATATTAGTACCAATATAATCGGAAAAGAAGGGCCATTTTTTCCACTCTTCAAATGCAATGGCATAAAAATCAGGAGAAGAAGACCTGTCGGTTCACCTTTCGAATCTATAGATACCCTGAATCCTATGAATACTTTCACTATCGACCGTCTCGAAACAACTGATGATTTCGACCTCACCTTTGAAGATTACCTCTTCGAAGAAGAGTTAAGTGAATAGGCCTAACCTTAAGTAGATAGGTCCATCAAACTTTTATTTGACTGCGCATTTAAGTAAGCAAATTTAGGATCGCTAGTGCCTCTAATTAGGCACTAGCTACTTTTGTTTCTTTAATGCTTCCTTCCCTTCTACTCCCCCTTCAAAGAATCCACCGGATTCGCCAGCGCCGCCCGTACCGATTGAAAACTCACCGAGAAGATAGCTATACCAATTGCAGCAACCCCAGCCAATACAAACACCCACCAATTAATCTCAATACGATAGGCGAAGTCCTGGAGCCACTGCTGCATGCTATACCAAGCGATAGGCGTAGCGATGACCAGGGCAATGAGTACCAAGCGCAGGAAGTCCTTGGAAAGGAGCTGGACGATCTGCGGCGTGTTGGCGCCGAGGACTTTGCGGATGCCGATCTCCTTGGTGCGTTGCTCGGCGGTGAAGCTAGCAAGGCCAAAGAGGCCGAGACAGGAGATGAAGATGGCTAACAAGGCAAAGGTTAGGGCGATGCTGCCGATTTGTTGTTCTGCTTCGTACATGCTGGAGAAGGAGTTGTCCATGAAGCGGTAGGAGAAGGGCTGCTCGGGGGAGAGCTTTTTCCATTGGGCTTCGAGAGATTGTACGACGCTAGCGCTCTCCGCAGCGGAGAACTTGCAAGAGACGTGAGCTGTAGAGCGACCAATCATAAGACTCAATGGGCCTATGTTTTCACGGAGGCTTTCCCAGTGGAAATCTTTGACGATGCCAATGATAGTGTACTCGTCAAAGTCTTCGGGATTGGGTTGGCCGGTGACGTTTTCGGTGGGTTGATAGAGGCGTTGACCGATGGGGTTGTCCCAGCCGAGGATGGCGGCGGCCGTCTCGTTGAGGATAATACCGGAACTATCGGTGGAAAAACTGCGGTCGAAGTAGCGACCATCGGCCATTTCCAGGCCAAGGGTTTCCAGGTAGTCGAAATCGACGCGCCATTGACCCATGTTGATGGCGTTGTCTTGGCGGAATTCACGGCTAGTAACGAAGGTATTGTTGCTGCGAGAGGAAGGTACGGGGAGATAGGAGCTCACCGTTACGGATTTGATACCAGGTTGTTTCTTAATTTCTTCTCGATACACCTCGACCTTATCGCCTAAAGCATAAGCATTATCAACTATGATTACTTGATCTTTTTGAAAGCCTAGTTTTTTGTCTTGGATATAATTGAGTTGCTTGTAGACGAGCATCGTGCCTACAATGAGTACAATCGAAGTAGTAAATTGGAATACTACCAAGGCACTGCGTAAACCACCGCCTCTATTTTTACCTACCGTTTGACCCTTCAAGATCTTTATGGTATTGAAAGCGGAGAGAAAGAAGGCGGGATAACTACCAGCAATCAAGCCTACCAGACCGGTACCTAGGGCAAGTGCCAACCAAAAGCCACCACTCCCCCAAGGCAAACTCAAATCTCTGGCGGAAAGTTCATTGAACCACGGTAGGAGTAGAGCCGCTAGCCCCACGGCTAATACCACTGCTACAATGGTCAGGAATACGGTTTCACTCAAGAATTGACTGACTAAATTAGATCGTAAGCCACCTAACACCTTTCTTACCCCGATTTCCTTGGCACGTTGGGCGGAGCGGGCAGTGGTCAGGTTCATGAAGTTGATGCAAGCGATGAACAGCACGAAAAGGGCAATAGCTCCAAAAACCCAGATGTATTGAATGTTACTATTAGCCGAAAGCTCGATATCCAGATCGGAATAGAGGTGAATATCTGTCAGGTCCTGTAAGGTATAGCGCGCATATTGGCCAGTAGCTTCAAACTCTTCTAGCGACAGATTCATCATCATCTTGGCCGTCTCTGCGATCTTTTGCTCGGAAAAAGCATTGAATTTTGTCTTGAAGGCTTCTACATCGGTGCCTGGTCGTAGCAAGAAATAGGTGTGAAAATTATTGCTGGTTGCCCAAAGTGGAGAGGCTTGTTCCACTTCGCGATTCCCATTCATGGAAATGAGGAAATGGGCGTCAAAATGGTTATTGGAAGGAAGGTCTTCGTAGACGGCAGTGACTTTACATTTTTGCCGATTGTCCAATACCAAGGTCTCCCCCATCGCCATCTGGATGGTTCCAAAGTACTTTTCAGCCTTGGTTTTTGAGATAGCGATGGTATTGGGTTCCTCTAGGCAAGTTTTGGGGTTGCCAGCGAGGATGGGGAGTGGAAATACCTCGAAAAAACTTGAATCAACCGTTAGCAGCGCTCGCTCTTCAAAGTTCTGCTGCATCTCTCCGTCCCGCTTTACCAAATAAGTACCGTACTGGCGTAGACGACAGAACGTCTGTACCTCAGGCATTTCTTTGGCTACATCAGGACCAAGTACAGCAGCTGAGACAGCCATATGCAGTTCACTTCCTCCAAACTTGATATCACTATACGGACGAACGATCCGTTCCGCTTGCGGATTCCAGCGATCATAACTTAATTCGTGAGCAATAAAAAGCGAGATCAAAAGGAAACAGGTCAAGCCAATAGCCAAGCCGGCTATATTGATAAAACTGAACCCTTTGTATTTTAATAAATGCCGTAGGGCAATCTTTAGGTGATTCTTAAACATAGTCAGTCGGGTTTATTGAGACATTCCCATTTTCGACGGGATTGTCCGAAATAATGTTACAGGCTTTCATTAATAGAGATGTAATCCCTCGGTCAATCCCCCTACTCCCTGCTATTTAGGGTTACACATTATTGCCCTACTTTTATAGAAAATACCCGAAATCATGAACCACCTGACTCGACGACATCTCGCCCTATTCATGCTGATAGCCCTAAGTATGAGTTGTAAAAACAATACTGAAAAAGAGGCGAACCGTGCCTACGGACCATTCCTAGGTATGCAAGCTACGGAGACACCTCAGCTTCTCGCCCCCGATCTGCTTGCCTCTCCGATGGTAGAGTTCAACGGCACTTTTACCCCAGATGGAAAAACCTTTTTCTATACCAGTGATATCCCCAATCACGGCATTATTACTTTCACAGAAATGCAGGAGGATGGGACCTGGACTTCTCCAGCCGTTGCTCCATTCTCAGGTGCCTACTCCGAGTATGATCCTATTTTCTCTCCGGATGGTAAGCGGCTATATTTCAGCTCTAGGCGGCCTACTGAAGTCTATGAAAATCAAACAAAGAGCAATATCTGGTGGGTGGAAAGAGAGGGGGACTCTTGGGGTGATCCGACACTAATCCCCTTGGCAGATCAAGATGTATATTATAGCTCTCTTACGCGTAGTGGAGCTATCTATTTCAATATTTGGAGCAATGGCAAGCTATTTAAGGCGAGTCCAGAAGGGAATAACTTTCAAATAGATACCCTTTCAGACATCCTACATACCCAAGGTAATATCGGTGATCCCTTTGTGTCGCCAGACGAGGATTATATCATTTTTAGGGGGTATGGAGGGGACAGCTTTGGCCAGGGGGACCTCTACATTAGCTTCAAAGTGAATGGAGAATGGACTGCCAGGCAAAATCTTGGTGAACCTATCAATAGCAAAGACCTTGAGATTTGTCCTTATGTCACCCCAGATGGCCAATTCTTTATTTTTGCCAGTAGCCGTTTGCAAGTTCCCTATGTAGCTAAACCCTCGCAGGCATTTAGCGAATTGCAGCGCAAATTCAAAACTGCTGACAACGGCGAACTCAATATTTACTATATCTCCACTAGCTTCATTGATCGACTCAAAGCCAAGGTTATTCCCCGGTAAGTAGCAGTGCTCATTGGCATACTGTGCTACATCAACTAAAGGTCACTTGCTTACTTACCTACTAGTAAGTATATTTGTACCCGATGAGTGATACGCGGACTGATATATTGAACCTAGCGGAAAAGCTAATCCGACAGCGTGGGTATAATGCCTTTAGCTATAAGGATATCTCTGTTCCATTGCAGATTAAAAACGCAGCAGTACATTATCACTTTCCCAGCAAGGCCGATCTGGGCATTGCCATCATCGAAAGAACACGGATGCACTTCGCTCGAGATGCAAAGAAATGGGATCAGCTCGCTCCTTTGGATCAGATCAAGGCTTTCATTGGTATCTATGAAGCCAATCAGGCGCAGCGGTTACGGTGCTTCATGGGAGCACTCGGGCATTCGTACGAAACTTTGCCTACAGCTATGCAAGAGGTTTTGGCCAAGGCGAGTGCTGAGATTCGATCATGGTTAGAGGGGGTGCTGGAAAAGGGCAAAACTAGTGGAGCATTTAGCTTCAAGGAATCCCCCATTGAAAAGGCGGATCTCATTATCACCTCTATGCTTTCTTCCTTGATCCTTTTGCCGATCACCAAGGATGATGTCCTAGCTAATGTCAGAAATTCGATACTAATATCTCTGTAGGTATTTTTTTGTCTTCACAACTTACTTATTAGTAAGTAAATACTAAATTATGAATAAATCAACAAGAGTAGTCATCACCGGCCTAGGCGCTATCACCCCTATCGGTAATACTGTTCAGGAGTTTTGGGATAATGCCTTAGCAGGGAAAAGTGGAGCCGGTACGATCACCCGCTTTACTCCAGATGCCTTTAAAGCCCAATTCGCTTGCGAAGTCAAGGACTTTGATCCGAGCCTCCATCTAGATCGGAAGGAAATCAAACGCAGTGACCTCTTTACGCGCTTTGCCTTGTATGCTGCCGCCCAGGCAATGGCTGATAGTGGTTTGGATATGGAAAAAGTATCCCCCTTTGAGGTAGGGGTGATCTGGGGATCTGGACAAGGTGGGATGGGAACATTCGAGGAGGAGGTGAAGGAATATGCGGGACAGCCCGAACGCCCTAGATTTAACCCCTTCTTTATCCCTCGCTTAATCACTAATATGGCTTCTGGGATGATCTCCATTAAATTCGGCTTACGGGGGATCAATTACACCACGGTATCCGCCTGCGCCACCTCCAATTCAGCCATCATGGATGCGTTCAATTACATCAAATGGGGTAAGGCCAAGGCCATTCTCACCGGAGGTTCTGAAGCCCCGATTACGGAGGCTTCGATCGGGGGATTCACGGCCATGAAAGCCATGTCCAAACGCAATGAAGATCCTGCCTCCGCCTCCCGCCCTTTTGACACCCAGCGAGATGGCTTTGTGATGGGCGAAGGGGCCGGCGCGCTTTTACTGGAAGAATTTGAGCATGCTAAAAAACGGGGAGCCCACATCTACGCCGAAGTCATCGGGGCCAGTATGACCGCTGATGCCTATCACATGACTGCCACTCACCCGGAAGGGCTCGGCGCCGCTAAAGCCATGGAGCTCGCCCTCCAAGAGGCTCAGTTAAATATCGAAGAGGTTGACTACCTGAATGCACATGCCACCTCTACCCCAGTCGGAGATCTCAGCGAAGTGAAAGCCATTACCAAGGTATTCGGCCAACAAACAGAAAATTTAAGTATCAGTGCAACCAAATCGATGACGGGTCATCTTTTAGGTGCAGCTGGCGCGGTAGAGGCTATCCTCAGCATCAAGAGTATGCAGGACGGGAAAATTCCTCCGACAATCAATGTCGACGAACTGGATCCGGCCATTCCTACAGGCTTAAACATCATCACTGGAGAGGCAATAGATAAACCCATCCAGGTGGCGATGAGCAATACTTTTGGATTTGGCGGGCACAATGCCATTGTAATTTTTCGGAGGATATAAATAGTACCTAACCAGCAAACCTAATGACCTGAAACCACCTATCTCATATGTCCAATCGTACCCTCTGGGTAGACTATCTACGCTCGTTCATCACCGTTCTGGTGGTAGCACATCATGCTACCTTGGCCTACACCACTTTTGCTTATTTCGATACGGAAGTATACATCAATTCCACACATCCAGTTGTGGATGAACAAAGATGGATTGGCTTAGATCTATTCTCAGGCTTCAACGATACCTTCTTCATGGCCTTGATGTTCCTGATTGGGGGTTTATTTCTGGTCAGAAGTATTAGTAAAAAGGGAGTTGGGGCATTTACTTTAGATCGCTTATATCGACTGCTTATCCCCTTTCTCCTTTTGAGTACGGTGCTCATGCTACTGGCTTATCTTCCTGCTTTCTACCTATCCAAAGGAAGTTTTGATATCAGCTCGCATGTAGCTGATTTCTTCACAACCCAGGCTTGGCCAGTAGGACCTCCCTGGTTTCTCTGGTTGCTATTTGCTTTCAATCTTGTTTTTGCGCTTACCTTTTCCTCACTTCGACAGCTCTATCCCTACTTGGGCAAACAGCTAGTTCGGCTGCAAAAAAGTCCCATCGGATTATTCGGCTTCTGGTGGCTGCTGACCATCATTTTGTATGTCCCCATGGCAATGGCAGTTGGTGCGGGGACCTGGACGGGTATAGGGCCATTTGACTTCCAGCTGAGTAGACTTTTTCTCTACAGTGGCTATTTCTTTTTGGGAGTAGTAATAGGAACCATTGATTTCAGCAACACCTTATTCGGGAAAGACAAGCGGGTAGTCAGGCGATGGTGGATTTTGGGAATACTGGCACTACTATCCTTTGGTCTATGGATCGGCTTACCCCCCTACTTGCGCGTAGCGGTGGAGAGTGGTCATTTACCAGCTCCCCTGGGTTGGATGATCTACCATAGTTTGTTCGCCTTGAGCTGTACAGCCAGTTCCTTAGTTTTTTTGAGTGGTTTTAAAGCCTTGATTGCCAAGTCTTCTAAATGGTGGAACTCACTTTCGGAAAATGCCTATTTGATCTATTTGCTTCATTATGCGTTTATTTCTTGGAGTCAATTTCTTTTGTTAGAAATCAAGCTTTCTCCTGGGCTAAAATTTGGAATCGTTTTCGGAATTGCATTAGGAGGGAGTTGGTGGTTGAGTCATTGGCTTCGGAAAATTAACATCATCCGAAAGTATTTGTAACACCATGGACCTCGACGCCTACCTGTCAAGGATCAATTTCCTTGAAAACCCAACCGTAGATCGCGAAACGCTCTTTGCCATACATCGCCAGCACGTACTCAGCATACCTTTTGAAGATCTAGACATCCACTGGAATATCCCCTTAAACATAGACCGGGATGCCTTAATGGATAAAGTAATAGAGCGAAAACGCGGCGGCTTTTGCTACGAACTCAACACCTCCCTTTACCATCTGCTTACCGCCTTAGGATTTCCTGCCCAGTTGGTTTCCTGTCAAATATCTCAAGGGAATGGCAAATTTGGACCTCCCTTCGATCATATGGCCATTTTGGTAGAATTAGAAGAAACCTGGTTATTGGATGTTGGTTATGGAGATCTCTTTATTGAGCCCTTAAAACTCTATGAAGAGGGTATCCAAAGGGATTGGTTCAAATTCTTCCAAGTGCAACGAACGGGGGACCAATTTCTCCTTGCAGAATCTAGAGACGGACAGCGGTTTACCCCCAGATATAAAATTCGCCCCGTATCAGAACCCATAGCAGCCTTTATCCCTCAGCTTCGGTGGAAGGAAAGCCATCCGGATTCCTATTTTGTACAAAACCTAATCTGCTCCTTGCCAAGTCCCACTGGGCGTATCACCTTATACAATGACTTCCTGATCATTACCCAAAATGGTAAACGCAGCAAGAAGAGGGTGCTGGATAATGCCGCCAGACAAGGCTATCTTCAACAATATTTTGGGGTGGAATCAAGAGTTGAGGTACAATAAGGATTGCTCTAAACTCAACATAAGCATGGGAAAATTAGTGTTGGCCTTCGTAGCGGTGTTAGTCTTACCTCTAGGATGCCATGATGTAGCCAATACAGCCGATCATCTGGCAAACAAGATGGCGAGCTCGACAGAAGTGCTAAGCCCAGGTCTTCCATATGAGCAATTCTGTCAGGGGTATGAAGCTTTAGATGCTACCTTAGTAGCTAACACCTACACCAAAGATGCTGTGCTCATTAATGTATACGAGGGATTGCTCCCTACTTCTTTCCAGGGACGCCACAGCATAGACTACTTCTTTGTCGCCACTTTTGCTCGGGCATTGGAGCGCAATATTGGCCTACAAATTAATTTTAAGCTTAGCTCTCGGCAAGAAAGAAAGGGGCAGATTCTAGACAATCGTTTATACGAGTTGAGCGTTTCCTCTTCGGGTCAAGTTTTGGACCATCGCTACGGGAAATTTTCCATTGTTTTACGACAAGAGCAAAACTCCTGGAAGTTCGCCATTGATACCAATGCATCTGCCACAGAAGAGGAGTATAGGCAAGCAGTTGGTAGTATCATTGGGAGCGATGGTCGGAAATAGAACTATCGTTATTTTCAATCATTAACAAACATGCCCCACTCCCTAAAACGCCTCCTAAGACGAAGTCGCTGGCTATTGCTTTTGCTACCCTTAGCCTACTTACACTGGATCCCACGGGACTACATCGACCGGGTAGTTTACGACCTTTTCCATACCAATACCTACGTAGCGACCAAAAAGCAGTTGGATGAGCAGTTGAAGGAGTGGCCAAAGATTAAAGGTAGCCAGCTTCCAATGCCTTATCTCAAAGATACCAACCTAAATAAGCCCAGTTTTGGGTCTATCAAAAGAAATACCTCTTATTATATTTTGAGCAAAAAAGATGTCTACCGCAGAATAGTTGGTTCGGTACGAGTCAGAGATCTGATGCCACGGGATGAGTATTATCAAAGCACTTTTCTATTTAGTCAAGATACTTTGTACTGGGGCATCGACAAACGCATTCTTCATCGTTTGCTGGACTTACAACATCTGTTAGCCGAAAAAGGCTATGATCGAGATGCTTTCTGGGTACGGCATGGACATCGACATCCGAGATATAATGAGGAAGTTGGAGGTGCGGGAAAAAGCAGGCATCTTTATGGAGATGCTGTTGATCTGGTGATTAAAGACATTAATCAAGACGGAAAATACACCAAGGAAGATAAGGACATTGTGCTCCACCTTTGCGAAAGGTACATTATTAAGAATCAAGGTGGGATTGGGCGGTATCCTTGGTCTAGAACGGTCCATATCGATCTTAGAGGGAGGAGAGCAAGATGGGATAGCTATTAATACTATAACTTAAGGTATGATACAATGTAATCTCTTGGTGATTAAGACAAATCAACTCGAAACAACGCACCAATTCTATCAATCGATCGGCATCCAATTCCAAAAACATCAGCACGGTAAAGGTCCAGTACACTACGCCGCTGAAATGGGAGCATTCGTATTTGAGATTTATCCTTTAGCTGACCAACAAGTACTTGTTGATAGTAGTACAAGGCTGGGATTTGAGGTACCCCAATTAGACCAATTGATCGCTACGCTATCAGAAGATACAGTACTTAAATTCCCCAATCAGACAGATTGGGGTTACCAGGCGATTGTGCAAGATCCGGATGGAAGAAAAGTGGAACTAACCCAGGCTCCCCTATAGTTCAAATCTAATTTTAAAGCCACCCTCTTTGCTATTCTCTTCATTTTCTTTTAGTTTTGCATACCAAACGTTTAGTAAAATATGCCCATTCAAAAAACTACACGGGAAGAGATCATCAAGAATAGCATAAAAGTCTTTCGTCGGAAAGGCTATTACCGCACAAGTATGAGTGATCTCGCCAAGGAGGCAGGCTTGACCAAAGGAGCCTTTTACCATCACTTTAATGACAAGGAAGAAGTGATGCGAAAATCCTTACAGGCGACCATCAAGTGGTTTGAGAAACGGGTATTCAGCATCGCCTATGAAGAAGGTCCTAGCAATGAGGAGAAAATCGTAAAAATGGGTGAAGTAATCTTTCAGGCCTTTACCCAAGGTGATGGTGGCTGCTTTTTTGCCAATACCATTCTTGAAACAGCCCATGTAGAGGATACTTTTACCAAAGAGATCAAACACTACTTCAAACTATGGGAAAAAGCCTTGCAAAACATGCTAAAAGATAAATACAGTGGAAGCGAAATTGAAGAAATGGCAGAACGCATGATTGCAGATATCGAAGGTTCTATCATTCTCATGCAGTTGTATAAGGACTATAAACCTTTGCGGAAAGCCTTGAAGAGAAGTGCTTTATCCATATTAGAAAAATAGACGGGAACTAAGGTTTCATATTTTTTTGCACCTATACATACTAAACGTTTAGTATAATTTGCATTCTTAAACACCCAAAATAAAGTACTATGATCCATCAAGAACCCTTCAAAGTGCATTGTCAAGACGGCGTCCAGTTGAGCGGAAAATTGATCATCCCTAAATCGCCGAAAGCCGTGGTTCAGTTCAACTGTGGGACCGCAGCAAAAAAAGAGTTTTATATCCCCTTTCTAGAGTATCTGGCAGAACATGGTTATATCTGCGCCCTTTGGGATTACCGAGGTAGCGGAGATTCTGCGCCGGAAGATTTAGCGACTTGTGAGTACACTTTCCTGGATTATGGCACCAAGGATATGCCTGCTATTTATAACTATTTAAAAATACGCTTCCCGGATCTCCCCTATTTCCTATTTGGGCATAGTGCGGGTGGGCAACAAGTGGGTTTTATGCCCAAGCTGGAAGGAATCTCGGGTATGGTGGGTGTGGCCGTTTCCGTGGGATATGCTCCTTTTATGCCATGGTGGTACCGCCTTCAATCTCACTTCTTCTTCTATATTTTTGCCCCCTTGAGTTTCTTTTTTGCCGGATACCTCAAGGCAAAACCCTTCGGTATTATGGAGAACTTACCTAAAAATGTCTTGAAACAATGGCGAGCCTGGTGTAGTAAACGAAACTATTTTTTCGATTCTAAATTTTATGGTAAGTCTGTCCCTACTGGCAAATTCAAGCAATTGCCCTTTCCGGTACATGTGTTTTGGGCAAGTGATGATCCCATCTCAAACAAGAGATCTACCCCAACCTTTTGGCTAAATGTTGACAGCCTGTACAACCTTGAATTTACCAGAACGACACCCAAGGAATTGGGAGAAAGAACAATTGGGCATTTCGGTTTCTTCAAAAAACGCATGCGAGATAGCCTTTGGCTAGCCGGTCTTCAGAAGTTGGATGAGATGTTGGAACAGCAGCATATTTCTCCATTCATCCATCTACCTTAACTTGGTCTGATCTTTCTTAGAGAATAACTGAACAGTACAGTCTAGCTACCCCTAAAAGTTTTAGTAATTTGGGATAGGTCTTTTGAACCCAAAATGCTAGATGTATGAAGATTTGGCCATTGTTTATACTTCTCTTAGGTCTGATAGCTTGCCGGAATGAGTCCCAGAACCATGAAGCTACTACACCCAATATCCTCTTCATCATGGGTGATGATCATACCACTCAAGCCATCAGCGCCTATGGAGGAATTCTGGCAGAATATACTCAGACTCAACACATTGATCAACTAGCTGATGAAGGGATGCGTTTTGATCAGGTATATTGTACCAATGCCATCTGCTCTCCCAGTCGGGCCACTATATTGACTGGAAAATATAGCCATCTCAACGGCGTCCGCATTCTAGGGCAGGAATTTGATACAAGCCAATACACGGTACAGCAAGCTTTACAAACGGCGGGCTATCAAACGGCAGTATTTGGAAAATGGCATTTGCGGTCTACGCCTGCCGGATTCGATGATTACAAAGTGCTGCCGGTGCAAGGAAGATATCAGGATCCACAGTTCTGGGTGAAGGGCAGTGACAGTCTCGTCACCTACCCGGGTTGGGCAACCGATGTCATCACAGATATGACCAAGGATTTCCTACAAAATCGGGAGGATGGAAAGCCATTTTTCATCATGACCCACTACAAAGCCACTCACGATCCTTGGGCTGCCCGCCCGCCCTACGACACCCTCTGGCAGCACCAATCCCTCCCCGAACCACCTAACCTCTATGACACCTATGAACAGCGATCCGAGGCTGCCCACCGCACTACCCTCAAACTGGAAATGATGAACCAATCGACCTATCCGCATGATCGCCTGGAAGATGCAGATTGGAAGGCCCAGCGAGGGCACATTTATCAGCAATACATTAAATCCTTCCTACAATGTGGCCGGGTTTTAGATGAGAATGTCGGTAAATTAATTGCCTTCCTTAAAGAGCAAGGACTTTACGATAATACCATCATCATCTACACCGCCGATCAAGGGCATTTCTTGGGAGAGCATGGTTTCTTCAGTAAGCGTTTCATGTATGATGAAGCCCTTCGCATGCCACTCATTATCCGCTATCCCCCTTGGATCAAACCGGGGAGTACCAACGATGACATGATCATCAATGCAGATTTCGCACCCACGATTGCTGAAATGGCTGGACTAACACCTCCCGAAGAGGTACAAGGGAGGAGTTTCTTAGCCCAACTAAAAGGAAAAACACCTAAGGGGTGGCGCGAAGAAATATACTATCACTACTGGCAACATATTTTACACCGTGCGGTCGCAGCTCATATTGGGGTTCGAACGAAAGAGCACAAGCTTATCTTCTACTATGGCCTCCCCTTGGGACAAACCGATAAATCGCCTACGCCACCAGAGTGGGAATTATTTGACCTAGTCAAGGATCCCGCAGAGATGTCCAATGTCTATGGGCTGTCCGACTATGAATCCGTAACGCAGACTTTAAAAGAGCAATTGAAAACACTGCAAGTGCAATACCGTGATGAGGGATTGGAATATCCTGAAATGCGTGGTGTCCAAGTCGAACATTTTTGGACTAGTGAAAAATGATCAAAGCAATTGAAAAACCTCATGATAATACGTATCCAGCGAATTATAGCGCCAATACTTTCCCTGTTTTTATTGGTGAATAGCCTCCAAGCTCAGCCGACGGAATGGACCAAGGTAGCCGAACAACTAGACCTTCCTGGTTAAATAAAGTCATTGCATGAACAGAGGATCGAAAGAATACTGGATACTTGTTGTAGTCATTTTACTGTTATATTATGGCTACCGATTAATCAAATGGATGATACAAAAAAATAGCAGCAGTAAACCCTAACTTCGAGCCTAAGCGAATTGTCTCACTTGATTCGTAATTCATTTTTATCTAACTTCCCTTTGCCCACTTGTCCGGTGGGATGCAAGGGACTGACCAACTTACTCCGATACGCGTTCCGTAAAATCTTACCCATGAAATATCTTCTTGGTGCGTACCTCCTCTGGATAGGGCATATATGTTTCGCTCAACATCCCTGCCAGGAATATTTCACCACTCAAGTCAAGCCTTATTTTTATGAGGAGACGATTCCCCTATCTGCCAATCCGCAGGAATATCGGATCATTATGGTCGGAGAACGGCATTTTGTACCCATCAACACAGACATTCACTTCGCCTTGATTCGGAGCTATCATGAGATGGCGGAACTGGATGTAGTATTCATCGAATATCCCCCCAGCATCTCCTATTTTATCCAGCAGTATTTGGAATCTGGAAAGGAAGACCTGTTAGTAAAAGCCTTTCAAGGGGCGCCCTATGCCACCTACAATCAAGCGCTTTTCAAAAAGATTAGATTACTTAACCAAAAAATCCAATCCCCCATTCAAGTCATTGGCCTGGATCTGGAAGTAGGAGGCTTGGCACGCCCGAAGGAGATCATCCGTCAACTGGCACAACATTTTCCGGCTGCCAAAGCACAAAAAGACCTCCAATCTTTCTTGGTTACCTTTGAGGAAGATCGAGCTACCGCCAGCACGCAGGAATCTTTTTTGAGAGTCTATGACCATTTTCGCAAAAAGCGTAAGAAACTGAAGAAGAGTCTGGGTAATAGCTTTATTCACCTGGATTTAGTCATGCAGAATCTCAAAAACTACATTCCCGTAAATCCAGATGAAATGTTCGACATGGCCTTCCAGATCAAGAGAGATAGTTTCATGTACCATAATCTTCTGCTTATCGAGCAAGAGCAGTCTTTCAAACAGGCCTATCTTGCGATGGGTGCCACGCATGTTGAAAAACTAACTGATAATAACCATAGACGACTCTCCCACTATCTAGCTTACGATCCCGACTCCCCGGGTGCAGATCGACTACTAACTGCCCGGATCAATTACAAAGGATTTAAGCAAGATGCAGCAGGCTATGAACTACGCTTCCAGGAGTTCCTAGATAATACAGGCTTATCTGAGGCAAGTACGAAGCAACTGTTTGGCAGTAGCCAATCGCCAATTGGAGTAGTGGAAATCAATGACCCCAGCTATACTTGTGAAGAAAAAAAGACCTTTGACACGCTCATTTATCTACGTGCAAAAGAATGAGGGAAATCGCTAGTTAAATGGTAATTTCAATCCGATTCTTTTCGGGATCCAATACCACACTTTCATAATAGCCATCGCCTGTCCAACGAACTTCTCCTACTACTTCAAAGCCATCTGCGCGTAGCTGTTCAGTAAGTTGGTCAACCCGTTCCTTACTCCCTACGGACATGGCAAAGTGGATGATTCCGGTATATTGTAAATATGGGTCTTGGGTATTACTGGGAATCGTAGGCATTTGCATAAGTTCCAGACGAGATCCTTCATCAAAACGCAAGAAGTAAGACTCAAAGTCCTTTTTATCATTTCGATACTTTTCCCCTGCTTTCGCTGCAAAATACTGCTCATAAAATGCCTTCATTCCCTCTAAGTCTTTGACCCAAATGGCTAAATGTTCAATTTTCATAGGCTGTAGTTATGCTGCAAAATAGAATCATTTTCGGGCATAGTCCACCTAAATATTGGTGAAAAGATGTGCAAAATCAATCTAATTGAGTCTAGATTATCAATTGGAGACGAGCTATAATCGCTCCATCCACTTCCGGAAGGCTGCAGTTTTGGGACCACTCGTTTTCAGTTTCTCCTCTTCGCCCTGTATTTGAATAGCCAGTCGATTTCCAAAATATCCCTCCATTTTCTGGATGTAATTTACATTGACAATTTCGCCACGATTAATCCGAAAGAACTCCTTTTCATCTAAAACCTCTTCCAACTGGGACATCCGATAGGAGATAATATGTCGATTCCCCTTTTGATCAAAAGCAAAAACCAAATCATCATCCGCTTTGAAGTATTTGATCTCACTGGTGTGTACGAAATAGATGCCATTGTTCTTCTTGACTACAAATCGCCGTTTATAGTTCTTATCTGAATTTCCCAGGGCACGGGTCAATTGACTAATCACCTTTTCCGATATCACATTCGGGGCATCCTTGTTGAATAGCTTAAGATACTTATCTAGGGCTTGCTGCAATTGTTCTGGTGCATAGGGTTTGAGGAGGTAGGCTATGCCATTGGTCTGAAAAGCATCCAATAAATACTGGTCATAGGCCGTCACAAAAATGATCGGAGTTTGGACATCGTATTTTTGGTATAGTTGAAAGACCTTACCGTCGAGGAGTTCTATATCTGAAATAATGAGATCCGGATCCGGATGCCCCTGCAAATAAGCTAAGCCTTCCTGTACACTTTGTACCCAGTGGATATGAACCTCTTCATTAAAATAGCCTTTCAATAAGCCCATTAGTTGATGTGCGGCTAATTTTTCATCCTCCAGCAATAAGATGTTCATTAGTTTATATTTAGTGGTGGTTGGAAAAAGGTGCTGTACTGCTTTCATAACTTAGTCTGCCTTTCGTAAAAGAGGAATTTTGACAATAAAACGGTCAGCGCTAGGTTCGACCACCAAAGCTCTATCTGTGAGCAACTTCACCCGCTTTTTCAAGCTATCTAAGCCCGTTCCCATGCTATCTTTGGGAGCATGCTTGAGCTTAACTGTATTGGAAATACAGAATAGTTCCTTTTCCATATAGATGGACACTTGGATAGGTGCATTCGGCAATGCGGTGTTATGCTTCACCACATTTTCTAGCAGGGTTTGAATGGAGGCGGGCGGGATAAAGAAAAAAGGCAGAGCAGGATTCTCTAGGTCAATATCAAACAAAAACAAACCTTCGAACCGCTGTTCTAATAGATAAATATAATCTGCTGAGAACCGCCACTCTTCTTCTAGTGAGACCAACTCTTCGTTTTTATGCCGAATCATATAGCGATACAGAGAGGATAATCGCTTGGTGAACTCACTGGCCTTTACGGGGTCCGTTTGGATTAAAATATCCAGGATATTAAGATTATTGAATAGAAAATGTGGGTCTACCTGCGCCTTCAGCAGCTTCAACTCATGATCTTTCTGGTTGCGTTCCAACTCTACGAAGCGAGTCTGAGAAGAGTAGTATTGCTTGGCCATTAAGAACAGCCCCACCGGAGCCATATCTGTGAAGTTGTCGATCATTCCCCAGAGAATGTCACCCAGCCAGTCTCCCGTCAATTGATAAGTAAAACTGGGCAGCAAAAGGACCTGAAAGCCAAACTGTATGATTAGTATGACCAGAATAAAGAAAAAGGTTTCAAAGTATCTCCCATCGTGAAAAAAGGAATTAAACACCCAAAACACAATCACGACTACGGCTAGAATGTTAATGATATAACTAACGATCATATGCTGTAGCAGAGGGAGAACTTGCACGCTAAATAAAGGAATATCTTCCTCGGACCATTCAGCAAAGAAGGTAATCATAAAGGCTATAGAGAAGTAAATACCCAATAAAGCCCAGTCAGCTTTGTCCATCTTCTTGATCCAGTTCAGCTCACTCATTTGGTGGATAATTCTAGTGGATTGATACCAACAAGATACAGCAAATGAGGGTAGTTGCTCTTCCTCCTCAGGTGAACACCTAAAAATAAAGGTGAACGTAGGATTTATTCAGGTGAATCCTTCTAAGTTCATGTTTAAGTTTCGGTCTTTGAGTCGAGAAGGATCATTTTTTTGCTGAAACAAGGCGGCTGAAGTGGATGATAGCCATAGTTATCAAGCCGATTTAGCCAACGCAGTGTCAGCAAAAAAGGGACATTCGTAGACCGATTACTGAAATTTAAACATGGTCTAACTCGACCTAGCGCCTTACGATGATGGGGCGGGTTAGACTACCTTCAGGAGTCCGTATCTGACACCAATATCTGCCAGAATGAGGAAATTTCAAGGGTAGCGTGTGCGGCCCAACTCCCAGACTCAAATGCTGTGTGGACAGTCTTTGGCCAAGGTTGTTATACATAGAAACCGTGACGGGGGAACTTTGTATCAAGGAGAAGCTCAACAGGGCATCTCCTATAGTAGGATTCGGGGCTACAGTAAAGGAAGCAAGGATGCTAGGCAACTCATTTGAAGTAGACAGTTCGTCCACAATTAGCTTGACGTGACCTTGCTCCAGACTACTACTAATGTACTCTGCCGTGATAACTTCCTCAGAAATGGACACCATCCCCTGCAGGCTGTAGATGGGTTGCTGCACCTCCATCTTAATGGAAAATAAATAGCTATTGTCCTCCATCGTAAAGGAGTTATTGGTGAAATCTGCCCAAGAAAACCGGACGGAACCTTGCTCCACATCCTGAAAGCCAAAGCTTCCCCATCCGATCACTTCCAGATCCCCGAAATCTAGTCCCACAAAGGACATCATGGAGGTATCAAAGCGAAAATCAAACTGTACACCAACCACCTCTTTAAAGTTCTGAACCTGAAAATCCAGGGTAATAGTATCTCCGATCTCTCCTTCCAAATCTGGAATCGTGACATAGAGGGTATCTAAATCGGTATGGTAAGCTACGAGCTGACTCGGAAGGAAAGTGGAAATGATGACAAATGCGCAAGGCAGAACGACCTGGTGTAGGAATTTCATTGTTATGGGATTCTGATCTAATGATTTTTGTTTCGAACCTGCTTGATCTTACAGGTATTTAACGGAAGTGCTTCTTGTATTCCAATACGTCTGTAAACATAACAAAAAACTATCATAGCTTACCCCAAGAAATCGACAAGGCGAACTTTAAACGGAATCACAATGTTCTCTCCCTGTACGCCTATTGAACTACAAATCTCACACCTACGATGTCTACCCAAAAGAAAAACAAAGTGACCATAGGTCAAGCTTTCCGTGAATTTATTTGGCCTCGCCGTAGATTGGTACTCTTAGGATTAATACTTATCGTGATAAGCCGTTTGGCAGGATTAGTGCTTCCTGGAGCCAGTAAATACTTGATCGATAATGTAATTGTAAATGAGGATATGAGTATGCTACGGCTACTGTTAATGATAGTAGCGGGGGCGATCTTAATACAATCGCTAACCTCTTATTGGCTCACTCAACTATTAAGCGTCGAGGCACAATATCTGATTTCGAAACTACGTGCTAGGGTTCAACAGAAGGTGCTCTCTTTACCTATCAGCTATTTTGATAATACTAAATCGGGAGTACTGGTTTCAAGGATCATGACCGATGTGGAAGGTGTACGAAATCTGGTGGGTACGGGCTTGGTCCAATTGGTAGGAGGAACCTTGACCTCAGTAGTTTCTTTGATTCTACTGATTAGAATTAGTCCGATGATGACCCTATATGTACTCGTTCCCGTCAGCATTTTCGCTTACATCGCCTTGCGGGCTTTCGGCTACATCAGACCGATCTTTAGGGAAAGGGGAGTGATTAATGCCCAGGTAACGGGGCGGCTGGTAGAGACGCTCAATGGAGTCCGAGTGATCAAAGGATTCAACGCTGAAAAGCAAGAAAATAAAACGTTTGAAAAAGGGGTGGACAACCTTTTCCAAAATATCAAGAAAAGTCTAACTGCTACTGCACTCATGACTAGTTCTGCTACCTTTCTACTGGGTATGGCTACAACGGGCATTATGGGCATCGGTGGATATCAGATCATCCAGGGTAACATGACCTTCGGAGATTTCTTGTCCTTCACTTTATATCTAGGATTCATGATCGCCCCAATCGTCCAAATGAGTAACATCGGCAGCCAATTGACCGAAGCCTTTGCTGGGCTTGATCGTACAGAAGAGATCATGAATATGGAGCCTGAAGATGATGCGTCTGTCCGCACTATTGAATTGGAAGACATCAAAGGAGATATCAAATTTGAAGACGTTTCCTTTTCCTACATAGAAGATAAAGAAGTGGTGCACAACATCAGTTTCGATGCGCCTAAAGGCTCTGTGACCGCTCTAGTTGGTTCCTCGGGATCGGGAAAATCAACTATTGCCGGCTTAGCGGCGACCTTCCTCACACCAGATAGCGGATTGATCACCATCGACGGAACCGATCTTTCTAAGGTGAGTCTCGATAGCTTCCGTAGAAATCTGGGGGTGGTCTTACAGGACGATTTTCTGTTTGAAGGAACCATTCGGGAGAATATTCTCTTTCCACGACCGGATGCATCTGAGGAGGATTTACAAAAGGCCGTAGAAGCCGCCTATGTGAATGAATTCACTGATCGATTTGAAGAGGGTCTGGATACGCTTATCGGTGAACGAGGCGTGAAATTATCCGGGGGACAACGGCAAAGGATTGCTATTGCCAGGGCTATTTTGGCTAATCCTAGGATCATTATCCTGGATGAAGCCACCTCAAATTTAGATACGGAGAGTGAATCACTAATCCAGAAAAGTTTGAATGAGCTAATGCAGGGGCGTACGACCTTCGTAATTGCGCACCGCCTTAGCACTATCCGCCAAGCTTCCCAAATTTTGGTTATTGAAAATGGACACATTGTGGAGCGGGGGAACCATGAGGAGTTAATCGCAAAAGAAGGGCGTTATTTCGAGCTGTATACCTATCAAGCCCGGATCTAGCTTAGGTCTGAAACTAGGGCTTTTCGGCTTGATCTTCTCCACCCAGAATGTGGTTTTCCAAAAACTCATGAATTTCGGCGATGGAGGCATCTTCTCCAAACCTTATCGGTTCGTTGAATTTCACAGATAGGCGAACACCTCTTTTCTGCAGCTTTAACCCCTTTTTCCCAAAGGCTTTACGAAATCCATCGATTTCTACTGGAACGACTAATGGATTGAAAGCCTTAATCATACTAGCAGCTCCTTTTTGCACCGGAGCTTCTGGGGTTGTGGTTCCTTGCGGGAAAGTAATGACCCATCCAAAACCCAGCGCTTTTTCAATTTTCTCCGGGGCTTTGAAATCGGCCCCTCTACGAACATCTTCTCCTTTATAGCGCCAGGAGCGTTTAACTGTAACAGCTCCAGCATAGGAGAAAAGTTTGGGCAAGATGCCACTTTCCTTCATCGTCTCTTCGGCGGCTATATAGTAAGAATTCACCCTCGGGACCAGCAAATAGAGCGGGAAATTAATGTTCCTGAACTTCCATTTTACGCTACAGAAGATATGGTATAGCGCAATGACATCTGCGTAATAAGTTTGATGATTAGATATGAAAAGTACATTTCGTTTCGGAAGTCGCAAGAGATGATTAGCGCCCTCTACTTTCATTTTATTGACAATGGCTAGCCCTGGATAGGTCGCCAAGCCGATAATCCCCGTCAATGCTCTTTTCAACACCAAGACTTTTCCGAAAGGGTCTTTTAACCTGACCCGCAGGCGTGGTTGACCGATACGTCTTTCTGCTCTTTGATCTCTTTTTCTTCGCCTTCTTTTCCGCGGGGCTTTTCTTATTTTTAAAACTTTAGACATAAATAATCATAGCACTTTAGAGAAATGAAAGGGATAGGATTGAGCGCAAAGTAGTGTTTCCTTAAATAGTGTGACAATAGTAATCGGGCAATTTTGGATAGCAGATTTTATGGTTACAAGAGGCGCGAAAACCGCGGACCTGTCGGGCCGCCAGGCAGGATAGCCTAAACTACCCAACCCGAAAGCTTGCGGGTTTGAGCAACGAAGTGTAACGAGAAAAGCTGCTGCCAAAAAGCCGGAGAGTCCATTGTCGCACTACTTTAAGTGCAATGTAGGAATAAAGCCTGTTATTTGATATGATTTAACTGTAATTAGTCTGCAGTGCTTTTAGCATTTCCTACTCATCACGAAGACATTCAACGGGTTTTAGTAGCCAAAGCGGTGGAAAGGTCAAGTAAATTGATCGTAAAAGTCGCTCTATCACGACGAAATCCTCGATAGATGAGTAGTAGTAGATGTCTTAGCAATGGTATTAAATTTCAGGTGCGTATAGGGAGCCTTGGGTGATCTTATTTCAAGGATTCTAAGAGCTGCCGAATATCACTCTGCTCTGGCGCTAGCTCTAATAGTTTTGTGTAGTGCTCCCTAGCTTTTTCTATCTCCCCCTTCAGCAAATGGGCATCTCCATAATACCTGAGCAAGCTTGTGGAGTGGGGGAATGCTTCTTTATACTTCCCCAATAGAAAGAATGCATAATCCAGATCTCGTTCTGCAATCAATTGAGTAACAAACTTCTGGAATTGTGTTTCAGGGATAGGAATTTGATACCCCAGGCGAGTCGATAAATCCTGCAGGTGTTTTTCCACTAAAAAAAAATCATCTAGAGCGGGGAATCGCTCTAAATTATAGCCTTCAAATAAATACTGCAGCCCCGCCCGCAACCCCGGAATGGTTACTGATACATGATTTTCATTGGGCCAATGCCGATACCGCCAAGTCAGTTTATCCCCTTGACTTCCCTCCAATACACGCTTCAACTTTTCGGAACTTAGCTGTGTATATCCGCCTTCATTTCCTATCGCTAGAAACAGCTGCTGCCTCGGTAAATCTGTTCGCTTGAAATGTGTTTTGGCGATTTGCACCTGCTGTTCATTATTGCGTCCTAGGCTCGGACTCAGGACTATATACCCTTGGAAAAAGCTAGGGTTCTTCATCATGCTGTAGATGGTAAAAAGTCCACCGAAGGAATGCCCAGCCAACAGGCTATAGGCTTGCAAACTGTATTTCGAATCAATGAATGGATGGAGTTCTTCGGTAAGAAATCGCAAAAAGGATTCTGCTCCCCCGAATCTGGCATTGGAGGAGCCATCCGGACCTGCTGGAGTTAGATCTCGGCTACGATTGGTATTAATTATGCCTACTACGTAGAGAGGAGGGATATCCCCACTGCTAATCATTTGACGAATCAAGCCAGTCGTGTAGTGGAAATTCCATTCTCCATCTAGTAAATACAGAACTGGACAGGGTTGTTGTGCGGCTTCTTCCGGTACATATACCCAAAAGGGTCTCTCTTCTCCTAATACTTTGGAGGCAATAGCATACTCTTGACCGATCGTCAAAGCTGGAGATTGCGCAAAGACGAGAGAGACCGCAAACCAAAGACTGGTAGAAAACAGCAGCTTCCAATGCATAAGAACAGGTTTGATTAAACATGTTTATCCTGTTCTTAAGGATGGAACTGCAATTCAATGGTTGTAATAATCATGGATAATTCCTCGCTCACTCCTGCTTTAGGTAGAATTTTGATTGGTCCAATATTCCCGTGATTTGTTTAATGGTACCATTCTTACGCTGTCTTACCATTTGCTTATCCAGCAAACCATCTTTCTCTTGCTTTTTGAAGCTATTGAATTGGCCCGAAACCATGATAGCAGCCTGTTCTATCATGGCCCCGGCTGGAATATCATTAGCAAATGCTAAAAACGAGCGCACCGCTACATCCAACTTTTCGTCTTGGACAGCTTCTGCCAAACTTTGCAGCTTGGATTGGCTTTCTGGTGCGGCTAGTGGAATTAATTCATCAACTTTAGCGACTAATTCCTCTATCAAATGGCGAGGAATACCTGCATCTCCAGAAGGAGGTGCTTTGGGTTTGTTTTTCTTTCCTAGTAGGGTTTTCAGGAATTTCTTCATGTGTTGTTTTTGGTATTTCGATCTGGAATCTATTCTATCTTTTTGCCCGTAATGAAAAAGCCAATTTCCGGCTGTGCGGAAACACCTTTGGCGGACTTTCCTACAAAATTGAAGGTCAAAGGAATATTACTATCTTCTAGCAGGAATTGTTTTTCGGAGAAAGGGATCAACTGCTGCTTAGGCACCCCACCTTGTACAAAGGCCATCAATTTACCTTCATGTAATTCAATGACCATCTGCCCGCCAATCGAAAGTTCGTATTTTCCTTTCACCGCCTCCAATTGCTCTGCTGTGAGATTCACGATTAATTTCTCCTTATCGTATTCCTTTCCCAATTCCCCCAAAGCTTCTATAGCGTAGCTATGACCAGGATGTAGCGATAGCACTTTTTGGTATTGATCAATCGCTAATTGAGTCAAACCCAAGGCTTGATAGCAACTGCCAAGGCTGTAATAGACATTCCAGGATTGAGGATGCTCTTTGACATTTTGCTCAAAAATTTCCTTAGCTGTACGCAATCGACCACGCTGCATAAATCGTTGACCAATCGTGTTCCAGCCCTTCTCTCCGGGGCTTAATTGATAGCCCAATCGTTGCGACATCTGAGCAAAATGACCTCTAATCTCCTCAACATTTGACATCGTGTACAAGGCGCTCAAATCCGTTTTAAACCATTCTTTAAATATAAATTCAAGTCCATCGTAGGTACTACGGTGAGGGACTGTACCGTGGTTTTCCTCTTCCATTAACTGGAAGTCCCATTTAAAGTTTGGGGCGGGATGCTCTTCCAGTAGGGCCGCTAATTTCATGGCACCTCCCAGCATGCTTCCACCTTCATTCCCCATCGTCATATATAGGAATCCTTCGAAATATTTGTCATTTTCAAAGCGCTCTTTTGTTTGATCAACGAGGTACTGATCATCCCACCATAAACTGGGACTAATAGCAATGTAGGCATTGAATAACTCCGGCTGATTAACCAAAGTATGAATCGCAAATAAGCCCCCAAAGGAATGGCCTACTAACAGTCTAAAGGAGCTGGTGTGGTAAGTCTTATCGATATGAGGAATCAGTTCTCTTTTAAAAAAGGCCAAGAGGCTATCTGCTTTCCCGCCGGTCGGAAAACTTTGCTGGGTTCGCTCATCCTTCACCCCGAGCGGAGTCAGATCTCTAGTACGATCATCGGTATTCGGAATCGCTACCACCATCATGTTTGGAATCAATTTCTGCTTGCTCATGAAAGAGACAATTCCACTGGTATGGTGAAAATGGGACCCGCCATCTAAGAGATACATGACGGTTATCGGTTGACCATCAGCCTTATAATCATCTGGTAGATAGACGTGAAAGGGGCGATCTTCTCCTAGAACCTTTGAGTGGAGGGAAAAAGTTTCGCCAATGGTAAAGGCCTTGCCACTAGTTTGGGAAAAAAGACGGGTGGAGATACAAAGGAGCACTAAGATCTTTGTAAATAGTCGGGTTGAAATATACATCTGTATTACCGTTTTGCAGCTAAAGTCGTGTAACAATTTAAGGGTTTTAGGGAGAACTTGGCAAGTCTGTAGGTTTGGAAGCAAAGGGCTGATTGTCTAAGCAAAGAAATCTGCAAAATCCGCAGCCACTTTCAGTAGGTATTCATATCCTTCTACGCTTTCAAGCATGTATTGAGGAAGGCTATCTAAGCCAGTTCTAGCAGCCATTATCCCAGTCGTTAAGGAAGCTACAGAATCTACATCTCCACCTAAGTACACCGACATGCGAAGGGCATCCATAGCATCTGAACACTGCTTTAACACATAAAGTACACAGCCTATCGTATAGA
Organism: Saprospiraceae bacterium; assembly: GCA_013214355.1. Lineage (GTDB taxonomy): Bacteria > Bacteroidota > Bacteroidia > Chitinophagales > Saprospiraceae > DT-111. The sequence continues at coordinate 33,577 of JABSSL010000095.1, read as the reverse complement.
AAGCATCCGAAGGAACACCAAGAATTCCTGGAAGAAAATAAGGTTCCTCGATCGGTTGCGGCCCACAAAGCACCACAAAATCGCTTGCTGAAAGATCCGAGTATCTGGGTAGCTCATCGATAGCTTCAAAATATCGAAGAAATGCTTCATCTAGTTGAACAGCCTGTATACAATGTGCAATGACCTCGTTTGCCTCCCCCACTCTTACCATCATAAAAGAGGCTGCCTGAGCCAAACATTGGCTGGCCTGAATCGCTCTGGGGTTGGGATGTGTCGCCTTAGCATTAATCTCAGCAAAACGATTAATGCTATCCGCTTCCACCCAGGCCAATGGTGCGGCCCGCATCACTGGCGCATTTCCAGGATTTACACGATCTCGTTGAAAATTTCGAATGGTTTCTAAGTCTTGTTCTCCTCTGTAGTACCATCCCATGGAACCATGGCCATTGCGCCCATACCCTTTTTGCTTGGTCCCATGCTCGTACTCTGATTTCCAGTAATTAACCAATAAGTCTTCCGAAAAGGGTGCGGGATCACAGAGGGCTTTCATTAAACCAATCGTCATCTCTGTATCGTCGGTATAATCCCAGGGGGTATAGTTTTGGGTAAACAGCGGCTTTTGCTTTTCTGCCACTTGAATTTGTGCCCTGACATTAACGAAAGTGGTAAAATCTACTTCGGTCCGAATCCAATTCCGGTCCTGAAACTCTACCCCTGCGCCGAAGGCATCTCCTATGGCTGTTCCTAACAAAAAATGGGTTATTTGTTCCGATGGGTTATCAATCATCTTCTACCATGGTTGCTGTTAATTCCTGAGTCTCTCCAGATCTATTGCTAATCACTAAACGATATCTGTCAGGAGCTAAAACCAATACCGTTCGATCGGCTGCATACTCGCGCTGTATGATGTCAACAGGGACCGCAGTATCGGGTTCGCTTGCTTTAAAAGCTTTGATCAAGCAAGGATAGCCGACCGTAATGAACTCCTCCGGTACATTATAGCATTCATTATCGCCATATTCAATGAGCCACTTCGGGCGATTGCGTTCGTAGGTACTCCTTGGATGATAAATCAAGGCATCGAAGAGATCAAAATCCTCAAACCCATTGTAGAAATCTCCCTTTTTATGTAGAAATACCATAGGCTGATCAAAATTCATCATGCTGTAAAAGGGACTCTCTTCACCATTAGGCCTTTCTACTAAGATGTCCTGATAAATGGTAAAGGGATCAATACCCGTTGAATCCCGGAGATGTGTTGCCATCCAGGTTTTGTCTCTATTGGGTGCTTCCAGCAAATGATACCACCCACACTGAATCAATATCTTAGCCTTGGGATCTTTTTGTAGCACTTCGGTAATATAGTGCGCTTGATTTTGCTCGCGAGTCTCCCCAAACTGTTCATAGGCGAAGAGCGTAAATCCGATTTCAATCGCTTCCCTGATCAGGTTGCCCATTTGAGGCTCTGTGACGTAGGTACCGCTTAATGGAGAATTATAGGCATATCCTCGTTCATTTAGTTGATCATCGCAGTATTCTGCAGGAACATAGGCACAGTTGGATAGAGCCTCAAGTCCAAAATACCGATACCCTTGCTTATACAAACCCACTAAAAGGCTCCTGGTCAATACCCGGTGTTGTGGCTTGTGATGTGCCTCGTTGACAATAATGATTTGCTCCTGTGCCGCTCTTTCCACAATCGCTTGCGCGGCTGGTTTAGGGCTGAATAAACTGAAGTATTCCTTATCGACTTCCCGTAAAGTATCAAAACCCCACTCCAAGTCTATTTCATGTGGGATACTGGCTGCGGCTTGATATTCTCCAATGTACGAAAGATATTGGGCCGCTTTAGTGATCCTCATCTTCCCTTCTGCTAATCCCGTTTCGATATCCCGACTCATAGGATAAGGGTGCAAAGGGATATTAATTGATTGGCTTAACAAAATGACAGTATTTGCCAGGGTAAAAGCCGCGCAAAAGAACAATCGAAGATGGCTAGAAGAGAAGAGCATAGTTTTCAAGTTAAGATGATTAAAACTATAATCCTATTCTACTATGATGCGATCTCCGTGCGATTTGGGGTGAGAAATAACGAGAAAATGTAAATCCTTATCGCTGGAATTCTGAATTTGATGAGGCGTCATTGGGGGAATGTGTAGCGATTCTTGTCTTACTAAGGTCAATTCTTCTTGATCTAAGTAAAAAGTAGCTTGCCCGGAAAGAATGTAGAATACCTGTTCACTATACTCGTGATAATGTTTAACTTCTTCCGTCCCGGGGGGCATTTTCTCTTGGATAACGCTCAAATGGGGACTGCTCAATAAATGCCAACCATCACAATTATCCCCCCATTTGTAATGTCGAGCATTCTTGGTAGAAACTTTCATAAGTGAATTTTGCTAGAAGGTCTAGGCAATAAACGTCCCCAATAATAAGAAGATGATGGTGGAAATGGCACCAGAGATCAAGGCATAAGGCAGCTGAGTCAAGACATGCGCCATATTATTACATCCAGTCGCTGAAGCAGACAAGATAGTCGCATCGCCATAGAAACAAGCGTGTGACCCAAACGCTCCCGCGCTCACCACCGAACCAATGGCTAGCCAAATATTGACATCTAAAGACTGTGCAAGCGGAACAATAATGGGTAGGGAAATGGCGTATACCCCCCAGAAGGAGCCCGTCGCAAAAGTCACCAGGGACAAGGATAGAAAAGCAATGGCGGGCAATAGGCTTTTATTCATCCAGGGAGATACCTGTTCGATAATGTAGTTGGTCAAACCTAGTTGATCATTGACGTTTTTTAACACAAAAGACATCACTACGATGGCTAAAGCATACAACATCAATTTCATGCCATCAAAAACACTTTTCATCGCTTCCTCAAAGGACATCACCTTATCGATCAAAAATAAGATTATTGTCCCGGCAACAGCCGTCATCACTCCTTTCAAAGCATCAATCTCAAACCAAATCGTAGCACCAATCAATAGGACGATTGGGAAAGCAAAATGTATGATTTTTGGAGCAGTAGCATGCACCGTTTCGGTATCAACTTCCAATGCTATAGTCTCGGAATTCGGAGGGATCAATTGCCCCTGCGCAGCTCTTGCTTCTGCTTTCTTCATGGCGCCGATGGGAGGGATAATCCCAGTAGCCACTAAAGGGACCACCAAGGCCGCCACCCAGCCATAAATGATGTAGGGAACCACCTGCAAATACCCACTCAAACCTTGCCCTTGCTCTACCACATTCGTCTCCTCCAACAGTCCTCCGACAAAAATGGCCCAAGTCGATAAGGGAATCAATACACAAATGGGTGCTGCCGTCGAGTCTACTACATAAGCCAACATCTCCCGGGAAACTTGGAAACGATCCGTCACTTTCTTCATGGAAGAACCAATGGTCAAAGCATTCAAATAATCATCAATAAAAATGGCTATGCCCATCAGCCAAGTCACCAGCAAGGCAGAACGTCGATTTTTCACATAACGCAACAAGAAATCTGCAAAAGCCGTCGCTCCGCCCGAACGCACCAACAGATGAATCAAAGAACCAAATAATAAGCACACCAGAATAATCCAGCCGATCGTACCATCTGCCATGACACTCAATAAGGAATCCGTAAAGCCACCAAAAAACTGGCCTTGCTGTAGTATCACAAACCCAACCAAGGCTCCGCCCAGCAAAGCCTCGAAGGTCTTTCGCGTAACTAAGGCCAGGATTAAAACAGCCAAAGTCGGAACCAGACTTAAGAATCCCTGATGCTCCATTCTCAGAAATTATTCATTATCTATTCTACATTATTCACTATTAATCCTCCAGCTTCGGCTGATGCATCGAGATGCAATGAATCCCACCACCACCGTAATTGACCGCCAAAGCGTCGATCATCACGATCTTTCGACTAGGGAAAAGATCAGCGAGAATAGATTCCACTTCTTCGTCCCTGGCTTTGATCGATTCATCCCAACCTGGACGCCAATACTTCTGAGCTAGAATAGCGCCATTGGTGATCAAGAAATTTAAATAGCTAGCCGCTGCAATTACTTTGATGGGTTCTCCTTGTGGAAAAGTTGAGCCATCCTCGTATTCCAACGTACTGATAAAGTCATACACCGAATCCCCTGGCTTCATGGTCCCTACAATCGTACTAGGAAGAGGCATACGTACAATGTTGAAAGGATTTCCATTTTGATCTTTTGCTTGTCGAAGAATAGCATAATTTTCCTCCATTCTCCGATGGTTTTCACGTGCAATCGGATCATCCAAGTCAGCACTATCGACTTTAGCTAGGAGGATGGTACTATCATTAACAAAGCGAGCAAACTCATCAATATGTCCGTTAGTAGTAACCACGGTATAAGCCTTCTCTCCGTCCTCCAGCTCCTTCGGCCCCAAAAAAGTATGATCATCTTCGTACACACCTTGCTTCAACCAGATCACCTCACTCACCCCAAGTAATCTTTGGAACTCTCCTTCCATTTCAACTTTAGTCATTCCAGGATTTCGGCCCTGTTCAACAGCTTCTACAACCATTAACACCCCCTCTCCATTCACTTCTCGATCTCCCCCTTCGCTAATCATACTCGTTGAAATCACCGGTATCCCCATTAAAGCGGCCACCCTTTCATCATATAACTCTTCTGTTTTAGAGTAGGCATCCGTGGTATCGCTATAGCCCCAGGAATCAAAGTTAAAATCCGCGATCATCTGCTCACCTTTATTGTTTTCCACAAAAACAGGTCCCATATCACGCACCCAAAGCTCCTCAGAAGGCACCTCAAGGATCTGCACTTGACCACTTTCCTGAGCACTAGCTGGAATCATGGCCTTAGCCTTGGCCAACAAGCTGGAGTCCGCTGCAGTCACCTTGATAGGGGTATGCGGGAGGAGTGCTTCAATAATTTCTAAGGTCACCTGCTCATTGGAGAACCCTTCCAAATGATCCACTGGAGGCCAAATTAGCCACACCGCGGCTTGAGCATCGTACTCAGCGGCTTGCCGAACCACCCTAATGGGCTCTTCTGTGTCATCTTGTGAGGTGTTGGACTGACAGCTCCAAAGGACTTGAGATAACAAAACCAGAACTACAATTGCGAAAATAGCTGAGCTTTTTGAAAAAGAAAACAAAGTCATAGTAGGCAGGTATTTAGGCGTTCCAAAGTCCTTCTCGCACCAAATCATCCATGGTAGCTCGAATACTCTTATCTAGGATATCGACAGTTTCATCTATAGCCGCCTTATCATAAGTGAGCGGCGGAGATAGGACATTTAAAGACCCAATGGGTCGGATAATCAACCCCCGATCTTTACAATGATAATAGATGCGTTTGGCGATGGCCACATCATCCGGAAAAGCCTGCTTGCTAGCACAATCACTGACCATTTCCAGACTTAACATATAATGAGACCCTCTCACTTCACCCACTATGGGCAATTCTTCCAGTTTTTTCAAGGATTGCTCAAAGTAAGGGCCCCACTCCTGTACATGCGCACAGAAACGATCTTGCTCTAAAATTTCAATATTCTTCAAGCCTACTGCACAAGACAGTGCATGCCCGGAATAGGTGAATCCATGGGTAAAATAGGGGTTATCTGGCTTCGGTTGGCTAACCACTTCATAGATTTGATCAGATATCATAGTAGCACCAAGCGGCACATAACCAGAGGAAAGTCCCTTAGCCAACACCAATATATCTGGCTGTATCTCAAATACCGACTCAGAACTAATCATATGCCCAATACGGCCAAAAGCAGTAACTACCTCATCTGAGATATAAAGTACTTCGTATTGCTGGCATACCTCCCAACTGCGTTTGTGATACCCTGCCGGGGGGACGATTACACCGCCAGCTCCCAGGATGGGTTCAGCAATGAAGCAGGCCACATTTTCGGGACCAAGTTCTAGAATGGTGGATTCTAATTCTTCAATCAGAAAATCACAAAATGCCTCCTCAGACATCCCTTCTGGACGCCGATAAGGATAAGGCGCTGATAGGTAATGAATCAAGTCCAATGGGAGGTCAAAGCTCATGTGTGTAGAGCTTATCCCCGTCAAAGCATGTGCGAGGTAAGTACTTCCGTGGTAGGCTAACTCCCGAGATAAGACCTTCTTCTTGTTCGGTTTCCCCAACTGATTGAAATAATAATGGACGATCTTGATCGCTGTATCATTAGCGATAGATCCGCCAGTACCGAAGAAGACGTGATTTAATGCTCCTGGTGCAAGATCGGCTAACTTGGCCGATAGTTCGGCCGCAGGAGCAGAACTAGCATCTTCAAAGGTGTTGTAATAGGCTAATTTCAGGGCATGTTCTGCCATGCAATCCGCAATGGCCTGTTGCCCGTGACCAATATTAACACACCAAAGTCCGGCAATTCCGTCCAAATAAGAACGTCCATCACTATCTTTGATGAAATGTCTATCCCCTTCTGTAAAGATGACAGAACCTTCCTTGGCGAATTTTTGGAAGTTAGTGTAGGGGTGGAAAAAATGGTCTTTGTCTTTTTGCCAAAGAGAAGGAGTATCGTAAGTCCTCAAGGCTAATGGTTATCTATTGGTTAGCAAGATGCTATTCTAGCTAAACCATGTGGGAGTAATTAAAATATTTCACTTTCGCCTCAAAATACTCTATTTTTTTCAAGTTTTTGGTCATTTTTTATAAATTTTGCAATCGAGATCATATAATAGTTATCTCACCTTCCGTTTACATGTAGTAAGTGCAGGGGAGTTTTTATTGATTTCCGCAGCTAATTAACCTTCTTCGATCATTCCTCCTGACAGTCTTATTCCCATATGATGACTAGAGGGATGGTCGATGAGCCAAACAACATATGCAAGCATCAGACACCACGCTGGATCAACTAGATTGGTCTATACTGTACCATCTGCAAGAGGATGGGCGGCGATCATTCACCGAATTAGCGGAGGAATTGAAGGTATCAGTTGGTACCATTCGAAATCGGTATCACAAATTAGTAGAGGATAATATTCTTCACATCGTCGGCTGGGCGGATCCCGTAAAAGCGGGTTTCAACGCCTACGCTCGAGTTACGATCGAAGTAAAACCTACGGAATTGATCCGGACCGTAGCCGAAGCCCTTGCTAAAGTTCCAGAGGTAACCTTTCTCGCCATTACTTCCGGGCAATACGATCTGGAGATCAATCTGCTCTGTAAAGATAACCGGCAACTCTTGGATGTGATGCACCAGAAGATACATCCGATCAAAGGGGTATATGAGACGAACACGACGATCTATTTCGAAGTCTTGAAATGGGCAGCCCATAATATCAGTCAGCCCCGCACCCAGATCAATGAGCAAGGCCATTCTGCTAAAGTTCAAGTATAGTACATGTTAAAGATCGATCAAAATCGCTTGTGGAATAGACTCATGACCATGGCAGAGATTGGTAGAACGCCAAAAGGAGGAGTCTGTCGGGTGGCTTTAAGCCCGGAAGATAAACGTGGGCGTGATCTCTTCATTGAATGGTGTGAGGCAGCTGGCTGCACTATCGAAGTTGACCCCATGGGTAACATCTTCGCACGAAGAGCTGGGACCGATCCGGATCTCCCCGCTGTGATGATTGGCAGTCATCTTGATAGCCAACCAACGGGTGGAAAGTTTGATGGGGTATATGGAGTCTTGGCAGGACTGGAAGTGATCGAATGCCTCAACGATCATCGCATAAAAACCAAGCATCCAATAGAAATCGTTTCTTGGACCAATGAAGAGGGCGCCAGATTTGCTCCTGCCATGATTGGATCGGGCGTTTTTGCAGGAACCTTTACACTAGATTATGCCTACAGCCGCACGGACAAGGAAGGACGAACCTTAGGGGAGGAGTTAGAGAAAATTGGCTACAAAGGAACGGCTCCTTTAGGCCAGCGTGCTTACCAGGCTACCTTTGAAGTACACATAGAACAAGGGCCAATTCTGGAAGCTGAGGGAAAATCAGTGGGTGTAGTGACCGGAGTCCAGGGTATTCATTGGTACGATCTCATCCTTACGGGAAAAGAGACACATGCTGGCCCCTCGCCCATGTCCTTTCGAGTAGATCCTGTCAAAGCCGCTATTCCTTTACTACAGCAAGTTTATCAATTGGCAGAGACCTATACCCCACATGCGAGAGTAACAATCGGATACTTGGACGCTAGCCCAGGCGTGAAGAACACGGTTCCTGGCCAATTGAAAATTTCTTTGGATTTGAGACATCCTGATGCGGATATCATGGAGCAAATGGATCGAGACCTAAAGACAATAATTGCTACAGTTTCACAACTTACGACAGTACAATTTGAGCTCGAGGACATCTGGTATTCGCCGCCCGTTGCCTTTGATAAAAACTGTATTGCAGCCGTGCAACAAGCGGTGGATAACTTGCAAATCCCCGCCATGCAGATGGTGAGCGGGGCAGGACATGATGCCGTTTATCTGGCAGGATATGCTCCAACTTCAATGATCTTTATTCCTTGCGAAGATGGACTAAGTCATAATGAGCTGGAAAAAGCCTATCCGGCGGATGTTGAGGCCGGCACCAATGTACTATTGCATGCCACGCTTTCTATGGCCGAGCAAGTGGAATAGCAATCATAAATAACCTTCTTATTCGACAAACTAAAACATGATGAAATATTTGCACCTAAATACCTTACTACTTCTTTCCCTGTGCCTGCTTTTGCACAACTGCACATCACCATCTCCTCTAGAAGTTCTAGAACAAGACATCAAAGAAGAGTTGGCAAAAGTGGATGGCATTTTTGGCGTTGCCTTCAAAAACTTATCAACTGGAGAGGAAATCTTAATTAGTGCAAGAGATTCTTTTCACGCAGCCAGCACTATGAAAACGCCTGTTATGATTGAATTGTACAAACAAGCTGTTGCTGGCAAATTCAAGCTCACGGACTCCATCGAAATCAAGAATGAGTTTAAAAGTATTGTAGATGGAAGTCCTTATTCCATGAGTATCGATGATGATAGTGAAGGAAAACTGTATAAAGCCATTGGTTCCAAAAGTACTATCGCAGACTTGGCTTACGATATGATCATTTACAGCAGTAATCTCGCCACCAATATTCTAATTGAATTAGTAGACGCCAAAAAAGTTACCCAGACCATGCGGGAACTAGGCGCACCGGACATTCAGGTACTGCGAGGCGTTGAAGATATTAAGGCCTACGAACAAGGTCTAAGTAATTCTACAACTGCATACGATCTAATGGCCATTTACGAAAAACTGGCTCTAGAAGAAGTCGTAAGTGCCCAAGCCTCAAATGAAATGATTGATATACTATTTGATCAAAAATTCAACGAGATCATTCCAGCGCATCTACCAGAAGGCGTCAAAGTAGCGCACAAAACGGGTGTAATTACGGGAGTACATCATGATTCTGGCATCGTATTTCTACCTGATGGTAGGAAGTACGTATTGGTGCTCCTATCTAGAGAACTCGGAGACTTTGATGCAGGAACGGCTAAGATGGCCGATGTCTCAAAAATCATTTATGACTACGTCGTTCAATAAACTACTATGATTCAACTACCTACTGGCATTCAATTGCAGGAAAAGACCCTGGCTTTTTTAGCCAAACCCCAACAGCTTTTCATTGGAGGAGATTGGGTAAATCCCAAAGAAGGGAAGTACTTCCCTAGCGTGAATCCAGCCAACGGGGAAACCTTAGCCGAAACCCCTTTAGCCACTACGCCTGATGTGGATCAGGCCGTAGCTTCGGCTCGCCAAGCCTTTCAAAATCATTGGTATCCGAAAGTCAAACCTGCCAAGAGAAGTGAGCTCATTCATAAGCTAGCTGACCTGATGCAGCGAGATCTACAGATCCTCATGGAATTGGAGACCTTAGATAATGGCAAGCCATTAAATAAAGCTAAATACGATGTACTAGGAGCTATCAATCATTTCCGCTATTATGCCGGTTGGGCCACCAAGATTGAAGGGTCAACCATTCCTGTAGATGGCAGTAAACTAGTCTACACGCTCCGAGAGCCACTCGGCGTAGTTGGTCTCATCGTACCCTGGAATTTCCCTTTGATGATGGCCGCCTGGAAATTGGCTCCGGCCCTAGCCTGCGGAAATTGCTGCGTACTGAAACCCGCCGAACAAACACCCCTAACAGCTCTATACCTCTGCAACCTCATTCAAGAAGCTGGTTTCCCAGAAGGTGTAGTCAATGTTGTGACTGGCCCGGGCCTACCAACGGGGGAAGCGATCACGCAACATATGGACATCGATAAAGTGAGTTTTACAGGCTCCACTGTTGTAGGTAGAAAAATCATGTCCGCTGCGGCTAATAGCAATTTGAAAAAAGTTAGTCTAGAGTTAGGCGGGAAGTCACCCAATGTGATTTTCGCCGATGCAGATCTGAAAGCTGTGAGTCAATCTGCTATTTGGTCAAGCTTCTACAATACGGGACAGGAATGTACCTTGGGCTCACGCTTATATGTAGAACGTTCCATTTATGATGAGTTTCTTGGAAGACTCAAGGAGCAAGCTGAACAGCTAAGCATTGGTAATGGCTTAAACAATCCGGATCTAGGGCCAGTAGTTAGTCAAAAACAATTAGATCGAGTCCTGCACTACATCCAGCTTGGACAGAAAGAAGGCGCTAAACTCATCACCGGTGGAGAAAGATGTGGGGGTGATTTAGGTGAAGGCTACTTCTTGAATCCCACCATTTTTGGACACAGCAATGATGATCTTCAAATTGTACAAGAGGAAATCTTTGGGCCGGTAGTTGTCGTATCAGCCTTTGAGGAAGCTGAAGAGGCCATCAGGAGAGCCAATAACACGCGTTATGGTTTAGCTGCCGCGGTCTGGACTAAGGACATTTCAAAAGCGCATCGATTTGCACAAGCCACGCAGGCCGGTACAATATGGATTAATGGCTATGACCTATTTGATCCAGCGGTACCCTTCGGAGGACATAAGGAAAGTGGTATCGGCGCTGAAATGGGTAAGAGTGCTATTGATTTGTATACCCAAGAAAAATCCGTTTGGGTTAACCTTAAATAGAAAAACCAACTTATTCGACATCCATGCAGACGAATATTCTCAACTCAACAGAACTATTAGCGCCAGTCTGGACGCACCTTACGCAACTACAGCCGGTAAAAGGAGAAGGCGTTTATCTATATGATGAAGAAGGTAATCGATATACAGATTTCACTTCTGGTATCGGAGTCATCAACACGGGGCATTGTCACCCTAGAGTGGTTAAAGCCATCCAGGAGCAGGCCAGCCAGCTGCTCTTCGGTCAAATGAACTGTGTCATCCCTCCCACCTCCATTCGTTTAGCAGAAAAGCTCAATGCTATCACTCCGCCTTCCATCGATCGTTTCTTCTTTGCCAATAGCGGAGCGGAAGCCACCGAGGCTTGCGTGAAACTCGCCAAAGCAGCGACGGGTCGTCAGCATGTGATCGTCTTCCAAGGAAGTTTCCATGGCCGTACCCACCTCGCCATGGCCATGACCACCTCCAAAACCGTATATCGACACAAATATCAGCCCCTTCCGTCCGGGATATTCGTCGCTCCATTCCCCTACAGCTATTACTATGGCTGGGATGATGCCACTACGACTGAGTTCTGCCTGAAGCAACTGGACCTGATCCTCCATGGCCAAACCGCACCGGATGAAACTGCGGCCATCATTATCGAACCCATACTGGGAGAAGGCGGCTATGTCCCTGCTCCCGCCCCCTTCCTGAGAGCGCTGAGAGAAATCTGTGACCAACACGGCATCCTACTCATCATCGACGAAGTCCAAAGCGGCTTTGGTAGAACCGGCAAATTCTTCTGCTATGAGCACGCTGAGGTACTCCCAGATATCCTTGTCATGGCAAAAGGCCTTGGTAGCGGCCTTCCGATCTCAGGCATCGCCGCCAGCGCCGACCTGATGGATCGCTGGACACCGGGCACCCACGGCGGCACTTATGGGGGAGGAAGTGCTATCGCTGGAGCCGCCGCATGTGCCACAATCGACGTGTTATTGGAAGAGGGCTTGGTGGAAAATGCCGCCGCCCGTGGCCAGCAGCTCATGAAAGGACTCCGCCAATTACAAGCCACGCACCCCGTCATCGGGGACGTCAGAGGCAAGGGCTTGATGGTGGCGGTAGAGTTCACCCACCCCGATGGCCAGCCCGCCCCAGAAATTGCGGGTGAGGTGCTACAGCATTGTTTGCAGCAGCGGCTTTTGTTGCTAGCCTGTGGTACCTACAAGAATGTATTGCGATGGATTCCACCCTTGGTGGTGAGTGAGGAGCAGGTAGAGGAGGCTTGGGGGGTCTTTGCGGCGGGGCTTCGCTCACTGAAGCGGTGAGTTACTGAGCGGGTGAGTGTTGTATGATCCTTTTCTCTATACATCTAAATAATTAGGAATTAATTCTAATTATAGCCATTACAATACCTCAAAAGGAGCCGCCAAAAGGCTTGCCACCAAAGGCATTCAGCTATTAGGAAGGTTTTAAGAGCAGTTCCTATTTATTTGGATGTATAGGAACTTAGGAATTGTCAGGTTGGAAATCGTTGAGCGGGGTTCGAGCGCTGAGTTACTGAGCAGGTGAGTGTTGTATGATTATTTTTCCTATCTTTAAAAGGAATATTGCTCTCTAAAACATTTAATCAACGCGCTCATGCACTTTGAACAAGGTGGTGTATATCACATCTACAACCAAGGTAATAATGGTAGGCGTATCTTCCTGCGCGACGGCCATTATGAATACTTTATCCGAAAAATGCGGCAACATCTTCTCCCTTATGGAGACCTTTTATGTTGGTGCCTCATGCCCAATCACTTCCATTGGCTTTTTCATGTCCAATATCTCGAACTTCCCAAAAGTCTGGTTTCTCAAAGAGAAAAAGGGAATCAAGTTCTTTCACTTAACGATTCGATCGGAATACTGCTTAGATCTTACACTCGGGGAATCAATAAGGAGTTGAACTGGTCAGGATCTTTATTCCGTTCAAGAACAAAAGCCAAGGGAGGCTTCATCGACGAAATTGTCACCGTGGAAAGAGAAGCCTTCTTTACCGAGGCAACCTATAACCATATCTGCTTTAATTACATCCACTACAATCCGGTGAAGGCAGAAATGGTATCTCATCCGGCTGATTGGCCCTTTTCCTCTGCTGTGGAATATACCTTACCCGAGGCTGAAGGGCTCTGTAATAAACCGTTAGCCTACGAATTAGGCCTAAGGTTCACCGAATGACTTAGCCACCGGGTGAGTCAGAAGATCTCGAGATGATCTAGATTCACCCGGAAGGGTGCGCCCAAGCTATCGAAGTAGTCCTCCCCGAAGACCTTCTTGAAGGAGTGAATGCCCTTTTCTGTAAGATAAGGTAGCATTAATGTCCAAACAGCTTTAGTGGGGTCTTGAGTGATCTCTTCTTCTCGGATACTTTGCTGCGGAATCCAGAAAATAGAAAGCATCCAAATAATCAAGGCGAGGTTGTAGTAGATGCCTGGGAAAGGTTCGGCTTTCATACTCCCGATCTGGATGCCGTAGGCAATGGCTTCTTCATTATCCTTGATACTCTGTAGGCTGGAGGCTTTAAATTGCTGGCGTAGGATGGGGTGCTTCAGCACTCGTAGATCGCCGAAGATGAAACTATATTCAAGATGGAGGGCGTGATAGAGCTTGACTTCATTATGCACATTTTGGAAAGATGGAAAATTTCGGCGCTTCTGGCTTTCTTCGGCCATTCGCTCCCAAACTTGATCCACAATACTCTTCAATAAGAGGTCCTTCTCACTGAAGTGGTAGGCCAAGTTGCCCCGACTCATCCCCATCTCATTGGCTAGATCTTGCAAAGACACATTTGCATATCCCTGCTTATTGAATAGCTCAACCGCTTTCTCTATTATTCTTTCCTTGGTACTTTTCTTCATGCCTGAATTGTCTTTCCACCTACGCTGATTGGACAAAACTAACAACTTTAGTCGCAAAAAACTAGTTTTTTCATTTATTTAGTCGCACACGACTAATTTTTGCTTTTTTGCCTTATCTTTGCGCCATCTTAGTTGTTATACTGTTGAAGTAATAAAACCAAAATCATACATGACAAACGTTACGGTGATCGGTGCAGGTACCATGGGAAATGGCATAGCACATGTTTTCGCGATGAAAGGATTCCAAGTCTCTTTGGTAGACATCTCTCAAGATGCCTTAGACAAGGCGATAGCCACCATTACCAAGAACCTGGATCGGATGCTGAAAAAGGAACGCATTTCGGAAGAAGACAAGGCTAGTACGCTTTCCAATATCCAAACCTATACCAATTTGGCAGAAGGCGTGAGTCAGGCGGAGCTGGTTGTAGAAGCTGCTACTGAAAATATTGATCTCAAACTCAAGATTTTCGAACAAATCGATGGCGCAGCTCCCGAAAATGCTATTCTTGCTTCTAATACCTCCTCCATCTCCTTGACGCGGATCGCTGCTGCTACGCAACGCCCAGAGAAAGTGATCGGCATGCACTTCATGAATCCAGTCCCGATCATGAAATTGGTTGAAGTTATTAGAGGCTATTCTACTTCTAATGAGGTAACACAAACGATCATGGAACTTTCACAAAAGCTAGGTAAGGTTCCCGTGGAAGTTAATGACTACCCAGGTTTCGTTTCTAATCGAATTTTGATTCCGATGATCAACGAGGCCATTTATACTTTGTTCGAAGGAGTGGCTGGCGTGACTGAGATTGATACGGTTATGAAGTTGGGGATGGCCCATCCAATGGGTCCGTTGCAACTGGCTGATTTCATCGGTTTAGATGTTTGTTTGGCGATTTGTAATGTACTATATGAAGGATTCGGTAACCCTAAATACGCACCTTGTCCCCTATTGGTAAACATGGTAACCGCAGGAAAGAAAGGAGTTAAATCAGGCGAAGGATTTTACTCGTATACACACGGTACAAAGGAATTAGTGGTTTCGCCAACATTTCAATAGCCCGATAGTACCAATTTGGAGGAGCCGAAAGCATTCCTCCTTTGCCCAACCAAAAAGATCATTTTATGCAAAAAGTAGCTCCCTACCAGGCGAAGAATAAAATCCGCATTCTCACCGCAGGATCCCTATTTGATGGACACGATGCTGCTATCAATATTATGCGCAGGATCATTCAACGATCTGGAGCCGAAGTCATCCATCTGGGTCACAATCGCCCAGTGCATGAGATCGTCAATGCCGCCATCCAAGAGGATGTGCAAGGTATTGCCATTACCTCCTACCAAGGCGGACACATGGAGTTTTTCAAATATGCCTATGATCTTTTGCAGGAGAAAGGCGCCGGCCATATCAAATTGTTTGGTGGTGGAGGGGGCACTATTCTGCCCAGTGAGATTGAGGAGCTGCATGCCTACGGAATTACAAGAATCTATTCTCCGGATGATGGGCGTGCCATGGGGCTGCAAGGGATGATAAATAATTTGCTGGAGGCTTGCGATTTCCCGATTGGTGTGAAATTAAACGGCGAGTGGAAAAAAACAGAAAAGCAACATCATGGATCGATCGCCCGCGTAATTTCAGCCATCGAGAATTATCCCCAAGATCAAGATGAACCACTACAGGCGCTGATTGCTAAGGCAGAACAAAAGAAGATACCTATCCTAGGGATCACGGGAACAGGGGGAGCGGGAAAGTCCAGCTTAGTGGATGAATTGGTCTTGCGATACCTGCAAGAATTCCCTGATGATAAGATTGGCATCATTTCGGTAGACCCTTCCAAGCGCAAAACTGGTGGCGCACTACTTGGGGATAGAATACGAATGAACGCTATTGCCAATGAGCGTGTTTACATGCGTTCCATTGCGACTCGGCAGGTTAACCTGGCTTTGTCCAAGCATATCGGAGATGCGCTCAATGTGCTAAAATGTGCCAATTTTGACCTCATCATCCTAGAAACCTCCGGGATTGGGCAATCCGACTCTGAGATCGTAGACTATGCTGATCTTTCCGTCTACGTAATGACCCCAGAATATGGAGCAGCCTCTCAACTAGAGAAGATCGACATGCTGGATTTTGCGGATTTGGTCGTGCTGAATAAGTTTGACAAGCGAGGAGCTGAGGATGCGCTAAGAGATGTAAAAAAACAATACCAGCGAAACCACGACCTATGGGATCAACCAGCAGATAACATGCCGGTATATGGTACCATTGCCTCTCAATTTAATGATGCAGGGACTAATGTGTTGTTCGAAGCTTTAGTAAAGAAATTGTTTCCAAAACGTTTCGAAGAGAAGGCTAACATCCTCAAATTAAGTAGCAAAAAGATCGATATCATCCCACCTAGTCGAGTTCGCTACCTATCAGAAATTACCGATACCATCCGCAAATATGACGCAGAGACAGAAGAACAAAGCGAGCTGGCCAGAAAGCTTTTTGCCCTAAAAACCACCCAAGAAACACTGGGAGAAACCTCAGAAGAGCTAGCAGGTCTGATGGAGGAAAAAGCCAAGGATATTGAGCAAGACCTAAATAGAGAAACGCATCAAATTCTAGAGCAGTGGGAAAGTAAGAAAGCCGCTTATAAAGCCGATGAATTTGTATACAAGGTGAGGAATCGGGAAATTCGAGTCCCCACCTTTACTACTTCCCTTTCTCATAACAAAATCCCAAGGGTGGTGCTGCCCAACTTTAAGGATTGGGGAGAAATAGTACGCTGGAGCCGTCAGGAAAATGTCCCAGGCGAATTCCCGTACACTTCTGGCGTTTTCCCTTTTAAGCGAAAAGGCGAAGACCCCACTCGGATGTTTGCCGGAGAAGGCGGACCGGAACGTACCAACAAGCGCTTCCACTATTTATCAAAGGACACACCAGCCAACCGCCTTTCAACTGCCTTTGATTCCGTGACACTCTACGGTGAGGACCCAGACCATCGCCCAGATATTTATGGCAAGGTCGGAAACTCCGGGGTTAATATCTCTAGCCTCAATGATGCTAAGAAGCTGTATTCTGGCTTTGATCTTTGTGATCCAAAGACTTCCGTATCCATGACCATCAACGGTCCGGCTGCGACGATCTGCGCTTTCTTCATGAATGCTGCCATTGATCAACAGTGCGAACGATACATCGTAGAAAATAAGCTTGAACATCTGATTGAAGCCAAACTGAAAGAGCTTTATGATGATGAGGGATTCCCTCGGCCTACCTACGAAGGAGAGATTCCGGAAGGGAATGAGGGCTTGGGATTGAAACTCTTAGGCCTGACGGGAGATCAGGTATTGGAGCCCGCCGTTTACGAGGAGTTGAAGGCTAAGGCCCTGCAATCCGTGCGAGGAACGGTGCAGGCGGATATTCTGAAAGAGGATCAAGCACAAAATACTTGTATTTTCTCTACAGAGTTCTCCTTAAAATTGATGGGTGATGTTCAGGCCTATTTCATCGAGCAGAAAGTACGAAACTTCTACTCTGTTTCCATCTCAGGCTACCACATCGCAGAAGCAGGAGCCAACCCTATTTCACAGCTAGCCTTTACGCTAGCCAATGGATTCACTTTCGTAGAATACTACCTCGCCAGAGGAATGCATATTGATGACTTCGCGCCTAACCTTTCCTTCTTCTTTTCCAATGGTATCGATCCAGAATATGCCGTGATAGGAAGAGTAGCTAGGCGGATCTGGGCCAAGGCGATGAAGTATAAGTATGGGGCAAATGAGCGTTCCCAAAAACTGAAGTACCACATCCAAACCTCAGGGCGTTCACTACACGCTCAGGAGATTTCCTTCAATGATATTCGAACCACTTTGCAAGCGTTGTACGCCATTTATGACAATTGCAATTCTCTACACACCAATGCCTACGACGAGGCCATTACGACTCCGACTGAGGAAAGTGTGCGAAGAGCCGTAGCCATCCAAATGATCATCAATCATGAATTGGGCTTAGCTAAGAATGAGAATACCCTGCAAGGTTCCTTCATTATAGAGGAGTTGACAGCACTGGTGGAAGAAGCAGTAATGAACGAATTTGATCGCATCACGGACCGTGGCGGCGTACTAGGGGCAATGGAAACCATGTACCAACGTGGCAAGATCCAAGAGGAAAGTTTGCATTACGAGATGCTCAAGCACACCGGCGAATATCCGATTATTGGCGTAAATACTTTCTTGTCTTCAGAAGGTTCACCCACCGTAACACCAAAAGAAGTAATTCGAGCTACTACAGAAGAGAAAGAAAAGCAGATCGAAAACCTGCAAAACCTACATGCTGTAAAAGCCGAATCCGCTGAACAAGCACTGGAAAACTTGAAGGATAAAGCCCTACAAAATGAAAATGTCTTCGCTGCCCTTATGGAAGCAGCTAAGCATTGCTCTCTAGGGCAGATCACCAATGCATTGTATACAGTAGGGGGGCAGTATAGAAGGAATATGTAGGCGGATAATGGATTTAGAAATTGCTTTCAAGAATATCGCCAGAATCGTTCCGCTAACTGAGGATGAAAAAAAGATATTCCGATCTTTGGTGGAAGTAATTACGGTTAAAAGAAAAACACATCTGCTCAGGGAAGGGCAGGTATGTAGGTATGAATACTTCATCCTCGAAGGTTGCCTAAGATCTTACTATATAGACAGTAATTTGGTCGAACATACTACTATGTTCGCGATTGAGGGTTGGTGGACGGGCAATTTGAAGAGTTTTGTACGAAATACACCCTCCGAATTCAATTTAGTAGCACAAGAAAACTCCACCGTCCTCAGGTTTACCAAAGAAAAGTTAGAAGAATTATATACTAAAGTACCGAAGTTTGAACGGTACTTTAGGGTTCTTCTACAGAATAGACTGCTGGCTACGCAAGACCGAATCAGTCATCATCTATCCTTTACAGCATCTCAACGATATCTCCAATTTATTAATAAATACCCACAGATTGAACAGCGGGTACCCTTAAAACATATCGCCTCTTACCTCGGCATTACTGCTACCTATCTGAGTCGCCTACGAAGAGCTAGAATGAACACTAAATTCTTGCACTAGTACGATTTTCTGAAGATCAAAGTCATGGTAACTTTGAAACCGAAATCTTTATCGTACCTCTAAACACTATAGAATGAAATTGTTGCGACTTAGCCTCTTGTTATTAATTTCCACTCTTTCCAACAGTATTGTAGCACAGGAGCATGAGCCTACGCCTCAAAAAACCTGGGTATATACCTACATTAAGGCAACGGATAACCAGAGAAGTAATCTTAAAAAGTACATTGAAAAAAATTGGTTTGTGATGGATAGTATTGCCGTTCAGCGCGGGCTTTTCAACAACTATCAGTTACTTGAAAACGTAGGGACTGAGGAACCGACAACTTGGGATTTCATAGTGGCAGTAGAATATTTCACAGCGCGTACCTATAGCGATATTCAGGATTTATGGCAGGAAATTCGCAGAGATCATAAGACGATTTTAATAGACGGAAAAGATTTCAATCAACTGGGGCAGATTGTAAAATCAGAACAATTAGTCACCCATTCCTACTCATCCACGGCAAAGAAATAGTACCATCTAATTCCTTCTTGCCTCATAAGTAACACCTTTGGTAGCACCGTCTCTAAGCTATTTTAAGTAATTTAGGACTAAGGTCATTATTACTTAACAATCAGTTTGATTTGAAACGAAGATCCTTCCTCACCTATCTTACTTCCTTTAGTGTCATGAACCTAGGATGGCCTTTAATATCTTGGGCCCTGCCATACAAGTCAAAACCAGCCAAAACTGGCTATTTTCAACTTGAAAATCGAAAAGATCACTGGTGGTTAATCACGCCAAATGGAGAACCCTTCTTCAGTATTGGATTGAATCACATTGATCCGGCCAGTATGCGCTATCCAGAAAACATCCATATCTGGCGGGATAAGTATGAAGGCAAAACCACGAAATGGCTAAAAGAATCGGTAGCAAAAAATCTTCAGGAATGGGGGTTCAATACTGTTGGCTGGGAACAAGAAGTAACCGTAAGGAATTGGAGGCATTCCCGAGCTTTCACTTTTGAGGAATACCAGGCATTGAACATGCCCTATTGCCACATGCTTCCTTTCACTGAATCTCATCAGTGGGAACAACATACTCAGCACTTTGATTTCAATAGTGCAGAGTGGGAAGAATGGTGCGATTATATAGCGCGATCACACTGTGCCGAAATGAGTGAAGACCCTAACCTAATTGGCTACTTTTACAGCGATTGTCCCACCTGGATCCACAGTAGGCCTAAGAATAAATGGCGAGGACCCATTTTTGACCCCGATAAATTGAATACAGAATCTGGCCGGAAGGAATTGTCAAACTTAGCACGGCAATACTATAAAACTACACATGATGCTATTCGGCGCTATGATAAGAATCATCTGATTTTGGGAGATCGATATGAAGCCAATGCCCCGATTGCGACTGAAGTAATTGAAGCAGCGCTACCATATGTTGATGTGCTTTCCTTCCAAGATTTCCGCGATCCAATTGCTCATCTCAAAGATTGGCACCAAAAAACGGGCAAACCTGTACTTCTTGCTGATGCGGCCAAGATAAAATGGCTGACCGAACCCAGAGAATTTACGCGTAATAATGGCCAGTGGTACGCTGATACGATAGCCGAGTTATTCAAAAACCCTGGTTGTATAGGTTTTCATCTCTGTGGTGCCTATCAACGTAATAAAGCCAGGCGATATGGGTTATTAGATGAACAAGAAAATCCAGATCTAGCCAACACCGCTTTAATGAAAACAGCGAACCAGAAAATTAGTCAATGGATAGCAGCGCATTTTTGAGTCAAAAGCTTTCTATCCACTAGTACGGTCTACTACCGACCGCAGCCTCAAGATCATCCCTTGATCAATCGCCAAATACAAGGCTCCATCCGGTCCTTGCTTTACACAGCGTATCCGCCAATGGAAGTCTTCCAATAGGCGTTCCTCTTCCACTACTTCGCCTCCTTCCAGTACCAGGCGATTAAGGTGGCGGCCTGCCATGGCTCCCAAAAATATATCCCCCTTCCATTCCGGAAATTGATCTGCCGTATAAAAGGTCATGCCACTAGGTGCGATACTAGGTGTATAGTAATAGATGGGCTGCTCCATACCATCTTTGTAGGTCCATCCTTCACCTACAGGTCCTCCTTCATACTCCTCTCCGTAGGTAATTATAGGCCAGCCATAATTTCGGCCTGGTCGGACTATGTTGATCTCATCCCCACCCTTTGGGCCATGTTCATGTATCCACAGTTCGCCAGTCAAAGGATGAAAGTCCATGCCTTGCTGGTTTCGATGACCATAGCTCCAGATTTCTGGTCGGGCGTGAGGGTGATGTAGAAACGGATTGTCCAAAGGGATTCTGCCGTCATCATGAAGTCGAATGATCTTACCATTATGGGTAGAGAGAGACTGGGCAGAATCTCGAGTCAGGCGATCTCCAATGCTGAAAAACAAATAATCATTTCGAATCAACATTCGGCATCCATAGTGATCCCCTCGCTGATAGTAGGGTTGAGCTAGGAATAATCTTTGCCGATCTTCCAGGCAGTTTCCCTGTAACCTTACTCTGTCAATAGCAGTGGTTGTGGCACTATCTGCCCGACCGACAGCATAAGCCAAATAGATCCATCCATTTTCTTCGTATTTGGGATGCACCAAAACATCCATCATGCCCACATACTTTTGTCGATGTACTGGTGGTAGATTGCAAATTTCCTCCACCACCCCCGTGGCAGGATCAAGTAGACTAAGCTTTCCTTCGGGGCGTTCGGTGACTAACATACGTCCATCGGGTAACCAATCCATACCAAAAGGGACAAAAAAAGCATCACTAATCGTATCTAGTTGAAATTGGGCCGCTCCACTTTCGATTACATTCGGAGGAAATACTCTTTCGACAATTTCCTCCGCTGGCTGACATGCGACTAGCAAGAGCATCAGGCCTATCCAAATCCCGGTATTGACCTTCTCTACCATACACATATGTCTTATTAATTCTTAAATAGTGTTTTAGATTGAATGACATCCATGCGAACCACTCGCCCATCTTCAAAAGTGAAGATCTCGACTATGTCCTGTCCCTTGTAATCTTTACTGTACAACCAGACTTTATCATGCATGACGACCTTTTGATCAATCTCTATCAAATGTTGAATCTCTGATCGAGTTTCTGGATATCGTTCGAAATGCTTGGCGCGATTCTCTTGTAAAGCCATCTTCCCCTCCACACGCAAAACATTATCGACATAGATCTTAATCGTATCAGAAAAACCCTCGACGTATTGTGCCGCATCTTTCTGATTGACCGCATCTATCATATTCCTAACAATCTTTAATTGTTGGCTTTCTTCCTGTGCGGAGACTCTAAAACAAGTGAAGCAGACGGCACAACAGGCTATTATGAACTTCCCCTTTTTCATACTTACTTTTTGGTGAAACAATACTTCCTCAAGTACCGGGTTTCTCGAATCTCTTTATAATGAATTAATTAATTCATAGAACTACATGAGCACTTTCGGCTGATGTTCGGAGATCTAAGCCCAAAGTCATTACCTTTAGGGAGAACTTATATTGTTGCTATGCAAGAGTGGACCATATTGGAAGGGAATGCCGAAGACGATCTATCCACTACGATCAGATCATTGGACGAGTTGAAGTTAACGATGTTGTTCCCTGTAGACATCTTAGGCAGAGGATTTACTTACTACTATGAAAACTGGATCAAGGGCCTAAGCATTGAGGAAGGAGAGATCCGTAGTCAAGTGCAAGGTGCGGATCTTTATCAGGTGCGATTCTGGAAGCGTGGACCGAAACTAATTGCTAGCTGCAATTGTCCTTACGAAGCAAAATGTAAACACATGGCGGCGACCCTAATTGCTGCCATGCATAAAATTCAAGGCGAATAATAGGACATGAAACCCGACACTCCCGACATGGCTCGTAGGAATATTGGAATCGATATTCTGCGGGGCCTATCCATTCTATCCGTTATCCTTTTGCACTTAAATATTAGAGTCCCCTTTAAGGAGACTTTCATCGGTGAGGCATTACCCAAAATATGGTATAGTTTCATTTTCTGGAATGGCTACTATGGCGTCTGTATCTTCTTTGTGATATCTGGCTTTTTGATTACTACCTCTGCGCTAAATAAATGGGGGAGTTTACCCGAAATCAATACGAAAGCCTTTTATGGTATGCGCTTTGCTCGCATTATACCATTGCTGAGCTTACTGCTTATTGTACTTTCCTTTTTGCATCTACAGGGTGCTTCTGGTTTTGTCATTAATGAGGAACGTACTTCCCTAGGCAGAGCCGTATTAGCAGCCTTGGGTTTTCATATCAACTGGTTAGAAATTAAGGTGGGCTATTTACCAGGTAATTGGGATGTACTCTGGTCCTTATCAATTGAAGAAACCTTCTACCTATTTTTCCCATTGTTGTGCTTGTTGGTAAAAACCGAACGACAATTCATCGCGATCGTTGCCATCTTTTTGTTAATCTCTCCTTATGCACGCACCTCCTTGTATCCCGGTAATGAACTGGGAGACAAGAATCACCTAGCCTACCTAGATGCCATTGCCATGGGTTGCGTCGCTGCAATCATTTCCAAAAGAGATGGGTTGCCACAAAAGGCTATTCCCTGGCTAACGGTATTGGGCTGGATCTTTCTCCTTATGGTTGTTTTCTTCAAAAGGATAGTCTACCAGGCAGGACTAAGTTCTATAGGCTTGAATGTAAGCTTGCTGGCTATCGGAACAGCATTGGTCTTAATTGGAATGCAACACCGGATGAAGCAGGGAAGACAAAGGAATCATGTCGCCTTTAGATGGCTGGCGGTAATAGGGCGCAATAGCTACGAAATTTACCTTACGCATATGTTCGTGGTTATCCTGCTGGTTAGGTCGTTTAAGGCGTGGGAAGGAGGAGGAGAATGGATCTGGGGACTCTATCTTGGCGGTATTCTATTGTCAGCCCTCCTGGGTGAGGCTATAGCTCGTTGGTTCTCCAACCCTATGAATCGCTATCTGCGCAAGCGCTTTGCTTCCAATACCGCTTCAACTTCCGCAGTATAATCCGTATGAAACGATCTATTTCCTTTCGCTGATGGATGGGTATACAAAAAATAGCGGCCCTCCCGAGGAGTCGACCGCTATCTATAAATAAACTGCCTTGTATGCTACTTAAGCTCTAGATCTTATAGCTCCGTGGATTGCTCCACATACTCTGTTCTTTTTAAAGGAGTTTTCACCAATTCCTTGTATCCGCCTGTTACATTAATTACTCCTGCAAAACCTCTTGCCTTTAGGATGGAAGCAGCTACCAATGATCGATATCCGCTCACACAATGGAGATAGTAGATCTTGTCTCGCTCAACTTGTGCCATGTTTTGGTTGATAAAGTCCAGCGGGAAATTTTGTGCTCCAACTAGATGCTCCGCGTTGAATTCGCTAGCCTTTCGAACATCCAACACATCTAGGTTGCTACCATCAAATAAGCGAGCAAAACGTTCTGGATCAATCTCGGAAACTGCATCCAATTCTTCACCCACAATTTCCCATTGCTCTACTCCACCTTCTAAATACCCAATGGCATTATCATAACCTACCCGAGCTAAGCGGGTCACCACTTCCTTCTCACGACCAGGTTCAGCGATAAAGAGGATAGGTTGCTTTAAATCTGTGATCAAGGCTCCCACCCAGGCCGCAAAGCTTCCATCTAGGCCGATAAAAATGGAACCGGGAATAAATCCCTTAGCAAATGCATCTTTGCTTCTAGTATCCAATACTAAGGCCTCTTCAGCTTCCCAAGCCATCTTGAAGGCGCGTACACTCAAAGCCTGCAACCCTCGTTCTCTCACTACATCAATACTCTCGTACCCCATCTTGTTGAGTACCGCATTCTTTGGAAAATACTGCGGCGGCGCAACCAATCCGGTAGTCACCTCTTTAATGAATTCGTCCTTCGTCATATCAGCACGCAGAGCATAATTCACCAGCTTCTGCTGACCCAATGTCCCTTGCGTATCGCTGCTCATCTTCTTACCACAAGCTGATCCTGCACCATGACCAGGGAAAACAATCACCTCATCCGCCAACGGCATAATCCTATTGCGGAGGCTATCAAATAGATGGCCAGCCAAATCCTCTCTGGTTAACTCTCCTTGCTTAATCGCTAAATCTGGGCGACCAACATCCCCCAAGAACAAGGTGTCACCTGTGAAAATGGCATAATCCTGTTCAGATTCATCTTTCAGCAAATAGGTCGTACTTTCCATCGTATGTCCGGGGGTATGCAACACCTGAATGCTCACATTCCCCACCTGTAACACTTCATTATCTTCCGCCACATAAGCCTCAAAGGCTGGAGCTGCTGTTGGTCCGTACACTATCTTGGCCCCTGTCTTCTTTGCCAGATCTAAATGACCAGACACGAAGTCAGCATGAAAATGGGTTTCTAGGATATATTTGATTTGAGCACCATCCTTTTCTGCTCTCTCTAAATAAGGCTCCGTTTCACGCAGCGGATCAATCACTACTGCCTCTCCATTGCTTTCAATATAGTAGGCTGCTTCTGCCAAGCAACCGGTATAGATTTGCTCTACTTTCATGATTTAAGTACGCCTGGGTCCGCTTATCCCGTACCAAAGGCGGTTTTTTTATCCTTCTTTGACAATCTTGTGGACAATCATAAAATGAGCGCCCAAAGCGCATGCTGACGATCACCGTCAGTAAAGCGTTGAATTTCATTGTTGAATGTCTTCAAACACAAGATTTGTCGAAGAACCTTTTTTAATATAAAAATATGATCATTTGTTCATGTATTTAGGTGAAACTCACCTAATAGAGCATGTCTGACCAGGACTAACTTGCCTTTCAAAGGCAATTAAGATCTGATCAAATATGTTCTTAAAATCATATTTCTATGGGCAACGTGAAGAGCACATAAATTTGAGTTTTTCTCTTCCGGAGAAGAGATGGTTATCCTATACTTTGGTTTAATATCTAACCCAAAATTAGGCCTTCCTAAACCAGCTTTCAGTGAAGATTATCACAGAAGAAGGTGACATTTATCATCCTCCTTAAACAATAGAAAAGGTAAATGGGAAACAGGTGCTTCCCAAGGTAAGCATCGTCTATGTAGAGAATCTATATTAAAATCTCAAGGTACTAGATTTACTGTCCCGCCCACTCGATTCCTCGTTCCATCAATTCTAAAACTTTCTCCTCAGCAAAGGCATCTCCCGAATGCCCTAGTGCAGAATAGAAGCTTCTTCCTCCTCCCGCTAACTCTTTATACCAAACGATTGGATGATCATCACCCATACCAAAATCCTTGTCCGTGATCAGCGAGCCTAGATTCCCGCTAGGATTAAAGGTATTCTCATCTACCGTATAAACCGGCGTGAAACCATTATTACGAGGGTTATTATTGAAGACATACCATTCTTCACTCCTAGTCCACTTATGGGATAGATGAGAACAAGGAAAACTACTTGAAGCATTACATTCTAAATACATATCTGCCAACTGAAATTGTGGCTGTAGCGAATGATGACTGAAACGAGCACCGATTAGTTCATCTTCGTACCAGTCCCATTTATGCGACCCATCTCCTGAACCGTGAACCCCTACAAAACCGCCTCCTTTCTCCATGTAGGATTTGAAAGCTGCCCTCTGCTCATCTTTCAGCACTCTTCCTGTGCAATTATTCCATATCACGACATCGAATTTAGCCAATTGTTCGGCATTGAAAACCGCACCATTGGCAGTAGAGAATAAGGTCCAACCTTTTTCCTCGGCCATTTTTTGGAAAGCTGGGATGGCCGCCTTAATCGCTCGACTGTGCCTAAAGGCATTGGTCTTGGAGAAAAGTAAGACGGAGAAGTCCTTCATTTCCGAAGGTAACTTGGGCGCTCTTGATTCGTAGACGGGAATACCATTTTTTGCCTTGTAGATAAAAAACCCAATATTGATTACTGCAATGGTAATCAGCGTCAAGACAATGTATAGGAATGTTTTGAGTGCTTGTTTCATAAGTTGGTGTTATTAGAAGGAAGGACGATGCAAGAATAGATATCATGGAAGCCTCCTAGGAGAAGGCTTCCACTGATAAGCTTACCATGTGTCAGTTGTTCATGGCTTGATTATCGAAGTAAAAGGACACGATGCCCGTAACTGGTTTTTCGCCTGTATTTGAGAACGTCACATACAAATCATGCACACCTTCCACTTCTTCGATAGTTGTAAATTCTTTGTCTTCTCCAAAGCTGGCAATGCCGATGGATAAGTCCACTTCAGCAATGATTGGACCGTCTACCGCATCGACACGGAAGGTAATTTTTCCGCCTTCCATGAAAGCTCCTGCTTTTAAATAGTGAATCAAAATCCCTTTTACTCCAGTCATATCTAGCTGAGAATACATCACATAGCCATTGTTTTGTGCAATGACAATATCCAGGTCTTCTTCTATCATCCCTTGTGCTTGTTCGGGAGTAAGGGTAAAGCGCATAGATTTCTCCAGGAGGGCATAATCCGCTGCTAATACAGTTGGACTCTTCAGTACGATCTCTTCCTGCGCTACCAAAGGTCCGATCACCTTTCCCCCTTTGTCTTGATAGGAGGCACGGAAGATATATTTCCCTTCTGGATTCCCCGATTCATGTTGGTCAAAAATATAGCTACCCTTGGTACCAAGATTATTAGCCAAGGCGCCAGCATCTCCGGCGAGAGAAAGGATGTATTTAGACATTTGCTCCGCCTCACTATCGGATAATTGAGGATGAGCAGCCATAGCAATTTCACCCCAAACACCGCCACCGCCAGTTATGATCTTATTCGCCAAATATTTAACTGCATTGGCATCATCTTGATACTTCTGTGCTACTTCCAAATACGATGGTCCGACCGACTTCTGTGCTTTCTGATGGCAAGCACTACAATCAGATTGCTCAATCAATCGCTGGCCCAAAATAAATAGGGAGGCCTCTTGCATCGCTTGATGTCCTATCGCACTTTCATTCGCATCGTACCCTCTTTCCAGGTAGTCAATGCTAACAGTCACAGATTTTGGATCAATACCACTACCAAGTTGACCATCTTCGGCATCCTTTACCATCACTTCATAATCTAGTCGCTGGCCATCCCAATAGAAACTCCGGTTGCCAACAAAGTCCCAGCTCAAATCAGGCATTGCATTTCCAGCCAAGATTGTAGTACTAGCTTCAGCAGATTCTCCTGAAGGGTCCGTCACTACCAAACGTGCCTTATACTCGCCCGCCTTCTCAAAGGTGAAGGAAGGATTGGGGTCAGTGGCGTCTACCTTGTCATCTCCATCAAAATACCATTCGTAAGTAAGCTCATCTCCATCAAAATCTTTGGTATTTGCTGCGCTAAAGTTTACCGCTAAGGGTAGGGCCCCTACCGTCTGATCCGCATCAATTTGAGCAACAGGTTTCCGGTTACCAGAGTTATATTGAATATGTACCAAACGAGCATCTGGATTATCCGAGAACCAAATCGTACCATATTCTAGCATGTACATATCCCCATTTGGCCCCATGATAATATCCGTAGGGTTACTAAACTTATAACTCGGCATGAAGCGCTCCATCCGCTTAAAATTCTGCTCCTCATCCATAGTCACAGCCATGATCCATCCTCGCATCCAGTCGTAGATAAAAAGCTTCCCATCATAGTAGCCTGGAAATCGACCAGGATTATCGGGATAGTCATCTACGTAAAAAACGGGTCCCGCCATGGCATTTCTTCCGCCGTCTCCCACCAGTGGAAATTCTGAAGAAGGCCCGTATGGATACCAAATGAATGCTGGATTAGTAGGAGGTAACTCTCGTGCACCAGTATTATTGGGAGACTGATTAATCGGCTTCTCTGGATCGAAGGGATCGAAAGAAGCTTGTACCGCGAAATCGTATTTATTGTAAGGCTGGTTATTAGCAATAAAGTATGGCCAACCATAGAAACCCGCCTTTTTAGCCTGATTCACCTCGTCATATCCACGAGGACCTCGACCTAAGCTGTCTCTTCCGGCATCCGGTCCTACCTCTCCCCAATACAAATAACCGTTGCGCTGATCAACGGAAATACGGAAAGGATTTCTACAACCCATAACATAAATCTCTGGTCTCCCCTTATCACTTCCTTCTGCAAAAAGATTTCCTGAAGGAATGGAATAAGTACCATCCGCTTCTGGTTTAATTCGCAAGATCTTTCCACGAAGGTCCATGGTATTAGCAGAGGACTTTTGAGCATCCCAAGGACCTCGATTAGTCCTTTCATCGCTAGGCGAGAATCCATCAGATTCATGGGGGTTGGTATTATCGCCCAAGGAGACGTATAGCAAACCATCAGGACCAAACTCCATACTTCCGGCCGAATGACAGCACTCCTCTCGTTGGGTAGGCACTTCCAATAGCACCTTTTCCGAAGCCATGTCGATGGATCCATAATCGGCAGCCATGGTGAAGCGAGCAATATTCTGCTGCCACTTTTCTGGATCGGAGTAAAAGAGGTAGATCCAATTGTTTTCTTCAAATTTGGGATCCAAAGCCAAGCCCAATAGACCATCCTCAAATTTTGAGGATACTTCCATTTGCTGGATCAAAGTAGAGCTATCTACAGCTGGGTCAAACAATCGGATAGCTCCTTTCCGTTCGACAAACAATAACTTTCCATCCGGCAGCATCTCCAACTCCATTGGCTCATCCAACTGGTTTTCCAATACTACCTTGATAAAACGATTCTCCTCGGGAGCTACATTAGCATTGCTAAAATCTAACCTTTCGGCAGGTCCGGCTGCATAATTGATCCCCCCTAAGAGATGCTCCAAAAACAAGGGCTCACTAAAAGTTTCAGGCGTATGTCCTAGCCCCGTATACCAGGCTCGGCCGCCATCAAATTCATGGTGCCAAGCGATGGGATGACTTTCGCCATTCGTGCCACCTTCGTAAGTAGTCTCATCTAGATTGAGCAATACAGTAAGGTCACTTTGGATATCTTTAAGATTATACCATTCATCACTTCGATGCCATACTTCAGGCAACATAGATGTACTTTCATGAGTACCATCAATAAGCTGTATATCGGCTTCTCGAACGTTGGGGTCATTAGGGTGGCCATTGAAATAAGCGCCCACCAACTGACCATACCAAGGCCAATCATATTCCGTATCTACAGCAGAATGAATACCTACAAAACCACCACCTGCTTGGATAAATCGGTTAAACTCCAATTGTTGCGCTTCATCGAGTATATCTCCAGTGGTATTTAGGAAAACCACCACATTGTATTTCTGCAAATGCACTTCCTTGAAAATGGAGGCGTCCTCTGAAGTGTCCACTTGAAACCCATGCTTTTTCCCCAATGCTATGATAGCCGCTTTCCCCTCATCAATGCTGTCATGTCTGAAGCTTTCTGTTTTGGAAAAGACAAGTACACTGACGAAGTGTTCTTTGGCAAATAGAATTTTAAATGCAATAAAACCTAGTAATCCTAATATGCCTAAAATGATGATAGCTCTCTTCATGTCGTCTTTAATTTGTAAATTTGACACAATAATAAACAAATCCCCTTATTTTGTCAAATGAACACAATGAGTCTTTGACCCTCGAAACCAATGCTTTCGAGTATTTCGAGGCCGCAAAAGACAGATTTCTGCCCGGTATATCAGCTGATGCTGTGATTTTAGGTTATGATGGTCAACACATCAAAGTGCTTTTACTAAAAGCACAGGTTGACGATATTTGGATGCTACCTGGGGGGTTCATCGAAAAGGAGTATGATCTGGACATAGCCGTACATCGGATTGTGAAGGCACGAACGGGCCTGGAGGAACTCTATTTTCAGCAATTCAAATTATTTGGAAAGTCGGATCGTAACGCCCACAAGCAAGAACACCTAAAGAAGTTCCAAGAGCTGAGCAGTGCTGCGCACGAATGGGTTAACCAGCGCTTCATTACCGTGGGATATTTTGCGCTGGTTCACATCGAAGATGTAGAACCTAAACCCGATTTATTTACAGATATATGTGAATGGGTAGCCTTGGATCAAATTCCTCCTCTAATCTTGGATCATCAAGAGATTATTGACGCAGCACTCACCAACTTACGCCGCCAATTAAACTACCTCCCTGTAGGGATCAACTTGTTACCAGAACGCTTTACCATGTCTCAATTTCAAAACCTCTACGAAGAGATTCTGAAGCAAAAGCTAGACCGAGGCAACTTTCAGCGAAAAATGCTAAAACTGGACATCCTGATTCGACATGAAAAGCTCAAGAGCGGCGGCGCGCATAAAGCACCCTATCTATATGAATTCGACAAGGAGAAATATCATGAAAAAGTAAGAAACGGCATTGGTTTTATTTGAAGTTGTTCAAGAATATCTGCTGAGCCGAGAAGGGGGATTTTTTAAATAACTGCTTTAAACCCGCTCAAAATATTCCGCCAAAAGCTATTACATCCTTCTCTGACCATTTTTGTGGGCCCGTCTGGCCAGCCGGACAGGTCTATCTGGCTAGCTAGACAGGCAGCGTTATAGTTAGAAGAATTGCGCCCAACGGAAGCAAAGCTTTTAGCTAAAAGGTTGACTCCAAAACCCAAAAATTGTCAGAGAACCTATTACATTTAACAAGTTCGGGACTCTTATTTATAGATCGAATGGTCGAGAGCCTCTCCTACGGCTGTAACTTTATTGCTATTCCTGGCTTGAAAACGATATACCAATGATAAAAACCAACTTACATCGCTTATTCATTTCTTCTCTTTTTTTTTCACTCCTTACCCTTACCCTCTTCCTACATTCTTGTCAGGAAGGCGCTACTAATCAAGACGGATATCTTCTCGTAGTATATGGAGGCACCTCTGCCGGGATTGCAGCTGCGGTACAAGCTAAACGGATGGGAAAATCTGTGATTTTAATTGAGCCCTCCTCTCGTATCGGTGGCTTAACCACGGGCGGCCTTGGTCAAACTGACATCGGCAACAAAGCCGCCATTGGAGGCATCTCCCGAGAATTCTACGAGGGGATCAAGGAATATTACGATGCTCCCGCAAATTGGAAGTGGCAGAAAAAGGAAGATTACAAGGATGGCGGACAGACTCGTACGGCTGCTGGTGAAAGCTCTATGTGGACCTTTGAGCCTTCCGCAGCTTTGGCTGTTTATCAAGACTGGATTGGCACCTATGATATCCCCCTCGTATTCGACCAACAATTAGATCGTGAGAATGGTGTAACGAAAGTAGATGGGAAAATAAGTGAGATCAAAATGCGCTCCGGGGAGAGCTACCGTGGCAAGATGTTTATCGATGCTACCTACGAAGGAGATCTCCTTGCTACGGCAAATGTTAGCTACACCACTGGTAGAGAGGCCAATGCTACCTATAAAGAGACTCAAAATGGGGTTAATACCACTTTAAAGGATACCACTATGACTGGCTACCCGGCTCGTAACGGAATCAATCACAACTTTGTTGATGGTGTTGATCCTTATGTTGTAAAGGGAGATCCTGATAGTGGTCTACTACCCTTCATCAATCCGAATGGCCCGGGCGAAGAAGGAGCTGAGGATCTTCACATCCAAGCCTACTGCTTCCGTATGTGCCTTACCGATCACCCCGATAATCGCATCCCCTTTGCTAAGCCTGATGGCTACAATGAACTCGATTATGAATTGCTCCTCCGCAATTTCGAAGCAGGAGAGGAGGGCTTCCCCTGGATCAATTCCCAGATGCCCAATCGAAAAACAGACACCAATAACCGAACTGGTTTTTCCACCGATTTCGTAGGCCAGAATTACAGCTATCCAGAAGCCAGTTATGAAGAGCGAGAGCAGATCGTCGAAGCCCATCGAAAGTACCAACAAGGACTTATGTGGACATTGGCCAATCATCCACGCGTACCAGAACATATCCGCACCGAAGTAGCTCGTTGGGGGACCAGTAAAGATGAGTTTGAGCGAGAAGATGGTTGGCAGCAACAATTATATATACGAGAAGCTCGAAGAATGGTAAGCGACTATGTCATGACTCAATACAATTGTGAAGGGCTGGAAGTGGTAGAAGACCCTGTCGGCATGGCGGCCTACGGTATGGATTCTCACAACACGCAACGCTACGTCAATGCGGAGGGTTATGCCAAAAACGAAGGGAACGTTGAAGCCAAGGTCAAAGAACCTTATCCCATTAGCTACAGATCAATCGTACCTAAAAAATCAGAGAGCCCCAACCTACTCGTGCCCATCTGTGTCAGCGCCTCACACATCGCCTTTGGTTCCATTCGGATGGAACCTGTCTTTATGGTTCTTGGGCAATCTGCGGCAACGGCCGCCTGCCTCTCTATCGATGAAAATATAGCAGTGCAAGACTTGGACTATACAGTATTGCAAAAACAATTACTGGCAGATAAGCAGCGTCTCAGCTGGACAGGGAATGAATAAAGAACGGGCATACTTCTAAAGTTTGACAAACTTCAGAAGTGGATTGGTCGATATTTAGAGGAATGAGTAAATAATATTTCTCCAAAATTGGCTTAGGTGTTAACTTAGGGTAAAAAGCATTGAGATGCAAGAGAGCAAGTTGATCCAATCTCGAGAAGA
>JABSSL010000094.1 GCA_013214355.1 Saprospiraceae bacterium | reverse complement strand
CATTCCTCTAAATATCGACCAATCCACTTCGGAAGTGTAAAGTGTATGAAAGGCAAGCTATTCCTTGACGAACTTCACCGGATAACGCCCCGCATCCGTATTTAGCACAGCTAAGTAGAAGCCCGGGACTAGATCACTGACGGATATCTGAATGCTGGATGCCCGGTCCGTGCGAAAGTGCCTGACCAATTGTCCATTTAGACCAAAGATTTGTACCGTTCTCACTTTGGCTTCTTCAACATTTAACCATAGCTCATCACGTACTGGATTTGGATACAGTTGAATGTGCCTACTTTGTAAGGAAGGGGCATCGGAATTAGAGACGACACCTTCCAAGGTGTAGGGTTCACTCAGGATACAAGATGGTGCTTGATGGCTTAGCTGCACATGATAGGTGCCGGGATCACCTAAAGGGAGTTCTGGTGGGATAGTGCTGGCGAGAAAGGATTCCTCGTAGAACCAGTCATATGCATAGCTTTCGGGGGGGTAATTGGGTTGGATACCATTTACAATGGCTAAGAACTGTTGATCGAAAGTATCTATACTCACCTCTAAAGGCTGTAATCCTACTAGCTCTACTACCAAAGGTGGACTGATCTGGCCTTCCACTTCTTGCGTGACATATAGGGTACTATTGAAACTGTAGTAATCCGAGCTAGGCTGAAAGCTATTTCCCTCCGCAATTTGTTCTTCCTTTTGCGGTTCTAGGTACCACTTTACATTTTCTCCCGTCACCGTCAAGGTTTCCAGTTCTCCAATATCGGAAAGGCAAATGGTGTAGCGATCCTGCTCAATACTTGGCGGTGGTACTAAGGTTGGAAATTCAATATTTTGTGAAATGATGGGGCAAAGTCGGCCGGAGTGGTCAATCTCAGCCCGGTAGGTGCCAGGTTGATCGACGATAAACCATTCTTGTTTTCCATCCAAAACCAGAGTGTCATTCCGAAACCAATTTACCGTTTCGAAGTATTCTTCTGATTTGAAGCGTAGGTAACCGCCTAAGTTTTCGATGATGAACGTCTGGACTTCTAAGGGTTCTAGCTCGTATACATTCCAAAAGATCGTTCCATCCTCAGAATAGATACTCAATTCCTGAAAATCATTTCTAGGTGGAAGGTATACACTATCGGTAACGTAGAATTCTTCTCCGTTGAAGTTGGCAATGCTGATCAAACGGTCAGCGGTTACCGTATAGCCACCCAGCTCGCAGTCTTGTGTCAACTCAATACTCGGCGCTCGGCGAACTTGTAGCGTATTAGTAGTGCTTTCGCAGCCGTTGTCAATCACTACATAATACAGTCCTTCTTCCGTCACGTCTAACCCCTGTATTTGAGTGGTGGCAACAAGCTCATCATCTTTATACCAGCGAAACTCCCGGGTGTGAGGGAGCCCGGTGAAGGACTGTAGATAGAGATGAATAGGTCCCTCTGCATTGTAGGTTTGCAGTAACTGTGCCGTTGCTGGGTAATTCTCTGTTACGGTTAATTGGGCTACGTCCTTGACTTGGCCTTCCTCTTCATATACGACGAAGTACTGCCCCGATAAGCTAGGGCGGTAATTGTCCCCCTCGTGGATCAATGATCTCAAATCGGCAGAATCATACCACTTGAGGTTTTCCAATCCCAATTCGATATTTTGTATCGTTCCACAAAACCAGATACAGCTATCAGCAAAAGGGATATGTTGTTCTTCCGCTATGCTGAAGTATAGTGGCTCACTATCCACTAGAGAATAGCGATTGAACATGCCATGCTGTACGATCATCTTATAATCGCCTGGTTCTGTAATTTTGTCATTAAACCAGCTGAGATCATCGGATTCCAAGGGGAATATTTCCTGGTAGATTAGGGTGGGGCGTTCCAAATCCTCGCGCCAAACTTTCACTACGGCAGACTTCCGTTCTATGCCCCCAGGAGGAAAATGAAATTGGAATTCTTGCAGGTGAAAAGCAAAACTAGTGTCTTGGCTAGGAGCAGTAATCAAGGGTTTGGTAGCTACGTCGCCACTCCAGCCAATATGGGCAACTGTATATTCACATAGCGCATAGTAAGTTTCAGCTCCACTTCCTGCCACTGCATTGTTCACCATCAAACAAGTCTGCTTTCCTTCACAACCATTGCCGATATTATTGAGGTTACTAATCCCATTATATTTAAC
Source organism: Saprospiraceae bacterium (assembly GCA_013214355.1). Classification (GTDB taxonomy): domain Bacteria; phylum Bacteroidota; class Bacteroidia; order Chitinophagales; family Saprospiraceae; genus DT-111. The sequence continues at coordinate 66,215 of JABSSL010000094.1, read as the reverse complement.
GTTGATATTGCTTTGGCAAGTGGAGTTGAGATATTCATCGAAGGCGTGGAAAATGTGCGCGATTTCATGCCCATACAAGGAGAAGGGGGAGCGACTACTAAGGAAAGTATAGGGGCCACCGAGGTAGGCATGCGCTCTAATTCTTCCCCTGCCCGCATGATCATAATGGACACCGATGGTGAAGGCTCCATCAGCCGCAGTTAAACGCTTTTGATCAAAATTGAATTCATCTCCCACGTTGAAGCCTTCCGTATAGCCTAGTTTAGAGAGGACGGCTTTGTTCATCTCCAATACTTGACCAGAATAGGTCTCAAAATTTCCGAAGTGTAAATTGGGTTCTCTACCCTGACCCAAAACAGGGCTTCGCTCCAGCCATTGTGGAATAAAGCTTACATCTATACCATATCGAAAGGCGGTATAGGCCCAAGTATGTAAAGACCGAAGAATACTAATCTTTTCCTCCAGCAGGGCTTTAGCCGTCCAGCTATAATAATTGGGGTCGTCAGAGCCATCACTCTCCACAAAAAAAACGGTACAGGTCATTATCCCTGTCATTCGTTCACTGTTCCATTGATTGGGGTAAGTAGTCGTTTCTACTCCTTTTTCTAGGTCATCCGCATGGAATTGACAATCAGCATGCTCATGTTCATGCGGGTGTGGTGCTTCAAAGCGTTCATCTTCTTCAAAAAGGCGTTGGAAATATCGACTCAAGGGAAGCGGAATATGCTTGGCATCTTCTAATTCATCTAATGTCCAGCTTGCTTGAATGGCGGGGTGCTCAATAGGGGCTTCCGATGTACTGCCATATACTACAAAGTTAGGCGTATATAGGAGGGCGAAAACGCGTTGGTCATTGTCCTCCGACTTAATGAAAGCTCTTGCCTCCTCATAAGAAGTAAAATCCGTTTCTAGGATGGACCAGAATAAGGCTTGACTTTGCAGGGAGGGGATCCACAACAGGCAAAAGAAGAGCAAAAAAAATCGGTTGATGATGCCTCTTGCGTAAGGATTGTTCCATGCGAGCTGTAGGTGTTCTTTCATCTGGAGCTTCTTTTTATAAAACAGTTGGAAATCACAGCATAGGAAGTAAAATTCAGCTTTCTAATCCGAAAGGTTCCTATGTATTTGCATTAAAAGTTAGACACAAGCGTGGAAGACAAGGGTTGGGTGATACCGACAAATAAATTAAGATTATTGGCATCCTTTCAGGCGACAAGGCAAATGAAAGATAATGTGATTCAAAGGTTTTGTCAAGTTATATGGTCGAAAAGCCTTACATTGAACGACACCTAGTTGCCTAAATATTTTTATATGAAGCCTATTATCTTGTTGGCCTGCTTGCCTTTATTACTAGCTGCTGATTGCAGTGATCCTACGCCATCCTCCACGGCTACAGAAAAGCCCAATATCATCTTTATTATGTCTGATGACCAAGGCTATGCGGATTTGGGTTGTTATGATAGTGAATTCATCAAAACTCCGGTATTGGATAAAATGGCGGCAGAAGGCATGCGGTTTACCCAAGCTTATGTAGGAAGCCCTGTATGCGCTCCGACGCGATGCGTATTGATGACCGGAAAACATAGTGGGCATATTACTAGGCGGGATAACCGGGCCGCTCACGAAGACCTCCCCTTTACCCAACGCAAGCTGATCCCATTACGGGATGAGGATTTTACGGTGGCGGAGCTGTTAAAAGGAGAAGGTTATGTGACGGCTGGTATGGGGAAATGGGGCCTTGGAAATCCTGGAACCACTGGCACTCCTTACCAACAAGGGTTTGATTACTTCATGGGCTACTTAGATCAAATGCATGCGCATAGCTATTACACGCCCTACCTCATGCAAAATGCGGATACCCTGTACATCCCAGAAAATGAAAATGGTCAGGAAGAGGTTTATTCTCATGATTTAATCATGGAGGAGGCGCTGGAATTTGTACAGCAAAACAAAGACACTTCATTTTTCCTATACCTCCCACTTTGCCTTCCGCATGGGAAGTATGAAATCCCTGATAATAGTGCTTATGCGGATCGGGATTGGCCGGAGCGGGTCAAGAATTATGCCGCCATGCTCGATTTGATGGATAAAGATATCGGTCGGCTAATGAGTCTGCTGCAAGAGCTATCAATCGATGAGAACACCATCGTATTCTTTACTTCGGACAATGGACCCAATCCACCCTTCATCAAGAGTTTGCAAAGCAACAAACCTTTTCGTGGCAGCAAACGCCAACTGCTGGAAGGAGGCATCAGAACTCCGCTGATAGCTCGTTGGCCAGGACATATAGAGGCCGGAACAACTAGTGATCAGCTGGTTACTTTTTGGGATGTCATGCCCACCTTGGCAGATCTATCTGGAGCTTCAAAGCCAGAAGATATCGATGGCCTTTCTTTTCTACCGACCTTACTGGGCCAGCAGAAGCAGCAAAAGCAGCATGACTATTTATATTGGGAGTTTTATAACCCTTTTCAACAAGCTGTCCGGATGGGGAATTGGAAGGGAATTAGGGTAGGAACGGAAGAGCCAATCCACCTGTATGATCTGAGCGAGGATCTGGTAGAACAAAAAAATCTTGCAAAGGAGTACCCGGATGTGGTGGCTAAAATGGAAGCGATCATGAAAGAAGCACATAGCCCCACGCCTTATTGGCCCACTGTAGCTAAGGCAGGGAAGGGGGCTAAGGAAATGCTACGTTAAATAAGGATAGATAGAGATTTATGGCTAATACAATTGCAATGCCATTTGAAAAATCTCATTCAAGATAGGTAGCGGCAGATCTTCTTGGGGATGAATCGTCATCGTCTTCATCTTGTTGCGGTTGCCTAGTTCCAGCTTCGGGTGCTCAATGTCGATTCCCTTATAAATACCAATGTAGGGCAGATAGGTCTTTTTATCTACCCACAAATAGCAGAACAGTTTACCTTTGTATCGAAACATGGGCATGCGATGCGTCCAGGTTTCTGTCATATGTTCGTTGTAACTTAGGATGTATCTCCGCATGGCTAACATGCACTCCCGGTTGGGTTCTTCTTGACTTAGGTAATAGCCATTGAGTTCGCTTAACATAACTTTATTATTTGCTCAAGATCTGAATACTCACCGCATGAGTATTCAGACCCTAGGTGGTTTAATTGTATGTTTGATGGTCGCTTTTGGAGGAGAAAAGTGTCATTTCCCGCCTGCTTTCAGTCAGTTATCAACAAAAAAAGGCGTTTCCCTCCCAAAGGGTGATCGTCAAACATGAACTAAGCAGCCTGGACACCTACAAAGATGTCCACCTCGGCTGCATTGGGATCGCTTGCTTTTTCGCCATACACCTCAAAATCCGTTTGATAGGTACGGTCTAGGTCGGTTTCCCAGATTTTAAACCATTGGTTAATGATAATTCCATCTGACAATTTGCCTTTTGGTGCAAAATGCTCGTACTGCCCTCCGGGGACTTCGATGCCCTTCATACCGGCCGGTACCTCATCAAGATTAGCCACTGGGCATCCAATCAGCGTCGTGTAGGGTTGATTGTGGTCTCCTTCGTATTCCGTATAAGCACAGTATACGGTTTCTCCGATTTTATTGGGGATTTTACTGGCGATATTTTCACCCATAAAGCGTTGCCAAAGGGCCGGGATGTCTCGCGCCGCTCGATTTTCTTGGTTGCTGGTACGAATGCTAATACCGACTAGTTTGAAACTGTCCAATTGCTTTGTTTTCATGTTATCTTTTTTTGTTGATACAAAGCTAAGGGTAGGGACTGACAGCGGTATGTCAGGGGTGCAAAGAGGTGTGAAAAAAGAGGTGTTTTAGTTATTCCTCGGGATCAATTCCTAGGTTTTTTAAATCGTCTAGATCTATTCCTCGACCAGTACTTTTCTTATTTTTAGCCAGATCGGTAAGGCTTATGAAGTAAAGCGCCAATCCATCTATTTCGATCACCTCTTTGTTAGGATATGCTTCGGCAAACGACACTCCGTCAATAGAAGTCAAAATATCAATTCTAAAGGGAGGATATCCAATTTGAATAACCTGATTAGGTTGCATGAAGTGTTTAGCTTTTATACCAAATGATTTAAGGCCAAAATCTTCAAAAACAGCAACTAGTTTCTGACCATTTTCAAGGTCCGCATCTACCCAGATATCAATGTCTCCTGTATATCTTGGATGACCATATACTCCCACTGCGTACCCACCTGTAATTAGAAATTTAACTTGGTATTGGAGCAATAATGATAAGAACTCTCTGAAGTCTGGGCTCAATATTTTTGAATCTGACATATTGTAGACGTAGCGTTTCGACAGCTGCTAGCCTTTCTTCGGGAGACTTGTTCTGCCAATAGGAAAGATCTGATTGTTCTTCATGAAGAGGATGGATGTTGACGATTTTTTCCATCTGGCAATTTACAAAAAAAATGCTTAAAATGGTGTTAAGACTCAATAAATCAATTGTTTAGGCGGTCTATAATCTGGGGTTAGAGAATCTCGTTCTTGCTCATTGATTTTTTGGGCTAGTTTCATGTCCCTAGTACCTGAGGAGATCATGGGTGTTAGCGTGTATTACTCAGTCTTCCCAACGTTATAGTCGCGACTATAAGATCTTGGTCCGCACCTGTAACAATTAGCGGGTGGTTGAATATTCTGAAAGAAGATTTTAGTGGCACCCTTCCCATTTTATTTACGTGATTTTTGAGTTACCTTTATGAATGACGTTCTAGTCGCAAAAGTTGAAGAATCCCTGTGATAAAGAAAATACTCTATAAGCTAGGAATTTGGCTTTTACTGATCATATCACTCCTGCTCCTGCTAGTGCTCATAGCCCAGTGGAAGCCCGTACAAGAAATCGCTGTGCGACAGGCGCTTTCCTGGCTTAGTGAGAAGCTCGATACCGAGGTTCAGGTAGAGGAATTTGGGTGGAAGCGTTTTCAGTGGTTGGAGATGAAAGGTATTTTACTGCGAGACCAGGAAGCAGACACTTTATTGGCTGTCAACCGACTTTCTGTTCATTTTAGCCCCTTGAAGTTGTTAAAGCATCAAGTGGTTGCTGATCAGATCCAGCTCTCGGGCGTACTTGTTAACCTTAACCGAGATTCGCTTGGCCAATCGAATTATGATTTTATCTCCCAAGCTTTTGGATCCAAAGAAGCTCCATCAGATACGATCGAGAGCCCCAACAACTGGCTGATCCAACCCAATGGGATTTCTCTCAAGGAGGCCCGTTTTACCTACCTAGACCAGATGGATTCGACCGAATTGACGGCTGGAATGGCGGAGATGAAAGCAAGTATTCAAGCACTGGATCTTGCCGAACAATCTCTCGTTGTCAATCATTTGAAGCTTGATCGACCGCTCATTCATTATATTGATTTTGGGGCAAAACCAACCCGGGATACCTTACGGACTACTATGCCACCACCAGCCTTCCCCGATCTGGGATGGCAGATCCAAATTCTTCAATCGGTAATGGACAGAGGACAGATCGCCTACGACAAAGGGACACCAGACAATACCACTTCAACCCGTTTCGATCCTGCTCAGCTTAACTTGACTCAGGTCCACTGGAATATCGAAAAGGTTCAGCTAGAAGATAAAAAGATCGCAGCGGCCATTCGTTCTCTAGCCTTTACGGAACGTTCCGGTTTTACGTTAGAGCAATTGCAAGGAGAGTTACTTTGCACAGATACCTCCTCCTCCGTCCAAAACCTTGCCTTACAGACACCAAATTCTGAAATCCGTCAGTCGTCTAGGATCACCTATCCTGCCTGGGCGGCCTTGGTCACGGTAGCCGACACCTCCCCCTTATACCTCCCAGAAGATATTGGTATTTCATTACAATTAGATCAGCTAAAGCTATCACCGATAGATGTAGCCTTTTTCGATCCGGATGTCGCTACACGCTTGTCTCCATCCCCGCTGGAGGCAACATTGGATATTCGAGGGAGTTTGGCGAATGTGGTGGTCAAGGACTTAGAATTGAAGCAGGGGCAGCGGTCGCGATTCAGGGGAGAGGGGCGTATACGGGAAATTTTCGATCCCGCTCAGCTAAACTTCGATCTGTTGATCAATGATCTGATAGCTTCCCCGACTGATCTGCAGCCTTTTCTGGGGGATCAAGCCTTTTCCGCCGGGCTTAAGGATTGGGGATTGCTGCAAATGCGTGCCAATGTATACGGTGACCTAGAAGCCCTAGAAGTTAGAGCTTTTCAGTTCCAAACAAAGAATGGCCCTTTTATGGCGGGAGCGATTTCCACCAAAGGATTACCAGATTATGAAAACGCCTGGTTCCGCTTTGAACTGGATACTTTGCACACCGAGATCCGACACTGGCAGGGCTTCACTACCCAAGTTTTGCCAAGTGCCCTGGATAGCCTTGGGCAGATGGGAATGAGCGGTACTATCGAGGGGAATATTCATCAATTTGCTACAGATCTACGTTTGAAGTCCGATGCTGGTGTTCTGCAAGCTAAAGCTCGCTTCGATTTTGAGCAGGATTACTCCAACGCCAAATACAAGGGCGACCTGCAACTCTCCAATTTTGATTTGGCTAAAATCAGTCGGGATAGCCTCCTGGGACCGGCTAATTTAGCCGTCAATTTTGCAGGAGAAGGCTTGGCAGCTGCGGAATGGAACACAAGCCTGACCGCTGAGCTTGATGACTTGACCTATCGGGGGTATGCTTTTGATCAATTACTATTAGATGGTGCGCTAGAGCCTAAGCTGGTGCAGGCAAATATCCGTATGGGTGATCCCAACTTAGGTTTTCGATGCCAGGGACGTATACCCATTGGGGATAGCACGCCCGTTTATCAACTTGATTTGGAGTTGGAGACCATTAAACTCCAGCCATTAGGTTTTTCAAGTGCGCCCCTCGCTCTGACCCTAGATCTAAATGCGGATATCAATGACTTTCAGGTCGATGAGCTGGAAGGTCGATTGGTTTTCAGCGACTTAATGATACAGGACACTCTTCATACTTATGAAACTGACTCAATTGTCGCAGTTGCTACCAGCGGTGAAAGCAGTAATCGCTCCCTGATTTTTGACAGTGATCTACTGCAATTTACTGTTGATGGAGAGTACCAGCTAAGTCAGCTTTCCAAGGAAGTGTTGGCCTGGGGCGGTCGATATTTTCCGCTGGATGAACTGATGAAGGCTCAGGATTCACTTTCTTGGTCTGCAGAGACTGATTTTGAAGCCTCACTACACATTCAAGATCCGACACCTTTAACTCAAATACTTCTGCCGGGACTAACGAAACTCGATCGCCTGGACGCGGGGCTGACTTTTCAACCCGCTTCCAGATCCTGGAACTTAGTACTGGACCTACCGGCTTTGCAATACGGTACTTTGCGGCTGGATAGCCTCCGTATCCGTTCTGAACCTAGTAATTCAGGGCTGCGTACTACGGTAGATGCTCAGCAGTTGCAGTCGGGCGAAAACCTCAAACTTCCCTCAGCTGGTCTTCATACTTTTCTGCGAAACGACAGCCTATGGCTAGAGGTTGAATCCCTTGAACAAGCTGACAGCTCACTGTGGCGTACGGCGGGGGTATTGGATGCTAAAGAGCAGAATTGGCGTTTCCGTTTTGACCCGATTGTGCGATTGAATGGTACAGACTGGGCTATCGTTCCTGGTCATGATCTGAGGTATAAACCAACGGAAGGATGGCAGATTCAGGGTTTTGAATTAAATAATGGCGTTGAATCTGTCAGGATTGATGGTGCTTCAGGACTTGGTTCCTCTCAAGATAGTTTGCTTAGCCTGCGCTTTGATCAATTTGGGATTGGTGTATTTAATCCTCTTTTGGACTTGCCAGACGATTATATAACGGGGGCCTTACAGGGGCAGCTGCAAGCCCAGAATTTCCTCTCAAGTCTGAGCTATACGGCCGATTTGAATTTATCCAATTGGCAAGTCGATACGGTCACGATTGGCAACCTACAACTACAAGCCCAACAAGCACCGAACGAGCAGTTGATTCTCTTCTCATCAGCTTTGAATGGAAGAGACAACGACCTAAGTATGGAAGGTACCTATTCGATTGATAGGCAATACTATAACTTGGACGCTCGGATACAGAAGCTGCCTATGCAAACGCTCGACCCGTTTCTAAGTGGATTGATCCACGATAGTGAAGGCTACCTCGATGGCCGGTTTTCCTTGAAAGGACCAACTCGCGCAGTCACATTAGATGGTCAAATGCAACTGCATGGAGTTAAAACGACCGTTGACTACCTGAATATCCCATACCAGGTAGCCGAAGCGACTGTTGACATAACAGATCGGATCATTAGCTTCGGAGAACTAAAGATGGAGGATGCGGAAGGGCGTTCGGCAAGCTTGAGTGGTAAGATCACACATGAATTCTTCGACAATATGGACCTCGATCTAAATTTCAGTACTGATCGATTCCAGTTCCTCAATACGACCGCCGAGGACAATGAATTATTCTATGGTGAACTGTTCCTCAAATCCGATATGAGCGTCCGAGGACCGGTTGACAAGCCTCGATTTTTCGTTAGTGCTGTTACTCAACCAGGTACCCGGTTCTATACCGTGCCACTTACAGAGGAAGAAGCCATTACCCAGGAAGATTTTATCATATTTGGCCGACCAGAATTGGATAGCCTCGGCCGAGATACCAATTACCTCAAAAATCATCAATTGACCCTTCCAGGTATTGATCTCCAATTAAACTTAGAGCTAACGAAAGACGCTGAGCTACAAGTAATAGTCGATCCACTAAGTGGCGACAAACTTGTTTGCAAGGGCACGTCAAATCTAACGGTAGATATGGATGCCGCCAGGAACGTACGTATTACTGGGAGTTATGAGCTTACGGAAGGCCAATATTCCTTTAGCTACGAGCAATTAATCAAAAAAGACTTTTCGATACTTCCAGGGAGTAAGATTACTTTCAATGGGGATCCTTTACGGGCAAAGTTAGATATCACAGCCTCCTATCAAACCCGGGTGGATATAAGTAGTCTGGTAGCAAACCAATCAAGCGATGATGCCGCATCGACGGGAATGCAAAGAGCCGATGTACAGGTTCAGATGAAGATCTCAGGGGACTTGCTTGAGCCAGTACTGACTTTTGATATTGTCTTGGTCGACGATCCACAGGGCACACTAGCTGATGCTGCGGAAAACCGACTGCGGCAATTGCGCAATAGTGAAACAGAATTGAACACCCAGGTTTTTGGGTTGCTGTTCTTCAATAACTTTATTGTTGCACAAAATAACCAGCAGAGTATTTCGGAGGTAGGGGAGACCGCCTTACTATCTAGCGTTAGTAAACTGGTGTCCAACCAACTGAATAAACTAGCTGGGAGGTGGATCAAGGGAGTAGATTTGTCGCTGGGTGTACTAGCCTATCGACCGGGTATCGATCCCACCGGTGCTGACCTAGCAACTGAAGTCCAGGTCGGACTTTCTAAAAGATTCTTCAATGACCGACTGAATGTAAAAGTTGGAGGTAATATCGATGTAGGCACTGGCTCAGGCGAACAGGATGTCTGGACTTCTTTTACGGGTGATTTCGTTCTTGAATACCGTCTTTCACCCACCGGCAACTATTTGCTCAGGGTTTATCGCCGTAGTAACTATGATGTATTGAACGAGGGTAGTGTGAGCCGTAGCGGAGCAGGGGTCTCCATCCGGAAGTCCTTTAAGAATAAGGTCAAAAAGCGGAAGAAATGAGAGGTAGTTACTTTTATTTGCTTGGTCTTTGGGTTTTATGTGCCTGCTCCCCGACCCGCAGACTGTCTCCGGGCCAGCAATTATTACAGGCCCCTGAAGTCCACTATGCTGAAAATACCGCCATTGTAAACAAAAAGGCGTTTGGGGACGAGTTGGAGGCTCTAGTTCGCCCAATCACAAATAACCCGGTGAAACTATGGGTATATAACCTGTTCAAAGAACCCAAGAAACAGAAAGGGTTCCGGCATTGGTTAAAGTATAAAATTGGAGAGGCACCAGTCCTTTTCAATTCCGCTAGCCTCAATCGCAATCGACTGGTATTGGAAAAACATTTACAGGATCACGGATATCTCAATGCACAAGTGCGGACGGATACGGTTGATCAAGGTAAAAAGGTCAAGGTCTTGTATGAGGTAAAAGCCGATAAGCGATACCGGATTCAAGAAGTTTATGTCCCTGAGGGTAACACTCCCTTGGATCAATTGACACAAGCACATAAAAAAGAATCCTTCCTTAAATCTGGTGAAATTTACCGGGCTGAAAACCTGCGGAAAGAGCGTGAGCGCTTGACCACTATCGCTACCCAGAATGGCTATTATGGCATTAGTCAAAACGATGTGTATTTCTATGTAGATACCTTAGGGCAGGTCGATTCACTAGACCTGTACGTTCGATGGAAGCCCAATACTTCTGCTACGGATCTACAGAAATATCGGTACGGCCAAACAAATATTTACCCCACTTATTCCTTGACGGATACCTCCTCCCAGCTTTCGGATACGATTGAGTTTCAAGACTTGAAGATCATCGAGAACTTCTATTTTGTCAAAGAAGCTTTGTTGCGGCGCTCGATCCGTGGTCAGACCGGAGACCTATACAACGGTAGTATGGAAAATAGTGGGTTGAAGTATTTGCAGGACCTGGATATATTTAAGTTCATTAACGTTCGTACGGATACTAGACAGGAAAATGGTATAAACTATCTGGATCGGTCTTTTTACTTGACCCCTACTCAGGTCAGGGATATCCGGTTTGATTTTGAGACCAATACACGTTCCGGGAGCTACCTGGGCGCTTTAACAGCTGTAACTTATACCAATAAGAATCAGTTTGGTGGAGCCGAACGCTTTGATATCAATCTATCGGTAGGAGCAGAAACGCAACTCGGAACCAATGGACGCTTTTTAAATACGCTAGAAATTATTACTGGTGCTTCTTTGTCCATTCCAAAGCTATTGCTCCCACTCCATTCGAAGTATATCTTCAAGGATTACGTAAGTCGCACCCGTTTCAGTCTTTCGAATACTTACCAAATTCGTACTGGCTTCTTCACCAGTAACCGACTAAGTGCTGAGATGACCTACGATTGGCGGAGCAATCGGCGCATGCAGCATTTCTGGACCCCGCTGTCCATCACGCGAAATAATACGCTGTTTGGAGATAACCTTGAGTTCCTTGACGAACTTGAGGAGAATCCACGACTTCGGAATCTGCTGAGAGGAGTGTTGATTTTGGGAGGACAGTACCGCTTTATCTACTCTACTCAGGAAATTGGTAAGAAACTGCCTTATCTCTATTTGACAGGAGCGGTTGAATTGGCCGGAAATCTAACTAATTTGCTAGCCAATACAATTGGTGGTGATAGCCGACCACATCGGATTTTTGGAACTCCCTACAGTCAGTACCTTAAACTGGAAGCTGATAGCCGTTACTATCTTCAACGCACAGATCATACCTGGGCATTCCGCTTTACAGGGGGCTTGGTAATTCCTTACGGCAATTCAGATTTTGTTCCCTACAGTGAGCAATTCTTCATTGGAGGTTCTCTCAGCTTGCGCGCTTTTCGATTGCGACAATTAGGGCCGGGGGCCTATGTTAATCCCGCTGCGCAAGACGTCAATTTTTTCGATCAGACTGGAGAGATCAAACTAGAATTCTCCACGGAGTACCGTTTTGATCTATATTCCTATCTCAAAGGTGCCGTTTTTGTGGATGCTGGTAACATCTGGCTACTGAATGAAAATATCAACGATTCGGGAGAAGGAGCCTTCAAAATAGATTCCTTCTACCGGGAAATTGCGGTGGGAAGTGGCGTAGGACTTAGAGTGGATTTCAACTACTTTGTTATTCGCTTAGATGCGGCTTTTCCACTCAGAAAACCCTTTCTCAACGAAGGATTGAAGTGGACTATAAACCAGCTGGATTTTCTAAGTCAGAACTGGCGAGAGGAGAATCTAGTATGGCATTTGGCTATTGGGTATCCGTTTTAGAGGCCTAAGAGACTATTAGAATTAAGCTGCTGATTCATTTACTGCCATCAACTCCTTCTGGTTGATCCCCGAAGCACTAAGCTTGACTGTAGCACCTTTGTTTGTGCTCGATAGTAGTCGTTGGGCCGTTGAATTTGTTGAAAGAGAATTTCTGCAGCTGTTTTGCCCATTGCATAGGCGGGTTGGTCCACGGTACTTAAAGCGGGTTGTAGCAAAGCGGTAGCAGGTTCATTATTGAAACCAATCAGGCTCAGTGTATTTGGGATATCAATGCCTAATTCCCGTGCCCTCTGATATAAGGTATAAGCGAATTGATCGCTAAAAGCTAGAATCGCATCCGGAGGCTGCGGTAAACGCAATAAACGGTCAGCAGCTTGATAAGCACTTTTAGAATTGAATTCGGTGTGAACCATGTATGCTGGAATCAAGGGGAATTGATGGGTGGTCAAAGCAGCCCTATAGCCCTCTAGCCTTCTGTTGCTGATCTGCACCTCCGCGGGACCACCAAAATAGGCGATCCTTTTACATCCTCTTTCGATCAGATGTTCTACTGCTTTTTGGGCTACTCCAAAATTATCGATGATTACCCGATCCGTATGGATGTCTTCACATTCTCTATTGAAAAATACAAGTGGAACTTTCCGCCGCTTGATCTTCGCAAAATGCTCAAAGTCTACGGTAGCACTGGAAAGGGAGATGATAAAGCCAGCGATGCGGGTGGATAGTAGATCCTGTACGATGGCTTGTTCTCTTTCGGCACTTTCATTGGTCTGGCAGATGATGATGTTGTAACCCAATTGCTCCGCCACTTCTTCCATTCCACTGATGGCCTGCGCATATAGATAGTAACTCAACTTGGGTACTACTACACCGATGGCGTTCATGTGGCGATTCTGTAAGTTTCGCGCCACTTGATTGGGCATGTAGTCTAATTGCTCCGCTAAGGTCTTTACTTTTTCTCGAGTGGCTTGACTGATCCTTGGATGGTCACGCAAAGCACGGCTAACGGTACTCTCAGAGACTGATAATATCCGGGCAATGTCCTTCAATTTGATGATTTTGTCACTCATAAAGGAAACTCAGGTACGCTTTTGATAAGGGGGGTAAGATAGAGTTGTGCAAGCGCTTGCGCAATTATTTTTGGTGAAATTATGTGGATTTCGCTTTATCTTCTGCAAGCCTTACGGAAAATACTACAATATTTGATCGCTAATATGTTGTATTCATGATGTTTTGATCGGTCCCGACCGCTGAACAGTGCTAACAATGGGATTGACGATACTTCATTGTTAAACCCAAGAATTATGAATTTGCGAATTACACTATCTAGAATGCTCGCAGTTTTGGCGGTCGGGGTCCTATTCGTTTTTGGGGGATGCCAGGAAGCAAGTCCAGCCTTGAAGGAATATGAGAAATGGCAAGTGATAACCCTTGATTTTGAGGGCCCTAATACCGGCGAAACCGCTGATGTAAATCCTTTTACGGATTACCGAATGAATGTTGTTTTTTCAAATGGAGCGACTGAATATCGCGTCCCCGCCTACTACGCGGCAGATGGTAAAGCAGCAGAATCAGGTGCCGAAGCGGGGAGTACCTGGCGAGTGCATTTTACGCCGGATCAAATAGGAACTTGGACTTATGAAGTATCCTTTGAACAAGGCAAGATGATTGCGGTGTCTAAGGACGCAGGCGAAGCTGTCGGAGCTGATGGCGAGAAAGGTAGCTTTGAAGTGATAGCTCCCACTGCCAATCCGCACCCTTTCCAATCTAAAGGTAGATTAATCCATCCAAAAGGCCGTTTCTTTCACTTTGCCGAAACAGGTGAACCCTTTATCAAAGGCGGCGCTAATAGCCCAGAGAATTTGTTGGCTTACGCAGATTTTGATGGGACTTATAGTATTGATTCAACCAAGCAATTCATTAAGAAATATCAAGCGCACCTGCAAGATTGGAAAACAGGAGATCCTACTTGGCAAGCCGGTAAAGGAAAAGGCTTAATAGGTGCCATCAACTATTTGGCAGAGGTTGGGATGAACGCTGTCTACTTTCTTACGATGAATATTGAAGGGGATGGAAGAGATGTATTTCCTTATCGCTCTCACACCGATCTGACCCGTTTTGATTGTAGTAAACTAGATCAGTGGAATATCGTTTTTACCCATGCACAGGCCAAGGGTGTCGCTTTGCATTTTGTGACGCAAGAAACGGAAAATGAAATGCTTTTGGACGATGGGGATACTGGCCCGCTACGGTCTTTGTACTATCGAGAGTTAGTAGCTCGCTTTGCGCATCATCATGCTGTGTTTTGGAATTTAGGTGAAGAAAACGGCCCGGCTGATTTCTCCCCAATCGGCCAAAATACGGCTCAGCGCAAGGCCATGACCAATTGGTTTAAAGAAAATGACCCCTATCAGAATCCAGTTTTATTGCACACTCACGCCGCTCCACAGCTGAAAGACTCCATTCTACCTGATATGCTTGGGTTTGAGTCTCTGAACGGGCTTTCCGTGCAAATTGGTAATAGATATCGCGTGCATCAAGATATATTGAGATGGTGGGAAGAATCAAAGGAAAGTGGACATGAATGGGTGAGCTTCATGGATGAGATTGGTTGGTATTGGATGGGAGCCATGCCTGATCAGGACATGCCTACGCATGATACCTTGAGACAAGAAGTATTATGGCCTACTTTTTTGGCTGGAGGGAGTGGCGTTGAATGGTATTTTGGCTATAAATACGCCTGTGGTGACCTGAATTGCGAAGACTGGCGGACTCGGGATAATTTGTGGAAACAGACAAAGATTACCCTAGACTTCTTCTCCGATCTGCCGATGCCCGAGATGGAGCCGATGGATCAACTACTAAAGGGCGAACAGGCGCATTGTTTGGCAAAAAAAGGAGATACCTACGTCGTGTATATCAAGCGGCCATCGGCAGTATATCTCGATCTAACCGATGGGCCAGCAGAGGTAGAGGTAAAATGGATGAATCCTATGACGGGAGAATGGCTGTCTGATCAAGCAAGTAAGTTGAAGGGTGGGGCTCCGATTCAGTTAAATACGCCTACTGGAGGTCAGCAACAGGATTGGGTGGCACTCATAACCAAAGCATAGCTAGCTAAGAAGCTGTTTGGGTTTAGCTTTCAAGAACATTAAGAATATTTGCGCATGAAAAAGTACAATATCGCCATCGTAAATGGAGATGGCATAGGACATGAAATTGTCCCGGCTAGTTGGAAGGTTTTGGAAGCCGCTGCCGCCGCTTATCAGTTTGAATTGACCTGTTCCTCCTTTCCTTGGGGAGCAGGTTATTACAAAGAGCATGGAGAGTTTATGCCAGCGGATGGTTTGGATACGCTCGCTAAGTTCGACGCGATTCTATTTGGGGCGGTGGGTTTGCCTGAGGTAGATGATACCCTGCCTTTCAAACTGTATACGGCAAAAGTCCGGACTCATTTCCAGCAATACGTCAACTATCGTCCCGTCAAACTCCTGCCAGGAGTGGAAGGACCTTTGAAAAATAAGAAAGTGGAGGATATTGATTTTGTGGTGCTGCGCGAGAATACAGAAGGGGAATTCGTGCAGAATGGGAAGGTCTTTTATCCAGAGGAACCACATGGCCTAGCTACGGAAACCAATGTCTTTACAAGAGCTGGCATTGAGCGAGTTGCTCATTACGCATTTCAGTTGGCGCGCCGACGCCGAAACCACGTTACCAATGTCACGAAGTCTAATACGATGATCAATACCTTGGCCTATTGGGATCATGTGATGGCACAAGTGGCTGCGCAATACCCCGATGTCGAGTATCGAAAGATGTATGTAGATGCAGCTTCGGCTAACTTTGTTCTTCGGCCAGAGATCTTTGATGTGGTGATTACCACGAATATGATTGGGGATATCCTAAGTGATTTAGGAGGAGCGATCATGGGTAGCCTAGGTTTAGGGCCGAGCGGGAACCTACGTCCAGAGAAGGATCAACCGAGTATGTTTGAGCCTATTCATGGATCAGCACCAGACATAGCTGGACAGGGGATTGCTAATCCCGTTGGACAAATATGGTCAGGTGCGTTGATGTTAGAGCATCTTGGTGAGGAAGAAGCTGCAGCTGCCATTGTAGGAGCGATCGAAAGGACGCTGCAAGATGGAATAAAGACCAAAGATCTTGGTGGCCAGGCTTCCACTCAGGATGTAGCGGAGGCCGTGATTGCAAATCTATCCGTTCCGGCCTAATTTGGAATTATGTGGAAAACGGTCCCAATTGACTTGACCCTGCCCGTGCAGGACGGCCAACGAGGCGTCCAAATCGACGTCGCTAAAACGGTCGAAACCGATGGCTGGAATGCTACGACCTTACATCTGTATTCCCATAGCGGTACCCATATGGATGCACCCTTGCACTTCGGTGTGAGTGCACAAACAATCGATGAGTATCCCTTGTCCTCCCTGATGGGGAAAGCTTGGGTGGCCCGAATCGATGGAGATTGCACGAGCCGATGGATTGAGTTGAAGGACCTAGGTGAGATGGTAGATAAGGTGGAGCGAGGTGATAGCCTGTTGTTACAAACAGGCTGGAGTCATAGAGTACAGGAGGCTAGTTATCGAGACGCCTTGCCCCGGATAAGCGACGAACTGGCCACTTGGTGTGTGGAGCGGGGTGTGAAAATTCTAGGAGTGGAGCCTCCTTCCGTGGCCAATGTCAATGACTTGGAGGAATTGACAAGGATTCATCGGATATTGCTTTTGGGCGGGATCGTGATTGTAGAAGGGCTATGCAATTTGGAATTGCTACAAGGCGAGTCTGTGTTTTTTATGGCACTGCCGCTAAAAATAAAAGGAGGGGATGGGGCGCCTGTACGTGCTATCGCTTTCGAACTGCAGGAATAACTAAGCTGAGACAATGGTTGACAAAACGAATAACCAGCGCTTTCCACAAGGGAGGCACTTCATGGCCCTGGGGATGTTTCTCCTTGCCTTGCTTTTATACATAGATAGAGTCTGCATCTCTGTAGCTAAAGATCCGGTGGCGGGAGACTTAGGTTTAAGTGATAAAGCCATGGGGTGGGTATTATCTATTTTTGCCTTAGGGTATGCTCTATTCCAGGTTCCCGGAGGAAGATTAGCCGATCGTTTTGGTCCTCGACTAGCCTTAACAAGTATTGTGACCTTTTGGTCGGCATTAACAGCCTTGACTGGGGCGGTGTGGAATTCTATCTCTTTGTTGCTCGTCCGATTTTTTTTCGGGGCGGGAGAGGCTGGAGCCTTTCCGGGGATGTCTCGGGCTATTTTCTCCTGGATACCCTTGAAAGAAAGAGGATTGATCACCGGCATCAATTTTTCGGGATCTCGTTTAGGCGCGGCCTTTGCCTTACCTTTTGTTGCCTGGTTGATCGATGCTTACGGTTGGCGGATGACCTTTGGTATTCTAGGCGTGATCGGAGCCGTCTGGGCAGTAGGCTGGTGGGTACTATTTCGAGATGACCCCATGGAGCATTCAGCTATTAGTGAAGCAGAAAAGGAGTATATAAAGACACATCGGCAACAAACTACTGCAAATACCAAAAATGATAAACTTCCACTGCGTCAGCTTTTCTCCTCTCCGAATATGTGGATGACCATGGTACAGTATTTTTGTAGCAACTTCACCTTCTTTTTTGCACTAACCTGGTTGTTTCCCTACCTCAAAAGTAAGTATCAGTTGGATGCCATGGAAGCCGGGTTTTATGCTTCTGCTCCTTTTATTTTTGGAGCCATAGGAAATTGGTTGGCAGGATGGTTAGTAGACTATATTTACAAGCAGGGACGTTGGAATGCTTCTCGCTCCCTAACGGCCATGATCGGCTTTGGCCTAGCTGCTGTAGGACTGATTGGCAGTATCTATATGGATACTGCATTAGGTGCCGTGATCTTTTTGAGCCTGGCTATTTTGGGGGCAGATATGACACTCCCGCCATCCTGGACACTATGTGTAGACATTGGCAAACAACATGCTGGGACGGTTTCTGGTGCTATGAATATGGCCGGTAATATCGGCTCTTTTATCACAGCCTTAGCCTTTCCTTATCTACAAGCCTGGACTGGGTCGGTTACGCCCTTTTTCTTTTTGGGAGCAGCCCTGAATGTCCTGGGCGTAATTTTGTGGTCTAGAATTAGAGCTGATCAACCACTAAGTGTACTCACTTCTTAAATGATAAGCATCCTTGATATCTCCTTATTGAATCCAATATTAGATAGAAACACTATATGAAACAATTGAAAGGCGTAGCGGTTGGAGCGGGCTTTTTCTCTCAATTTCATTTTGAGGCATGGAGTCGAATGCCAGAAGTAGATCTGGTCGCCATATGTGATCTCGATATCATGAAGGTCAAGCAAACCGCTCAGTATTATGGAATCCCTCGGTTTTATGATGATCTAGAGGCTATGTTGGATGAAGAACAACCAGACTTCATAGATATCATCACTCCACCGGCCTATCATTTGCCTATTTGCCTCGCGGCGATTGCGCGTGGGATAGCGATTATCTGTCAGAAACCGCTGGTTCCTACTTTAGAAGAGGCAGAAGAGTTATATGCTCAAGTGAAAACCGCTGGTGTACCCTTTATGGTGCATGAAAACTTTCGGTTTCAGCCTTGGTTTAGGGAAATTAAATCGCTAATCGACCAGGGGTGGGTAGGTGATCGAATGCATAGTATCTATTTTCGTATGCGGACGGGTGACGGCTGGCCAGCGGATGCCTATTTAGCTCGCCAGCCTTACTTTCGAACGATGCCTAGGCTGCTGATATATGAAACAGGAATCCATTACGTCGATGTATTTCGATATCTATTTGGAGAAATTACAAGTGTATTTGCTCAGCTGCGAAAGTTGAATGCTGCGATTGCTGGAGAAGACTGCGCCATGGTTCTATTTCAATTTGCTAATGGAGCGAGTGGAGTGCTAGATGGCAATCGATTTAATGAGGCAGATACAGAAGATCCGCGCTATACTTTTGGAGAATTATTGTTGGAAGGAAATGGCGGTAGCATCCGATTAGACATGGAGGGACGGCTAAGGATTCAGCCTTTGGGTAAGGAAAGTTTCGAACATGAGTACGTTCACCAGAAGAGAAATTTTGCTGGAGATTGTGTTTTTGCGACCCAGCGTCACTTTGTGGAAAGCCTACTACAAGGCAAATCTTTTGAAACAAATCTGGAAGACTACCTCAACAATTTACGAGTGCAAGAGGCAATATATTCCTCCTCGAAGCATGGAAAGTTATTAAATCCTTAATTTTTTCATAAAATCAACCTTATTATCACAATTTAGGATCAATAATTTTGCATCATAGTATTCTAGCTGCTATTTTTAATGCTTTAATAGAAACGCACCCTCTGTAAAAAATTAGGTTTCATACATTATCTTTGGCTGAGAGCAGGACTTACGTCTGCTCTCTCTTTTTTTGCCTTCTGTGTTATAGTCTCCTGTTTGTTTAAGTCTTTGCTCTCCTTTCCTCCCGTTCTTTAATGTGAGTGGAAAATCCTCATATTAAGGTCCTGTGTTCGAGGACACCCTATAGATTTATATGATTTGGCTTCCTAAGGCGAATGATCAGCGCTAGGGAAACTGATAAGAAATACCATTTTCACCTAAGACCTACAACTATGTCCGTTAGTCGAAAATCAAAAAAAATTGACAGATTGGTAGATCCACTCTACGGCTTTGATGCCGACCGAATCAAAGGACTCATTGAGCAAATTGATTTGAAAGATTTCGAGAAAGATCTAATGTGTTACCGATGGCTTGTACGGGTAGAAAATATGGAAAAAGATGCCCGAAAATCGAAATTACGCCACTACCTCTTGAGAATGATCATCATTGTTGGCAGTGCCATTGTTCCGGTATTGGTTGGCCTAAATGCATCCTTTTCCGGAGGCACTTCCTGGGAAGACTTATCTATCCTTAATTTAGCTACCTTGATCATTAGTATGATTGTATCTATCAGCGCAGGGATTCATGAATTCTTTAGCTATGGTGACCGTTGGCGTCATTATCGGGCTACCGTCGAGAACTTGAAAAGTGAGGGTTGGCATTTTATTCAACAAACGGGACGGTACCGATCTTTCGGGAATCATGAAAAAGCTTACAAACGCTTTGCGGAACGAGTAGAAGGGATTCTTGCGAAAGAAAGGGAGCGATATATGACCGATATTGCCAAAGAAAAAACCAATGAAGCACCATCAGAGAATAAGTCGACGACGGATTCCACGACGGAAAAGAAAGCTTAATCAACCACCAAATTAAACATTGACATGCAAGTCATTAAGATTGTCCAAATTGGCATGGGCCCCTTAGGTGTCAAAATTGCCAAAATGATTGCAGAACGAAAGGGTATTCAGACAGTAGCAGCCGTAGATATCAATCCAGCTTTGCAAGGGCAGGACCTAGGAGAACTCTGCGACGAGAATGCCAACCAAGTATTAATCGAATCGGATCTTACCGCTGCGGTGCAAAGGACTAAGCCGGACATTGCAGTATTGACAACTGTATCTGATGTTCAACGCATCTCCAATCAGGTGAAATCCATCGTGGAATTGGGACTTCCACTAGTTTCCACCTGCGAGGAACTCAGCCACCCTTGGGAAGAGGCTCCGACGCTAGCCAGGCAAATGGACGACCTAGCCAAAGCACATGGTGTCGCGATACTCGGCACTGGAGTGAATCCTGGTTTTCTCATGGATGCTTTGCCTACATTTCTGACCGCTGTGAACCAGGAGGTAACTCAGGTCACGGTGAAAAGGTATCAGGACGCACAATTCCGCAGAATTCCATTCCAGCAGAAAATTGGGGCAGGCCTTAGCCTGGAGGCATTTGAGGGAAAAAAGGCAGCAGGTACACTTAGGCATGTAGGCCTGACTGAAAGCATGCAAATGATTGCTAAGCGGATGGGTTGGGATCTGGAAAAGACCGAAGATGTGATTTCTCCTGTGGTAGCAAAAGCGGAGATTCGGACCGCAGCAATGAATATCCCGGCGGGCCATGCAGCAGGCGTTCGGCAAGTAGGCCGGGGATTTGTTGGGGGAGAAGTTAAGATCGAGCTACAATTTCAAGCGGCAGTGGGAGAGCCTGAGAGTTATGATGAAATCATCATTTCGGGACAACCGAATATCCAATCCAGAATTGTTGGAGGAGTGAACGGGGATATTGCAACAGGTGCCATTACCATAAATGCGATCCCACGGGTATTGGAGGCCAGCCCTGGTTTAAAGACGATGATGGAGATTAGCCCAGTTTCCTTCTTCAGTTAGCCGACCAAGACTTTCCAAATAGAAGTTTGTATTTTTAATAATAATGGAAGCCTTCCCATATGCTGAAGGCTTCCATTGTTCGATACTCATTCACTTAAATCCTTTCATTTTGAAAAACATCTACTTGATAGCATTTCTTCTGGTACTCAGCCTCAGTGCCTGCCAGGATAAAGAACAATTCGATCTCGTCATTTTGAAAGGGACAATTATTGATGGAACTGGAGAGGAAAGCTATAGAGCTGATCTCGCCATTAAAGATGATACCATCGCGTTTATTGGCGATTTGAGTCAACTATCTTATGCCGCGGCAGAAGTGATTGATGCGAATTCATACACCGTCACACCCGGTTTTATCGATCCTCATACTCATGCGATGGACGATTTATCCGACTCTGTGAAAAATCAGAACCTCAACTACTTGATGCAAGGCGTGACGACGGTAGTTACAGGTAGTGACGGCGGTAGTGTTTTGCTAATAGGGGATAAGTTGCGCGAATGGGAAGAGCGAGGTATCGGTACCAATGCAGCTATTATGGTAGGGCATCGTACGATTCGTCGCCGAGTGATGAGTATGAGAGATGAGGAGCCTACAGCCGAGGAGCTTCGCAATATGAAAACGCTAGTGGCAAGAGGTATGGATGATGGAGCTTTGGGCTTTTCTACTGGTTTATACTATGCGCCAGCAAGTTTTGCTACAACGGAAGAGGTAATCGAGTTAGCAAAGGTAGCGGCGGAGAAGGGAGGCATGTATGATGCGCATATCCGGGATGAAAGTAGTTATAACATTGGCTTATTGGCGGCTATTGAAGAAACGATTGAAATTGGGAAAAAGGCCAATATTCCGGTCCATATTTCACATATCAAATGCCTTGGGGTTGATGTATGGGGACAAAGTGCTCAGGCCGTGGAACTGGTAGCGCAGGCCCGAGCCACCGGACAGAAAGTCACGGCGGATCAATATCCCTATCGGGCTTCGGGCACCCATCTGGATAAGGCACTATTGCCTAGATGGGCCTTTGCTGATGGACTAGATTTCGAAACTAAGTTTAAAAACCCTACCTATGTAAGTCGCCTACGAATTGATGTGCTGGAAAACCTTAGGCGTCGCGGAGGCCCCGAGTCGCTTTTGATGACCTTTAGTAGGAACAAAGAAATTCAAGGCAAAACCCTGGCTGAAATATCTGAAGCTTGGGGCTTAGATCCCGTAGAAACTGCGCTCAAGATCATCGAAAATGGTAGCGCTACGGTAGCTTCCTATAACATGCAGGAGGAAGATATCCAATACTTTATGAAACAGGATTGGGTTATGACTAGCTCCGATGGTACAAATGCTCACCCCCGCAAGTACGGTTCTTTTCCTAAGAAGATTAGAGAACACGTCTTTGAAAAGAAGGTCTTGAGTTTGGAAGATATGATCCGTCGAAGTACGGGCCTAACTGCTGAAACTTTTGGTGTGGCTGATCGCGGGAAGATCCTAGAGGGGTATAAAGCGGATATTTTAGTATTCCATCCAGAAGAGATCAATGATAATGCTGATTTCATTGAACCCGACAAATTGGCTGAGGGAATGCACTGGGTGGTGTTGAATGGGCAATTAGTGATAGAAGAAGGGGCTTTCCAGGGGCAATTGGCAGGACAGGTGGTGCGTAGGTAAACGCCCAAATGGAGAAAGGCCCTAGCTAGCTGAGTTCCAACAGCGGCTAAGGCCTTTCTTGCTTAGGAAGTATGGAAATCTAGATCAGATCCCAACCCTTTCTATACTCTCGCTTGACGAATTGATTGGCTTCGTCAAAGTTCGTGATTTTCATATTTTGACCATCCCACAGTAGTCGTTTACGACCGTAGAAATTCATCCGACCTCGGTCGTTGGCCTTCCCTAAGGCATAACTACGAATGGCAAGATTACCCATCAAAACGGTTTCTGTCAATGGGCCAGAGTAGTCGAAAGAGGAAGTCAAAGCTTGGTGTTTATCGCTTCCAAATCCTGCTTTACAAGCTTGCACCCAACTGGTCTGGTGCCCGCGTTCCGGCAGATTCTCATTGGGGTTGCCAGCGGAATAGCCTTCGGGCATGGTAACTACATCTCCATTCTTTAGGTACATCTTTGGATTGCGTCCGTAAGTTCCACAGGTCATGATCCCTTTGGTACCGATCATCAGTACCCCATTGCTACTGTTATTCTCCCCAAGCGGATCGTTGGCGGGAATCAGATCAGGATGGAAAGGACGAATGCCTCCATCAGACCAGTTCATGGTCATTTCTGTTTTGTTCTTTTTGGTAGCTGGAAACTTAATTTGAACACTGGAAGAAGGAGGACATCCTTCCGGAATATGTTCAGGTGTCCAATCCCTCGTGAATACTTGTCCAACACTGCATTCTACCTCGGTTGGGTAACCTAATTCTAGCACCCGGAAAGGGGTGTCAATTAAATGGCAGCCCATATCTCCCAATGCTCCCGTACCAAAGTTCCACCAACCTCTCCATTTGAAGGGGTGGAATAGAGGATGGTAATCAACGTACTGAGCAGGACCAATAAAGAGATCCCAATCACTCTTGCTGATCTGCTGTGGCAGTTTGGGTTTCTCGGTAGGGAAGGGGATACCTTGTGGCCAAACGGGACGGTTGGTCCAAACGTGTACGGTATGGACTTTACCTATTTTCTTTTTGTTGAACCACTCTACCATGAGCTGTTGCTCGGGGTTGGAGGCCCCTTGATTACCCATCTGACTTACTACTTTGTATTTGCGAGCAGCTTCCGTGAGTTTTCTAGCCTCGTAGATATTGTGTGTCAAGGGTTTTTGCACATAGACATGCTTTCCTAGCTCCATGGCTGCCATAGCTGCTACGCCGTGCATATGGTCTGGCCCAGAAATCGTGACTGCATCGATATCCTTTTGCTGCTCCAACATGACTCGGAAGTCTTTGTACAGCTTTGCTTTTGGAAATTTCTCTATGGCATTCTTGGCGCGATTGGTATCTACATCGCATAGGGCCACCACGTTTTCTGCTCCTTCGTTCCATGCATTGCGAATGTCGCTCCACCCCTTACCTCCAGCACCAATGGCCGCGAGATTAAGTTTGTCGCTGGGAGGAATGTAGCCTCTACCCAGTACATGACGGGGGACGATCATAAAGGATCCGGCAGCAACGGCTCCGGTTTTAATAAAGTCTCTTCTAGATTTGTGCGTCGGTTTTTCTTTCATTATTGAGTTGCGATTCTGATTGGAAAAATGGAGACGATTGATTGTCCCGGTGAAAGTTCCCGGACTGATCTCGAAGCTATGAATATCCAGACATTTTCTAAGGAATTATAATTTCACTTCGATATTCTAAATTACCGACTGGTTTTTAACGCTTCTTTAAAAGTCTAGGCGGAATGTAGGAGGTATTTATGCGAAAGACTATCGGGGTAGCAGATAGCTTTTTTTGGGTAAGACCTTGCGGTGAAAGTCAGTTTTTAGTAAATTGCGTAATTAGTTACGTAATTTATAATATTAATGGTGACGGATTTTTTTATACGAACTGGAAAACTAGCATTAGGGACACGATTGCGAAGATTAGGGGAGCAGTTTATGGAGGATGCGGCGAAGGTTTTAGAGATGTATGGCGTATCCATTAACCCCAAATGGTTTCCCGTTTTTTATGTGCTTTCCGAAGCAGATCATCTATCGATTACAGAAATAGCTCGCCAAATAGGGCACACTCACCCTTCGGTTAGCCAGATTGTAAAGGAAATGCAGCGAAAGGGCATTATTGTTTGTGAAAAAAGCAAACAGGACGCGCGCGTGAATATCGTGCGGCTTTCGGATCTTGGTTGGGAGATGAATCGGCGGATGCAGATTCAGTACCTCGACGTGAGAGAGGCGGTGGAGGAAGTGCTGGATGAGACACGCCATGACCTTTGGAAAGCCATGGAAGAGATTGAATATGTGCTTTCCAAAAAGGATTTTTTCACAAGAGTGTACGAGAAGCGAAAAGAAAGGGAACGTCAAGCAGTAAGTATTATCGATTATCAATCCAAGCATGCACCTGCGTTTAAAGCCTTAAATGAGGAGTGGATTTCTAAGTATTATCAGCTGGAGAAGGCAGATTATAAGGTACTCGACGATCCAGAAGGGAATATCATAGCACCGGGAGGACACATCTTTATGGCTGAGTATGATGGAGAAGTAGTAGGCACTTGTGGCTTAATGAAGATGGCTGATGGTGGATACGAGATGGTGAAGATGGCCGTGGCTCCGGCTGCTCGTGGGAAGCATATCGGGTGGCTGCTAGGACAAGCAATCGTGGAAAAGGCTAAGGCTCTTGGTGCGCCACGCGTTTACTTGGAAAGTAATACACAGCAGGAACCAGCCATTAATCTATACTACAAATTGGGTTTTGAGCGAATTGTTGGCCCCCCATCTCCCTATGCCAGATGTAACATCCAAATGGAACTAAAATTTTGAAAATGCTGTAGCAAAAGGAAAGAAATAGATAGTCAGTTTTTAGCTGGCGCAATATAAAGAAGTATCGTATAGTAAACCTTTACAGGTTTTAATTAGCAAGGGCCCTGCCGACTGAGTCAGCAGGGCTTTCTTCTGTATCTATCGCTATGCTACTTATTTTGGAGTCATGATATTGGCCACTGCTACCAGTTGTTGATTCCAGTTGCCTAAAGGCGGGAATCCTGCTCTTGGTGGCTCCAATTTGTGATAATACGTACTGGAGGCAGTCTTGCCTGGACGCCTACCATGAAACATGGTATAGTTGACTACATTGCCATTTTCATCCTTTTTCACATCTGTCACCACTCCTACATGCATAATGACATGGTTAGGAATG
This sequence comes from Saprospiraceae bacterium, assembly GCA_013214355.1. Classification (GTDB taxonomy): domain Bacteria; phylum Bacteroidota; class Bacteroidia; order Chitinophagales; family Saprospiraceae; genus DT-111. Next base: position 40,145 of record JABSSL010000094.1, on the reverse strand, counting down.
GGGGTCTTCAAACGCTCGATGGTTAGGTTATTGTAGACTTGTCCTGATTTACCAAAAAACATGACCGTACCTGGCTTGATCAAATTGCGTTGTTCGGCAGCATCGTGAATAATTACCAAGTTCTTGTTTTCGTAATACCATCCTGCCAAGGCGCGAGTATCTCTAGTGCTGCCCACATCTGGGTAATCATAGGCGTCGCATTTATCACTGATGAATTTGGAGATTCGATGAAAAATACCTGAGCAATCCAAGAGTTTTTCGGGTTCTTTATTATTGTACCATAGAGAGTCACGCTCTAATTGTTGAGTGTAGGCTAAGAGTACATTCTTAAGCTCATCACTACCTGGTTTAAAGCATAAGTCAGTAGAAGGTAGAGCTGATTTAGCATTTCCAGTATCAGCGATGAGTACATCTTCACCAGTAGGGATGTCGGAACCGGTTGGGTTCTGTACCATATCGAGAGCCGCTTGATCGACGGCTAAGGTTCTAGGGTCTACGCTGGATATGGTACTAGTGTCTTGTACAGTATTTGTGTTTTGGGGGAGAGTATTCTCTGTTCTTGCCTCTGTTGAAGGGCCATTTCTAGGGTTAGCTTTACCTGCAGCATAACCTAGCCCTAAACCCGCAAACAAGAGGACCACATAAAGAATGATGCGTTTGAGGTTCATGATAAAAATAGGTTTATAAAATTGAGAATCGGATTCAATTCTAATTTGAGATTGGGAGACAGCTATGATGGGAGGAAACGCAAGGTTTCTTTATACTCAACTAAAGGTGGAGGAAGCCTAGGTGTCGGTCTACTATGGGAGAAAGTGTTGGGGGTAATGGCACAAAAAGCCTTTAAGTGGAGGCCTAAGAAAGATACTATGAAATATCAGTATTCGCAAATATATTGATTACGTAAATTTGTAGTCTAAAAAGGAGTTTTCCTGGCGGTATTATAATGATAGTTTTAATTAATTGACTTACAGTGTTTTGTGGTTTGTTTTGAATGACTGATGATAGAATTGTGCTAGTATTTATGTCAATCTGATCAATTAATACTGTACTCTGCAATAAATGTACAGAGTAGGGGGGCTTGGATTTGTCAACTTTGAATAGTCTCAAATAAGGCTTGAAGTGTTCCTGCGATCGCAAATGCTACCAAGTAAGTGCAGGCAGAAAAAGAGGCAATCTAATGATTGACTCCAATGAACACCTAAAATCCATTATCCAAACTCCTAATTGCACAAAACATGAAGCCCTCTAGTCTCTTTACCCCTATTCTTGAGGATAATCTTCTTGCCTATGATTTATCTCAATTCCCTATTCAAGATCTCCTTTTTGTTCTTTTGACTTTGGCTGTAATCTATCTTCTGTACCAACAGCAACAGCTTCGAATTAGGCACCAGTTGGCACTGGATGAATTGCGTACCCGTATTTCTTCAGATTTACACGATGATGTTGGCACCCTTTTATCTGGCCTAGCCATGCAGGCGGAGCTATTAGAGTTGAACCCAAGGGAGGTAGATGCTACAAAAATGACTAGGATCGCTGAGATAAGTCGTACCGCCATGTCTCGGATGCGAGATCTGGTTTGGACCATTGATAACCGTAAAGGTCAATGGAAGCATTTGATAGATCGCCTCTACGAACATGCGGATGATGTGTTGGGTCCACTGGGGGTTGATTTTGAATTGCAACTGCAAGGAATTGATCAGGACCGATCCATTTCGCCCATTCTTCGGAGAAACCTGTACTGCATCGGGAAAGAAGCAATCACCAATGTGGCCAAACATTCTGATGCAGGGCATGTACAGATTTTGATCCAACAGAAAAACGGTAATTATGACATGCATATCCAGGATAATGGGCATGGTGCGGCGGAAGAGCATGAACGGCCGGCAGGACTAGGCCTATCCAATATTCATTGGCGCGCCAAGCAGCTTGGAGCAAGCCTAAGTTTCCAAAATCGCCAGGGTTTTGGAATCCTTCTACAACGGATTCAGATGACTGGCTAGTGATAGTCAGGTCGTTTGACGCTCTTCGGTAAAGCGAAATTATTTGCTTTTCAGATCCTCAATCTTATCGGCTATTTTTAAAGCCCAAACCATTTGCTTGGCGCTGGGAAAGGCATTGTACAAAGCTTTTTTTCGAGCTGCCATCAAGCAGCCACGCTCGTCATAGGAAACCTTTCTTTTGTTTCCATCAGCCAGCGAGAAATCAATCATTTCTTGCCAGTCTTCTGGCGTAAAGGCTTCAAAATCTGATTTGAGTAGATCAAGATCGGTAGGATCGGAGAGATCATAGTTTCGCATACTATTACGAGTTTTTCCAAGGTGTTCCATCCCTCCTCGTTCAATGGCCTACCGCGACTGAGCTTTCATCTAAATAGAAGGGGGAATTGGTGTTTTCATACTAATTATCGGACTAAAGTAACTATAAAGAGTGTAAGTAGAGCAATCTTCTACTTACACTCTTAAGGTTTGTACTACATTAGTTATGGTAGGCCGCGTTGTGTGCTAAAGCGGAGCCACAAACGGAGCAATTACCTGCCGCACCTGCACCTGGGTGTCCATTCGGGCAAGTATAATGGTATTCACCCCTTGCATTTTTGGCTGGCGTAGCCGCGGTAGTGGTAGTCTGAGGAACCCTTGCTGCCGGGGTACCTGCATTCTCTTGTAGCATGGGCGCAAAAGTTGGACCATTACCTGCCGCTGCTGGTGTAATGCTCGGGCTTGTCGTTGTCGGAGCGACGGTACCCGGTGTGTTGTGGTACGCCTGATTATGAGCTAGAGCCGATCCACAAACGGAGCAACTACCTGCTGCTGCTGCACCTGGGTGTCCGTTCGGGCAAGTATAATGGTACTCTCCCGCAGCATTTTGTGCCGGAGAAGCTGCCGTCGACGGGCTAGGTGTCACAGGCGGAGAAGTGATCTCTGGCGTAGCTGCCGGCTGGTTATTATGGTATGCCTGGTTGTGTTCCAAGGCAACTCCACAGACGGAGCAATTACCTGCTGCTGCGGCACCAGGATGCCCATTTGGACAAGTGTAGTGATCTACTCCTGCATTGTTGTTCTGCAGTGGTACTGCAGGTGTTGTTGGTGTGGTGCTATTGGTTCCGGAATTACTGTTGTTGTTATTTGCACAAGCGGCAAGGAAAAGCACCAGCACTAGAAAAAGAAAGTTGTGTTTGGAAAAAGAAAGTTGCATTGTATCTGGTTTGATCGCATTGCCCAGTGCAAAGCTAGGGACCTAGAAGCTGGTATGTTAAGATCAATCGATTACACATGAGCAATTCAGTTATAAATAATCTTCAAAGATACCACTTTTGCAGCTATTAGATTGGGAAGGAGAGGAGGAATACTGAAACTGCTCATCAAGCGATGCATACTTCCTTTGGGACTTGATGAAGCCCTGCTAAGTGAAGTTGCGCAGTAAGTGTAAATAAAACCTGAGGTAAGCTAAGAGTATTCTCCTGAAAGCGGAGGTATTGCCTCTGATTTGTGGATCCTCAAAATATTAGTTTGCGGGACAAGGGTGGGAGGTACCTGTGTCTTGGATGAGAAAGCTGCTTCGCCTGAGCAAGTATATCAGCAGCGAATTGATGCAGGAATATCTCTTATCGCGTATGTATTTCCTCATCTTGGATCACACTTTTGTACACTCCACTGAGCAAAAAGTATGATCCAAGGTGAGGTGACCTCAGTAGGAAGCCTACTGTTCTTCAATTCGGTCTCCTAATCTAGCAACAGCTGCCATGTTGAACATGCCCAAGACATCTTCGTCGGCCTGACTACTCTTCATATTCCCCTTCGTATTAGCAAGTGGAATAGCAAAGATAGTATTGTCTCCATTGGTCATTTGATCTCTGGCGATCGTCAGAAACTGAAATGCCGTTGGGGTGATGGAGTGAATTTCTACCCGAATGCTGTCACCAGGGTTCCAGGGAGCAACCTCGTCGTTATCGTCGGTATCGGGATCTGGAAACCGGTTCACGCCTTCCCGGATAGGAGGAATGAAGATCAGTGCATCCGCCTCAGCACCTGGTGCAAAGGCTGCATCAAAAGCGAGGTTTATTTCCTGTGGCTTATTGAGGAACTGACCATTCTTATAGGTTTTGATCCAGTAGGCATCTCCCAGTCCGACTAGATCTCTAGCAAAGAACTGGCAATAGATACCGTCAGGGCCTCTGATGTCATCAACTCTAAATTCCTGAGTAATGGAATCAATAGGGGGAGCACCAGTCATTGGGGCAGTACCCGTGTATGTTTTACCATCCCAATCAATATTCAGGGTATAGATACGTCCTACTTCTCCGAGGCCTTCTTCGCCAGTGGGATTCCAAGTATAATTGCCATCTCCTTGACCCTGGAATGTAGTCATGTTTCCTTGATCATCCACTATAGTAACGGTAGCATCATTTATCCCGTCGGATAGCTTATTGTCAAAATAGGGTTGAGTCAGGCTCAGACGAATGGTTTGTGCCTCCGGTAGATTGTTGAGCCAAGCATCGACTACCAATAGTTGAGGGGCATCGTCCAGGGCAACATCAATGGTATCTTGGCAATTCCATAGACCTACACTCAGGCCTAGCAACGCTAACACTTGGAACAATCTTCTTTTATATAGTATGGTGATATTCGTTATCATAATAATAGCTTTGAGTAATAGCGTGAATGAGCGCATTAGAATTCGAAATTGTAAGAAATAGCAGGAATGAAGTTTCCAATCACAGATAGCCTAACAGCTTCCGTGTTTACGGCCTGCCCTGGCATAATTCGATTTTGATCTTGTCGGAAAAAAATCGAGAATGGATTTCGACGGCTGTAGACATTGTAAATGGAGAATACCCATTGACCTTGCCATCTTCTTTCCTCATTTTTCTTGCCTTCCAAAGTGGCTGAAAGATCTAATCGATGGTATACTGGGATCCGTACATTGTTACGCGTATTATTAGCATTGTGTGGGATGACAAAACCTTGCTGTTCAAAGCGGGAAGTTGGGAAGGTAGTTGGGGTACCAGAAATCAGTACAAAATTGGAGCTAAAGGTCCAACGTTTACCTGGCTCGTAAAAGGCGGTAAGGCTAAGGTTGTGGGTCTGATCAAAACGGGAAGGATACCAGTCGTCATCATTCACGCCTTCCACTAGTCTTTCTGAACGGGCTAGGGTATAACTGATCCAACCATTGAATGTGCCTTCATTCTTTTTCATCATCAGCTCCATCCCATAAGCACGGCCTTTACCCGTCAGTAGATCTCCTTCCAGAAACTCGTTTAACAATAAATCGGCACCGTCAATATAGTCCACCAGATTGTCCATTGACTTGTAGTAGATCTCTCCAGAGAACTCGTATAGGTTGTCGTTGAAGTTCTGGAAATAACCAAGCGCCACCTGGTCAGCAAGCTGAGGTTTAATATTGTTGGTACTAGGTGTCCAAACATCTACCGGCGTAGAAGCAGTTGTATTGGAAACTAGATGAAGGTATTGCGCCATCCGGTTGTAGCTTGCCTTGATAGATGTAGTAGGCGTCATTTGATAGCGGATCGAGAATCGAGGTTCGAAATTTGAATAGGTCTGGATCGACTCCCATTGATCAAAATCCTGGAAGGAAGTCACAGGACGTCTGGTGCCCGCGGGAGCATCCCCGAAATCGTAGGCACGCCCTTCTCCCAAGTAGTTGAACAAGGAAAATCGCAGACCGTAATTGATCTTTACCTTGCTGCCTAGATCCTGCTCGTTTTCTACATATATTCCTCCTTCTAGTCCGTATTGCTTGTCCAGACTGATATCAGTAGCTTCCCCTTCACTAACACCAATGGCATTACCGGGTTCGAAGTCGTAGATGATCGCCTGACCACCAAAACGTAAGACATTTTTGGGGTTGATAAAGTAGGTCAATTCCGGCTTAATACTGTAATTAACGATCTGTGCGTTCCAATCAAAGCTATTGGTAGCATCCTCGCCAAAACTAATTTCATAGTCGTAGTCACTATAATAAAGCGTAATATTGGAGAAGAGTTTGTCACTGAAAAGGTGGTTCCAGCGCAAAGTTGCAGTCCCATTTCCCCAGTTGAAACCGGCAGCTTCTCCAAATCCGAAATTATCTCTACCAAAGTAACCGGAAAGGAAAAGGCGGTTCTTGTCATCGATATTGTAGTTCGTCTTCAAGGTGAGGTCATAGAAATTTAGAACGGAACCTTCTAGACCACCGGAGAGGAACGGACCCGCTAGCAAGTCAATATAAGACCTTCGGCCCGCCACGATGAAAGAGGCTTTGTCTTTAACAATGGGAGCCTCTACCGAGAAGCGACTGAATATTGAACCTATACCTCCTTTCAGTGCGAGCTTCTTGCTATTCCCCTCTTTCATCCGTACATCCAAGATCGAAGAGAGACGGCCTCCATAGCGGGCGGGAATCCCCCCTTTGTACAATTTTACATCTTTTACTGCATCTGGATTGAAAACGGAAAAGAAACCGAAGAGGTGAGAGGAATTATAGACCGGAGCTTCATCCAACAGCACTAGGTTCTGATCAATGGATCCACCACGAACATTGAAGCCTGTAGCCCCTTCACCAACCGTACTCACACCGGGTAATAACTGGATACTTCTGATGATTTCAACTTCTCCTAAGAGGGTAGGCATCTTCTGTATGGTCTGAATGTCGAGCTTATTGACACTCATCTCAATGTTCGAAACATTCTGATCCTTGGCCTCTGAAACCACAACAACTTCAGCTAATTGTGCGGCCGAAGCACCCATTTCAATGTCTTGGGTAGTATTAGCGTTGAGCGTCATAGTCTTCGCTAAGGTCTCAAAACCAAGGTAGGCATACTCAAAAGTATAAGTCCCGGCTGGGATTGAAATGGAGTAGAAGCCATATTCATTGCTAGTAGCACCGACGTTCAGTTCTTTCACAAAGACAGTGGCTCCGATGAGCGTTTCACCATTGTTTCCATCTTTGATGTAACCACTTACGGTGAAGTTCTCTTGTGAGAAAGCAGTTACACCCGCTGTTAGGAATAGAACCAACAGCAGCAGGGTTTTAACATTCATACGAAAAAAGTTTTCAATAAAGCGTAGACTTTAAGGGTGAAATGAATAGTTCCGATTTAGAAACAAGTATTTTTGATCTGGGGAATTCTACTACATCTTTCAAAGCATGCATTAGCTTGCTCCCGATTTTGAACCATGTTTTCAAATCGGCGTTTCAGACTGTATTGTAGATTTCAATTATAGGATAGCCACCAAAACAAATGGTGTACGCAGGATAAGAGGTTATCAGTTGGATAACCAGAATTTGTACAGTAAACAGGCTAAAAGGAGATTTGGTTGTGAGAAAGGTGTTAATTCGTGCTTTAATCTTCCTAACGATAGAAAGGAGCAGACAAACGTCAGTAGAATCACGACCAATGTTCGGCTACCTTTTGCTTCAAAAAATTGGCAGATCGTTGTAATTGATCAAAACCATCTACGCCATCTTCAATGCTAATCCAGCCTTGAAAACCTTGTTCTTTTAGGATACTAAAGATCTGATCGTAGTCATTCATCCCTTTCCCAATTTCTCCATGAGAAAGTAAGGCGGCATAGCCTCTGCTATTTTCAACCTTTCTTAGATCTTCAAGGGTCCCATTCGCCAAATATCGATCTGAAGCATGCATCGTAACTACTCGATGCTTGATCTTTTCTAACAATTCAATGGGGTCTTCTCCAGCAAGAATAGTATTGCTAGGGTCATAGTTCACTCCAAAATTTGGATCATCTATTCGACCCACCAATTCACAAAACACATCACTCATCTGAGCAAACTCCGGATATGTCCAATAATTATCCTTGTAGTGGTTTTCAATAATTAAGGTTATTCCGTGACTTCTGGCTAGCGGAAGGCAAGCTTCTATAGCTTCTACTGTATATCTAATGCCTTCCTCTCGATTAACTTCTGGCCGAGCTTGGCCAGACAAAACCCGGCAGTAAGAACCACCTAAGGCAGCCGTCATTTCAATCCAGGACTTTTCCTTTTCTACTTCTGCAGCCCGAAAGTTGGGATCTGGATGGGTGAAATCCGGAGAGCAGCACATCATGGGTATGCTTAAGCCATGGTCATTAGCGAGCTGTTTATAATGGGACCAGTTCTTTGAGTCCTGCAGGGCCAAGAAACCACTATAAAACTCGAGGCCATCTACGCCCAGTTGAGCGCCTAGTTCTATCCATTGTTGAAGCGACATGGAGTTATCGATACATAAGGCATCCATGTACGCTTTGGGGAAAGCTGCTAATTTAGGTCGATTCATGATCTCCTTCTTTTAATGGGATTCTGGCGATTACTGGGTATTGGTTGAGCTCCATGACCGTGCCCGAAATGGGCCTACTTTCATCGCTGAGCCAGAACACAATGTGCTGAGCAATATCCTCAGGTGAAGTCATTTTTCCACTTGGGATTTCATCCCGGTCTAGCTGTTCCGGCCAATCCGGCGGCAAGCCATCTGCTAATTTGTACTTGTATTCGTTGGGCGTTAAAACCCAACCTAAATTAAAGTGGTTAACCCGGATTCCCTCGGCGGGTAATACATTGCCTAGATTTCGAGATAGGGTCATTAAGGCTCCTTTGGAAATAGCATAGGGGAGAAGACGAGGCTCGCCAGTATAGGCATTGACCGAGCCGATATTGACTACACTTCCTCGGTTTTGGCGTAGAAAGGGACGGGCAGCTTTGATGAGGAAGAGGGGGGCCCGGACGTTCACGGCCATTACTTTTTCAAAAAGGTCGATATCTGTGCTTTCCAAGTTGGAGCGTACAATGACTGCCGCATTATTTACGAGACCATGGAGGGCACCAAACTGAGCTATGGTAGCCTTAACCAAGCGTTCCATGGAGGCTGGATCTTGTAAATCTTCTTGGTGAAAGGCGGCATTCGATCCAAGTTCCTTTACCAATGCTTCTCCATCGGCAGTATGCAGGCCATGAATCATTACCTTGGCTCCTTCTTGTAAGCAAAGGCGAGCCGCAGCCTCACCGATCCCTGAGGTCGCACCGGTGATCAAAATGATTTTCCCATCCAGTCTACCCATAGTGTTCATTGTTTAGTAGTTAAGGACGTAGCACCGCTTTGACAATTTCACCGGAGTGCATGGTATGAAAAGCTTCCTTCCATTCCCCCAATCCCCACTCTCCACCGATAATCGGATCAATATTCAGCATCCCCGTCGATAGAAGGCGAAGTACTCGTTCCCACATGGGCCAATTATGGCTAAAACTCCCTTGCAAGGTGACCGCTTTCTGCACCAATGGATCAATCGAAAAATTCAAAGGCTGTGGGCCCCAACCCACCTTGCTTATCCAACCTGCTGGTCGAACTATATCAATGGCAGTCTTCAAAGTGCTAGACACCCCTGCTGCGTCAATCACTCCATCCACTCCTAAACCATCGCCTTTTTTGATCCACTCGGCATAGTCTCCGATAATGACGTCACAACCGTAAGTCTTGGCAATCTCCAGCCGAGCCGCATCTTTCTCCAGTCCGGCTACCGATACGATGGCGCCTTGGAGTTTGGCCAAAGCGGCACAGAGCAAACCGATAGGACCTGGGCCAATCACCACAATCATATCTCCAGGTTTGATCCTGACATTTTCTACGGTAGCGCTGTAGGCCACGCAGCATGGCTCGGTTAGAGCTGCCTTTTCCAGCGGCAAGGAGTCTGGTACTCGATGCAAGCATCTTGCTGGTACACTGACATATTTGGTCATAGCTCCATCTACGCCATAACCGAAGCCTTTACGAGTTGGGTCTAAATTGTATTTGCCCGCATGTTTCAAGGGAGATTGTAAATCGATTACGGCGGCCGTTTCACTTACGACGCGATCTCCTACCTTCCAGCCCTCCACCGCACCACCGAGAGCGGCCACATGCCCGGAAAATTCATGGCCGAGTACAACGGGATAATTTACAGGCCAACTGTGATCAGCAGTCCATTGATGCAGATCGCTTCCGCAAACGCCAACGGCTGCTACCTCCAGCAGGACTTGATCGGGTTTTATCTCTGGCTTTGGAATTTGACGAAGTTCAACGCTATATTTTTCCGGCGAGAAATTAACTACTGCTGTCTCCATAAGCATGCACTTTATCACAGATGAGTTGTAAGGTTTCTTTCAAATCGCCTTTAGCCGTTTTGAAGGCGTCGGCGTCAATGGTGAGCGGTGCACCCAGGACGACCAATGGCGCGCCATAGCTTGGTGTGCTAATGGCTTGTTCAATGCTCAGGCCGCCTACCGCCTGGACGGGAACGCTCACTGCTGCTACGACCTCTCGCAGTTGATCTAAGGGACTAGGCATTCGCTGCCCCCTGGCCGCAATACCTCGTCGTTCATCGTACCCAATATGATGAATGACGTAATCGCAGCCCATGTCCTCCAGAAGCTTAGCTCCGGCCACCATGTCTTCACATCCTAAGTTGTCGCCCATGACTTTCACCCCTAAATCCTTTCCTGCTTTTACTACCTCCTTGATGGTTTCGGGGTGGGCACGGGCCATGACCACGACGTGAGTGGCGCCAGCTTTGGCCATCACCTCGGCTTCTAGCCACCCGCCATCCATGGTTTTCAGGTCTGCCACAATAGGTACTTCTGGCCAACGTTGACGCAAGGCTCGTACGCCATGCATCCCCTCGGCAAGTATGAGTGGAGTGCCAGCTTCTAGCCAGTCGACACCGGCTTCTAAGGCCATGGCAGCAGTAGCCAGGGCCTCCTCCAGATTAATGATATCCAGGGAAATCTGAACGATGGGCTTCATAAAGTTGATTTTCTCGTTTTGTGCTGCTGAATTTAAGAAATAAATTGGAGAATGAGCGCTCTTGAGATTTTACAATAAGATAAAACAAAGCACTCGCATATATGAGATAATCCCCTTAATTTGGACGGGTCCATTAAAAACCAAACTAGACACTATGGCAGCAAATATCCCGACCTGGGTAGCCAACCGAATCCTTGGCTTTTTCAACCGAGTCCAAAGCATTGATGAAATTGTGAATGGTCCGATCAAAGACGATCCATCGGATGGTGCCGGCCGTACCATTGGTCCCACATTGGCCGCACGTATTCTACGGGAAAGAAATAATTTACGCTGGAGAAGATTTCGGGAATTTGAGGAATTGGATGCCATCCAGGGAGTGGGGGAGGGGACGCTCAGGGATCTTGCCTACAGCTTCGGAACAACTGCCGCTCAGACTTTTCAGGATCGGATGTACAATGATAATATCATCTTTCGCGAAAATTGGCCGCTGGAATATTTTCAAACTACTTTTGATGATCAACAAGCCTTTAATGAACTAGTCAATGATGAGGCTGCTCTGAGCGCTTGGGTAGTGGCTAAAGTTCGAGAAATCGCTATTGAAAGAGAAGTAGAAGAAAAGAAGATAGATGAAATGGCTACCGTACTGTCCGCTGCCTACGTTGATAACTATTCTAATAGCACACCTGCTGCCGGTTATGCTCTAGCCTTGTGGTTTTATGAATTTGATGCCGATAATTGGTTTAGCTGGGAGAGGATCCAGAAGCCAACCAATGCTTATTTTTCTCATCATGATGGCTATCCCTGGGAAATGGAGTTGAAGTTCTTCAAAGGTTTTAATCAACTAGGAATTATTCGCCCTGGTATTACACCTGAAGATCTACCCGTGGTGGTGAACTGGCCGGAACGAGCGATTACCTTGTGGTTTTCTGCTTTGTATGATTAAATCTCTGTTAGTTTTAACGCAGTTAGAATGAAATTAAGCAGTGAATTTTCATGCTGATCTTATTAAGATTTTATATATTAGCGCCAAGAATATACAAGTTGGCCCTTGCAAAACCTTTGCTAGGGTTCAAAAAGTTCACAATTCCTGTTAGTATTGAAACGTATACCAATATAGATAATGCAAAATAGTATAGGATAAATAGTTATAGCGTACAATACTTTCAGCACCTATTTCAGCTTTCAAACTTATTCCAGTAAGACGGGACTACAATTAACCAGCAAGTAGTGACAAGTACTGCTGCCAATCGGCATGTCTAGTACTTAGGTATTACTCCGGTTTTGCAGCATAGCAAGAGTAATTGCTATGTCTGGGTACATATCTATGTCCTTAGCGCAAAAAACACTTTGTAACAACATATACGCTTACTCCTATGGCGTATTAGTCGACTCCCCTCGCTACTGTATTTGGGTTGTTTTATGAATTAAGTCTTTAGCTTTTAGTTAGGCAATAATTCATTATTACCCAGGACTCTCCGTATTAAATTAACGAAACTACAGAATTGTATTGTCCTTCACCGAAAGAATGGACATCTAACCCGATTTCAGGATTATCAAAAGTCAATTATGCGTAAAAAACAAACCCCTTTATTACTAACCCTACTATTACTCATTGTTGGTAATGTGCTCTTCAGTCAGAGTGGTTCCATTACGACCCGTATTTGGAATGACAAGGATGGAGACGGCATACAGGATGGCAATGAGAATGCGGCAAATATCTCTGATGTTGTCGTCTATTTACTAGATGCATCCAATAGCGATGACATCTTGCAGTCAACCTTCACTATTGATGGAATTGTGACATTTTTGAATGTTCCCTTGAACACAAATTTGAAACTCAAATATGATCTACCAATAGATCATAAGTTTACAGGCAGAGGTTCTTCCCTTACAACGGGCAACAATAGTGACGTTTTCCCCTCGGGAAACAAAAAAGGTACCACGGACGCCTTCAAACTGACCAGCGATGGCCAAGAGGTAACTTTTGTAGATGCGGGCATGTGGGCACCAGGCTCTGTGGAAGCGAGAGTATGGAACGATTTAGATGGAGATGGCGTTCAGGATGGCAACGAAAATGGAGCGGACCTAGAAGGCATTAAAGTTCATCTGCAAGAACTTAATGGCGACCCTGTCTTTGCACCTGGACAAACCGATCCAGTCTCAGCTAACACCAATGCTGATGGCCTAGCACTCCTTAACTACCTACCGGCTGATCGAGAACTAAAATTGAAATTTGATCTCCCAGCTGATCATAAGTTTACAGGTAGAGGTACTTCAATTGCTGCTGGAAACAATAGTGACGCTTTCCCAAGTGGCAATAAGAAGGCGACTACTGATCCTTTCAAAGTGACCAAAGGAAGTCACCTGATCGAATATATAGATGCGGGCATGTGGGCTCCTGGCACCGTGAAGACCCGCGTCTGGAATGACCTGGATGGAGATGGCATACAAGATGGGAATGAAAATGATGCTGATTTGGAAGGGGTAGTCGTTCACTTGCTAGAGTTGAATGGAGATCCGGTGATTAACCCGGATGGCAATGTAGCCGTAAAAGGAACGACTGATACCGAGGGTATTGCGGAGCTAGACTATCTTCCAGCTGATCGCGAGCTAAAACTTGAATTTGATCTCCCGGCTGATCATCGGTTTACGGAACGCGGTTCTTCTATCACTGCTGGTAATAATAGCGACGCTTTCCCTAGTGGTAATAAGAAGGCAACCACTGATCCTTTCAAGGTGACCAAAGGTAGCCACTTAATCGAATATGTTGATGCTGGCTTGTGGGCGCCTGGTTCTGTTAAGGCGAGAGTTTGGAATGACTTAGATGGAGATGGTAAGCAAGATGGTAATGAAAACAATGCTAATCTGTCAGGAGTAGTGGTCCATCTCTTGGAAACCAATGGTAATCCAGTGATTGACCCCAATGATAATGAAGCTGTCAAGGGAACTACGGACGGTAGTGGAATAGCTTTGCTAGATTATCTTCCAGCTGACCGCGATCTCAAGCTGGAGTTTGACCTCCCTACCGACCATAAGTTTACAGGTAGAGGTACTTCTATTTCAGACGGCAACAATAGTGATGCTTTTCCTAGTGGCAATAAGAAAGCGACCACTGATCCTTTTAAAGTGACTAAGGGTAGCCACTTGATAGAATATGTAGATGCAGGACTATGGGCCCCCGGTACAGTGAAAGCTAGAGTCTGGAATGACTTGGATGGAGATGGTAAGCAAGATGGCAACGAGAATGGCTCCAACCTGGCAGGAGTACTAGTTCATCTACAAGAATTGAATGGAACTGCCATTACTGATCCGAATACAGGAACGGCAGTAAGTGGGACAACGGATGAGAATGGTATTGCAATGCTGAATTATCTTCCTGCTGATCGTGATGTAAAGCTGAAGTTTGACCTCCCAGCTGATCATAAATTTACAGGTAGAGGAACTTCTATTTCAGACGGCAACAATAGTGATGCTTTTCCATCTGGAAATAAAAAGTCTACCACTGATCCTTTCAAAGTAACGAAGGGAAGCCATTTGATCGAATATGTTGATGCGGGTATGTGGGCACCGGGTATCGTTAAAACTCGGGTTTGGTTTGATAAAGATGGAGATGGCAAGCAGGATGGTAATGAAAACGCAGCCAACAATAATATCTTCGGCATGCGGGTCAATCTATTGGAAACCAATGGAGATCCTGTACTGAAAAATGGTAATCCAGTCTATGCGCTTACAGAATGCGGAACTGGCGTGGCAACGTTAAGCTATGTACCAGCCGATCGTCAGGTGAAGCTCGAATATGTGTTGTTTGGTAATGGCGCTTTCACGGTAAGGGGTACAAGCATTAGCACAGGCAATAACAGTGATGCCTTTGCTTCTGGGAATAAGAAATCTACGACCGATCCTTTCGAAGTAACCAAAGGTAGTCATGTGATTGAATATGTAGATGCCGGATTAACTACCAGAGGAGACTGGGATGATGCGGCTGTGGAATCCTTAGTCTGGAATGACGTCAGTAGTATAGGTACACAATCGAATTCAGAACGAAACAATGAAGGAATTGAAGGTGTAAAGGTAAGCTTACTAGATATGGCCGGCAATACTTGCTATTGTGACAAGACGGACGCTGATGGTAAAGTTAATTTACCCGCAATTGGCGATCGACAATATCGCTTGCAGTACGATCTTCCTGTTGACCATAAGTTTACCACTAAACAGGGCAGCCTGACGCAAGCCAACAATAGTGATGTATTCCCTAGTGGCAGCAAAAAAGGAACAACAGATAAATTTACGTTGACTAGCGGCGCACCAGCCATCACTTATATCGATGCAGGTATGTGGGTGCCAGGAACGGTCAAAGCACGCGTTTGGAACGACTTGGATGGAGATGGCATACAGGATGGTAGCGAGAATGGAGCAAATTTGGTTGGCATTAAGGTTCATCTTCAGGAAACCAATGGTGACCCTGTATTTGCCCCCGGCCAGTCTGCCCCTGTGACTGCACTAACAGATGCTAATGGTATTGCTCTAATCGATTATTTCCCTGCGGATCGCGATTTGAAGTTGAAATTTGATCTGCCGTTGGATCATAAATTTACCAGCCGAGGTTCTTCCATTGGTGCGGGCAATAATAGTGATGCCTTCCCTAGTGGCAGTAAGAAATCGACTACAGATCCTTTCAAAGCTACCAAAGGTAGTGACCTGATTGACTACGTCGATGCGGGTATGTGGGCGCCAGGTTCGATCGAGGCGCGCGTCTGGAATGATCTGGATGGGGATGGCATACAAGATGGTAGCGAGAATGGAGCTAATCTAGCCAATATTAAAGTTCATCTCCAGGAAACCAATGGAGATCCGGTATTTGCTCCTGGTCAGTCCGAGCCTGTGACAGGTACGACTAATGCTAGTGGTATTGCCTTCATAGGCTATCTGCCCGCAGATCGTGATTTGAAATTGAAGTTTGACCTCCCTGCGGATCATAAGTTTACGGGCCGTGGCTCTTCGATTGCCGCTGGCAATAACAGCGATGCTTTCCCTACGGGCAGTAAGAAATCGACTACAGATCCCTTCAAAGTGACTAAAGGCAGCCACCTAATTGACTACGTTGATGCGGGAATGTGGGCGCCAGGTTCCATCGAGGCTCGAGTCTGGAATGACCTAGATGGCGACGGTATCCAGGACGGAAGTGAAGGAGGAGCTAATTTAGCAGGTATTTTAGTCCATCTATTGGAAACCAACGGTGACCCGGTGATTAACCCGAACGGAAACGTAGCAGTAACGGGAGAGACAATGGCTGATGGTGTTGCTATCTTGGATTATCTGCCTGCAGATCGTGATTTGAAGTTGAAATTTGACCTTCCGGCAGATCATAAGTTTACTGGACGGGGTTCTTCCATTGGTGCGGGTAACAATAGTGATGCCTTCCCTAGTGGTAGCAAAAAATCCACAACCGATCCTTTCAAAGTAACCAAGGGTAGTCATGTAATTGACTACGTAGATGCAGGCATGTGGGCACCAGGTATGGTGAAAGCGAGAGTCTGGAATGATTTAGATGGAGATGGTAAACAAGATGGTAGTGAAAACGGAGCTAACTTGGAAGGAGTCTTAGTGCATCTACTAGAAACGAATAATGCACCAGTACTCGATCCAGATGGCCTAGCCGTGACGGGTACGACGGATGAAAATGGTATAGCTACGCTAGATTATCTGCCTGCGGATCGCGATTTGAAGTTGGAATTTGACCTTCCGGCGGATCATAAGTTTACGGGCCGTGGCTCTTCGATTGCCACTGGCAATAATAGTGATGCCTTCCCAAGTGGAAGTAAGAAAGCTAAAACCGACCCCTTCAAAGTAACCAAAGGTAGCCACTTGATTGAATACGTAGATGCGGGTATGTGGGCACCAGGCATAGTAGAAGCCCGTGTCTGGATCGATGTGGATGGAGATGGTAAACAAGACGGCAGTGAGAATGGAGGAAACAACAATGTTTTCGGCATGCGGGTCAACCTCTTGGAGACGAATGGAGATCCCGTTTTAAGAAATGGTAGCCCCGTTTTTGGTATCACGGAATGTGGTACGGGTATTGCTACCTTAGATTATGTACCAGCTGATCGAGATGTGAAACTAGAATTTGTCTTGTTTGATGGCGGTGCGTTTACAGTGCGAAGTTCGAGTATCACAACTGGCAACAATAGCGATGCATTCCCTTCTGGCAGTAAAAAGGCAACGACTGATCCGTTCAAGGTAACCAAAGGAAGCCATTTGATTGATTACGTTGATGCTGGATTGACCGTTAGGGGAGATTGGGATGATGCTTCTATAGAGTCGTTCGTTTGGGATGATGTAGCCAACCTCGGCACTCAGTCTTCTTCGGAAAGAAATAGCAGAGGCATAGAAGGAGTGAAAGTCCGTTTGGTAGATGTAGATGGTAATACTTGCTATTGCGAGAAAACCAATGCTTCTGGTAAAGCTACTTTGCCAGGTATTGGTGGTAGACAGTATCGTTTACGGTACGACTTACCCGCTGATCATAAGTTTACAACTAAGTCCGGTTCTATCACCGTGGCTGACAATAGTGATGCCGATGTAAATTCTGGTCAAACAGCTAAGTTTACGCTGAATGTAGGTGATAAGGTTACTTATGTAGATGCGGGTATGTGGGCGCCAGGTACCCTAGAAACCTTCGTCTGGGATGATGTAAGCAATCTAGGAACACAGTCCAGTTCTGAACGCAACTCCAAAGGTTTAGGGGGTGTGACGGTAGAGCTGCGGGAAGAAGATGGTACTACACTAGCAACAGCTGTGACAGCCGACAATGGTAAGGCCACCTTCCCCTATGTTCCGGCTGATCGAGACCTTCGCTTGTGGTACAATCTTCCAGCTGACCACAAATTTACGACTAAGTCTGGCTCCGTTACCGTAGATAATAATAGTGATGCCGATGTAAATTCCGGCCAAACGGCGAAATTCAAAGCTGCTAGAGGAAGCGACCATATCACCTACGTAGATGCGGGACTATGGGCACCAGGTACCTTGGAGACTTTCGTGTGGGATGATGTTGATAATCTTGGGACGCAATCTAGCTCTGAGCGTAACTCTAAAGGTATCGAAGGAGTGATCGTGGAATTGAGAGAAGAGGATGGAACAAAGATTGCTACGGCGGTAACCGCTAGCAATGGTAAAGCTACCTTCCCTTACGTTCCAGCGAATAGAGATCTTCGCTTGTGGTACAACTTACCGGATGACTACAAGTTTACGACCAAGACTGGATCAATTACCACAGATAATAATAGTGATGCCGATGTAAATTCTGGACAGACCGCCAAGTTCAAAGCTTCCAAAGGTAGTGATAACATTACCTACGTAGATGGAGGTATGTGGGCACCAGGTACCGTCGAAACCTTCGTTTGGAACGATGATGGAAATGGTGAACAATCCAGTTCCGAGCGCAATTCCAGAGGGATTGATGGAGTGACCGTAGAATTGAGAGAAGAAGATGGAACAACTATTGCCACGGCAGTAACTGCCAATAATGGTAAGGCTGTTTTCACTGATGTGCCTGCTGACCGAGACCTTCGTCTGTGGTATGATCTACCACCTAACCACAAATTCACACCGAAATCTGGTTCCATTACCGACGACAAGAACAGTGATGCCGACGTGAATTCTGGACAGACCGCCAAGTTTAAAGCTAGCAAAGGAAGTGACAATACGACCTACGTGGATGCGGGCATGTGGGTGCCTGGTCGAGTAGAGGCCTTCGTTTGGAATGATGATGGAAACGGAATACAGTCCTCATCAGAGCGTAATTCTAAAGGCATAGATAACGTACTCGTACAGTTGAGAGAGGCTAATGGCATCAATGTAATTGCTACAACGACCACTACAAATAATGGTAAAGCCATCTTCAATGATGTACCGGCCGATCGTGATTTGCGCCTATGGTTTAATCTACCAGCGGGCCATAAATTCACGCCCAAGTCTGGATCAATCACAGATGGCAATAACAGTGATGCCGATGTGAATTCTGGCTTGACGGCGAAGTTCAAGGCCATTAAGGGGAGTGACAACACCACTTACGTAGATGCAGGTATGTGGGCCCCTGGTACAGTTACGGCCTTCGTTTGGGAGGATGATGGAAATGGATTGCAATCCTCCTCCGAACGAAACAGTAAAGGGATCGCTGGCGTCTTCGTGGAGCTATTGGATGCCAGTGCTAACGGAGCAATTTTAGCTAATACCTTCTCTGTTGGCAATGGTGTGGTGACTTTCAATAACGTGCCAGCCGATAGAGATCTAAGATTGAGATTTAAACCGTTAGCAGGGTATAATTTTACACCGAAGACTGGAGACATTGATGACACGAATAATAGTGATGCTGACACCAATTCTGGACAGACGGCGAAGTTCAAGGCTGCTAGAGGCAGTGACAATATTACCTATGTTGATGCAGGATTCGTGCTTACCACGGCTTTAGTAGAGCAGCCTACCCAACCTACAGCGCAAGAAGAAGTAGTAGTACAGCAAACGAGTGATGATCCAAGACAGCCTCTATCTACCCTCGCTCCGGCAAAAGGTAGATCCTCCGCAGTGGATCAGCTTATCTTATTCCCCGTACCAGCGACGGATGTAATCAATATTCGATTACAATCAGATTTGACAACTAAGGCGCCTTTCAGAGTCTTGGATGCACAAGGAAGAGTGGTACGACAAGATATAATAGAGGTATTTGCAGGTGATAACCAATTCCAGCTAGACCTGGATCAGTTAGCATCTGGTACCTATTACTATCAAGTTGTACTAGATAAGCAAGTACTGAATAAGTCATTTATCGTTCTACGTCGATAAGTCATACTTGGCAGTATATCTGCTGAAATAACTAGATGCAGTAAGCCGGGGAAGCTTTTGTTTCCTCGGCTTCTTCATGTCTAGTAGGAGGTGGGAGCTAGGTACCGGGGAGGCAAAGCTAATCCGAATGGCTAAGTTCCTATTTACGACATCTTCCAAAACAGCCCTGCCTCGATCGTCTTTAACTCCTTGAACAGCTGACTAGGTGTTTGTCCACACTTTAATTTGTAGTTTTTGTAGAAATCCGACTGATCATAGTAGTTCCCTTCCAATGCAATTTGGGAGAGATTTCGCTTCCCTGATTTTGATTGGTAGTTGATCATGGTCTTTCGGAATTTTACCACCGAAATATACTCTTCCACGGAATAAGACAAGTGCTTCCGAAATAATCGTAGTAAGGTCTTTCTGCTGATTTGTAGTTGATCGGCGATATCTTGCACTTTGAGGGTATCTTCCGCTGCTAAAATGAGTTCCACTGCTTGCTTAAGCCGTTCTTCTTTGAACTCTTCATAATGGGAAAGAAAGAAGTTATCTAGTATCTGGCTTCTGGCCCCTAAATCGGGATTGGAAAAGAGTTCTGGCAAGAGCAGATCTAGTGTTTCCCCATAGTGCTCAAAGAAGGAAAAGTGTTCTTGGATGAGTGGTCCCAGTGGATACCCGACAAAGTGATTTAGACCCAAGGGATGGAAAACAATGGTAAGTTTTTGGTAGGGACCGAAGGTGTGTATTTCTCGCGAGCGATTGAATTTTCCGACAAAAAGAATCTTGAAGTTCTCCACCGTGGAGGGACGATGGGTACGTCGGACGTCATCATATTCTATCGCTGTATTCTTATAGACGTTAATCGTGGAGGTGAAGTTGGGATAGTAGGTAATGTGTTCCTCAAAGTCCGGCTCGTGAGCCGACATCCAGGAGTAGAGCTTAATGTGCGGTTGTAGTACCGCAGGTTTTGGATAGGTAAATATGGGTTTCCCTTCTTTCATAGATATCTACCCACAAATATAAGGCCTTATGAGCGACTAGGAGGGGTTTAATTCTATGATCCCAAACTTGGCATAAGGTTCATCGCGTTTGCGTTGGGCCGTATGATCAACCTGGGTGATCAGAATAAGAAAGACTCGATCTTTTACTTCGTATATTTTTCCACCTCTTAGCCGAATAGATGATTCTAGAATGGGCGCTCTGGTCTGGCGATCAACTAGGGTGAATCGAGTGAGGTTTTGTGAATATTCCCCGGTACTAATCAGAAATGGAAGTTCCCGAGCAACGGATATATTGCGCTTATTGGGAGGTAGGTTATCGCTAGTGAAGAGAATATTATCGTTGTCTCCAAAGGAACTGAACAGCTTGTTTTTGGATAGCTCTTGTTGATTGATACCTCCCAGCATTAGACTTTCTCCCTCAAAAAGACTTTTGATATTGAAGGCAAAATTGGAAGAGTTTTCCTTTGGTTTTTCTAGGACTAGATTTCGATCGGCAAAATTTAGTCCATCTGGTTCAATAACTCGGATAATACTATCCTTGAGGGCTAATTCCACCTTTACCGGTTGTCCAGATCGTTTATTCACAGGTACCCAATCCGTTGAAGTAAAACCTAGTTGCTGTAAGTCTATTCCTGCTAAAACTGGTGAGCTGGTCCACTGTTTCTCCAGGCTTTGATTTAGGAACCAAGTGATCGCTAAGAATGCCGCTGCCGTACCGGCTAATCTGGCTGGCCCCACCTTCATGCCCGAACCTTCTAAACCACCCAAAAAGCGATAAATAGCTGCTGAAAAACCAATGGCTATAAAGACTGCCACAAGGATAGGAGAAGGCTGGATCGCCTGGGAAATATTCCCACCAATGTATAGGAAAAGGCCGATAAAGATACCAAGGGAAATAATCCAGATAATGATCTTATCTTCTGGGCTTAGGCTCATAGCAGTTCAAGGTTTTAGGTTGTGCTTGTGGTCGGTGCTTCGCAGGTCGACTGCAATCGTGAAATAGGAATAGTACGAGCACGAACAGCTAATACAGTGAAAATAATTGAGATATACTCCCAATTTTTTCTATATGCTTTTCAAAACAGTTTCTAAAAGTAGCGTACTTACTATACTTTTCCAAAAAATTAGACAAAGAGGGGAAGTTGCCAAGAGAATGCAGGTGTATACGGGTAAGCTTGGGTTTTGTTGCTGTTTCAAGACCAGCGAAGGAGCTAATCTGCAGCCCAATCTTGTTTGATAGGTAGGTAGATAGTAAATTCTGATCCTTCTCCAGCTTCGCTTTGAACAGCAATCCTACCATTATGATTTTGAATGATTCCGTAACTAATAGATAGCCCTAGTCCGGTTCCTTTGCCAATCTCTTTGGTGGTATAGAAGGGCTCAAAAATCCGCTTCAATTCTTCGGCGTCCATGCCTACCCCACTGTCCTTGATTTTAATGAGTACTTGGTCTGCTAATTGGGAAGTTGAGATGGTTAGCTTCCCTCCCGATTTCATGGCATCGATGGCATTGTTGATCAAGTTCAGGAAGACTTGGTTGATTCTTAAGAACTGGCATTCTACCTTTGGAATCTTCCCGTAGTCTTTCTTCACTTCAATGGTATCACTAATCTTACTACTCAGGATGGTAATAGCTGAATCAAGTCCCTCATGCAAATTGGTAGATTCAAACTTTCCGTCTGATTTGCGTGAAAAACTACTTAGGTTGGAGACAATAGCTTGCGTACGGGAAACGCCTCTTTTGATACTATTGATCAACTGGTGGATCTCTTTCATCAGAAACCCTAACTCAGCTTTATTTTCTGCAGTTATACCAATGGGATTCTCTGCCGCAGGGTCCACGTATGGTGTAAGTTCTTCAACATCTGATTCTAGTGCATAGCAGCTGGAGGCAATGAAGTTGATTGGGTTATTGATCTCATGCGCAATCCCAGCGGTCAACTGCCCAAGAGAGGCCATTTTTTCGGATTGCACAAGCTGAGCCTGCGTATTCTTGAGATTCTCAACTAGCGCTTCTTTTTCTTTCAAAAGTGCATCTGTCTTATGCTTCTCCGTCAAGAGATTGCGGAAGGCTCGAATTCGTTGAATAATGGCATAAAACAGGGCAGCTAATAAAACTACCAGGGTAATCACTCCATAGAAGAGTACATTTCGTTCCCTGGTGCGGAAAATCTCTTGTTGCCGCAGGTTTTCGAGTTCCGTTTCGGTCTGCTCCGTTTCAAAGCGGGTTCGAAGCTCTGCTAGACGACGGTTGGAGTTACTGGTATAGAAAGTGTCTTTGTAGTTGGCGGCAAGTTCCAGGTAGCTTAGTGCCGCTTCCATGTTGCCTTCTTCCCGTGATAAATCTGAAAGAAGAATATGTACCTCTTGTAAGCCTTCCAGGTCACGTGTTTCCTCAAATATTTGTTGACTTTTGACGAAATTCTCTCGGGCTCTTCCAATATCCTTGATCTCTAGGTATAGCTTGCCAATCTCCAAGCACACATCTGCTGCTCGTCCTTGACTACCTACTGCCTGTGCCGTTTCTAAGCCCTCCAGAAAGGATAGTTCCGCCTGCTCGTAGCGTCCCTGGGCGCGATACAAAAGACCTAGCTCTTTTTGATTGTCGAAAATGTGCGTGATACTACCCGCGTACTTGAAGAGATCAAGAGATTGGGTAAGATAATACTGAGCACTATCATATACCGCAATCGTTCTATATAGCCGACCCAAACCCTTCATGGATAGTGCTATACTCATCGTATCATTGGCGGCTGACCTAAGTGAGAACCCTTTTCGGTAATACATCAAAGCGGAATCATATTCGCGAAGTTGATAGTACATACCCCCCACACTAGCATAGGAGTTGCCAATATCTAGGGAGGTTCCTCCATAGGCCTCTCTACGCTTCAGCCCCAGCAAATGATATTTCAAACTTTCCGCGAACAAGCCCTGATTACGAAAGGCATAGCCAATCCGGTCATATCCTAAGGCCACCGAAAGCGAATCGCCAATCCCCTGAAAAGTTTCAATCGCCACCTGGAAGTCCTTCTCCGCATCCAACCAATCCCCAAAGGCCATTGCTGTCATCGCCTTAAAGAAATACCCATACCCTACTCGTCGCGGTGCACCTTGTTCTTTACTCTGTTCAATAGCTAGCTGGGACAGCCGACGAGATTCTTGCAGGTTGTCGAACATAGCTTTTTCCGCCAGGCTCAATAGACTATCTAGACCCTGGAATTCTGTATTGTCAACTTCAGCGAGGGGATAGTAGAAGCCGCCTTGCGCAGATAACACAAGGCTAACCGTGAGGCAGTGCAGTAATATCAGTAGGCGTCTCATTCGCTTCAAGCCCTTAATTTGTCTCAATATAGGGAATCTGTGGGGTATGGCCTAGTGATCGTAATTGTAGTACTGGTGGATGTGGATGTGAAGTGATATCTTTGTATAAAAGCCTAGGGGAGGCAAGACTATAGCCTGTAATCTAGTTGAAAGGTTACATCATTTCCATATCAAAACGCGTACTCTATATGATAAAACAAGACCTACCACAGGAAGGAGATCCGCCCTTACATACTCATGGATGTGATCCGTTTTTCAGACCTACCAATATCTGGCTCTGGGTATTCCCCTTTTTCTTTCTAAATTACTTTCTTGCAAGTTGCCATGAACAAGCGCAGGCGTTCATCCCCGCTAGACATTCAGCCATTAGTGTGAAAGCTTATGAAGACTTTCGGGTAAAATTGCTTGATGCCTACGAGGCAGAAAACTATTATCTGGTAGCATTTAATTTGGCCAATCTTCGCTCTGATACGGGATTGATTTATGAGAACCTCACCAAAGCGATCCTAGAATTAGGAAAGAATATCTCAATAGAATAAGAACACACATTAGCCTAGAAGAAGTTGAAATGATTGAAAGAAGGACAAAACAGATTCTAGCAGACCAATAATAGTTCACGATGAAGTAATTCTCCCCTTGCACCTCATCTAGATCTTCCTTAAGTTTGAAAAACAAGAATCACCGACCATATGACATACCACATCCTAAATGGAGATGCCCTGAAAAGTCAGCTAGAGGGTAAGATTAATGGCCAACTGATCATAGCCAGAGAATGTCTGGTGGATGGGCCTGTTGCTAGTACGAATCTTTCCTCCTTCTATGAGGAGCGCGCTCAATTCTTAAGCACTGCCTACGGGGATTCCGATCCTGGAAAATACTACGAGAAGGTAGTACCTGAATTTGAGCAATTGCAACAGATTGAAGCAGGAGCAGAAGTGAATCTTTGGTTTGAGGAAGACTTGTTCTGTCAAGTGAACTGTTGGTTTGTTTTGTATTTGTTGAAGGAGAATGGAGTTGATATCCAGCTTTCCTGGGTGCTGCCGACTGCGGATATTCAATATGGTTTTGGGGGAATGAGTGGGGGAGACTTGTTGAACGCTTATGAAAACCGAAAAGCCATTTCCAAGCATGCATTTACTGAGTTGAGTAGACTCTGGCCCTTGTATCAGAAAAATGAAATTGATGCTATGCAAGCAGTGGTGGCTACACTGAATATAGACTTTCCATTCTTATCGAGAGCCATAACAGCGCATCGCGATCGCTTACCACAAGGAAACAAGTTGGGGCGCCCCAAACAAGCCCTGCTTCAGATTATGCAGGAACTAGGTACCCGCGAATTTGGACCCGTCTTTCAGGCTTTTCACCGACAAGAAAGTATTTATGGCTTTGGCGATTTGCAGGTAAAGCGTATGTTTGATGAGCTAGTGGCTACTTCTTAGGTCATATGTCCGTTAAGGGGTTAAGAAATCTGTACCAGCCCATCCAGCCAGCTGTCAAACAATCGGCGGCGGATGAGGTCTTTTATCAAGAATATCTTCCTGATCTTAGGTTGCAGCAATTGATCTATTGCTTCTGGGAATTGAAAACGGAGCGACCCCTGCAAGCTGATTTCTGCTATCGAGTAGTAGCGGACGGCTGTATGGATCTTTTGATGGAAATGAATAACCCTTCTGCCAGTTACATTACAGGGCTGGCTACCTCCTACATCGAATTTCCCATCGGACCTTATTTTCATTATGTAGGGATTCGGTTTCTGCCGGGAGGCTTTCCTCGGTTCTTCGGCGTAGATGCGTCAACTTTGACCAATCGTTTTGAGGATCTTAAGGCGGTGGTGCCTGAATTATCGGATTTTTTGACGGGGCGATTTGTTGAAGCACAGAAGGATTCTACTCTTAAAGAAACCTTAGATCAATACTTTTTAGAAAGATTGGTGGCTACTCCATTGCAAGAGGATCATCGGGTCTTGGAAGCCATGAAGTTGATTTTAGAGCAAAAAGGCCAAGTTCCTTTAGCCGAACTCAATACAGGCCTGAGTCCAAGGCAACTACGCCGTCGCTTCCACTTCTATCTGGGTGATTCCGCTAAGACTTTTAGCAAGGTAGTCCGCTTTCAACAGTTCCTACAAGCCAAGCCCTCGCGGCAAGCCTTAAAGCAAGACAAACTCTTCTACGATGTCGGCTATTATGATCAAGCACACTTCATCAAGGAGTTTAAACATTTCTATGGCTTGACCCCCAACAAAGCCCTAGATTAATGCTCTAAGGATCGGTTATACTGCACTTGAAATACAGTCTGATTCCCGAACCCTTCCAACGTCAGTATGTCCGTTTTTTACAATACTTCCTGTCTCAGATACCGGAGATTTGTCATAAAAAAAGATCAATCATGTACAAAGGTATCTTATTCATTACAGCTCTAGTGGCTTTCAGTTTTGCAACTCCATTTACTCAACTTAACAAACAATCTACTATGAAAATGAATGCAGGTATTATTACAGCGGACATAGAAGCCACGAAGGCCTTCTACCAAAAGCACTTAGACTTTGGTGTAAGCTTCCAAAATGATTTCTATTTGCTGTTGCATACCCCCAATCAACAAGCCGAATTGAGTTTCCTTTTGCCCAATCATCCCACTCAAAAACCACTCTTCCAGCCAGCCTTCCAAGGGCAAGGGGTTTATCTGACCATTGAAGTAGAAGATGTGGATGCAATCTATCAAAAGATGAAGCAAGAGGGAGTGGAAATTAAGGTTGATATTAGAGATGAACCTTGGGGGGATCGGCACTTTGCCATCGAAGACCCAAACGGTATTGGAATTGATATCGTTACCTATACCAAGCCTGAATAATAGGACCAGTGCTACTACCTTGTCAGGTGTAGATGAGATACAGGTTCCTGTTTCGATAGGAAAAACAGCCAGTGATCAGATGAACGATTACTGGCTGTCGTGCTTTGGCCAATAGTGGTACTTTACTAAATAATGCTCAAACTGGGCATAAAGGACCTTTCCCTTACATCAAAAAGAGCCTATATTTATTCACGTGAAAAAGAAGAGGGAATCATCCGGTGAGAATAGGTAAGCTTAAACAAGAAGATTGCGTGCAAACACCAACCAGAAATATAGTCACTAAGTCCATTGCTGTTCTTCCCTTTGTCAATATGAGTGCAGATACTGACAATGAGTACTTATGCGATGGAATGACCGAAGAGATTATCAACGCCTTGGCTAAAATCAAAGGTTTAAAGGTCACTTCGCGCACCTCCTCCTTCTTTTTCAAAAACAAAAACCTACCGATTCAGCAAATTGGGGGAGAGTTAAATGTGGCCATCATTTTAGAGGGTAGTATTCGTTTGGCAGGAAACAAAATGCGGATCACGGCACAGCTAATTGATGTAGCAGAAGACTTTCATTTTTGGTCCGAAACATTCAACCGCTCCCTGGATGACATTTTTGCCGTCCAAGATGAAATTAGCTTATTAATTGCCGATAAGCTGAGGGAGCACATTGGACATTTCGATATCGATGATCACTTAGCAGATGTACATGAAGTTCCGGTGCAGGTGTACAAACGTTATCTCAAAAGCAGGTTTCATGTATTGAAAATGAACAAGCTTGATCTCGATAAAGGGATATCAATTTTAGAAGGTATTATACAGGAACAACCCAATTTTGCTTTAGCCAACCTAGGATTACATCTTGGATATGCCTTGCTCGGATCGATTGGAGCAATGCCTGCCTTTGAAGCCTTTAGTAAAGGTAAGCCCTATCTAGATAAGGCCATTGCTTTGAACGATAACTTACCGGAGTGCCAATTGCAATTGTCTCATATGGCCATTTATCAGCAATGGGATTTACAAAGCGGCTATAAGCATCTCAATAAGTCCTTTGAAATCAGGCCGACCGTTGAGTTTTATCAATCCATGGCTTCCGCTTTGACTGCGGAGCAAAAATTCGAAGCAGCTTTAGAATATGTAGAGGTGGCTATTCAATTAGATCCTTTCACAGCGATCAATCACCATATGAAAGGGTTTATTTTCTATGTTCAAGAAAAGTATGCCCAGGCGATCGAGCAGTTTAGTAGGGCCTTGAAGCTAAACCCCGACTTTATAACTTCGACTTTATCTAAGGGGCAAGCTCTATTGCTGGCGGGACGTATGAAAGAGGGCTTAAGGTGCTTTGAGGAATTGCCTCCCAAGCAAGAGAATGAGGTAATCCGGCTTGGTGGAAAGACCCTTGCTCATGCTTTGATGGGAAATGTGGATCAAGCGGCACCAGGTATCCTTCAACTAGAAGGTATGATGCAAACGGATTCGATGGGACAAGTGCTGAATTTCTTACTCTACAGTAAAAGTGCTCTAGGAAATGATGACGAAGTATTTCCATTGATAGAACAGGCGATTAGGCTACGCTTACCGATGCTCGTTTTCCTTCCTGCTGAACCGCTTCTGAAGCCGCTTCGCACTAAGCCTCGCTTCCAGGAATTGATGGAGCAAATTTTGGGCAAACCAACAAGTCATACGGCAAGCAAGAAACAATACAAGCAATCTTTATTAGATCGGAAGTTGATTGAACAGTATAAAGAGCAGCTAGAAAGCCTGATGTCTGAAAAAGACCCTTACCTCGATCCCAACCTAACACTTCGGGCATTGGCCGAAATGATGGAAATCTCTCCGAATCATCTATCTCGCTTACTCAATGAAGGCCTTGACAAGAACTTTTCAGAATATGTGAACTCCTACCGTTTAGAGGCCTTCAAAGTGAAGATTGCGGATCCCTCCCTAAAACATCTAACTATCCTGGGACTTGCCTATGAAAGTGGCTTTAGTTCGAAAACAGTATTTAATAGTTATTTCAAAAAGATGATGGGGTTAACCCCCAAAACCTATCAAAAAGAGATCAAAGCCAAAAGGTTCGGATTATAAAATCAGAACGATTTACTTTCCTATTGGATATTTCTTTGTGGAAAAACAAAGAAAATGAATTCCAGTACCAACAAAACCGTATTCAGCAAGAGAAGCCTAGCTATAATTACAGGCCTAGCGATAGTAATGATGGCAATCTCAGGAGGGTATGCGCTAGGCTACGCTTTCCCAACATTATTTACACCAGATCAGGGGAACGAGCTGAAGGATAATGTCCTCAACAATTTAGGAATGTATCAAACTATGGTTATCGGGATACTAATAACCCTAGTTTTAGATCTAGTGGTTTCCTATGGACTATACGCCTTCTTTGTAGATGATGATCGAAAACTCTCTTTAGCTGCTGGTCTGCTTAGGTTTATCTATACCTTGATCTTTGGAGTAGCAACCTTTTATCTTGCCCAAACCTTGATGGAGGAAGAGCCATCTAATCAAACGGTATATAGAAATTTTGAATTGTTTGAAGCTATTTGGTTTGGTGGCTTGGTCCTATTTGGAGTCCATCTGATAGTGACTGGTATATTGATGAACCTGCACCGAAGAATTCCAAAAGTCCTAGGATATCTAACACTGGTAGCGGGAGTCGCTTACATCATTATCCATCTGGCTAGATTAGCTGATCTTAACCCTCAATATGTGAAAGTAGTGGAAACAATACTCACCCTACCTATGGTCTTAGGAGAACTGGGACTTGCCATTTGGTTGTGGGTTAAAGGTGGGAAAAAAGGGGACTAGCATCCCTGAAAAGACTTTGGAGTCTAGGAATGACTGATTTTCACTAAATCGTCCACATTCTCATTTTAGAACGATTGACAGCCTGTTCTCCTCCATATTTGTCCTGTTACAAATAATCAATTCGAGCAGAAAAGAAAAATCAAAACACAATGGAAAATGTACAGGAATTGAGAATGGAGGATGAGATAACTGGAGATTTCAGCACGGATACCGGTCGTAAAGGCACGAAAAAGGTGCTGGTCATCATCGGTCATCCAGACAAAGAGAGTTTTAACTATGCCCTTGCTGAGGCCTACCTCCAGGGAATAGATCAATCAAGGATTGTGCTGGATGTAATCAGGCTGGCAGACCTTGCCTTCAACCCAAATTTGGCTTATGGCTATCGCAAAGTAAGTAAGCTAGAACCGGACCTTCTGGAAGCTATTGAAAAAATCAAAGCGGCGGATCATCTAGTCTGGTTCTTTCCCATGTGGTGGTATGGTCTACCCGCCCTGATGAAAGGCTTTATCGATCGAATTTTTCTTCCCGGGGTATTCTTTAAGTACCAAAAGGGAAAGCTATTCCCTCGTCGACTGCTAAAGGGAAAAACGGCACGTTTGGTGATTACAGCGGATACCGTTAGATGGTATGATTACCTATTCATGAGAAGTCCTTTGATCAATCAGTTTAAGAAAGGGACGTTGGAATTTTGTGGTGTGAAACCGGTCAAGGTTACCTACATAGCGCCTATTAAGGAGTCCTCTCTTTCCTTCCGGAAATCTTGGCTTAAAAAAGTAGGGAAATTAGGAAATGTGGCAGCATAAAACTCAGACCTACCATGGTCTACGTGTGCTCAACAAGTACGGTTTAATCTCAATATTTTATACAACTCAAACCCGATAGAATTATGAAAGAAAGCATCCATAAACAAGAAGGTCTCGAAACTATACTAGCTATTGATGAAATCAAAAGAGTTAAGCCCAAAGTGTCTCATATCGACCCTGTCCATATCCCAAAACTCGAGTGGATTAAGGCGTCAGGTCCACCCAAGGGAGTGGTAGAGGGGCATCACCACGGTTTTGAGGCTGTAGTGATTCGATATAGCGTAGACGAGATTGGCGAGGGCCCTAATCTACATGTGCACCCCTATGATGAGATTTTTCACATACTGAATGGGAGCGCAGAATTTACCGTAGGAGATGCAAAGTTTGTTGCCAAGGAGGGAGATCTGGTCATTGGCCCCGCCAACGTACCGCATGCCTATAAGAATCTTGGGCCTGGGCGTCTAGATACATTAGATATACACTTGAACAGGGAATGGATTCAATTTGATTTGCCCCGGGAAGGGGAGAAGTTGAGTGCGCTGGAGTTGAAGCAAGCTTAGCAAGTGGAAGTCGGAAAGGGCATATATCCTATTTCCGACTTCCCGTTTATCACTAGTCCTGCCGTAAAGCATGTACTGGGTTGGCATTGGCCACCCGCAAAGCCTGCCTGCTAATAATGAGCAGAACGAAGAAGAGGGTCAGCCCGATGGACAAGAAGAAAACACCGAACGATATATCTATTCGATAGGCGAAGTCATCCAACCAGTTGCGCATTAACTGATACGCGATTGGAGCACCGATGAGTACGGCTAACGCTAGTATTTTAAGGTATCGTTCTGTTTGCAAGCGGAAAAGTTCTCTGACCGTGGCGCCAAGGATCTTTCGAATACTCAGCTCCTTTTTGCGTTGCTCGGCGGTAAAGGTGGTCATGGCGAAGAGGCCTAGGCAAGCGATAAAGATGGCGATCCCAGCAAAGATGCCAAACGTTAAGCCCGTTCTTCTTTCTCCGGCATACATTCGTTCAAATCGCTCGTCCAAGAAGTGGTATCTCAAACTTTGATCGGGGTTAAAGGTCTTCCAGCTATCTTCAATTTTAGCTAGAAGGGCTTGTACATTGTTTGATTGATAGCGCACGATGGCCGAGGCGGGGGGGCGACGTGTTGCTTCGTGATGAAAGGCTAATGGGAGTACATCCTGCTTCATGGAGCGAAAGTGGAAATCAGCTACGACACCCACAACTGTGTATTTTTTATTAATCTCTAGCGCTTGTCCAATGGGATCTTCAAATCCTAGCATTTCTACTGCGCGCTCATTCAGGATGATTGCATTAGAATCTAAGGATAAGTCTGTGGAGAAGTTGCGCCCTTGTACCAACTGCATATCCAGTGCTTCTAGATAGTTTTCGTCAATAAACCAGCGACGAAGCTCGACTTCCTGGCTACCTGCGGCACTGTCGGGGTGCTGAAAACTAGAGCCGTTCAGTAGATAACCATCGACGGGAAGATAACTACTGAAAGAGATATGCTCCACCTCAGATAATTTGCTAAGTTCTCTTTTGAAGCTAGCCTGTCGCTCTCCTAAGGAATAGACATCTTCTAAGACAATTACTTGTTCTCGATCAAAACCCAGATTTTTCTGCTGCACGTATTGCATTTGCTGAAAGATCAAGACTGTACAAAAGATTAATACAAAGGAGGCTGCGAATTGCACAGTCATCAAGCCCCATTTGAGCCCACCTTTTCTTACATCGGCTCCTCTCGACTGAAGGATGCGCTTGGGAGCAAAAGAAGCGAGAAAGAAAGCCGGATAAAGTCCTGACAAAATTCCCAATAGGATGGCAATGCCTAGCATGCTGGGAATGAACCAGAGCGTATCCCATGGAATGGGAAGCGTTTTTTGAGTTAAACTTTCTAAAGAGGGGGTTAGTAGTTGTATGATGAGTAGTCCGATGGTGATACCCACCAGACTTTGTAGGATAGCTTCAATTAAGTACTGACCGACCAGTTGCCCCTTTCCAGAGCCCAGTATTTTCCTGATCCCAACTTCTTGTGCACGTACAGTTGATCTTGCAGTAGATAGATTTACGAAATTGATCACTGCTAATAGGAGTATGACCAAGCCGATGGCTCCAAATAACCAGATATATCTAGGATCACCCGATGGCCAATGCCCGTAGGAGGTGACGGTTGAGGAATACAAATAGATATCTTCTATAGGTTGAAGTTGGTATTGATATCCCTCTTCAAAAAAGCCCTCTTTGTGGGGCTGAGCAAGGGTTCTGAGCTTGTCCGCCACAGCTGCGGGATCACTTCCTGGGTTGAGCGCTAGGTAGGTGGGGTAGCTAGATCGTCTCCAGCTCCCGGAGTAACTTTCTTCCAGCGTATTCATCGACAAGTAAAAGTCATAATCAATGTGAGAAGAGGGCCGTTTGTTACTTACTACACCTGTTACCTGGAAAGGCTGTTCGGGTTGATTACTTAAAAATAGCTCTTGTCCAACCGGGTTTTCACTGCCGAAATACTTACGTGCTTTTTCCTCGGTGAGTACGATACTATTTGGCTTACTCAGTGCTGTCTGTGGATCCCCGAATGATAGCGGGAAATCCAATAGGGTCAGCATGCTTTGATCCACATACAGAAATAGTTCCTCGTGGTGACTTTCTGAGCCGGCAGCAGTTTTGACCAAGCGGCTTCCTCCTGCTCTTACCCTAAAGCTACTTTCTACTTCGGGCAAATTGACCTCGGCTAGTTCAGCGAGAGGAGGGTTGTGGTAAATTCCGAATTCTGATCCATCACTACCCGTTCGTTCGGTAAGTATACGGAATAGCTGTTGCCCGGCGGGATGGCTTTTGTCATAGCTTAGCTCCTGTAAAATAAATTGTCCGATGAAAAAGCAGCAACAAAAACCGACGGCTAGTCCAAGGATATTGATCAGGCTATAGTATTTCTGTTTGATCAATTGTCGATAGGAGATCTTGAAATGGCTTCTAAATGACATAAGGCGAAATTTCGGGTGAAGTCGTTTAATAGTAGATAAACGGAACGTGCGAAGCACATTCCATGAGAATTTTCTTCTTGCCTTCGTTAAGCCATGCTGTTGGCGCTCATGCTCAAAAATTTCATAGAGGTCTCCTTGGATTTCCTCCAATAGTTCAGTCCGACAGTACCACTTCAGGAAGCGATCTGCCCATCTCGGGTAACCTTTTTCATGCATGAGCGATGCAATTACATTAGGTTTGCAAAAGTGAAAGTAATAACTATCTTTCACTTTTGCAAATGAAATCTATTTATTGGCCTATTTCGGGGACTAAAAGGAGATTTGTGGGCTTTTGTTTCGATAATTTCAGTATTCATACCGATTTAGAACGCCAGGTGATTAGTGGGTAAGCGTGTGTTTTAATTTCGGTCTTTGAGACGAAAAGGGACATTTGCAGCCTGCCTGGCTAGCGCCAGCAGACAGGGCCAATATTTAAATTTAAACATACTCTAAAGGACGTTTGCTAGTGTTCAGTATCGCACAGCAAATGCACATATACGGACAACTATTCCTTGGGCTTAACTCTCACATTATTAGTATGTTGTTGACTTTTAACGGGTTGTAAGCTTGGCTTGTTTTTTGATTGTAAGTAGAGGTAGGAGGTCAGAAGGCTGCGCTGTCAGACGCCTATTGCTAGTTCGTCTGTAAGCTGGTTTCTGTCCTCTTACCGTCTGAGACTTTGTCCAGCCCAAGTCAACCATCAGGCCATCATCAGTAGCATTTCGAAAATTCATCTTAACAAAAAGAAAAGCCATGATCCTGAACACCCTTAAACTCATCTTCAGAGGATTTGCCCGGAATAAGGGCGCCTTTTCCATCAACTTGATCGGGTTATCTATTGGCCTGGCCAGCGCATTAATGATCTACTATTGGGTAGCTGATGAAATGAAAGTGGACAAATTTCTCAAAGCAGAGAATGGGCCGTACGAACTGATTATGCATTTCCAGGAGGAAGAAGGTCTATCCACGGGCTTTAGTACTCCAAGTCAGCTGGCAGAGTATCTTGCACAGGATATTCCGGAAATTAAGCATGCGATCGCAGTCCGAAAGTTTGACAACGTAACTTTAGCTTTTGAGGATAATATCCTAAAAGCTGATGGGCGCCACGCGAGCCCAGCTTTCTTCGACCTTTTCAAATATGAGTTGTTGGAAGGAGATCCTGCTACTGTCCTGATGGATAAGTCTTCTATTGTAATTTCAGACAAGTTGGCGATTAAGCTCTTTAATACGACTGAAGACATTGTAGGTAAGGTGCTCCAATGCCAACAGGAAATGCCTTATCAGATTAGTGGAATATTCAAATCGCCTCCAAGTAATGCCAGTTTACAATTTGACTTTGTCTTACCCTTTGAAGCCTTTAAGTCAGCCAATGCCTGGGCGCTGAACTGGAATTATTCAACTGTTAGCACCTATGTAGCCTTGAGAGAAGGGGCAAGGGTGTCCGTTTTCAATGAAAAAATCGCAGATTACCTCAATAGCCGCAGAGACGAAAATCAGTTGCTGACTATCTTGGAGGCTAGAGATTATACCGATGCTTACCTCTTTGGAACTTACGAAAATGGTCAGGCAACGGGTGGCCGTATACAGTATGTTCGCTTGTTCTCTCTGATTGCCATGCTGATCCTATTGATTGCTTGTATCAATTTCATGAATTTGTCTACGGCCATGGCTTCCGAACGTTCTAAGGAAGTAGGAGTGAAAAAGATTCTAGGGCTTGGTCGGGGTGGTTTAGCATTGCAGTTTCTGGGCGAAACCCTAGTGCTATCGTTCCTGGCTATGGGGGTAGCTTTAACATTAGTGAATGTATTGCTTCCCACTTTCAGTCAGCTTACCGGAAAAGCATTAGTCTGGTCTTTCAATAGCCAATTTCTATTGGTGGCCATTGCTTTAGCAGCCTTAACAGGCTTGGTGGCAGGAAGCTATCCTTCCCTCTTCATGGCTGCCTTTAAACCTGCTGCTGCTCTAAAGGGGAAATTGATTGCTTCATCAGGAAGTAGAAATATCAGGAAGGTGCTAGTAGTAGGGCAATTCATCCTAAGTTTTATGATGATAGTAGCCGCCTTTATTGTGTACCAGCAATTGAACTACTTGCAAAACAAAAACCTGGGGTACAACAAAAATAGTCTCCTGCAATTTGACGTGGAAGGTAAAGTACGGACAGATCTCGGAACATTCCTGTCAGAGGTTAAACAGATGCCGGGCGTGAAAAATGCTTCTAGCATTGGCCAGAGTCTGATAGGGGATAGAAATACATTTATCGTCGAAAAGTGGGAAGGAAAGACGGACAATAAAAATGCCTTTGAAATGCGGCCGGTCAACTATGATATGATTGAGACTTTGGATGTGGAGATACTGGAGGGACGTTCTTTTTCAGATACCTACGGGGCGGAGGAGAATAAGATTATTTTCAATGAATCAGCCATAGAATTTATGGGACTGGAGAATCCGCTGGGTACAGAGGTGGCTATTCAAGGAAGCTCCTTTGAAATTATAGGTGTGTCGAAAGACTTTCATTTCACTTCTTTGAGGGAGGAAATCGGTCCCTTGTTTTTCGTGTATCGCCCAGAGTGGACACACAAAGTCATGATCAGGACTGAGGTGGGGCAGGAGCATCAAGTGGTGGATCGTTTGCAGGACCTTTATGCTGATTTTAACCCAGGCTTTCCTTTTGATTATGAGTTCTTGGATGAGGATTATCAGGCACAGTATGTTGCTGAGCAAAAGGTATCTTCCCTTTCAAAATACTTCACCTTTCTAGCCATCTTCATCTCCTGCCTTGGTCTATTTGGCTTAGCTACCTTCGATGCTAGGCGTCGAGTGAAGGAGGTCGGAATTCGGAAAGTATTGGGAGCTGGTGTGCTGCAAATTACTTCGCTGCTCTCCAAGGACTTCTTGCGACTGGTTCTACTCGCCATTCTGATTGCTACTCCTTTAGCCTGGTATGTGATGCGACTTTGGTTGAATGACTACGCTTATAGCATAGATCTACATTGGGGCGTATTTGCGATGGCTGGCTTTACCTCTTTGTTTATAGCTATGACAACTGTCGGTTTGCAAAGTGTGAAGTCCTCTTTGGCTAATCCTATTCTTTCTTTGCGAGACGAATAAGTGCTTACCTTAAATAAAAAAGGTGGCCCAAATGGGCCACCTCCTGTGCTTTTCTGATATTCCAACATGGAATCAAAGGATAAGTTTTGCGCTTACGGCGTGTTACTTGACATCAAAACGGTCAAGGTTCATCACTTTAGCCCAAACAGCTACGAAGTCTTGCACGAAACGTGCTTCTCCGTCACCTGATCCATATACTTCAGCGATTGCTCGTAATTCTGTATTTGATCCAAAGATCAAGTCAACGCGTGTACCTGTCCACTTCACTTCTCCAGTAGCGCGATCACGCCCTTCGAAGGTCTCATCGGCTTCCGATGTAGCACTCCAAGTTGTACGTAGATCTAGCAAGTTCACAAAGAAGTCGTTGGTCAAGGTACCTGGACGATCAGTGAACATACCGTGCTTGGATCCGTCGTAATTGGCTCCAATCACACGTAAACCACCAACCAAAGCTGTCATTTCAGGCGCGCTAAGCGTCATCAACTGTGCTTTGTCAATCAACAACTCCTCAGCAGATACAGTGTATTTGCCTCTTAGATAGTTACGGAAACCATCCGCAAATGGCTCCAATACAGCGAAGGATTCTTCATCTGTCTGAGCTTGAGAAGCGTCAGTACGTCCAGGAGTGAAAGGTACCGTTACATCATAACCCGCTGCCTCTGCCGCACTTTCTACTCCGGCACTACCGGCCAAAACAATTACATCTGCTAGAGATACTTTCTTGCCGCCTGATTGGGTGCTGTTGAATTCCTCTTGAATACTTTCAAGCGTACCTAACACTTTTGCCAATTGGCTTGGATTGTTCACTTCCCAATCTTTCTGGGGTGCCAAGCGTACTCTTGCTCCATTAGCCCCGCCACGCTTAT
This sequence comes from Saprospiraceae bacterium, assembly GCA_013214355.1. Classification (GTDB taxonomy): domain Bacteria; phylum Bacteroidota; class Bacteroidia; order Chitinophagales; family Saprospiraceae; genus DT-111. The sequence goes on along the minus strand of JABSSL010000094.1, from coordinate 2,757 downwards.
CCGATCCACGGAAAGTTGAGGCAGAAGCCCAAGCAGTAGTAACCAAATCCGTAGTGCTTAATCCAGAAGCTAAGATATTAGCTTTCAAAGCGGCTACGTCGGCATCGTCAATCAGATCATGATCAACCGCAGGTACTGGGTCTTGCCAGATTAGCTCTTCACTAGGTACTTCAGGTCCTAGGTAGCGAGCGATTGGTCCCATATCACGGTGGGTCAACTTGAACCAAGCTCTAGCAAAGGCATCAGCGAACTCATCAGGGTTTTCGTAGAAACGGCGAGAGATTTTTTCATAAGCAGGATCCATGCGCAAGGATAAATCCGTGGTTAGCATAAAAGGCGCATGTGTCTTGCTCGCATCATGAGCGTCAGGAACTAATCCTGCACCGGCACCACCTTTAGGGGTCCATTGATTAGCACCAGCAGGGCTTTTGGTCAATTCCCACTCGTACCCGAATAGATTTTCAAAGAAGTTGTTACTCCACTGTGTAGGTGTAGTCGTCCAAGCACCTTCCAAACCACTAGTGATGGTATCACCACCGGCACCTGTACCGAAGTTGTTTTTCCAACCCATACTCTGTTCCGCAATACCAGCAGCGGCTGGTTCTCTTTCTACGTACTGATCAGGATCAGCGGCACCGTGTGTCTTGCCAAAGGTGTGGCCACCAGCGATCAAAGCTACTGTCTCTTCATCATTCATTGCCATACGACCGAAGGTCTCACGAATATCACGCGCAGCAGCGATTGGATCAGGGTTACCATTAGGGCCTTCAGGGTTTACATAGATCAACCCCATTTGTACCGCCGCTAGTGGATTCTCTAGTTCTCTGTCACCTTCATATCTTTTATCACCTAGCCATTCCGTTTCTGGACCCCAATACACATCTTCTTCTGGCTCCCATACATCTTCTCTACCTCCAGCAAAACCGAAGGTTTTGAAACCCATAGATTCAAGGGCCACATTTCCAGTAAGGATCATCAAATCCGCCCAAGAGAGTTTTCTGCCGTACTTCTGCTTGATTGGCCACAACAATAGGCGCGCCTTATCCAAGTTGGCATTATCTGGCCAGCTATTCAAAGGAGCGAATCGCTGTTGTCCTGCACCGGCACCACCGCGACCGTCAGCGATACGATACGTACCTGCACTGTGCCAAGCCATTCGAATAAAGAACGGACCATAGTGACCGTAGTCAGCAGGCCACCACTCCTGAGAATCGGTCATCAGGTCGGTTAGGTCTTGCTTTACAGCCGCTAAATCAAGGGACTTGAATTCTTCTGCATAATCAAAATCATCGTCCATTGGGTTGGACAGAGAAGAATGTTGTCTAAGGATGTTCAACTTCAGTTGGTTGGGCCACCAGTCGCGGTTTGAAGTACCACTACCAGCGCTTTGCTTTAGCGCACCACCCATGAATGGGCATTTGCTAATATCTCCGTTGGAGCTTCCGTGTGGGTTATGATCCATTCGTTATTAATTGTTGTATACGTAATAAGTATAAAAGTACTACAATGGGTATTACTTAAAATTATGGTTGTATTAGTAATAGTAATGGTTACCTTAAAAGGCATAGTTTTACTAATACTGAGGTTTGATTGAAAGAAAAAGTGAACGGCAGTTCTTGGTAAACAAGGCAGTTTACTTACTTAAGTTTTTAACAGAGTCAAGTCAGAAGTGTTTACCAAATTGTTGGGATATTCTGCCACGAACTCTAAAAAGTTTTGAATTGGGATAAAAGCTATCATCTTTGTCTAGATCTATCCCTTACTTGTGATTCCCAGAGAGGCGGAGTTCAGAACTCACCTATTAATTCGATTTAGGCTTTTATGTTATAACGAATGGGCAAAAGCATTTCGTTTGGAAGAACTGAAATACAGATTTTTGTGTTAAATTGCTAGGCACTAATAGTGGTAAATTCAACAAATCTATCATGAGTACTACAGAAATCAAAGAAGCTGTGTTAAAGCAATTGGAGGAAGCAGATGAGAAGCTTCTGAGAATGGTCTACGCCATGATGGAGGCCTATCTTACCGAAGAAGATCCCATTATTAGTTATGATGTGCATGGAAACCCTAGACGCGCCAGCGAAGTTCAAGATATTTTGGATAATGAGGTTGCAGCAGCTAGAAAAGGGAATTACATCAGTGTTGATGAATTAGATGAAAAGTCGAAGGGATGGATCAAACCTACCAAGTAGTAATTACTGAACAAGCTGAAAGTAGCCTAAAATCGATTGTAGATTACCTAACTCAAACCGCATCAGATACAGTTGCCGAAAAAGTAAGGGCTGGAATCATTGCTGAGCTTAAGAGGTTGGCTAAGATGCCACAGAAAAATCCTTTGCTAAGAGGAGTAGACAATCTGGTCATCACCTATCGACGGGTGTTGAAATGGTCTTACCGCATCATCTACACGATAGAAGAGGAAGATTTATTGGTTATCGTGGTAGAGATCGACCATAGTAACCGTAATCCTGCAGAATTAGAAAAGGTTTTGATTTAATGTAAACCGGAAGCGTGGACCTCTCAGAGTTAATGTTGTCTTTAATCTTTGAAGCCCAAGGAGAGCTGCTGGTAAAGGTACACAACATCGGCTGGGGATTCGGAGTGGGCTTCCTAGTCGGCTCCATGTTCTCCCCGCCCTTGCAGGTGTTGTCATCTACAAATCCCATGTAGCCTTGAAATCGGGGATAGATGTTGGTAGGGAAATGCCAGATCGGCTTAGGGCGTCGCAGTAGGCTTATGGATCCACCCTCCGCCTCC
>JABSSL010000093.1 GCA_013214355.1 Saprospiraceae bacterium | reverse complement strand
GTCAGGAACGTTGTATGTAGCATCATAGGTGATGGGAGGCAACTCTATCCTGGCTTTCTCGAAGGTTTTGAGTTCGCCGGGCCAGTCTAGATATTCTGGAGGTCCTTCATTTACGGAATAGCTGACTCTTATATTCTCCGCTACTTCATTTCCATCATTGCGGATCAAAATAGTAGGTGCTATCCATTCTTCGCATTTCATTTCAGTGGCAACATAGCTGCTAACAAGATTAAGATCGTACGTTTGCTGGGCGTGATAGACGGGAGTATGAGAAACGGCATTAAGTATGTTCTCTCGGTCCTCGGTAATATAAGCGACCAAATGAATCTCAGAGGCTTCCAAGGAGGTGCCATATAAAGATTCAGGTAGGCTGTATTGAAAGGTTTGACTAAAGAATTCGCCCGCAGCTTTGGTGCCTAAAGCAATACCTGTCTCCCCCGTGATAATGTCTCTTAGTACATTGGAATGGAAGTAATTGAAACCGCTACTAGAACCGGCCTGAAGGGTACGGATACTATCCTGCAGAATGGCAATGTGTAGAGCTTGACTGGGCGAGCTAATTGGAGCAGTGTAAAATACCTCAACCAGGATTTCCATTGCTCTAGTTTCAATATCGTATTGGGCTTGCACGCCAATATTAACAGGAGCGTCTTCTGCTAGCAGGCTTTCTACCGCATCTGACCATCGGTTTCTATTGATGGCGAAGCTTCCGCTAGCACCTTGTTCTAAACCCATGAAATTCCTTCGATTGACCATCCCCGCAGGATAGCCTATCAAGCCACTAATGTCGTGAATATTTTGTCCGTAAGCGGAGCGCAGATCCAGCGCTAAAGGATCTATTGGGTAAGAATAATCACCAGCGTAGATATTTATGGGAATTACCGACTCTCCGTAGTTGGCCTCCAGCTCACTCGCAAAAAAATCAGCTTCGGGGCAATACACGCAATAGATGCCTCTGAAGTATTCCAGGACAGCCCGTTTTTTTTGAACTTCAGTGGTAACAATGGTTTGAGTTTTAGCACTCTTCCATCCACCCGCTAGTAGCATTATTAGTACATAAAAAGCACCTAGTGCTCGTCTACCTTTCATGTTATTTCTAACCCGATTTACTGCAAAATACTACATTGAAGGTATACTCACCCTACTTGGCCTTGTGAAATACGTCGGGTATTGTCCTAATCAGGACATCCACAATGTTTTCTGGCAGGATCGCTCGACTAATTCGGAATCTTATGCCTTTTTAATGAAGTATTGTTCTTTACCATTTTCATTTTTAATTAATTTGGAAGGTCTATTTAGAGATACTGAAGTATCTCTCACCTAATAACTCCATATTATGCGAATCGCTATTATAGGAAATGGAATCAGTGGTGTAACTGCTGCCCGTTTTCTAAGAAAACTCAGCGACCATGAGATTACCTTGATCTCTGCTGAGACAGACTATTTTTTTTCTCGAACGGCCCTAATGTACATCTACATGGGGCATATGCGCTTCAAGGATACTCAACCTTACGAACCCTATTTTTGGGAGAAAAATCGAATCAACTTAGTTCGGGATTTTGTGAATTCGGTCGATACTGACAATAAGCAGTTAGTGATGGCTAAAGGAGCAAATATCGCCTATGATAAACTCATCATAGCTTGCGGTTCTACGCCTAACAAATTTGGTTGGCCAGGTCAAGACTTGAAAGGAGTCGGAGGCTTGTATAGCTTTCAGGATCTGGAAAATATGGAGGCATATAGCGATGACCTTAAGCGGGCAGTAATCGTTGGTGGTGGTCTGATTGGGATCGAAATGGCTGAGATGTTTCACTCCAGGCATATTCCCGTGACTTTTCTTGTTCGAGAAAAGAGCTATTGGGATGCAGTTCTTCCCGCTGAAGAATCTGAAATGATCAACCGCCATATCCTAGAAAACCATATTGATCTACGCTTACAGACAGAGCTCAAGGAGATAGTGGATGATGGCAATGGCCGGGCCTGTGCTGTGATTACAAATACGGGAGAGCGCATAGAATGTGGTTTTGTAGGGTTAACCGCCGGGGTGCGCCCGAACGTGAATTTCTTAAAGGATAGTGGAATAGAAATCCAGCGAGGGATAGTCGTTAATGAGCATCTAGAGACTAACATCCCGGATGTTTATGCCATTGGTGACTGTGCTCAACAGAATAAGCCGATGCCCGGAAGGAGACCGGTGGAGGCTGTTTGGTATACCGGTAGAATGATGGGAGAAACAGTTGCTCACAATATCTGTGGTAATCCAGTGGCATATGATCCAGGGATTTGGTTTAATTCTGCCAAGTTCATTGATATAGAATACCAGGTGTACGGTACCGTTTTGGCCAAAGCTCCGGAGCATCATACGGCTGTCTATTGGGAACATTCTGATGGGAGAAAAAGCGTGCGCTTGATCTATGATAAGGAGACAGAAGCTATCCTTGGCTTCAACTTGATGGGCGTAAGGTATCGTCATGAGGTCTGTGAGGCTTGGATAAGAGCCAAGACACCCATTGGCGAGGTTTTAGAAAACCTCGGACTTGCCAACTTCGACCCAGAGTTTTATGATGAATACGAAGCAGACATCATAAAACAATACAATCAACAATCCGGAAAACAGATCAAAGTCAAACAAAAAAGAGGCTTGAGTGCTGCCATAAAGTTTTTACGAAAAGCAGTACATGCCTGATTTCAACTAACCAAATTATAGTGCTAAATGGACTAGAGCAACTAGCAAGAACAATCTAGATTCATAGTGGTTGCCGCAGTCCCCAAAATACCTAACATTCAACGCTATGTCGTCTAATAAATCAACTGATAAAACCTTAGTACAAAAAATAGGTATTGGGCTTTTTTCCCTGGCCCTATTGATCTTTCTAGCCTCCCTGAGTTTAAGCCATTACAAGATCGATATGGCTACCTTGCAAAACAATTTAGGTAGTGACTATCACTGGTCTTTCGTACAGCCGGAAGTTGCTGGGCTGGAGGGGCAAGAATTCGGAAGTAGTTTTGCCTTCCTTGGGGCATATGAGGAGGCTATGCGTCGAGCTCAAGCGGCCATTATTAAAGATGTAGAAGAGAATAAGGGCCTAACGACCAGTGATGGGGAATATTGGAGTACGATCCTTCAGGATTATAAGATAAAAGACCTTCGGTTTCCTTTAGCTAAGGCTTCTAGCCAAGGCTTTCTACCGAGCAATGTAGGACTTATCTTCCTGTTGAGTATCATTATGGGGATTATTGGGGCTTTCTTGTACATCTTGCCGAAGACTCGTCTCTTTCCTGGGATTAAGAATAATCACATCTACCATAGCGCCATGCACAACCGTGGTTGGTTGGGAATCGCAGCCGGTGTTTTTCTAGTGGGCTTCTATATTTTACTTTATTTCTATCCAGAGCACATGGTGAATTGGGTGCTGTTAGTAGATCCAGTAAGCGAGGCTTTAAGTGGTAATCCCGCTAGTCAATGGTTCTTATATGGCTTTTTATACACCATCGTGATTCTAGTGATGGGGATCCGTATGATCATTAAGTATCGACACAATCGCTATCAGATTATTCGGACTTTCTCGGTCATGTTTTTTCAAACCTCTTTTGCCTTTTTGATTCCGGAGATTCTAGTCGCTTTGAACAAACCCTATTTCGATTTCAAGAATATTTGGCCTTTAGATTATGATTTCTTCTTTGAATGGAATATTCAAAATTTGACGAATAGCGGCACCCTGGGCATTTTTATGTTGTTCTGGGGAATTGCGCTCTTTGTGGTCGGAGTCCCATTAATTACTTATTTCTATGGTAAGCGATGGTATTGTTCCTGGGTATGCGGTTGTGGTGGATTAGCAGAGACTTTGGGGGATCCATATCGTCAGCTTTCGGATAAAAGCCTTAACGCATGGAAAATTGAGCGTTGGCTAATTCACGCGGTCTTAGTATTCGCCATCTTCATGACCCTTGCCGTTCTCTATACCTTCTTGCCACCAAGTGGGCACTGGCTTAATCGTACTACATTGCTTTTGGGCGCATCGGCTGCCATCGCTGGGATAGGCTATTGGTTTTATCAGCGCAATCAAACAGCACAAGTAGTACCTACACAAGCTTTGTATGCCATGTTAGGTGGAGCAGTTTTAATTATTGCGGTGATTTGGATTAACCATGCCTCAGGGAGTGGCAACTTATTCTTTGTGGATAGTTTCAAAGTTCGTAAATGGTATGGCTTTAGTATCAGTTCTATTTTTGCTGGAGTGGTAGGGACTGGATTTTATCCTTTCATGGGGAATCGAGTATGGTGCCGGTTTGGCTGTCCATTAGCGGCCTATTTAGGAATAGTACAAAAATTTAAATCTCGATTCCGGATTACCACAAACGGAGGACAATGTATTTCCTGTGGAAATTGTTCCACCTACTGTGAAATGGGGATAGATGTTCGTTCCTATGCTCAGAAAGGGCAAGACATCGTAAGATCTTCTTGTGTAGGTTGTGGCATCTGTTCAGCAGTATGCCCTCGTGGAGTATTGCGTTTGGAAAACAGTTCTGTGGATATTGATACTAGAACTCAAGCTTTACGTACCTTACACATTGCACCAGAAGGAGTGAGTTTGGTACAATAGTCAAGGAATTCTTAAGTATTTACGTGCCTCAATCTGAGTGGGATATTGTAAACCCTTCAGGCTGAGGCACTCTTTTTTTGGGTGGACCCAAAATGTCTATGCTTTTGCGTACTTTTGCGGCAAATTTTCCTACTTCTCCCATCCTGTAATGATGGAGAATAATTGACCAGAAGAAGATCGCCTTTGAAAGCAAAAAAATCTTACGGCCAGCACTTCCTAAACAATGATGGCATCGCCCAACGCATTGCGGATGCTCTACAGCCAAAGGGGCAGTATGAAAGCGTGTTAGAAGTAGGTCCTGGCCGAGGCATGTTGACACAGTTTTTATTGGAGAAAGACTACGAATTGTTTGTAGTAGAGGCTGATCGAGATATGGTCAATCACCTCCAAAAACACTATCCGGAACTCAAGGAACATCTCATCAGTGCAGACTTCTTAAAGGTCCCCTTGGACCAAGTCTTTGACCAGCCCTTTGGTCTAATCGGAAACTTTCCCTATAACATTTCCTCTCAAATTCTTTTTCAAATGTTGAAGTACAAGGAACTTATCCCGGAAATGGTGGGTATGTTCCAAAAGGAAGTGGCTGAACGAGTCGTCGCTCCGCCAGGTTCGAAAACTTATGGAGTGATCAGTGTGCTTATTCAGGCTTACTATGAGGGAGAGTATCTGTTTACGGTGGAAAGTGGCAGCTTTAGCCCGCCGCCTAAGGTACGCTCGGGTGTAATTCGCTTGCTACGCAAGGAGAACCTGGAGTTGGGATGTGACGAAAAACTATTCCGGAGAGTGGTAAAACAGGCTTTTAGCCAGCGAAGGAAGATGCTGCGCAATACCATGAAAACTTTCCTGAAGGGAGATCCGTTTTTACAAGATGACTTGTTTAGTCTCCGGCCGGAAAGGCTCTCCGTCCAAGATTTCATTGAATTGACAAAAGAGGTGGAGAAGCGTATGGTAGAATAATAGCCTATGTTATCCAGCACTAAGGCCAAGTTAATTGGATTTTAAAACCACAACATAATGAGTTTAGAAACAAAAATCATGCAAGACCTCAAAGAGGCCATGCGAAACAAGGATCAAGCAGGGCTACGAGGCATTAGAGCTATTAAAGCCGCCATCCTACTAGTGAAAACAGATGGTAGCGGTAAAGAATTGGATGAGGCAGGTGAAATTAAACTCCTGCAAAAGCTGGTCAAACAACGCAAAGACTCATTGGATATTTATCAGAAGCAAGGTCGGGAAGATCTGGCTAAGGTAGAAGAGGAAGAGATCGCAGTCATTGAGCGCTATTTACCTAAACAATTAGATCCCGCTGAATTAGAAGGCATCATCAAAGAACTGATTGCAGAATTGGGTGCTAGTTCAATGAAAGATATGGGCCGTGTCATGGGAGCTGCCTCTCAAAAATTGGCTGGTAAGGCTGATGGGAAAACCATTTCTGGCATAGTGAAAGGCCTATTGTCTTAACCTTACAATGATCATTAGCGAGTCAAAATAAAACCAGATTATACACACCATGGAAAGAGATTTTTTAAAACAATTAGGCCTGGAGGCGCATAATGCGGGGACCAGTACTGGTTCCAAAGCTACCGATTCGGGAGACTATATTGCTTCTTATTCACCGGTGGATGGTGCCTTAATTGGTCACGTAAGCCAGACCACTAAGGAGGAGTACGAGCAAGTAGTTGCCAAAGCCCAGGAAGCATTCCTAGCCTGGCGCCAATTACCCGCTCCCAAACGCGGAGAAATTGTCCGTCAATATGGGGAGGCCTTGAGAAAATACAAAGACCCGCTAGGGCGCTTAGTATCTTATGAAATGGGTAAAAGCCTACAAGAAGGCTGGGGAGAGGTACAGGAGATGATTGATATCTGCGACTTTGCCGTGGGACTATCCCGTCAATTGTATGGCTTGAGTATGCACTCAGAGCGGCCATTACACCGTATGTATGAGCAATGGCATCCCCTGGGAATTGTTGGAATTATTTCCGCTTTTAATTTCCCAGTTGCGGTATGGTCATGGAACTCGATGATCGCCATGGTGTGTGGAGATGTTTGTATTTGGAAACCATCAGAAAAGACCCCTTTGTGTGGCGTAGCCTGTCAAAATATTCTCCAGGAAGTTCTACAAGCTAACGATGTACCGGAAGGAGTAAGTTGCTTAATCAATGGTGACTACAAAGTGGGAGAGTTCATGACTCATGATGGCAGAGTTCCTTTGGTCTCCGCTACCGGAAGTACTAGAATGGGTAAAATTGTAGCTGCAGCCGTAGGGGCACGCTTAGGGAAAAGCTTGCTAGAGCTAGGAGGCAATAATGCGATCATCGTCACGCCTAGTGCTGACTTGAATGTGGTGTTGACGGGTGCTCTATTTGGTGCAGTAGGTACAGCTGGTCAACGCTGTACTACAACTCGAAGACTGATCATTCACGAAAGCGTATATGATGAAGTGAAGGCCAAGTTGAGTAAAGCTTATGGTCAACTTCGTATCGGAAATCCGTTGGATCAAAATATGCACGTGGGACCTCTTATCGATACACAGTCAGTGGATAACTATCTAAAGGCCATTGATCGAGTGAAGACAGAAGGAGGAAGTTTCGTGGTCGAAGGAGGCGTGTTGGAAGGCGAGGCTTACGGCAGCGGTTGCTATGTGAAGCCCTGTATTGCAGAGGTGGAGAACCACTTTGAGATCGTGCAGCATGAGACTTTTGCTCCCATCCTATATCTGATTAAGTATAAGGATCTGGATGAGGCGATTGCACTTCAAAACGGTGTCCCACAGGGACTCTCTTCAGCCATCATGACGGATAGTGTACGAGAAGCTGAAGCATTTCTGTCTAGTGCAGGCTCGGATTGTGGTATTGCGAATGTCAATATCGGAACGAGTGGAGCAGAAATTGGAGGAGCATTTGGTGGGGAGAAGGAGACCGGAGGAGGTCGCGAAAGTGGCTCGGATGCTTGGAAGGCTTATATGCGCCGCCAAACCAATACGATTAATTACAGTAAAGAAGTGCCATTGGCACAAGGAATTAAATTTGACCTGTAGGAAGAGTTAGGGGGAATGAGTATTCGTTCCCCCTTGATATTTTAAGCCCCTACCGTAGCTTCCCAAAGTGGTGATGGATATCTACCCTCCTCCACAAGCTTGGAAAAAGCCTTTTGTACGATAGGTTTGTCATCTTTGTACGTCACTCCATACCAGCGATCTTCACTAACAAGAACCTTTACCTCAATCTTGCCAGCGTTGATATAGTCGTCAACAAATAAGGGAATGTAGAATTCCGCTTTAGGCTGGTCTTCATGATCCTGTACAAATTGTACAAAGCTTTTTCTGATTTCTTCAAACAAGCTGGGATGAAAGCCCCAGAAATTCATAGAAACCAAATCATCATCTTTCAAAGGATGCAGCTGCTCATCTTCTCCTAGGTAGTGGATCACGCCATCCACTCTGCGAACTTTGTGTCTTTCATTGACCTCCGTAAGCATATGATTTTCATCCATAGCTGCAACGCCCCTATTCACCGTACCATGATCAGAAAGCGTATTGCTGATCACATAGCCGAGCATGGACTGTGTTTTGGGGGTGCAATCATTGATTAGGAAGTTAGCCATGGTCTTGAATCCATCAATGCCATAATAGTCGTCTGCATTAATTACAGCAAAAGGCTCTTTGATTAAGTCTTGGGCTACTAAGACTGCATGTCCAGTACCCCATGGCTTTAAGCGTTCCGGGAATTCGGTAATGCCCTCTACTGGGCTATCAAATTCCTGAAAAGCATATTCAATAGCTATTTTCCCTTCAAACTGATTACCTATCTTTTCTTTAAATGCTTCTTCAATCTCTTTTCGAATAACGAAAACAACTTTGCCAAATCCCGCATTAATCGCATCGTAAATAGAGTACTCAATAATTGTTTCGCCGGTAGGCCCAACGGCATCTACCTGTTTAAGCCCGCCATAGCGACTTCCCATTCCAGCAGCTAAAATCAAAAGCGTAGGTTTCACTGGCTCGTGGTTTTTAAGTGATGAAAGAATGACTTCTCTTGAACTTAGTTGACCATAATTCTTCGTGGTCAGATCAGTCAAAGCCTTATCTGGTTTTTAGAAAATAAAGGGTTGACATAGAAAGGGTCCCAGTGGATAGTATGGTCTGTTTTTTGCCCTAGCCTAACTACTGAGGATTTGCGCGGGAATAATGCTCCTTGGACAGACAGCATGTGGTCTCTTGATATGGTAAGGAATATTATTACCCTTGCATTAACAGCTGCAATTTTACCATTTTGACCCCATAAGCACTAACGTTTAGCCCTAAATTATAGGAGACTTAACGGTTTTTCCTAGCTGTTGTTGCGATATGTTCGTGCAGTAAGGAAAGTTTTTCTTAGTTCGATTGGTGGGGATGGTGGGCTTCCTTTCTTTCCATCGTAGCTTTTACAAAAGCGTTTACTTCTCTATCTATTTGCCAACGGTGGACCAGTGAACCGAATAGAAGGATGAAACAGCCTAATCCGAAGATTAGATTTCGGCTAAGCTCAACTGGCGTAATCCAATCTGCCATGAAAGGACGGACAAATAGTACTTCCAAGCAAATAATGATGGCTGCTGCGAAAAACATAAGAATACTCGCTGCCCGTGAGTGACGAATGATGGCCGGGTTCATTTTTCTTAGGCACTTCTTAAGGAATTGGCTTACTTCTTCCTTTTCTGGGTTAATTCGAATGAGTTCTCTAAGAATATAATCGGCTTTATTGTAAGAAAGGGTATTGTAAAGAGATGCAGCTTTTCTAAATAGGAGATGATAAAATACGTCCTTCCCTTCCAGAAACTTGATGTTATTATTGATGCTACACTCAATGACATAGTCAACGAGCAAAAGGTGTTTTCGATAAGAACCTATTTCGAACAAGGCATCAAGGTAGGTAAATAATAGTTCGAAAAATTCTTGAAACTCCAGTCCCTTAATGTCATCCTCGCGGTCCTCATAGAAGCGAACCATATCACGGTAGGCCCTTTCATCCAATGCCTTGAAGTCCCGGTACGTTTTGGAGTGATATGTGGATTTAAATGTTGACATTACTCAATCAAAAAAGGGTGTATAATATTGGCTTGCTTGGACTAGCATCCAAGTCAAGACTCATGATTTGGAGGTTTAACAAATAAAGTCCGTCTTTGATGTCATTATGTACGTAAATTAATTCACTAATGGTGCACTTTTTGCGAACATTGTCGGGATATTTCCAAAAGGCTCGATGTGCTAACAATTTCCCTTCATCCTCCTCTCGGTCTACAGATGGGAGATCAATCAATAGATGTTGAATTCCGCAATCTACTAGATAGTGTATCGCATCCTCTTGTACATAAGGGGGATTGGTGCCAGAATAGGTATGTCTAAGTTTCCAATCTTCATTGGGAAGCGTTCTGATTACTAATGCTTCTGCTCCACCAGGGCTTACTACCTCTTTAACTTGTTCTAAGCTTAAGATCCGGTCCCCATTATCTAAACGGATAGGGTACAGGCTTACTAACTTGGCAATGAAATGAAATTGTTGAAGATGTTCCAGGATGGAATGGCGTTCGTGAGCGATGTGTCCGACACACTCTGTATGAGTTCCATTTCCATGTGGATTCATCTTCACGTTAAAAAAGTTCACTAGCCCTCCCTGCGCTGTGGAACCAATAAAATCCCCTGACTTCACTGGGTTCATTTCCGGGTAAGGAGCATAAAAGCAATTCGGATTATTCATCCCATCTCGTAAGGGAATGGAAATGTCGAGCGGCTGATGCAGATCAGCCTTGTAAGAATGTTCAAGATGTTCGATATGCACGATCATGATAAAAAAACAACATTTTTCGAGTGTCGAATATTGTGAGGTGGGGCTTCAAAATACAAAAGTTTGTCTCAATCGAAATCGAGACAAACAAAGAGACATCTACTTCATGCTGGGTCTTCTAGAGCTGTAGTGATTCCATCCTGTCTTGAGGAGAAACAGATCGAAATGCTTGTTGCGGGAGAGTGCTAGCGCAGGGTAGAAAGGGCCGCCAGCCCGATATTAAGATTTTGGAGTTGACTAATAAGTCCCTCCAAAAACTTAAGAGAGGAGGCATCTTTGGGACTGGCGACTTCTTGTTGCAAAAAATTACTGATGCGGTTATCTGGCTATGCGAATTTTATTACTGTATGCACGCCTTCCGGCCATAATATGGTAGATGTAAATTCCAGAGGAAATCCGATTTCCCCAGGTTTGGAAGTTGTGACGATGCGTCCCTGGCATCTGATAGCCTTCAAAAAGTGTTTCTACTGGCCGACCGAGGATGTCGAAGATTTGCACCTTCACTGGCATAGACTCTGGTAGGGTATATTCAACTACTATTCGACCTTGGTCGTACAGGGCTCGATGGTTTAGCAAGGCAGCTTGTTGCTCGATCGTTGAAGTCGGAGTTTGGCAGGTTAATCCTAGATCGGGCAAGCGCTCGAAGCTTCGACCTAAAACTTCGTCAACCAAGTTGGGATCAATACACAACCAGTTCTCAAGAACAGTACTATAGATTTGTCGGAAGTCCAGGTCATATTGGAGGTTGCCAACCTGGTCCAGGTTCTGAAGATCTGGGGCAGCCCCTAAGAAGCCATTGCCATTTAAACCTTCGCCAAATAAGATCATCGGTGCTGCTGCTCCGTGATCAGTACCTCCTGAAGCATTTTGCTCAATTCTTCTTCCAAACTCGGAAAAGGTCATGCTTAGCACTCTATGGGCTACGCCAGAGGCGGCGAGATCTTCATAGAAAGCTTTCACAGAAGTAGTGAGATTATACATTAGATTAGGATGACTACCATTCTGATTGGCGTGGGTGTCAAAGCCGTCCAAGGTGACCATGTATAGTTTTGTTTCCAGCCCTCCTTTGATCAACCTTGCTACGAGTGCCAACTGCTCTCCTAAATTAGGACCATATTCGATCGCATTGGTACTCGCCTCATAGGCAGAGGCAATGATCTCCGCATAACGAGACGTACTATTGGCTACCGTACGTACGAAACTTAATTGCTCTCCATAACGACATTCTGGAACATCTAAGGCATCATATAACTCACCATTTTGGGCAATTTGAAACAATTCTTCAGGATCATTCACCGTCACGCCCAGATTCACGGAATCACGATTGTAGAAGATTGAAGTCCCCGATCCTCCAATTTGGATGGCCTGCGGAGAAGTAGGAGGATCTGTGATATAATCGGGAAATTGCTTGTCTAGCAGTCTCCCCAGCCAGCCACTTGAATCCAATTCGTTGGCATCACTAGCGGAGGACCAAATATCTGTAGACCGGAAATGAGAAAGGTTTTGGTCATCATAGCCAACACTATTGACAACCTTCATTGCTCCGTCTTCCCACATTCCTTGTACGCTAGCCATAGTATTAGGCATTCCAAAACTATCACTTAGACTGATTAATTGATCTTCTGGAATGGCAATGGTTGGGCGATAGTTTTTATAAGTACCATAATCAAAAACAGGAACAATCATATTGAGACCATCATTTCCCCCTTTAAAACGAATCAAGACTAGTATGTTGTCTGATTCGGTGGTGTTCAGCGCCATACTTAGCGGTGAGGAGGATAAGGCAGTTAAAGGAGTTCTTCCCAGGAGCATCGACACACTGCCAGCAATCCCGAGATTTTTCATGAAAGTTCTGCGACTCCAGCTTTGATGATCATGCGTATGTGCAGCCCCGTGTTCCAGGGCACTGCCGTATCGGCCTTTGGGTTTTTGATCTTTATGATGATTACACATGGTAAGATTATTTTGAGTTTAAAATGAGCGATTCCAATAAGCCTTGGCTTATTGCATTTGAAATTCAGGAAGGCGAGCTAAATGCCTTAATGTGAGTGCGATTTGAATAGGAACAGTATCCCATTCTAGATTCCAATCTCCGCTCTCAAAGTAATTTTGCGGAATCTCCCATTTTAGTACGGTGGTAGTCCGATCATACATGTCCGACTTATACAGTCCATTAGAAATAAAATAATCAGCCAATACTTGAGCGACAAAGTCCGGGTCATTGGAGTCTCCTGCTAGCCTTTTAGCCAGTTCGCGGAAGAATTCTGGCTGGTTTTCGTAGATATAGAAGATGATGAAGTCTAGGCCCTGCCAACGTCCAGTTAGGGAATCCGTATCAATCCAACTCCGATCTCCTGGCCAGCCTGCTACATCTATAGGGCTAAATAGCGTGTGCCCGAGACTAAATCCTAAATATCCGATTCCTTCAATGACTTGATCATTTAGGGGCACACCCGATTCACGAGTAAAGCTGATCAGACAATCGAATGGACTTTTGACGATGGTGCCTAGGACAAAGGAGTCAAAAAAGTGCTCGCTCTTAAACAGCTGTCGAATAACAGGTGCTAATGCAAAGTCATTTTCTTGAAATGTAGTAGCCAATTCTGCTACTATCGCATTGTCAATTTCCGGATGTACGAAGTGTTGATAAAGTTTGCCACAGATGTACTTAGCAATTAGATCTGCTCGCTCTTCAAAAAGGATATCATGTAATTCGTCGTATCCCCAATTTCCTGTTCTACCAAAAACGGTCTTCTCTCCAGTATCGTGGTAGACATCCACAAAACCGATAGGGCCACAGGGAGAGAAGTAGCCAACCCATCCAGTTAGCGCTCTAGCCGCTTCTTGAATGTCTCCCTGGGTGTATCCATTGTCTCGCCCTAAGGTGAACAGTTCGAATAGCTCCCGAGCATAGTTTTCATTTGGTTCAATGTTGGTGTTTTGCACGCCGTTCAAGAATACAAGCATGGCGGGATTTCTACCCATCTCATGAGTGAAAGTCTTAAAGTTTCCTAGTGCATGCTGTTGTAATAACTTATGATATTGATATAGTTGGGAAGGGCATTGATAGCTCTCGAAGCGAGTCACAAAGTGACTATGCCAGAAGAGCGCCATCTTTTCACGGAAACCATTGGAGAGCATGTCCCTGACCCATTGCAAGACCCAACTGATAAACTGTTCTTGTCGTTGCTCATTAAAGTCATCGTAATCACTGATCAACCAGTCCGCCCATTCTGGTGCTGCGGGGAGCGGCATATTTAGTGCTTCGTCTAATATTTGGTCCACTAGGTCATTGGCGCTTTTGGTTATACCATCCGCCACTTGCTGGGGCGTAGCACCAAAGCCCATTCGACGGTAAAGGTGAAGCACCTGGTCCTGTGTGAGGTTGCCAACGTATGGGGCAAGTGTACCGTTGGCGCAGTTTGTAACCGGCATAGTTAATAGCATTTAGTGAAGTAAGAACAACTTAATTGGTCCTTTGAGGTTTTGTTGTTATTAACGAGCTACCTTATTTTTACCCTACCTTTGTTTTTATTTTTTATAAAAAGAAATCCATGGCTCTCTCTCGGCAATTCGCAATCTCTGACATTCATGGCTGCAATAAAACCTTCGGTAAGCTGCTAGAGCAGATCCAATTAGGTACGGACGATGAACTGTATATCCTGGGGGACCTAATTGATCGAGGACCAGATAGTAAGGGCGTTTTTGATCGAATTTTTCAAATGCAAGAAGAAGGCTACCAGATTCATTGTCTAAGAGGAAATCATGAACAATTGTATTTGGATGCTACTAGGAATGCAGAAGCGGCGCCCGGTATTTGGGAGGTAAATGGTGGGACAGAGACCATGCGTAGCTTTGGTGTAATGCGCCCAGCTCAGATTCCAGACCCTTATCGGTCCTTTATGGCCGAGCTCCCGTATTTTTTTGAGTTAGAAGACTACGTTCTAGTACATGCTGGCCTTAATTTGCGGCGCCACTTTCCGTTAATGGATTTAAAAAGTTTGATGTGGATTCGAAATTGGTACAGTGAATTTGAAGATAATCGGGCGGAACAGTGGTTAGACGATAGAATCATTGTGCATGGCCATACGCCCATTTCTCATAAGGAAACAGCAAATATGCTGGAAAAAGTGGACCAATTACCGGTAGTGAATATTGATAATGGATGTGTTTTTGCAGGAAGGCGGTTGGGCCTAGGGAATCTATGCGCTTTTGACTTGACCAACCAACAGCTGTTCTGGGAGCCATTTGATGGATAAAGGGCACCTACTTTCGGAACCGCTTTAGTACTCCTTCTACCAACTCGTTGACATCAGGAGAAACCTTAGATCGCAAGACCAATGGTAGGTAGATCATCAATACCACCGCAGATTTGATGGCAATATCTAAAATAGAATGCCATGCACTTGCTCCACTGGTAGGAATGAAATAGGCCGCTATGGTTGCAAGGCTAGCAATGGCAAATAGTTTGACCGTTGCTGCGCTAAAGGGGTGAACCCCAAATTTCCAATAGATAAAGATTAGCTTGACGAGATTATAAAGACTTAATGCTACCAAGGTGGCTAAAGCCACACCAACTATTCCTAAGCCTAGGGTTTTGATAAAGAAGAGATTCGTGAAAATGTTGAAAACCCCTAGGATGAGAATGGCATACAAGCCAAAGCGATAATAGGGAGAAAAGTTTATGATGGGGTTGTTTACACTGGTAGCCATATCGATGATGCGCGCAAAACCCACCAACAAAACAATAATTATTCCTTGGCGAATAAAGGCTGGGTCACCAGACTTTGCTTCTTCAAAAGGCATCAAGTGGAACAGGTTTTCTACAGAGCAGGCTACTAGTACATAGAGCAATAGCCCCACCACCAATAAGTTGACGGAGGCTCCTTTATAGATTTTACTTACCTCAACAAAATCTGATTCCTTGATCGCCTTTGTAATTATGGGAGAACTAATTTGGTTCACTGCATTCGTTGGGATAGCTATAGCATTACCAATAAATGCTGCTATAGTAAAGATGCCATTGCTCTCTAGATCTATTAAGGTGGAAATCATAAAGGAATCTATCCGAAAAGCTAGCACACTACCAATACCGCCAAATAACCCGAACAAAGCATAATTGAATATACGTTTACGTCGATCTGCATCCAGAAAATTCCACTTTGTTACAAGCTTTAGATGTCCTTGGTTTCTTAGGTATAAAAGGATGGCTATTAATACGACTATATAGTTGATGACTAAGGCCCAAACCAGGAAAGACAAGTTGATTAATTCAAAGTACCACATTAGTATGGTGGTAGGTAGAACGATTTTTATGAAATTTTGGAAAATGGCGGGAACGGCAATGCGTCCGTAGTTAGTGCTGTAGTTATATAGAAGCTGAAAGAAGGCCAAGCAAATGGCTATGGGAACGAAGTACATCCAAAACATTTGAAAGCTTTCCTCCCGTCCACTTTCCTGTAAATAATCTTGAATCGGAAGCCGAAATGTGATGATGAGCAGTGTGAAAACAAGGGCCGCAACGGTGGGGACACTTAAAATAAAGGCAAGCATACCATTATTCTCACCGTCCTCCGTTTTAAATTCAGGAAAAAATTTAATGGTAACGCCCCCAAAACCAAGCAGTAGAAATGGAGCTAGGAGCGTGCCAGTATCTATCAAAAAACGGGCTAGTCCAACGGTTTCTGTCGCCAAGGGATATATGAAAACCACACTAATGGCGCCGATGGCCACCCCGAGGTAGTTCACAATACTTTGCTTAATGGCTTGTCTCTTGATAATCCCCATTTGGCCTATACATTACTGGTATCTAGCAAATGCAATATCACCATTTATTAATACTTTTGAGATGCTTTAGCCGAAAAACGCAGGAAAGCATCTACTTGTTTCATTCTTCAGGTGAGGCAGGCAGTCTATTGTTCTTCAATTCAGCATAGAATGGGTAACCAGCAACTTAGAAAACACCTTAAACCCACTTTGGCTAGTCGATATCGATATTGGCGAGAGAAAAGGAGGTTAGGGGCATGTGGAGAGGGAGTCCATTTCGAGAAAGATGTGCACTTAATGCGATATCCAAAGAATATTTTTTTAGGTGCGAATATGGTAATCAAATCAGGTGCGCGCATTTGTGCCTGTAATGAAAGTGCCACCGTTCGCATTGGGGAGAATACTACTTTTGGCTATCACTCCTATTTGTTTGCTTCGGCAGGAATTGAGATTGGGAGCAACTGTCTGATCGCGCCCTTTGTTTATCTAGTGGATAGTGATCATACTATAGCTCGAAATCAATTAATTAACCGTCAACCAAATCAAACCGCTCCGATTAAAATTGGCGATGATGTTTGGATTGGGACTGGGGCTAAGATCTTGAAAGGAGTCCGTATTGGAACGGGAGCTGTGATTGCGGCTGGCGCTTTGGTGAAAGATGATGTTGCTCCCTATGAGATTGTAGGCGGGATACCAGCGAGGAAGATTAGCGAACGCATGTAATATAGTTGGAGAAAGCCTAAAAGCTTAAGAAAACCATATGAAAAGAAATACTTGGCAGGGCAAACATGGCCCATTATTGATTGCAGAGATCGGAGGAAACCACGAGGGAGACTTCGAATATGCGAAAGCACTTACTGAATTGGCGATTGGGGCGGAAGTGGACTTTGTTAAATTTCAGTTGTACTCCGGAGATACTTTGGTTAGTAAGCTTGAAAATCCTGTCCGAAACAAACACTTCAAGAAGTTTGAATTGAGTCAGGAGCAGTATATAGCGTTAGCCCAAATGTGCGAAGCTGCGGGAGTTGGTTTTATGGCTTCTGTCTGGGATCCAGCCTATTTTGAATGGATCGATCCCTACCTGCCCATCTACAAAATTGGATCAGGGGATATGACGGCCTATCCCGTATTAAAAGCCACGGCTGCTTTGCAGAAGCCGATCATATTATCTACTGGATTATCTACTTTTCAAGAAGTATTAGAGGCGGTACGCTATATTCAGGAGCAAGATGAGTGCTACAAGGATCCAGATTATCTATCGATTCTGCAATGTACTTCCATGTACCCTATCCCAGCGGATGCTGCCCACCTTGCGGTGATGCAGTCCTATCGTAGTATAACGGGTTTGCCCATTGGCTACTCCGATCATACGGAAGGCAGCAAAGCATTGGAGATTGCCGTTGCTATGGGAGCTGAGATCCTGGAATTTCACTTCACAGATAGTCGAGAAGGGAAGAGCTTCAGAGATCATAAAGTATCTTTGACACAATCGGAGGTCTTAAGCTTGATAGCAGATATCAAGACTATTTATCAACTAAGAGGGGATTCGATTAAGCGTCCTCTTACGGTGGAAGGAGATCATGTGGTCACCTTTCGCCGCAGCGTTTACCCCAAAACGGATTTACCCAAGAATACCATCATTCGTGCCGAAGATTTAATCTGTTTACGTCCCAATACCGGGATTGATGCGCGTGAATTTGACCAGCTAATTGGGAAAAAACTTTTGGTAGATGTGAAGGAGCATCAGAAATTGGAGTGGGCGTATTTTAATTAATGCAAAGTTGCGATTCATCCTCAAGAGCCCCAATGCGTCAGATATTTGCTGCAAAACTAAGTTCTCGGCTCTGTTTTTTGCAAAATCTTCCTTTTTTGCGCTCATTCATCGCAACTTGGGTTAATTAGAAGCCTGAGGTATTTGATAAAAGTAGAACAGATCATGACTTCAAATTGCTATTTATGCGGACAAAGAGATTGGAAGGTGTTAAAAGTGCTGAAGAAGAAGCCTGCTGGGGAAACAGATTATGGAATTCCTGCTGAGAAGTATTATCGAGAAATCTGTGAATGTTCGAATTGTGGTGTATACTTCAATCGACACAACAATTTGATCTCTTCAGATTTTTATGAAGGACACTATAATGCATCAATCGTAGAAGGTAACCTGGAACGGCGATTTAATAAGATCATTCAATTTCCCTTTCACCAGTCTGATAACAAAAATCGCGTTCTTAGAATCATTGAATACCTATACAAAAAGGATCGGTCACCTGCTGATATGATTGCACTAGATGTAGGAAGCGGAACGGGCGTGTTTTTGCATGAACTAATGAAATTTGGTGTAGAAGTACATAGTATTGATCCTGATCAAGCATCAACCGCACATGCCTTGAAGAATATAGGGGTGAAGGATGCATTTACAGGATCAGTCGAGGACTATACCTTGGGAACGCAGTTTGACCTCATTACCTTTAATAAAGTGTTAGAACATGTAACTAACCCTGTTCAAGTTTTGACCAACGTCAAAAGAAATCTTCGGCCAGGGGGAATACTATATGTAGAATTGCCGGATGGTTCAGTCCCAGCGGAAAACGATGAGCTGGTAGATCATAGCGAATTTTTTTTAGATCACTATACAACCTTCAACTTACAATCTTTCAAGTATCTAATTGAGAAAAGCGGATTTAACCTTTTGGAAAGTAAACAGATTCAAGACCCAAGCGGAAAGTACACAATTTATGGATTTGCGTCAAATCTCTAATTATCTCTAAAATATTGAATCATGAAAGCAAGCGCTTTACTTTTGGTCTGTGTGTTAGTCATGGGCTGGTCCGATGCACTACATGCTCAAAAAAATTTATTCTGGACGGATGGTGTCGATGAATTAATTGAAAAATCTACGATCGAAGGTGGAGGAATTACTCCAGTGGTATCAGAAGGATTAGTGAGCCCGTACAGCCTGGCTCTAGACACGGTCCATCAGATGATGTACTGGACGGATGAAGGGCAGAAGAAGATCCAACGTGCTAAATTAGATGGGACTAATATTGAAGACGTAGTCTTTGCTAGTTTAGAAAACCCGAGAGGCATAGCGCTGGATTTGATAAACATGAAGATATATTGGGTAGACTTTGGAACCAGCAAAATTGAAAGATCAGATTTAGACGGAAGTAATAGGACTACGATCGTAGAAAGTGGCATTCAAGAGCCTCATGGCATAGCATTGGATATTGCCAACGAACATATTTATTGGACAGATAGAAAGACAGGTAAAATTCAACGATCGACCTTTGAAGGAACTAACATCATAGATCTTGTCACTGGACTTGCCAATCCAGGGGGGCTAGATCTTGATTTTCAGAATGGAAAGCTGTATTGGACAGATAGTGTCAATGACAACATTGGCCGTTCCAACCTTAATGGATCTAACCAGGAAATTATCATTACAGAAAATCTAGATACCCCTTTCCGCATTAGGATAGATGCTGATGCTGGAAAGATCTACTGGACTGATTTTACATTAAAGACGATTACGCAGGCCAATTTGAATGGGAGTAATGCCGAGGTGATTCTTGATGAAGAAGACGGATTAAGCGGTCCCGCTGGTTTAGCTATTTATAAGCCATTGGTTTCTTCTACGCAGGAGCCAGTAACAAGTAAGGTTTTTCTTTATCCTAATCCCTCACTTGGACGAGTATTTGTTGA
Source organism: Saprospiraceae bacterium (assembly GCA_013214355.1). GTDB lineage: Bacteria > Bacteroidota > Bacteroidia > Chitinophagales > Saprospiraceae > DT-111. The sequence continues at coordinate 50,818 of JABSSL010000093.1, read as the reverse complement.
TGGATTGCCAGAACTCGGAGATGCTTATTCAGTGGAAATATATTCTATGGCCGGTCAGCGAGTAGCCCAAATGCAATTGAATCCTAGCGATCGTTATTTGGACTTGGGTTTTCTGTTGCCTGCTCCGTACTTAATTCAGGTTAAGAATAAGAATTGGGTGAGTAGCGTTAAGTTCATTAAGCTAGGAGCAAGGCCCTAGTGCTGTATTAGCTCTTAGAGATTTTGTAATCCCTAAGAGCTAACTTAAACTATTATATAATGAGTGAAGTTGGAATAACCGTTTATATCACGAACTACAATTATGGGAAGTATATCCGAAAAGCAGTGGAGAGTGTTTTGCATCAAACGATGCAAGATTTTGAATTGCTAATAATTGATGATGGATCCACGGATAATTCTCGGAGCATAATCGAATCCTACTCTACTTACGATAAGGTTAAAATCATTTATCAGCAAAATAAGGGCTTAAATATCACCAATAATATAGCCATGAGGCTAGCAAGTGGTAAGTATATCATGCGCCTTGATGCGGATGATTACTTGGCACCAAATGCCTTGCAAGAGATGTACGCTCAACTTGAAGCAGATCCTGACTTGGGCTTAGTTTTTCCAAATTATTTCTTAGTTGATGCGAATGAAGAAAGGATTGCGGAGGTGAAGCGGCATAATTTTGATAAGGAGGTAACCCTGCTGGATCAACCAGCACATGGGGCTTGTACTATGATTAGGCTGGAGTTCTTAAGAGCGGTAGGTGGTTATGATGAGCAATATTCTTGTCAAGACGGATATGAATTATGGATAAAATTTATTTCCAGGTTTAGAGTCGCTAATAACTCCCAATCCCTATTTTATTATCGACAGCATGGCCAGAATCTGACGACCAATGAAAACCGCATCTTAGATACCAGAAGGAAAATAAATGACAACTTCATTTCGAAGCATGATATATTCACACCGAAAACTATAGGCATCATTCCTGTTCGGAATACGAAATTCTATGCCAACCAATTGGCATTTGTCAAAGTAGGAGGGGAAAGCTTACTAGAGCTAAAGATTAAGAGCCTTCTAGAAACTGAATTGTTGGATAGGATAGTGATTACCTCTGAGGATGAGACCATCGAAAACTATGTGGAGGAAAGATATGCTAATAATGAAAAAGTTGTTTTTATTGCTAGAACTAGCGATTTAGCGCGTTACAATGTGTCATTGGCAGGTACTGTGGATTTAGTGTTGAATCATCCAACCATCTCGAGCAGGAAGCCTGAAGCTTTCATGCTGCTACCGATTGAATACCCTTTCCTAAAATCTGAAGTGATAGATGATGCGATCAATAGTCTCTCTATCTTTAATGCAGATTCTTTGATTAGTGTTCGCATCGAAAGGTCTACATTTTATCAGCACCATGGAGAAGGGATGGTGCCAATTTTGAATCAAGAAAAGTTTACCAGACTAGAGAGGGAGGCTCTATTTAAGGCAATTGGTGGGATTACGTTGTGCAGGGTTTCGGCTTTTGAAGCTAACGGAAAAATTGTTGGTGGGAAAGTTGGACATATTACCATCGATGAGGAATCTGCCTTCGGAATTTTCTCAGATTTTGATCTCAAACTAGCCGAGTTGCTACATCAAAATAAACGGACAGCAATCAGTAAACCCCAATAATTAATAAATCAGCGTCTAGTGCTAGAAAGGTTCTATCAATTTCTACAAAAAGCTACTCAAAGCCTTTTTACTGTAATGAAGGTTATCCTGCGGTCGAATTTGAGACCGCAGAAACATATCAGTGAAGGGAGTTGTATCATTTTGGGCAATGGACCCTCCTTGAAGAAGGTATTGTCTGATTATGCCGAGGTTTTGGAGAATCATACCTTGGTATGTGTCAATAAATTCCCTGATACGGAGCACTATGTACGATTGAAACCGCGATATTATGTGATATGCTCGGAAGAATTCTGGGCCACAGATACTATTGATCCACATCATCAAGGGCGGTTGAATATGATAAAGGCTGCGGTTGAACGAACTACATGGCCGCTATTCTTCTATATTCCGGAAAGTAGCAAATCTAATCCCGTTTTCTTACAAGAGATTCGTGAAAACACCAATATTACGATCGTTTTCTATAATACAACGCCAGTAGAAGGCTTACCAGGTGTGTCCAATTGGCTGTTGCGCAATAGATTGGGAAGCCCTAGACCCCACAATGTGTTGATTCCTTCCATCTTGAATATGATAAATAGCGGATTTGAAACCATTGCTCTTGTCGGAGCGGACCACTCCTGGATACCCATGATCAGTGTGGATGAAAACAACAATGCCTTAGTAAATCAGCAGCATTTCTATGATGCCGAAAGCTCTAAAAGTCAACGCATGTACCGATCTGGGAAAAAACCGAGAAAATTGTATGAGATCCTCGAGAAGTTCATGTTTTCTTTTCGAGCCTATTTCGACCTTAAAGATCTTGCTGAGTCAAAAGGCGTAAACATTTACAATTGTACAGAAGGTTCTTTCATCGATGCCTTTGATCGGAAGCCTATCTCAGAAGTACTAGAATCGTAACGGAATGTCATCAAAACCCCGTATTTCGCTCATTATATGCACCTACAACCGAGAAAAATTTCTCGGTCACGCCCTGCAGAGTCTAACGACGCAAACCCTAGCGCCAGAAGCGTTTGAAATACTAATTATCAATAATAATTCTACAGACAGTACACCGGAGATCAGCCAGGACTTCATTGCGGCAAATCCGAAACTTAATGTTCGCTACTTCGTAGAATCGAACCAAGGTCTTTCTTATGCCCGAAACCGGGGAATCAAGGAAGCCATGGCACCGATCATCACCTATATTGATGACGATGCTGAAGCCGAGGCAGACTTCCTTGAGAAGGTGCTCTCCTACTTCGAGAAACGGCCACAGACGGCAGGAATCGGCGGTAGGATACTACCAAAATACGAAGGCAGCCCCCCTCCATGGATGAATAAATACTTATACGGTTTTGTGACAAAGGTGGATTTTGGAGATCAGGTCTTTACTTACACTGGAAAAAATTATCCAGCAGGATGTAACATGACCTATCGAAAAGATCTATTAGAGCAGGTAGGAGGTTTTAATGAAAACTTAAAATGGAGAGCAGACGATAAATATATATTCTTCGCGATTAAGGAGGTGTCAAACCAGGTTTTTCATTATCCAGAAGCGGTAGTTCAACACAACATCGATGCCTACCGAACTACGGATGAAAACTTTCTACGATTGAGCCGGAAGTTTGGCAGTGAAGAACGCATTAGAGTAAAAGATGTTGGGCCTTGGTCCTTTTTCAAAAAGGTCTTTGAATTTTTGTTTAAACTCGGTGCTAGTGTGGTTTTGACTGTGATGTTTGCAGTTAAAGGAGAGTGGATAAAAGGTAAGTACACTATGCTCTATCGATGGAATGCCCTATTGGGATTATTGTCAGCAAAATAAGTAGCAATAAATATCGCAGATAATGCAAAAAAACGTACTAATTACAGGAGGTGCCGGATTTATTGGCTCCAATTTAGCAGAGGCCTTGTTGGCCGATGATAGAGTAGATACAGTGAGGGTTTTAGATAACTTATCCAATGGGCATTTAAAGAATATTACTCCATTTCTGGAGCGTGCTGATTTTGAGTTTGTGGAAGGAGATATCCGCGATATGGATACCTGCCTGAAGGCCTGTGCGGGGATGGATTTAGTCTCACATCAGGCAGCACTTGGATCCGTGCCACGCTCTATTAAGGACCCGCATACTTCGAATGCTGTGAATATAGGAGGGACCTTAAATATCTTCAAAGCTGCAGAGGAATCTAGTATTAATAAGGTGGTTTTTGCTGCTTCTTCGTCTACCTATGGAGATAGTCTCGCTTTGCCTAAGCGAGAAGGGGTAATTGGGAAGCCAATATCACCATATGCCGTTACGAAGTTGGTTTGTGAGCTCTATGCAGATGTTTTTTCCAACCTCTATGACTTCAATTATATAGGTTTACGATATTTCAATGTATTTGGTCCTAAACAGGATCCAAATGGACCTTATGCTGCGGTTATTCCTTTGTTTGTGAAGGCGATTATGGACAATAAGCCACCTCTGATACATGGCGACGGCTTACAGAGTCGTGATTTTACATTTGTAGGGAATGCTGTTGAGGCCAACATAAAATCTTTGTTTGCTACTCGTGAGGATGCGTGGAATGAGGTGTACAATGTGGCGGTAGGAGAACGGACCACTATCTTGGAATTGTTTGAAATGTTGAAGGAAGTGTCGGGAAGTGAGCTGGAACCCACTTTTGGTCCAACGAGACAAGGGGATGTAAAGCATAGCTTGGCGGACATCTCAAAGGCTAAGAACTACCTGGGATATGATCCGCAATTTACGATCAAGGAAGGATTGAAAATCGCTTTCGAATGGTATAAGGATCAGTATATGGCCAAGACCAGCTAAAGACTTGCCCATACACTGTTGATATATAGAAGAACTAGTCTTCCTTCAAAGCTTTGAGTTTATCTTCTAATTCATATTCGTCTCCAGGAAGATATCCATTATGACTGTAGACTATCTGACCATTCTCATCTACCAAATAGGTTTGCGGAATAGTTTGGTAGTTTAGAACATTGGTCAAGGTATTGTTGGCGTCTGATAGAATCTGAAACGGCCATCCTTTAGTCTCAACCATAGGCTTCACCTTAGCCAACTGACGACGAGTATCGATACTAATGGCAACTAATTCTACATTATAATCCTCCTGCCAGTCTTCGTATACCTCGGCTATAGCGTCCAGCTCTTTTTTACAGGGCGCGCACCAGGTAGCCCAAAGACTGATTATCGTAGGTTTACCATTTTGAGCAAAGTCTTGTAAGTTTATAGTCGCTCCATCCAAGGTTTTTATCTCAGCGGAGGGGAGTTGAGTCTGTCCATAAGACATAGCACTGATGAAAGTCAATAGTGCTACGAGACAACTTACTTTGGAGAAAATCTTCATGGATTAAATTTTTGATAAATCGGTTTCTTAGAGAAGGTTAAAGATACAAGCTGCTAGGGCATCCAGCTAATTTAGCTTTTATTAGACGCTTTGATGCTAATTAAAAGACAACAAGAAACACCAAAGGTTTACAAGATTGCGCGGATAAAAATCTAATTTGAACCGCTAACTTTTAGACTGCAAACACCCAAATAAGTAACCCAAAAACTAGGCTAATATTTCTTAATGCCGTCAATTTCATGATGAACAAAGCTACACTATTTTTATACATTATTCTGTTATGCAACCTACTTCCCATTGATGTTTTTGGGCAGCAAGGAAATGGCGGGACGCTCTCCGGAAACTTGGAAACACAAGGTAATTTCTACATTCGAGATGCTGAGATTGGGGCAGCGAATATCCCGCAATATGACAACCAATTGTATGGTGCGAATACCTGGATAAATCTAACCTATAACAATTGGGGCTTCGATTTTGGTTTGCGATTTGATGCCTTTCAACACTCCCAATTGCCCAATCCATTGGATTCCTATACAGATGAGGGCATTGGCCGCTGGTATATTCGGAAAGAGCTAGACAAATTGGATATCACTGCTGGCTACATCTATGATCAATTAGGGAGCGGCATTATTTTCCGTTCTTATGAGGCTAGAGCCCTGTTTATTGACAATGCCTTATTAGGATTGCGCTTGGCTTATGATATCGCCCCAGACTGGGAGATAAAGGTGTTTTCTGGTCGCCAGAAATTTCGTTTTGACACTTACGGGTCAGTGGTTAGGGGCCTTGGAGTAGAAGGGTTCATCACTGGCAAGGAGGGAAGCAACTGGTCTTTAGCTCCTGGAATTGGGGTCGTAGGTCGAACCCATTCTGAAGAAACTATAGATCAGCTTTTAGCTACGATTGCAACCTATACTCCGCAAGATACCGTAAGTGTAGATTATAATTCTTATGCCTTAACCGCTTTCAATACATTGAGTGCTGGGCCATGGAGTTGGTACGTAGAAGGGGCCTACAAAACCAATGAAGTGTTTTTTGACCCTTTCGCGGATAAGTTAAATTGGGATGGACAAATTGCTCAAGGGAAGTTTGTCCGGCGTGCAGGCTCAGTACTGTATTCTAGTCTTTCGTATGCGGCTAACGGCCTTGGCATCAGCTTTGAGGCAAAGCGTACCGCCAACTTTTCCTTCCGAACCAATCCCTTTGTAGCCCTAAATCAAGGAATGATCAACTTTCTCCCTCCTATGAGTAGGGAAAATACCTATCGACTGACTACTCGGTATGTACCTGCGACTCAAGAGATCGGCGAAATGGCATTGCAAGCTGATGTTCGCTATTCTCCGAGTAAATCGGTAAGTCTAAATGCAAACCTTTCTAACATTACGAACTTAAACAACGAGCTTCTATATCAAGAGCTATATACAGAAATAGCCTATAAGTATAAGCGCAAATGGACTTTATTGGGAGGGGTGCAAGTTCAGAATTATAACCAAGATGTGTTCGAGGAGAAACCCGGGGTGCCCAATGTACAGACCATCATTCCTTACGTCGACTTCTTGTATAAGATCGACCGCAAAAAAGCCATTCGTTTTGAAGCACAAACGATGTTCGTGGGACAAGACACGAAGGCTGGCTTTAAACAGGATTATGGAGATTGGGTATTTGGTCTAGTTGAATATACTATGGCACCACACTGGACGTTTACGGTTTCCGACATGTACAATATGACGCCTGGTAAAAATGCACCAGATGATGGAAATGGAGGGAAGAAGGCCATTCACTATCCCCGTTTCGATATCTTCTATTCCCGTAAGGCTAATCGGTTTTCATTAAGTTTTATCAAGCAGGTAGAAGGGGTAGTCTGTTCTGGAGGTATTTGTCGATTAGAACCTGCCTTCAGTGGTGTTCGCCTAGGGGTGAATGCAGCATTTTAGTAGGAACAAAAGATGCCCCGGCGTGTTACATTCCTGTGATTTCTTGATCATTTAAATGGATATGTATGAAAAACGCTACCCTTATCTCCGGTTTATTCTTTTGTCTCCTCTTGGCGGCTTGCCAAGCTCCTGAAAGTATTGAAAACCCTACTGCTGGAGCAGCTGATTGCACTTACAATGACTTTTCTACACCGGGTACAGTCCAAGCAGCTGGTGTACAGATGGTTGCCCTTAAGGAAGGCTATAAGGTTTGGACGAAGCGTTTTGGTAATAGTCCAATGAAAGTCCTTTTGCTGCATGGTGGACCAGCAGCTACGCATGAATATCTAGAGGCCTTTGAAAGCTTTTTTCCACAAGCCAATATAGAGTTTTATCATTATGATCAATTGGGGTCTAAGCGTTCAGATCAACCAGAGAACGATAGTTTATGGACCATTGCACGATTTGTAGAGGAGGTGGAACAAGTTCGACAAGCGCTCGGATTGAATAAGGATAATTTTTTCCTGCTAGGCAACTCTTGGGGAGGACTACTAGGGATGGAATATGCCTTAAAGTATCAGGAAAATCTAAAAGGCTTAATCATCTGCAATATGACGGCAGATTTTGGTAAATATGAAGCCTATAATTCATTCTTAAGAAGTCAGTTACGCCCTTCTCTTATCGATACCTTGGAATATTATGAGGAGCGCAAGGAATTTCAGCATCCTGTTTATCAAGAACTGGTGTTTGAAGAATATTATCGGAAGCATATCTGCCGGTTGCCGGATTGGCCAGAGGCAATTCTGCGTAGCTTCGGCAATATCAATCAACATGTTTATGAGTATATGCAAGGACCAAGTGAGTTTGTGCCAGGAGGAATACTGAAAGGATGGTCTGTCTGGGATCGACTAGGTGAAATCAACGTACCTACGCTAACCGTTGGCGCAAAATATGATACGATGAAGCCGGAAGAAATGGAGGAGATGAGCCAATTGGTGGAGAATGGCCGCTACTTATATTGTCCTAACGGGAGCCATATGGCTATGTGGGATGACCAAGAGGTGTTTATGGAAGGTGTAATACAGTTTATACAGGATGTGCATCAGAATAATTTCTGAGGAATGAGGGATAAATACGCTGCACAGGTAGTCCAAATATTCTTTGTAAAAGCTGAGTTTAGCTCTATAGCTTGTCCCGATCTTTCTTTTGGAGGGCTTTTGTCAGCACAAGATGGCGGAAAAAACAAAGCTTAGTTGGATTTTTTATTTGAGGCTTTTTCCTAAACTTGACACATAGCTGTTTTTATTATATTTTTGTTTCAAACCTATCAAGAGACTAACTCCAGTTCATAGAATGTAAACCTCCCCAACCTATTTTCAATTCGTTTTCCCATGTACCTGTCAGGTAAAGTGGTCTTCCCTCCATCTAACACTTTACAGAGGGCCAAGCTGTAGGTCAATCTGAAATATCAGAAGACTCAATTGGCTCTATACAGCAAACCGGTTTAATAGCAGCACTATGAACAAAACACTGTACCTGTACCTATTGGTATGGCTATTCCCATTGTCGAGTCTTTATGCGCAGGTGATGCGTTGTGGAACTTTACCACCCAATCAAGCCCAGAAAGAGCACTTAGCACGTGCTCGAATGCAACACCGGCCCGCCAGGAATTCTGGCACAACTTGTATCCCAATAAAGATCTACTCTTTTCGACAAGATGGAGGAACAGGAGGAATTACTCAAGCAGAACTCACGGAAGGGCTTAATTTCCTGAACTATTACTATCTCACCGCTGACATTGAATTCTACTACTGTGGTGGTGTTACCTACATCAACAATTCAGACTTATACGATTATGACCTGGGCGTCGCGGATGGCGATACCGAAACAGAATTAGTGAATGCTGCAGGTGAAGTTACTAATGCGGTGAATGTTTACATCGTAGATGAAATAACGACCAGCACTGGTTTTGAAGCTTCTGGCTATGCGTACTTACCCTATTTTGATAATAGTGATTTCAACCGGATCGTCATGACAGAAGCGGGCATCAATGATCATCCGGGGGGGACTTTTGTACATGAATTTGGACATTACTTTTCACTCTTACACACTTTTCAAGGGACACAGAATGGTAATACAGATCCGAATGCTGAACACGTAGCACGTAGTGGGGGGCAATCGAATTGCGGTACCGCAGGTGATCAACTGTGTGATACGGAGGCAGATCCCGGCTATTCCGCGGCCACATTTTCATCATTGAATTGCAGTTACGAAGGAGATGAAAAGGATGTGTACGATATGACTTATACCCCACCAATCGGTAATATCATGTCCTATTATCCAACCTTCTGCCCTCCTAGATTCTTAAGTGCAGGACAATATGGATACATAGGTGGAGGACTTGGAATTCGTTTAGCTCATACCTCCTATGACTTTAGTTGTACCGCTTCAAATATTGCTATTCCTACGAATTTGATGGCTGCCTTAAATGACAATGAGAACGGGATAGATTTGACCTGGACAGATGCAGCGAATGACGAATTCGGATACTTGATTGAGCGTTCTACCGTATCAGCATCTACAGGCTTTGAACCTTTACTATATGGGTTTACTGGCCCAAACGGCACAAGCTTCACCGATAGTGATATCCAAGCAAATCAACAGTATTGGTACCGAATTAAGCCCTCTAATGGTGATTGTAACACGTATAGTACTGTAGCTTCAGTGAATGTTGGGACGATATATTGTACCAGCGTTGCTAGCGCTGCCCAGCTCTGTGATGATGATGAATATGTGGCTCGGGTAATCTTCGATGATCAGTTTAACAATGCGACAGATTGCGTATCGGGAGGGTATGCAAAATATACTAACTTATCAGCAACAGTGAGCAGGGGAACTGCTTATAGTGTGCAGATAAATAATGGAGTGGTTGTGGGTGGAGTACCTACTGAATTATTTGGTTTTACCGAGGACCGTTGTGGTGTTTGGGTGGATTGGAACCAAGATGGAGACTTCAATGATGTAGATGAGAGTATCACGATGAATACAGCCAATGCGCCTTTTTTCTGGACAAGTTCTATTACCGTTCCGAATAATGCTCTTTTGGGAGATACGAGGATGCGCGTGCGTATTGTGTACAATGAGACGCCTGCTTCATGTGGACTATCGGCCTTTGGGGAGACCGAGGATTATAAACTCACCGTTACAGCACCTTTACCAGTAGAGTTCTCTACTTTTACGGCTATTCCCCAAGGCCTAACAGCCTATTTGGAATGGGAAACACTAACGGAAAGCAATAACGATTATTTCAGCATCGAACATTCTACGGATGCTAAAAGCTTTAGATCTATAGCACAAGTTAAAGGAGAGGGAACTACTTTCACGCCGCAGTCTTATTCCTATCATGACCGACAGGCTAAGCCCGGAATTAATTACTACCGTTTACGACAAGTGGATTTTGATGGGCAGTACGAATACTCTGATATGAAGAGCGTATGGATTTCTAGAAATAGTGCTGAACTCTCGGTCTATCCGAATCCTTCGCATGGAAGTTTCCAAGTGCAACTACCAGAGCAATTTTCAGCAGGAGCGCTTCTCCAGCTAATAGATAGTCAAGGACGGGAGGTCTGGCACATGAAACTGACCTCCTCTAGTCCAACAAATATAACCTTCACGGAAGAAGACCTGATGTCAGGAATATATTTTCTAAAGTTTCAAAGCGGCCTGCAACCGCTTACACATCGAATTGTGATCTATGATTGATATCGTTGTTTAATAGCGAGTGATCTTGGCTCCTAGGGCTTGCAAACGAGTGTCAATTTCTTGATACCCGCGATCAATCTGATGAATATTCTTGATTAGACTGGTTCCTTTCGCTGATAGTGCGGCAATCAATAGTGCAACACCAGCACGGATATCTGGAGAGGTCATTTCGATACCTCGTAATTGATTCCTGCGATCAAGCCCAATGACGGTTGCCCGGTGTGGATCACAGAGAATAATCTGTGCCCCCATATCAATGAGTTTATCTACGAAAAAGAGCCGACTTTCAAACATCTTTTGATGTATTAAAACACTTCCTTTTGCTTGAGTAGCTACGACCAGCATGATACTCATTAGGTCAGGAGTGAATCCCGGCCATGGCGCATCATAGATGGTCATGATGGAGCCATCGATGAAGGTCTGGATTTCGTAGTTCTCCTGAGCAGGAATGTGAATGTCATCTCCTACAACATTTAATTGGATCCCCATTTTCTCAAACATACTGGGGATAATTCCTAGCTCCTGGAAAGCTACATCCTTGATCGTGATATCAGATTGAGTCATCGCAGCTAGACCAATGAAGCTGCCAATTTCGATCATGTCAGGTAGAATTCTGTGCTCCGTACCACTGAGTCGCTCTACGCCTGTAATGCTTAGGAGGTTGGATCCTACACCTTCTATCTTTGCTCCCATCCGTTGCAACATTTTGCAAAGCTGCTGAAGATAGGGCTCGCAGGCGGCATTGTAGATTTGGGTAGTTCCTTTTGCCATGGAGGCGGCCATTACCACGTTGGCAGTTCCAGTGACGGATATTTCGTCCATTAGCAAATAGGCTCCCTTCAATTCCTTTCCTTCTACACTGTAAAGGTCAGTTTCCGGATCATAGACAAACTTAGCCCCGAGCTTTTCAAATCCGTGAAAATGCGTGTCTAAGCGGCGACGGCCTATTTTATCTCCACCAGGTTTAGGAAGAAAAGCCTTGCCAAAACGAGCCAATAGGGCCCCGATGAGCATTACTGAACCACGGATACGACTAGCTTTTTGACGAAAGTCTGTACTTTGGATATAGGCGAGATCTATATTAGCGGCCGTAAAGGCAATAGTATCTTTGGATATTTCTTCTACCTCAACTCCAAGTCCCTTTAATAGTTGAATGAGGTGCTCTACATCTCTGATTCTGGGGATATTAGAAATGACCATTCTTTCCTCCGTCAGTAGGACGGCGCAGAGTATTTGAAGTGCCTCGTTTTTAGCTCCTTGGGGGGTGATGTCTCCTTGAAGTTGATGGCCTCCGACGACCTCAAAAGCATCTGTTGGCATATTGTAATTTGCTATTTAGTTGTTGTCCACAAAGAAAAGAAAGAAGAGGGGGATAAATAAAATATGGGACAACCTTTATTAAAAGTTGCCCCATATTTCCTGATTTATTTTAACCCTTTATTGCTCCACAAAAATGGAACTCAATAAAGTATTAATTACGTCTTCTACGACTAGGTGGTATACGCACTCTTGGCTTATGACCTCTATCGCCGCGGTGATCTTTGTCTCTACCATTGCGATCATTGCGATCGCCACCTGGTCGCTTGCGTCGTCTATTGCTAGATCCTAGGTTGTCCAAAGATACTTCCTCGTCCAACTCTAGTTTTCCACCAGACAAGCTTTTTAGGTCATTCTTGATGACCTCATCAGACACGTAATGCTCCTTGTTCCAAGTACGGTAGGCCAGCTTCATGTAAGAACCAATCACGGCTACAAAACCATCTCTAACAGGACCTTCATCCATGGCTAGGGCTTTGTTGATCAGTTTCTGTACATTATTGCCATAATGGCGAAACTTGGTTTCGATCTTAGGGTAAGGCACCTTTTCTGGATGCTTTTTAGCATCATCAGGGCTAGGGTGAATACCTTCAGGGACGACTACCTCCAATTCGTAATTGGCAATGCGAAATAGATGCTTCCACATTTTTTCCCGATAATCATCAATGCTACGGTTTTGAGGGTGCATTTGCATCATCAAACCGATGATTCTATGAGCAAACTCTTGCCGCAATTCCGGATTCTCTATCGATTTAGCATGATTCACCAGATTCTGAATATGTCTCCCATACTCTGGGATGATCAGATTCTCTCTGGATGAATTATACTCCATATTATGCTCGTTCATTTCAACTTGATTTCATTATTAATGCACGCTTCAAAACCGTCTGACCTAGGGCTACTCTTTTATTCTACAGTAACGGACTTGGCAAGATTACGCGGCTGGTCTACATTACAACCTCGCATAACGGCAATGTGGTAAGAAAGCAGCTGCAGTGGGATTACAGATAACAAGGGAGTGAGCGGTTCTTCTGTATCTGGAATTTCAATGGTATGATCAGCGATTTTGCTGATTTCAACATCTCCTTCGGTCACTACTGCAATTACAAATCCTTTACGCGCTTTTACTTCTTGAATATTAGAAACAATTTTTTCGTAAGCGCTCTTGTTGGTAGCTATTACTATCACCGGCATTTCCTCATCGATTAGGGCAATTGGCCCATGTTTCATTTCAGCTGCCGGATATCCTTCGGCGTGAATATAGGAAATTTCTTTGAGTTTTAAGGCACCTTCAAGCGCAACAGGGAAATTGTAACCCCTTCCTAAATATAACGCATTAGTTCGATCTTTGATTTCCCCAGCGATATATTTTATTTGTTCATCACTTTCTAGCACCTTACTTACCTTGCTCGGAATATTGGCCAATTCAATCACTAATTGACGGAAATAAGCGTCTGTAATTGTCCCTTTCTTATGGGCAATGCTAAGCGCTAACATCGTCAAAAGCGTAACTTGACCGGTGAAAGCTTTAGTAGAAGCTACCCCAATTTCTGGTCCAGCGTGGATATAAGAGCCAGCATTAGTGATCCTAGCTATAGAAGATCCAACGGAATTGACGATTCCGTAGAGCAAGGCCCCCTTGTCCTTTGCTAATTCCAAAGCGGCCAAGGTATCTGCCGTCTCTCCTGATTGCGAAATGGCAATTACCACGTCTTCTGGAGTGATGATCGGGTTGCGATATCTAAACTCTGAAGCATATTCTACCTCAACGGGTATTCTGGCGAGATCTTCGAAAAGGTATTCCGCAATTAAGCCGGAGTGCCAGGAAGTACCACAAGCTGCTATAATGAAACGCTGTGCAGCCATGATTCGTTCTGCCATTTCGTCTAAGCCCCCCAATTTGATCCAGCAATTTGTAGCATTAAGGCGACCTCTCATTGCGTCAGAGATCGTTTTAGGTTGCTCGTGAATTTCCTTCAACATGAAGTAATCATATCCACCTTTTTCCAGCATCTCGATCTTCATGTCCAGTTCTTGGATGAAAGGACTTTGCACTTCGTTTGCGATAGTTTTGACTTCCAGTTCGCCATCCCGAGTTACGACGGCAATTTCTTCATCATTAAGGTATACCACCTTTTTTGTATGTTCGATGATGGGAGTCGCATCGGATGCCATAAAGAATTCTCCTTCCCCAACTCCAATAACTAGGGGACTACCTTTACGAGCTGCTACTAGTTTGTTGGTGTCTTCCCGATCGATTACTACGATGGCGTACGCGCCAACCACCCGCGTCAATGCAATTCTTACTGCTTCTTCTAGGGGGAGTTGGTGTCTGTTTTGGATTTCTTCGATCAAATGGACAAGTACTTCCGTATCTGTGTCCGAATTGAAAGTATGGCCTTCTTTTTCTAGAGCGGTTTTTAGTGGCGCATAATTCTCGATAATACCATTGTGTACTAAGCTTAATCGGGAATTACCAGAACAATGAGGGTGAGCATTCACATCATTAGGAACCCCATGGGTGGCCCAACGAGTATGTCCAATCCCAATAGTACCTTCTTTCGGTAGGTCCTGGCTGAAATCTAGTAGTTCTTGGACTTTTCCCTGCTTTTTATAAACAGTTAAGCCTCCATTCAATAATGCTACGCCTGCGCTGTCGTAACCTCTGTATTCTAAGCGTTGTAGTCCTTTGATCAAGAGAGGATAGGCCTCTTTATGGCCTATGTATGCTACTATACCACACATCGTTCTTTCGATTTATCTAGGTGAAATAAAAAATACCCCTTCAGCAAAAGGGGGGTACGCATTTGCTGTAAAAAAATGTAGTCTAATATAGCTCCTTATAGCGTGTGCCAATTGGTACAAGGGCGGACCTGTGATGAATAAAATGTAAGCGGGTGACGCTATTAGCCTTTAACGTCAGTAATTCGTTTGGAAGATGCGTTTGTGGATATTTAAAGACCAGACAAATATATTTATTTTTCTATTGAATAGTCAACTTTAACAATAAAGTAACGAGTATAAAAAGGAAGTGTTTAGCTGTGCAGGCGCACATTGTTTTTCTTACGCAAAAAAGCTCGTAATGTTCCTTGCCATTACGAGCTTTTTGTAATCTATCTCTTGCAAATAAAGTTGCCTTCCGCTAAAGAGTAGCTAAGTTGTCTATGGTTTTGTAAAGGTAACTTTGAGCTTGATAGGGAATTCTGGATGTTTCGACCCAGCCATGACTCCTCGGTTATGGTTGTCTCCTCGGCGGAATACAGAAAGGATCAATTCATCAGGCTCTTCCCCGTCTATCACTCTCTGCAAATGAGTCGAAATATTCATGGTATATAATCCAGCTTCACCATTTGGCCCATCCTCCAAGTCTCCCCCAAATGAGAAACCAACTAGATCGGAAGGGGCCAAGACAAAATCATCAATTAGTAAGACACCATCAGGGGTCTCTCTGGACAAGGTCAGCTGCTGAACGGGATCGTAGATTTCTTCTTGCGCTCCCGGATAGTCGATATAGGCTACATCCAGTAGGGCTTCGTTGACAATCACTCCTTTTAGCTCGGTGATATGCGGAAACTTAATTTTTATCTGGGTACCTAGACCTCCTTTGAGAAACAATAGGGTATCCCCTCTCCCTTCTCCTAAGAAAGGTTGTGCTTCACTTCCCACAAAGTCGGTTTCATAGTTGACATAGCGCCCTGAAAATTCATTGAAAGGAAATTGATATTGGTTTCTTAGATCAGTACTTGTGCGATAGTATACATATATACCGGCCTGTGAACCATTAGGAGTGGAAGGCGAAAGATTGAAACTAGTTAAACCTCCATTTTCACTAGTTGGTCTAAGTGCCACCCCAGGAAGGAAATTTAAGAAGGCACTGTCACTTTCAAAAAAAGTTGAATCTAACAGCACAAGCTGTTCCCCTAAACTTACCGGGAGAGGAACCCGAATGTGAGGGAAACTAGTAGTATCGGCAATATCAAAAGAATAGTTGATCGTTACTGTGCTATCATTTGGCGACGGGCGGAAGGAGTGACTCGCCAATTGATTCCCCAAGGCTGGAAGAGGAGAAT
Organism: Saprospiraceae bacterium; assembly: GCA_013214355.1. GTDB lineage: Bacteria > Bacteroidota > Bacteroidia > Chitinophagales > Saprospiraceae > DT-111. Next base: position 34,767 of record JABSSL010000093.1, on the reverse strand, counting down.
TTGAGTAGTAATCATCTTCACGAGCAAAACCTTCTGCCAACTGGATGACCTCAAAAGAATAGATTTGATTGAGGTTACCATAAAAGCTCCCAGGGTCGTACGGCAAAACCAGTACAATAGAGTCGACGGTAGTGCCACTGGCAAAAGTTGGTGGGTTTAAGGTGAAGAAAATCGGATCTCTCTGCATCCTAGCTTGGATTACCGTACTTGCCTTCATAGACCCAAAGATGGGGTCTTTAAAGTCACTGACCGCATAGCGGCCCAACTGACCGGCCAGGGAAGAAGAAAAGGTACGAAAGCTATCAAGGCGTGAGGTATATGAAGTAATGCTAATTGTATCCGTAAAACCTGGTTGAACTTTATCCCCCTCTAAAAGCTCTTCACCGACAATAGTTGGATCTGTACACCCCACTAATAATCCTAAGCAACAAACGGCTACAAATAAGCCTCGCAAAATACGATTCATCGAATTAGATTGTTTTTTCCTTCTCCTCAGTGAATACATCCCCTCGTTCTATAGTATAGACAGCTTATTTGACAGAAAGGATGGGGAGAAAAGAAGTTTTTTGGAGGCACCTATACATAGCTACTGAGGGCTCCTGATAATCCTTATCATACAAAAGAGAACCAACAATCTCTATTGGTTGTATCCACATTTGCACTTACTGCATTTCGAATGGATTATCCTGATAGATATTGTTGGTTCGTTTTTCGCTTTCCAGCAACAGTGAGATTTCCGCTTATCTACTGGTTTACTTCTTCTTCAGCCAATAAGGTATTGTAGAAGTCCAGATAAGCAGGTAAGTCTTCCTTGCCAATGTATTCAGTGGAAGGAGTTTCACTGTCCGATAGTTCTGCTTGAACGGATTCATTTAGATTTTCGCTGCCTAATACATAACCATCAGCGAAAGTAGTGGCTCCTTTGTGAAGGCTTACCCCTTCGCCATTCTGATAGGCTTTCAGGTCATCTTCAGTCAGGTTGTTTATAGAAGCCTTGCTGATAAATGAATCGTGGAATTCCTTTTCTGCTTCGCTATTATAGACAGAATAAACCACCTTAGAGCCGTGGAATAAAGGTTCGTTGCGGTAAGCCGTCTTCAAATACAAAGGAATCAAACTAGTCATCCAGCCATGGCAGTGGATGATGTCAGGTGGCCACCCAAATTTCTTCACCGTTTCAATCACGCCTTTACAGAAGAAGATCATTCGATCCGCATTGTCCTCGAAAAGTTTTTCATCCTCATCATGGAAGATCGCTTTGCGCTGAAAGAAGTCTTCGTTATCTAAAAAGTACACTTGCATCCTAGCTTCAGGAAGAGAAGCTACCTTAATGATCAAAGGGAAATCATCATCATCTACAATGATATTCATACCAGAAAGCCGGACAACCTCGTGTAAGCGATGGCGTCTCTCATTTATCGTGCCGAAGCGAGGCATCAAGACACGAATTTCCATACCGTTTTCTTGGACAAATTGGGGAAGCTTTCGGGCAATCTCAGAGATTTCGGAGAGTGCAGTATATGGCTGCATTTCCTGCGTCACGATCAGCACTTTCTTTTTACTCATAAAGCCAATAAAATATTGTTATTCAAATTAACAGGTCACTGAATATCAATGAACAAGGCTGCAAAGTTAGTAAAATTCGAGGAAATTTTGCTAATAATGTTTAGTTTTGATAGCTTAGCCAGACTCATATAGTCCCTGTCTTTAATACCGCCAAATAAGCGGATCTATCCACTTCCTTCCATTTGACGAAATTCCTGTACACACAAATGACAAAAGGACTATCTTTGCGCCGATTTTATGCAGACACAATCGCAAAGCTTCAGTGAAATGCTATGCGGCCTGTTTCTTTACCTGACTTCAGCAATAAATATGTATCTGTTTAAAACTGTACAGGATTATAGCAACTTTTTACAGCACCTAGATGGCGATGCGGCTTCTATTGGCTTCGTACCTACCATGGGCGCGCTGCATGATGGGCATCTTTCCTTGATAGAAGCGTCAAGGGAACAAAATGCTTTAACCCTATGTAGTATCTTTGTTAATCCTACCCAATTCAACGAAAGTACCGACCTAAAAAAGTACCCAAGGACGCCAGCACAGGATATAGAAATGTTAGCAGCGGCAGGATGTGATATTATTTTCATGCCATCTGCTGATGAGATTTATCCCCCGGGTGTAGATCTAGATTCTCCCATACCTCCAAAAGGTTTAGTAGCCAATATGGAAGGTCAGTTTAGACCTGGGCATTTCGAGGGAGTAGTTCAGGTGGTAAAACGCTTGTTGGGTATTGTACAACCTGCTCGACTTTACATGGGGCAAAAAGATTATCAACAGGCAGCTATTATTGGCTGGATGCTCCAATCTTTTGAACTTCCAGTAGAATTAGTTGTATGTCCTATCATGCGGGAAGAAGATGGTCTAGCCATGAGCTCTCGAAATGTAAGATTGGATCCTGATATTCGCTCCCGAGCTACCTTACTCTACCAAACGCTTTCTGCTGTGAAGGAGAGACTCAATCAGGAATCCTTGGAGGACCTGCAGGCTTGGGCCATTGCGAATCTATCTCAGAAGGATTTCCGGCCGGAGTATTTTGATATTGTGGATGGCGTCAGCTTGCAGCCGCTACAAGATATTACGCCCACTGACTTTGTGGTGGCTTGCACGGCTGTGTGGGCTGGCGAAGTGCGATTGATTGATAATATGATACTCCAGCAAAATTCCTAGCCCTTTCCGGGTCAATCAATGGATACCTTGTCAATAAAGCCCCAGATGGAAACCGAATATTTAGTTTCAATAAAATTAACCACTTCATTATCTTCGCGCGACGCTAGCTAGCTCTAGCTCACAACAACATCATTTAATTTAAACAGAAACAAAAGTTTTGCCATATGTTGATTCAAAGATTAAAGTCTAAAATCCACCGCGGAACAATTACACAAGCCCGATTGAATTATGTAGGGAGTATCACGATTGATGAGGATCTGATGGATGCAGCTGACCTGCAAGAGGGGGAGCGCGTACAAATCGCCAACAATAACAATGGTGCCAGAATGGAAACTTATGTTATTAAAGGAGAGAGAGGATCTGGTATTATTTGTCTGAATGGAGCGTCAGCAAGATTGTTCCATCCTGGAGACATCTCTATAATTATGTCTTACGTGTACATGGATATCGAGGAATCTAAAACGGTTAAGCCTAAAGTAGTTTTGGTGGACGAAAACAACAAGCAAATAGAAATGCCCTAAGGTGCTTCCTTTGGGCGATGCTTGCGCTATTGAAACAAAGTATGATCGATTGGCGTAATTACAGGAAACCTGTTGAGCAGGATTCTTGCCACTGCTTGAGGACTAAGACCATGTTTAAATTTCAGTAATCGGTCTACGAATGTCTCTTTTTCGCTGACACTGCCTTGGCTAAATCGGCTTGATAACTATGGCTATCATCCACTTCAGCCGCCTTGTTTCAGCAAAAAATTAATCCTTCTCAACTCAAAGACCGAAACTTAAACATGATCTAAGATCATGGTTTGGGTCTCTCAGCTAATAATTCTTCCATTGTCATTCAAAGCGTAGTACCTTGAAAAGCTTTCTGATCAATCTTCTGAAGTTTAGCCTATTTCTCGGAGTGGGGCTGGTTATCCTGTATTTTGTTTACAGCAATCAGAATGCTGCCTATCAGGCTGAATGTGAGTTAAATCAGGTTGCGACGGAGGATTGTAGTTTAATCAAGAAGGTTATTTCGGATTTCCGGTCGGTCAACTATTTCTGGATTATTTTGGTTTTGCTGAGCTTTACTATCAGTAATGTTAGCAGAGCCATTCGTTGGAATATGTTGATCCGCCCGCTTGGGTATCAGCCCAGATTCATCAATTCCTTTTTTGCGACGGTAATCGGGTACTTTGCCAATCTTGGGTTCCCAAGATTGGGAGAGGTACTCCGACCAGCGACAATGGCACAGTATGAAAAAATTCCACTTGAAAAGCTGATAGGCACCGTTGTGGTCGATAGAATCATTGATGTGATTAGCATCTTGATCGTTAGTGGATTGGCTTTTTTATTGGCTTTCGACACAATTTGGGATTTTCTGAATGAATATGTTGACCTCAATGAAAAATTTGGGGGTTTATGGAATCTTGCCTTGTTGGGACTTGGAGGCTTGTTTGCTTTAGGTATCATTTTCTATTTACTGCGTAAGCAAATTATGGCTACCAAGATCTATGCAAAGATTGTTGATCTAGCAAAGGGTTTTTGGCAAGGTATTCAGACTGTTCGCCAACTGGATCGCCCTTGGCTATTTCTCTTCCATAGCGTCAACATTTGGTTCATGTATTTCATGATGACCTATCTGTGCTTTTTTGCTTTTGCGCCCACGGCCCATCTTTCCGCCGTAGCCGGCCTGGTTGTGTTCGTTCTAGGTGGATGGGGAGTAGTTATCCCGTCACCAGGCGGAATGGGAACCTATCACTTCTTAGCACAGACAGGCCTAATGATGTATGGGGTTAGTGGAGACGATGGTTTTTCTTGGGCTAATATTGCTTTCTTCTCTATTAACTTGGGTTGCAATGTATTGATTGGCTTAATAGCTTTGATTGCTTTGCCGATTGTAAATCGTAACTACCAACCCGTTCTTCCCGTTGCAGATCCTGCCTAATAGGCAAACTATTAACTAATACCTATTCAGCTACTTTTTCCCCTCAATCGCCATTTATGTCTTACCTCACCAAGATAGAAACCAAGATATTAACGCTTTCTGCCATCCAGGAAGTCAGAAGCAACTGGGCAGACCAAGGAGAGAAAGTGGTCTTCACTAATGGATGCTTCGATATTCTACATTATGGGCATCTCCATTATTTGGCACAAGCTAGAGACCTAGGAGATCGCTTGATCGTGGGGCTCAACTCCGATGCCTCCGTAAGTCGGCTGAAAGGAGTACATAGGCCCATTCAAGATCTGCATACTCGACAGATGATGCTGGCCTCCTTAGCCTTTGTTGATGCGGTGGTGCTGTTTGAGGAGGACACTCCCTTGAATCTGATCAAAGCCATCCTACCTGATGTATTAGTGAAAGGGGGAGATTATTCACCGGAAACCATTGTAGGAGCCAAGGAGGTAGTCGCTGCCGGCGGAGAGGTTAAAGTGCTGTCATTTATTCCTGGCTACTCTACCTCGTCTATCGAAGAGAAGATTAGAAGACAAGCTAACTAAGGGCTTTACAAAGAGCTAGGCTACAAAGAGGCCAGTAACCTCTCTGTAGCTGTAGCATTAGATTTAATATATTATTTCTAGGTTCCAACCACATCCCCATGAGAGGTAGGGTCAGCTTCAGAAATGATCATTGGAATCTCATTTCTGATTGATTTTCGTTGGGCTTTATTTAGTTCCTCATAAGCTTCCCCAAAATTTGCTTCTGCCAATTCATTCCACAACTCATTATAGGCGGCAACGATTTCATTATAAACACTCAAGTAGGTCTCGTATTGCGTTCCTCGATCATTCTGAAGAGAGACTACTGCTTTGGTCGGACTGGAAGCCCACAATGGACTATTACTTGGGTTAATGATAAAGCGTTTGGTGGTTTCGCGCAAACTGGAGGCACTGGCTAACTCTCCTTCCACTAAGAGTTGGTTGTCAGCGTTTATTTTTACGCTAAGCACATTTCGGTCTGCTAGTGTTTCTGCTGGAGGATCAGCTTCCCAGATCGGTAACCTTACCAGGATGCCTTGATCTTCCAGAATTTCAGTCGTAACTAAGAAGAAAATAAGTAAGAGAAAAGCAATGTCAGCCATCGAACCTGCATTGACTGCTGGAGCCTCTCGGCGAGGTTTTCGTCGTGATAACATAGATTTTGAAGCATTTGAAGGCGAGGTAGGACGAAATAGTATCCTGTATACCTGCCTTGGTGATTGAATGGACTGGCAGCTTCTCGATCTGGTTTCGACGATTATTGATAAAGATGAAGGAGGAATACTTTTTGGTGTAGAACTATTGGGGAAAATCTAAGAAATAGGCAAAATTATGTACAGGACGAAAAATAGATTTCGAACTTGTTAAAAATGATTGGCTTGAAATCTGAGTAAAATAAGAGAGAAGGCTAGGTAGGTTTCCTGTTTCGCTATTCCCACTTCACATGAGAGATTGCTATGATCTCGGATTGGAGAGCATAGCGCATAGAACATGTTAGTTTGGGCTGCTGTCCGATTGGTAAAACCCGAACTAACATGTTCTCAGAAGAATAGCCATCTATTCTCAACGCGAAACGTCCCCAAGCGTTTTGTATAGCTCCTTTTTAGGCGTAAGCCGGAAAAATTCAAGATAACTTGGTGGATTTACCACAGTGCCTCTCTCTGAAATGAGTTTTATAGTGATATTTCTGATTTTAGCCTTGTACGAAAAATCATCTAATATCTCTATTATATCGTTATCCAAGTATCGGGTTTTTCTCACATCTAATTCTAGATAGGAGTTTTCAGGCAGATTGTCCAACTCTTTGAGGATGGCTCCTTTATGAAAAAATGTTACTTGCTCGGCAAGCGTCATTTTTATTTTATTATCATCAACATCTTCTCCTTCAATGTGAAGAAAATGCGAATTCTGATAGCTTTTTATTAGCACCACAACTATACCTACTAGCAGACCTAATGCTAAACCAATGAGCAAGTCTATGAATATTATGCCCAAAACTGTCACTATAAATGGAACAAACTGCTTCCAGCCCAAATTATACATAGTTTTAAAAAGAGCGGGCTTTGCCAACTTATAGCCCACAATAAACAGAATAGCTGCCAATACTGAAAGGGGAATCATATTCAGTAATTTTGGTATCAAGATTACTGAAATAAGTAATAAAAACCCATGAATAATGGCAGACATCTTTGTTTTATTACCGGACTGGATATTAGCGGAGCTACGTACAATAACCTGGGTAATTGGTAACCCACCGATTAGACCAGATAATACATTTCCTGTACCTTGAGCCAATAATTCTCTATTGGTGGGAGTGACCCTTTTCTCTGGATCTAACTTGTCTGTAGCTTCCACACATAAGAGCGTTTCCAGACTCGCTACTAAGGCAATAGTGAATGCTACCACCCAAATTTGTGGATTTGTAATTGCCGAAAAATTGGGGAAACTAAATTGGGCTAAAAATGAAGCGGTATCTTCAGGCACAGGTACACTCACCAGTTGATTGGCATTAAAGCTCATGGCGGAACTCCCCTTAGTCGCAGCATAGAAAATAATACCTACCACTACTGCTACCAGTGGTCCTTGCACTAGCTGAAATATCTTGGCTTTCTTAGAAAGAACGGTATTCCATAAAATCAGAATCCCCAATGCAACCAAAGCTATAACTGTTGGCCCCAAGCTGATATGATTCAAAGAACTGAGAATTTCGGAAAAAGTATTTTCTCCATCTAATTGAAGGAAAGCAAAATCACCTTCTGGATCCGCATCCCATCCAAAAAAATGTGGGATCTGCTTCAGAATAATAATAATACCAATACCTGTCAACATGCCTTTGATAACAGATGAGGGGAAGTAGTAACCAATAATTCCAGCCCTTAGAACACCAAATATAATTTGGATAACTCCTCCCAGTACGACGGCAACAAGGAAGTTCTGATATCCTCCTAGGCTAGAGATTGCGGCCAATACGATGGCCGCTAGTCCTGCAGCAGGACCACTAACCCCCACCTCTGAGCCACTAATGGCACCTACCACAATGCCTCCAATAATACCGGCTATCAAGCCCGAGAACAAAGGAGCACCACTAGCTAAGGCAATACCTAAACACAAGGGTATTGCTACAAAAAATACCACTATACTAGCGGGTATATCATCCTTCAAATAAGAGAGATTACTTTTCATCTTAATTTCCGTTAAATCTTAATTGGATGATAAAGATAAGTGTTTAATTCACAGATGCAAGTAACACTTGCATATACAATAGTATTTGAAGTAAAAGTAAAAGTTTTACCAAATAATTCGGACTGACCTTATTGCATAGACATGCAAGGCCGGTAGAGCGCTATAAATCTTGTCAAACGTGAAGGGCTACCATGCAACTCTCAGTTTACCAAGCGTGGAGAATTACTTCCTTTAGTTGGTATGCAAACCCCCAAACCTTTCTCCATTTGAAGGTCTTTTATTTCTGTGCTTTCCTCTCTTACCTCCAGAAGTATACATCTTTTGGGCTTGTCCCTTCTCGATAATTATCTGAATACACAATTTTCATCTTACCATTCATTTACTAACCCACCTTGAAGATGACTTAAGGTTTGGGATTTATTATTCCAAAAAAATCAGTATCGCCGGTGAGTTCACAAAACACAAACGGACTATTTAGTCACCTAAAATCGGATATTCCCGCTAGTATAGTGGTGTTTCTGGTAGCTGTTCCTCTATGTTTGGGAATTGCATTAGCTTCCGGAGCACCTTTATTTTCAGGTATTATTGCAGGTATCGTTGTTGGAGTATTTAGTGGTTCTCAATTGGGTGTAAGTGGGCCTGCTGCGGGTTTGGCAGTCATCGTTCTAACTGCAATCCAAGATTTAGGTGCTTTCGAAATATTCCTTTTGGCAGTATTCCTTTAAGGTAAATTGTTGGTATCGTTCTCACGGATCTTTTGGTTGGTATCGGTTTAGGACTGATGGTGGCAATTTTCTTTGTGTTATACAACAACTATAAGCGTCCATATTTGTTCAAAGAATCTGAATACAAAGCTGGAGAAGCTATTCGTCTTGAATTAGCAGAAGATGTAACCTTCTTGCATAAGGCTAATATCCTTAAGACGCTTAGTCTAGTCTCCACCATTATTTTGGATACTATTTTGGTTTAATAATGATCATATATCGCCCCTGTCTTCTGGTAAGGCAGGGGTTTTCTATTGCCCTTTCCGTACTTCTCCTTTTAAGATCCAAATTTTTACTAATTTCCTCCGTTAGAAGAACCAATAACATATCATTCCATGCAAAGACTATTTTTTGTCTTGTTAATACTTTCCTGCAGCTTTGCCTGTACTTCAGAAAAAGAGATGAATGTAGGACAACAACTTGAGGAGCTTTCCATCCAGTGGCAATTAGTCAGTAATCAAATTGGAGAAGAAGCTGTTTATAGATCAAAATTCACCCTTACCAATAATAGCTACAAGGCCTTTGCAGCTACCAATTGGGGGCTTTATTACAATCAAACCAATCGAAAGGTGAGAGCAGGTACTACCCAGGGCCCTGCGGTGGTGGAGTTATTAAAAGGGGACTTCTATCGGCTGAGTCCCTCAACTGAATTCAATATCCCCGCTGGTGAAAGCCTCGAGATTACTTGGGATCTTGATGCTTGGGCCATTAAGGAAGTCGACGCGCCAATGGGACTATATTTTGCTTATGAGGAAGTCGGAGGGGAGACCGAAATTGTCAAAGTATCCAATTATGAAGTTCTTCCGTTCACGAAAGCAGATCAGATAAACCGATTCACTAGTGATAAAACGCCAATCCCTACTGCTGGGAATCGCTTTGAACAAAATCAGCGACTAAGCTTACTAGCTGCCGAAGAGATAGCCCCTATCATTCCTGCTCCCCAGTCTTATCAACGTAAGCCTGGCGGTTTTGCCTGGACTGAAGAGGTGTTGGTCAACTATACCAAGGAGCTTGAAAAGGAGGCTAACTACCTTTCGGACTACATGCAGCAGCACTTCAACAAAAAAATACAGCTAGCGGAAGGCCCCGGAAATGGCCAAGTACAGCTAAATCTAGGAACGACAGGAAAAGCAGAGGGCTATCGGTTGCTTGTTGATCCAGAACGAATTGACTTGGTCGGACAGGATGCTGCAGGTGTTTTTTATGGCATTCAGTCCTTACTAGGCTTGGTTCCGGTGGCGAATTATGAAGAAAAAAGTACTGCCTTGGAGATTCCTGCAATTTCTATTGAGGATGCCCCCGGTTTTGAATATCGTGGATTGCACCTAGATTTAGCTAGGAATTTTAATAGCCCGACTACCGTGAAAAAGGTGATTGAGGTGATGGGGTTTTATAAGCTCAACAAGTTGCACTTGCATTTGACCGATGATGAAGGATGGCGTTTAGCTATTGAGGAGTTACCAGAACTGACCGCAGTTGGAGCAAGAAGAGGACATACCACTACAGAGACAGAGTTTCTACAACCAGCCTATGGATCCGGCCCAGACCCAGATGACCGCAATTCACACGGAAATGGCTTCATTACCAGAGAGGAGTTTAAAGACATCATCAAATGGGCCCACGATCGGCACATTGAGGTCATTCCTGAATTGAATGTACCGGGCCATGCCCGAGCTGCTATTAAGTCGATGGAGGCTCGTTACCGGAGACTTATGGAGGCTGGCGAGAAAGAGGCAGCAGAACAATATCTATTGACTGATTTTGAAGATAAATCTAAATACGAAAGTGTTCAGTTCTATCCGGATAATGTGGTTTGTGTCTGTAAGGAGTCTGTGTATTCATTCTATGAAACCATCGTTGATGATGTGATCGAAATGTTTTCGGAGGCAGAGGTCCCGCTTAAGACGATACATACTGGAGGGGATGAGGTACCATCGGGTGTCTGGACGGATTCTCCTATCTGTCAAGAACTCATAGCGCAAGACCCTAGCCTGAATAGTCCAGCTGATCTATCTACCTATTTTATTGGCCGCATTAATAAGATTCTGTCAGAAAGAGGTTTAGTTACTGCTGGATGGGAAGAAATTGCTATGCTAAAACAGGAGGATGGTAGTTATATTGCCCACCCTGATTTTGTGGACGCTAACTTTCTGCCCTATGTATGGCAAAATTTATGGGGTAATCAGGACTTAGGGCATCGCCTTGCCAATGCAGGTTACCCAATTGTGATTTGCAATGTCACTAACTTGTACTTCGATTTAGCCTATGATAAAGATCCGGAAGAGCCTGGGTTTTATTGGGGGGGCTTCATCGATACACGTAAAGCCTATGAAATCCTGCCTTATGATGTATTGAAATCCACTACCCATGATCCGTTGGGAGAACCGTTCGATCTTGATGAAGACTACAAAGATATGGCTCCCTTAAAGGCACCGCAAAATGTTCGGGGTATACAAGGAGAGCTTTGGAGTGAAACCGTGAAGGGAGCGTCGATGCTTGAATATTATCTCCTACCTAAATTGATGGGATTGGCGGAGCGGGCTTGGTCTCCTAGGCCAGATTGGGGCAATATCGAGGATCATGAGCAGCGGGCTGCGGCACTAGATCAAGCTTGGAATGAATTTGCTAATGTTTTGGGCCAAAAAGAACTGAAGCGCTTAGATTACCTATTTGGAGGATTTGATTTTCGACTTCCTTTACCGGGTGCGATTGTCGAAGACGGGCAATTGAAAGCCAACATCGCTTTCCCCGGTCTAGATCTATATCTGACTGATGGATCCCTATACCAAGGGCCAATAGACATTACACAGGATATGCAGATAGAAGCTCGTACGGCTAAACGAAAAAGCCGAGTAGTGACGGTTAAAAAGCCCGGTGATATACTGGATTAAAAGGGGGAATATGGGGTGTAGAACAGGTTGTAGACCCAATTTCCACCAATAAATCCAACCGTCATAAATCGGACATATCAAATAAAAAGGAGCAACTTTGGATCATCAAACCTGTTAAACAAATTAAAAAGCTTTTCTCATGAATTTACGTAACGCATCCACCATCACTTGGCTTCTTTTGATGTCTTTGTTAGTCACTAGCTGTAACTCTCAGAGCAACAATGCCGAGTCGCAAGATGAATCTTCCCCGGCAGCAATTGGGCAGCAAGTGGTGAACAAAACAAATCCTCACTATGTGGAGGGCGGAATTAAGTGGATGACCTTTGAAGAGGCCTTAGCTGCCAATCAAAAGGAACAGCGCAAGATTTTTATTGATGTATATACGGACTGGTGCGGTTGGTGTAAAGTCATGGATAAGAAAACCTTTACGGATCAAACCGTAATCGACTATATGAACGAGCATTATTACGCAGTGAAGTTTAATGCCGAAAAAGAGGCTCCAATTACTTTCCAAGGTAAGAACTTTGAATTAGTAGATGGGGGACGCCGTCCGATTCACACCTTAGCCTATGCAATGTTGGATGGAAAATTGAGCTATCCTTCTTATGTCTACTTCAATGAAAGTATTCAGCGAATTACCATAAGTAAAGGATTTAAAGAGGCTGATCGTTTTCTGAAAGAACTAGAGACGATCGAACAAAATGGCGGCGGTATCTAAGCCCTTTGGCACCTCAGATTATTCCAAGCCCCAAAAGGCGTTGATGCAATGGATTTTATCCAGGCGCATCAACGCCTTTTTTACTTTATCATCTCATCAAGTACTTTGTAACATAAGTTATTTGGAATTATGGGGAGCAGATTTTAAATAAGCCCAAGGCTTGAGGAAGGAATATAGCCTATAGCCTTAGTTACATGACCGACGAGCAACGCAGGGCTTACTAGAAAGATGCCGCCAGAAACCAGAGAAATTTATGTTACAAAGTATTAAGCCTGCGACACAACCCTACGACGAGAATAGTACCAGATCGTACTCACGATCCAAATCGTACCCATGATGGAAGGGATAATCTGACTGTAAGGCTGCCAGGCTGCTAAGACGGTTCCCGCGAAGGCTGAAAAGAGTGCGATATAGGCTGAAGTCATTTTAAATATGTGTTCCAAGAGCCAGTACTTAGCTAATTGAGGTCTAAAATGACGAAGCAAATCATAGGCAGCCACGGTAAAGAGAAATCCCAAGAGATAGACTACAACAGATTGATGCCAGACAGCTCCCTTTGAACCTACTAAAAATAGAAAGCGACCAGCCATAATCACTAGGAAAAGGGTTGCGAGTAGATCTAACCATTCAGGCCCCTTTGTTTTATTTTTTAGCACCCGATAACCCGCAAAGGACATGTAGGCACTCTGTAGCGTTACAATGGTCAAGAAAGGGCGTGATCGAAAGAAAAGTACCCCAAGGGTAGCGGTGAAGATTGTTGCCGCCATGAGGTACAAAAAGTAGCGGCCGTATTTAATGTGGATATCACTTCCTTTTTTGGTGAAGAAGGGGATAAGTCCAATGATTAGTGCTAAGCTGCCAGCAATGATGTGAGCCAAGATGTTGATCTGATGAAGCATAATGTAGATTTGTTTTTTGCTTCAAATCTATTGGCAGGAATAGCCGAATCCTATCGAAAATAGGTGGACGGGGTCTATAAATAGGTGAAATGGGTAGCCAGAAAGGTGAGAAATGGCTCAGATATACGCTCAATCCACGATTTTAATCATCGCTTTGATCACCTGAGTATAACTATTGCTGGATACTAGCTTGGTACTTTGCTTGTCAGCTAAGGTTAATTCATAGCGACCCTTCAGGTGCGGAGCGATCTTAGCTACCTGATTTTGATTGACAATGTATTTCCTATGAATCCGAGCAAAAGTTGAGGGTAAGCGATTCTCTAAAAACCCCAAAGCATAATCACATAGATGTTTTTGACCATCCCGGAGGTGCAGGTAAGCGTACATGTCAGATGCCTCAATGTATGCTAGATTTTCTACCTGTATAAATATGGTGTGTTCCCCTTTCTTTACGGGAATCTTCTGAAGTACCGTCTTGGGTTTAGGCACTACTGCAGGCTCTTGCTTGGCGTCGATCTCACCCAAGACTCGGTCGAAGGTAAACCCCAATACGGGACTGAGAATGGCGTTGAAAACATGACCTCCATCCAGTCGAAAAAACTGATAGGGGCCTTGTTCGAAAAGCAATTTTCTGACGACTTGTTCAATTTCGCTTCCTAGAACACCTACCACAATGAATAGTACCGCCAAGCCTGCTGTTTGTTGCCATTTACTCCAGCTTGTGGATAGTAACCAGGGTTTATTGAAGATGATGAATAGAAGTCCATATCCAATAGAGAGCGTTATGACGGAGTGAATCACAAGGGCCTCACCAATGTTTTCAGCGGACCCCATAAAATACCCTGCTACACCAAGGCAAGGTCCCATAAGCAAGAGCGTAGGGAGATAGCTATTAGGACCAGCAAAATTGGGCTTAACCTTTGCCATATAGTGCAATTTGGAAATCCTTAGCGGTATAACCTACTTTTTTCGAGGTTTTCATACACGGCTTCTGGTACCAAGTATTGGATAGAATGCCCCTCTTTGATACAGTTTCTAATGTAGCTGGCTGAAATGTGCATTTGTGGTGCTTCGAAAATCTTTACGCTTGGGTGTTCTGCCAAATCACCTAGCGGATAGTCTGGTCGTTTATAGACATAGATCTCGTAATCACGTAATATCAGCTCGTAGTTCTTCCATTTGTGTAGGGTGGCTAGGTTATCCCCTCCCATGATTAGCACAAATTGTCTGTCCGGAAATTTTTCTTTCAGATAAATGAGGGTATCGATGGTATAGGAAGGTTGCGGTAGCTTAAATTCTATGTTTGAAGCGAGAAGATTGGTATTGTCGCCAATGGCCAGTTGTACAAGATGAAGCCGATCATAATCTGAGGCCAAAGACGCCTTCACCTTTAATGGGTTTTGTGGAGAAACGACCATCCAAACCTGTTTCAAATCCGTCTGCGTGGCCATGAAGTTAGCAATGATCATATGTCCGACATGTACCGGATTAAAGGAACCAAAGAATAAACCGACTTTCTTCATGGTCTACTACTGATTGTTTGAGGGGGACTGTTCCTCCTGCCATTCTTCCTCAGATAGTTCTACATCATCTTCTTCAGGTACATCCACTAGCCATTGCCCTTCAATTTTGACCAATTTAAAGAGGGATTGGTACTCTTCATACTCATCTTTTAGTTGACATTGGCAACGTGCAGTATCAGCTACAGTTGTACAGTTCATGTCAAGGATCTGAGTATGAATAATGGTGGAGTCTGGTGGGTCTCCTGCCATGATTTGGGCTAGCATACCTAGCATGTCCCTACCTTCTGGTGTACTTAATAAAGCAGCCCTTTCAAAACGGTTACTGTCCATGAAAGCCTGATATTGTTGTATAACAGTCTCCGGCGTGTTAGGTAAGGGTTCCGATAAGTAAGCATCTGCTCCTTTAGGATCATCTTGGCAGGAGAAGAGCATCCAACCTAGTAGGCCTACTGTTAGGAAGTGTCTCATAGAGCAGTATTGGCTGTGCAGTGATTAGTGAGCACTGCTAACACGAAATAAATGCAATCAATCTACCGAGCGTCCCTTACTAGTTACTGAGCATTACAGGCATCACTAGCATAAGAATTTCCTCTCCGTCGGGTTCCTCTGTAGGAAGTAAGATACCCGCTCGGGTTGGGTTAGACAACTCGATTTTAACTTCATCGGCCTCTAGTACGCCTAACATTTCGATCAAGAATTTAGCGTTAAAGCCGATATTTAATGGATCTCCCTCAAAAGTGCAAGCCAATTGCTCTGTCGCTTCATTGGAGAAGTCCAGATCTTGTGCAGAGATAGTCAGACTTCCATCCATGATATTGAGGATCACTTGATTGGTAGTCTTGTTGGCATAAATGGCAATACGCTTGAGGGAGTTTTGGAAATCTGTACGCTGTAGCGTCAAGGTGTTCGGGTTATCCACAGGGATTACCGCATTGTAATCAGGGTATCTAGCGTCGATCAAGCGACAGACAAGATTGGTCGACCCAAAAGTAAAAAAGGCGTTGGCCTTATTGAAAGCAATATTCACTTCATCGCCCGCTGGTAAAGCAGAGCGAAGTAGTGTCAATGCCTTTTTAGGAACGATGAAAGAAGTAGAAACTTCGCTGGTTACTTCGGCAAAAGTATATTTAACTAGTTTGTGTGCATCGGTGGCAACTAAGGTTAGCTTATTGAAGTCGATCTGGAAATAGACCCCAGTCATGGCTGGTCTAAGCTCATCATTCGAAGTGGCAAAAAGCGTCTTCGTAATGCCTTGCGTCAAGGCTGGCGCTTGAATCTTAATGGTGTCTACAGAATCGGGCTCTGGTATTTTAGGAAAGTCTTTGCCGTCTTCACCTGCTAGCCGGTATTTACCATAAGCAGAAGTAATCTCGATCCCAAAGTTCTCATCATTAATAGAGAAGGTAATGGGTTGTTGAGGCAATGCCTTCAACGTTTCTAAGAGAATCTTGGCAGGCACAGCAACCGATCCATCTGCATCCGACATCACCTCGATTTCAGTCGAGATAGAGGTTTCTAAATCGGTAGCAGCAATACTTAGCTTGTTATTGCTGATCGAAAACAGAAAATCTTCCAAAATTGGCAAAACTGGATTAGAGGCAATGGCCCCTCCGACAATTTGTAATTGTTTAAGCAATTCGGAAGAAGAAACGCTGAATTTCATATTCGTGCCTGGTTTTCGTGAATGTTATAAGCAAAATACCAAATAAAGGCCTATCGATCAATCTGTAGGGTGCAAAACTACATTTTCTTGCGTACTTTTTTCAAGCAAATAATTAACATCATGTGGATAATGCTAGGCCACCAATAATGCCGCCCCAAAAACCCCTGCACTATCGCCTAATTTAGGCTTGAGAAAAGGCGTCTCTACGGTCTTGTTGAAGATAAAGGGTTCGATCCGTTTTACGCCTTCTGTATATAACAAATCAATATTTCCGACTCCCCCGCCTAATACGATCGCATCTGGATCGAGAATGTTAATGACATTAGATATTCCTTTAGCGAAGAAATGTAGTAATCGTTCCATGGTTTCCGTGGCATGCGGATCATTTTGAGCCATATGCCGCGCTGTTATTTCTTTTAAGGATAGACGATTGCCACTGATTTTTTCATAATACCTTTCTAATGCGGGTCCTGCGATAATCATTTCTGTACAACCCACATCTCCACAATAGCACGGGCCTCCCGATTCATCGAGGAAGGTATGCCCCCATTCGCCTCCGATACCTTGGCCGCCATTCCACACCTTTTTATTGATCACTAGCCCTCCTCCTACGCCAGTCCCCAAGATCACACCAAAGACCAGTTGTGCATCAGGAACATGGTCTCGAACGGCACCTAGGTTGGCTTCCGCAACAGCAAAGCAGTTGGCATCATTGGCCATTTTGACCGGGATCCCCAATTGTCGTTCGATGTCCGCTCTGAATGGTCGGTCATTTAAACAGGTTGTATTGCTGTTCTTCATCAAGCCAGTTCGTGGACTAATAGTACCGGGCGTGCCTATGCCGATCCGCTCAGGTTTCATTCCTGAGGCCGCTGACAATCGGTTGATAACCAACTGAACCTGATTAATAATGTGATCGTATCCTTTTTCTCTTTGGGTGGGTTCCCGAAGTCGATGTAGCACTTCCACGCTCTCGCTATCTTTTAAAATGACTCCTTCAATTTTGGTACCGCCCAGGTCTATTCCCCAAACTGGCTGCATAAATAGTTCTTTGAAATTTCAAGAATCTGGATGAGAGGATCTATTAAACTCTTTTTACCTATTTTAACCCGTATCTCCACAGGCAAAAATGGTCGGCTACAGTGGGTAAACACTGCTATTTTTTTAATTTTGCACAAATTTTCGAAATAGCTTCCGTAAACCGCTAACAAACGTGCAATACCATAGTGAGGCATGGCAGAAAATAAAACTACAGTTCAAAGGAAGGGAAAAGAGGGGAAATTGTCGCTATCGGTAAGTAGTAATTTTGATGATGAAAGGCCGGTTTATATGGCGGGGAATTTCAATGGCTGGCAATTGCCGGATGAAAGATATCGACTTGAGAAAGAAGCGAAAGGACGTTACCGATTCCAATTTGATGATATTTCTAAACTGCCGTCTTTGTTGGAATACAAGTATGCTAAGGCAGATTGGGAAGGTAGAGAACTTACGCAGTACGGAGAAGAAGTGGAGAATAGACAACTACTCTCAGATATTGGATTCAAAGCAGAAGAAGTTGGCCGATGGAGAACCCAGGGTTTGGGGTATTCACCTGATTTCCTTCCGAAGATTGAGATTCTTGATGAAGCTTTCGAGATCCCTCAATTGATCAAGACTAGACGCATCTCAGCTTTGTTACCATTTGATTATGAAACGAGTGGTAAAAGCTATCCGGTCCTGTATCTTCAGGATGGTCAAAATCTCTTTGATGATTATGCGCCATTTGGCAACTGGGCCATCGATAAGAAGTTGGCTACCTTGGCAGAGTTAGGACTAGGAGATGTGATTATCATTGCGATTGATCATGCCGAAGAAGACCGTGTCAAGGAGTTTACGCCGAGCGTTGGTGGGAATCTAGGAAAAGGACAAGGGAAAAAGTACGTACGCTTCCTGGCAGATACCTTGAAACCTTATGTAGATAAGCATTTTAGAACCCTGCCAGATCGTACCCATACAGGGATTGGAGGAAGTTCAATGGGGGGCTTGATTAGTATCTATGCTGGTTTAATGTATCCTGAAGTGTATGGGCGACTATTGATTTTTTCTCCTTCTTTGTGGGCTGCTCCCAATATTCACTTTCATGCTATCAATTTAGAAGAGGCTCACGATACGCGAGTATACATCTATGGAGGAGAGGGGGAAAGCAAGACAATGGTTCCGAATATTAAGAAATTTCAACAGGCCATACAAAATCAAGGATCAGCGGCCAACGTAGAATTTGATCTTTCTATTGATCCTCATGGACATCACAATGAAGCCAGATGGGGAAAAGAATTCCCTAAAGCCATAGCTTGGTTATTTTTTAATCAATCAAGTGAAGAAAATAAAGCATAATAAGATCGCTTACGTGTGATCAATGTAGCTAACCCAAAACTATTGTTGCGGTGTTGATGTTATTCCTACCCAACCGAAAGTTTTGTGATAGCTTCTATATAAAACAAGAAACACTGACCCTATGCAGTTATACCTCTTCACTCCAAAAGCAAAATGATTAATGCACATCACACTATCCTATATCCTAAATGCAGAGATTGAACATCTCATTCTACCCATCCTATCTACCGATCAACTCAATAAAACACTGCAAAATATTGCCGATCAAGCGGGCATTGCAGCAAAGCGTTTACAAGCTACCTACAAGGCAGACTTAGGAGAGGTACAGGTGTTACACACAGCTGAACGAAGTATCTATCTCCTGGGGCTAGGAAAAAGCCCCAAGTTCGCTCAAATACTGAAAGTCTTCCGAAGTTTTTCTAACAAGCATAAGGGAAAGTTTGATAAGAGACTGGGATTGGATTGGGCATATTGTTTGGATCAAGAAGAACTATCGAGGTGGGTCGAAGCTGCTGCGAATGGTTTGTTGTTAGGGACCTATCAGATTGGTCGGTTCAAATCCAAGAATGGAGACCTACATCCACTTGCCCATGATGAGGCCAGCTTGGATATTGTGGTATCGGAAAAGGCCGTAAAGCTTTGTGAAGCTGCCGCAGTTCGAGCTAAGCGTATAGCTTATACGCAGATGAGAATCTTTGATTTGGTGAACGCTCCGAGTAACAAGAAATTACCCATAGATCTCGCCAATTGGGCCCTAGAATCTGGAAAGAAATTTGGGTACGATGTTGAAGCTTTCGATCAGGAAAAGATAAAAGCAACAGGTCTTGACGCACTCTTGGCAGTGAATCGAGGAAGTGAATATCCTGCCTCCTTTATCATTATGGAGTACAAACCTGAAGGGCCAGGGGAGTTTAAGAAGGTCGGACTAGTGGGGAAGGGGGTAACCTTTGATACGGGCGGCCTGTCGATTAAGCCTTCGATCAATATGCACTATATGAAAAGTGACATGGGAGGAGCTGCGGCGGTTTTGGGTACCATGGAGGTGGCTGCTAAGCTCAAATTGCCTGTCCATCTCATTGGAATTGTCCCTGCTACCGAGAATAGTGTCGATGCTAAGGCCGTCAAGCCAAGTGATGTAATCAATTCCTACAGTGGGAAAACGATTGAGATAATTGATACGGATGCGGAGGGGCGACTTATCCTAGCGGATGGTCTTAATTATATGGTAAAGCATTACGCTCCAGAAATACTAATTGATCTGGCCACTTTGACTGGCAGTGCGGTACGTACATTGGGCTACCATGCGGCTGCCCTTTTCTCTAACGATGATGAATTGGCCAACAGGATTCAAGAAACGGGTGATAAGAATGGAGAAAAGAGTTGGCGACTCCCGATTTGGGATATCTACCAGGATGATATCAAATCGGATGTAGCTGATATCCGTAATTATAGCGGCCGGCCTTTGGCTGGAGCCATCGTGGCGGCTAAGTTTTTACAGTTCTTTACCGAAAAGCATCCGAAGTGGGCGCATCTCGATATTGCTGGTGTAGCTTTTGGCGACTCGGAATTCTCGATGCAAAGGAGTGCCTCTGCTTTTGGGGTAAGACTTTTGACGGAGTTAATAGAGAGCTATGCCTAGCGGTAAGCGAGTAGGCCGAAATTAATGCTTTGGGCTACGGAAATCAGATTAACCCTCTGGCCTTTAATTCTAAATACTTGTTAACGGTATTGATAGAAAGGTCAGCAGGGCGTGTCAAAATGGCTTGAATACCGTATTGACGTAGCCGCTGTACCATCTGTGTTTTTTCGGATAGGAACTTCTGAGCTACGGTCTGGTGATAGATATCTTCTAAGGTATCCACTTCTTTTTCTGCGTAGGCTTTGATTTCCGTATTCTCAAAAAATACCACAACTAGTAAGTGGAAAGTATTAATACGACGTAAGATCGGTAGTACTCGCTCCAATGCTTGAGCGCTTTCGAAGTTGGTAAATAGAAGTAGCAGGCTTCTACCGGTAATTAGTTTTCGTGCGGCATGATATAGCAATTCAAAATTAGCCTCTTTGGGTCTTTCCTTTTCCTTATAAAGCGCGTACAGTATTTTGTTAAGTTGAGTCGGATTACTATCCGCCTTCAGGGTCGTGCCCATCTTATCGGAAAAGCTGATAAGACCAGCTCTATCGTGTTTTTGCAAAGCTATATTAGAAAGGACCAAACTGGTATTGATGGCATAATCCATTAAACTTAAGCCTTCAAAGGGCATCCGCATGGACCGGCTTTTGTCAATAATACAATAGATCTGCTGCGCCCTTTCGTCCTCATATTGGTTAACCATGAGTTTTCCCTGACGACTGCTCGCCTTCCAATTGATACTCCGGTAGTCATCTCCGCGCACATAGTTTTTGATCTGTTCAAATTCATAGCTATGCCCGATCCTCCTCATTTTCTTAATCCCCTTTTTATGGCTGGTCTTGTCAAAAGCTCTCAATTCGAACTGCTTCATCTGCATGATCGAGGGGTATACCGGGATCTTCATGGGATGATCTTGCCGATATCTACGTTCAAGTAGCCCTAAGCGGGTAGCAATGTAGACATTAATACTGCCAAAATCATACTCCCCACGCTCATAGGGAGTCAACTCATACTTTAGTTGCATTTCCGTCTCCGCTTCAAGTTCAATCTTCCGCTCGAAGTTGCGGAGTTGAAAGCGGATGGGTAATTCATCAATGATCGTTAACCAAACCTTCTGTGCACTTCCATTCTTTAAATCAATGTAGACAGGATTTGGGTCGCCCATCGAAAAAACTTTAGGCAATCTACGTTTGGCCTGTAATTGCATCTGTCTATTGAAAAGGATAAATGCATCGATCAAGGTGATGGTAAGTCCCATCACGAAACTAATTAGGGCTACAGGAAATAGGATAGGGATGGCAAAACTTAGTGCGAATAGTGCAGCTAATCCACCTAACATCCAGAAGAAACGATCTGTGAGAAATATATTGCGCATGAGTAATAGGAGCAACGTCTGATCGCTTAACAAGGTAAGTATAATCAGCCGAATACTCAAGCCCCGTGATAGGACGCAAGACTAGTTGGCTGGAAATAGGGACTTAAGATCATGTTCAAATTTCAGTACTCGGTCTACGAACATCCCTTTTTCGCTGACACTGCTTTGGCTAAAGCGGCTTGATAGCTATGGCTATCATCCACTTCAGCCGCCTTGCTTCAGCAAAAAAATGATCCTTCTCGACTCAAAGACCGAAACTTAAATATGATCTAAGCTAGATTAATTACTCGCTCCAAATTTTCGTAACACGGCTTCCACTCCCGTAGAGACCTCCTTTAGTAACCAAGCCCCACTTTTATCCTCAGGTAGATCAGGATGAAGAAGAGAAGCTCCAGCTTCTAGCAAAATTCTTGCTATTTCCGTATAATCATCAGCATGGCTCTGCGCTGATCCAGAATAGACGGAACCATGAACTACCCATCCCAGCGGGGACATGTTGTGCAAGTCGCCTCGAATTTCTAGCGGTGCTTGATATTTGATCAATAATCGGGTATTATCAGGCTGACCAAACCAAGCTGCCATATGCAGTCCTGTTCCCTCATCTAAACCTCGGCTAGAAACATCGACACCTGCATCTAGGAGAAGGCGAACTACATCTGTTCTCGCCCGGCCGGTAAGATCTGGCAAAATACGAGCCTCCTCCGGATTCATCTGTGGGACGAGTTCCGAATTTTCAGCAATTAAACGTGCAGCTGCGTCCAAATTCCCATTTACTAAAGCCACCGCCAGCTGATCAGCGGCATTCAGTGAGGTATCAGCCCCTCTATTTTCTAGATAATCACTGATTTCAGTAAATCCTCTTCGGATGGCATGGGCATAGGCGGTCTTCCCACCTTTAGTTTTGGCGTTGATATCTACTCCATACTTCAATAGCGGGGCAATGGCTTCTAGTCGTCGCCGACGAACAGCCACATGTAGGGCATTTTCTTCGTATTTCCAATAGCGCTCGTTGGGATCTACCCCAGATTCTAGGGCAGCTTGCATTTTTTCAGGAGTATAATTCCAATCTAGTAGGTAGTGTAAGTCTGGGTGATTAGCCATATTGAATATTGAGGATGACAACAATACTCAAATATAACTTTTTTGATTAAAAAATAAAACTTTTATGCGTATTATTCAATCCTGAAGACAGGATAGCGTAAGTGTTCTTTTTCGTAATGTGGAGTACGTCTATAGATGAAATCCAGTTGTGCTCGACCATTCTTGGCAAATTTAGGATCCTCTTCTTTTCGTTTTTCCAAAGCTTTTTTTACTTCTGGCATTTCCTCTAGCCATTCCAATGCTTTGTCTTCAAATACATAAGAAGAGAAATATTCTTTTTGCTGCAAAACAGAATCAAAGTAATTCCAACTAAAGAAAGAATCAGGACCTTCGGGTTCCAGCATTTCAATGATATAGCGGTTTGTCCATTGGGTGGTAGGGATTAACCAATCTCCAGCGAGGAAAGCTACCGCCTTTTTTTCGGTTCTTACTTTGGTTTGGTAATGCATATAATGGCCTTCGTAGGGTCTAGTCCTGGTTTTGAAATCGTCTAAATAATAGACGGTCACCTCTATTGTGGTATCTGCCGAAAGTCGTTGCATGGCCACCCCATTTTCGCGAAGGCGATCGATTACGGTATGCCAAGTTTGTGGAATGAGGTACGCATTAGGGCGTTTCACAGACTTCGTGGGAAGGTATTGGTTGTAGTAGGGAATTTGTTTTGTGAAGGGCTGCGCTCGATCGTACTTTAACCGAGGTAAGCCAGTAAGCTCACTGATAGGATAGGTAGCTGTATACCCTTTGAAATCGATCGTTTTGAAGTTGGCTGTATCCCGGGTCCACTGCAACGGAAATTCCTGCTGTTGGGCAACCATAGCCTTTGTTTCTTTTTTCCGATTCACAATGTCTTTGGCATCTCTAACCAAAACCTTCACGACCCCCTGCATGAAAACATAGGTGGATTCTACCCTATCCTTGTAGGGCTTAAGCATATGTGTTTCAGGCATGAAGCCGATACAATGGAACAAAGCAGCGTAGCCGGTAGAGTAACGAGGTGATTCTAGGAAATCAGCAATACCCAAGGCGTCTGGCGTTCGCCCAAGGCTATTGACATACGGAGTCATTTCATAAGGGCCCTTTGCCATGTAATCATAAAGGAAGGGCATCATTTTTTCATCTAAATACGCTCCCAATGGCCCACCCAATTTATCCTTTTGGGTAGGGATCATCGTCATAGTATATTGATAATCCGCTCCATTACTCGTGTGCGTATCAATAAATACCTCAGGGTCTATGGTGTGGAAAATTTCTGCGAAGGTACGTGCATTGCGTGTATCTGCTTTGACAAAATCTCGATTGAGATCGAAGTGTCTACCATTACCACGGAAACCGTAAGAGATTGGACCATTCTGATTAGCTCGTGTGTGGCTATTTCGATTGAGTACTCCTCCGATATTGTAAAATGGTACGATGGCTACTACTACTTGTTCAAGAAAGTCAGCATATTCTTCAGGTTTGCTTAGCAAGTCTCGAGCTAATAGCATCGAAGCTTCAACACCATCTGGCTCTCCTGGGTGTATGGCATTATTGATAAAGAGCACCAACTTGCCCTTGGCATGGATGTTATCAAAGTCAAAATCCCCATCTGCAGAAATCGTGAAAAGGTGCAAGGGTTTCCCACTATCCGTCATACCAAAAGATTGCAAATTGGCCTTTTGATAATAAGCTTGAGCGAGCTGCTGATAAAAAGCTATACCTTCATCGTAAGTAGCTGTTTCCAAACCATTGGAACGTTCAAACACTGTCAATGGAGACTGACCTTTTAGATTGGCAAAGCAGCCAATAAGCAAACAAAATAACAGACTGGATCGCATGGACTTTTTATTTTTGGTACTTCAATAACTGATCTTGCCAAAATAGGCTTTATCTATGAAAATCGAATTGCGTTTAGCAAAAAGAGCTGATGTACCAGCATTGCAACACATGGCTGTACGTTCCTACCATCAACACTTTCCCTACCTGTGGACACCAGAGGGGCTGCAAGCTTATCTTGATCAATACTATGATTTGAATACTTTCTATGGTTTTCTTGATGCCCTGGATCGCCAAGTTTATTTGGCCTGTTCACAAGGGCAAATTACCGGTTATCTCGTAGTACAAGCTCAGAAAAACTGGAGTGGAGAGCCATTGGGCTTTTACGTCCATCGCATCTACATGTTGTCGGATTTTGCGGGACGAGGGGTGGGTTCAATTTTAATGGCCAAAGCTGAGCAATTGGCTAGAGAATGCTTGAGTAAATACCTATGGCTGGAGGTTATGCAAAGTAGTGTAGACTCCATTGCCTTTTATCAAAAGAAGGGCTTTCAAATCATCAGTGCCTCTCATTTTGACATCCTTCCTATGAAGACTGAAGAATTGGCTAAAATGTGGATTATGAAAAAGCCACTAGGTTAATTACCCAAAAGGGCTAGACTCACCAATGACATTGGACTACTTTTTCTCCTCTAAATCAATCAGGGCCGTCCATACACTTAAACTGATTCCATCTGCTCGCGTCCATATCGGTCGGACTCGACCAGCGTGAGCACTGATATTATTGTAGTCCCCAAAGAAAGCGTTTGGGTTTGGGGTGAAGGGTGTCTCACTTACTTTTTGGTTGACGAAAGTTTTACCTCCGTCTCTACTATAGGCAATGTAAACGTCCGTTTGATTATCGTCATAGGCACGTCGATCGTAAAAAACGAAGTACAGATCACCAGTGGTTTGATCAATATCCATCCAGGTGAAAAACTGTTGTTTCCCGGGTGCATCATTGTTGACGCGGATAGGGGCAGACCAGGTTTTTCCTTGATCGGTAGATTTAGCCAACCAAACATCCGTATCTGTTGTGCCATTTCTTTGATCACACCAGTTTACGTAGAGCGTACCACTATGTGGTCCATTACTATTGTCAATAGCAGTAATCGGTAGACCATTGGCCCTGAAAATCCCAGGAATGGCGAATGTCCATCCACCTGGTTGATCACTAACTACTATGTCTTTATCCAACCAACTTATTCCCCCATCCGTGGACTTATCCAAATAGATTTTTTCATCGTAAGACCAAGCAATATATACTGTACCATCAAGGCCTACCGCAGGGACAGCGCCTTCTGGCGTCTGGTCATCATCTATACAATCGCCTTCCAATTCATTGATTTGAATGGGGGCAGCCCAGGTTTTACCTTCGTCCGCGGACTGAGAAAAGAGGATTCTAGATTTATCTTTTTCCGCTCTACTTCCGTATTGATCGAACTCCGTCCAAGAAATATATAGCGTGTTGTTCTTCGGGTGTACGGCCAACCATTGTTTGTCCTGATCTTTAGGATGCCGTAAGCCAGTAAAAGAGCCATCGTTCCAGGTTTTACCTCCATCTCCTGATTTCTGAATGACGATACGGTCCAGTATTTGACTGTCTTGCCAACCTTTTCCAGTAGGGTCAGACAGGTGGGAATAATAGAAGTTACCCTTAAAGTCTGGAGTGATCACTGGATCACCAAATACGCCAAAGGAGGAAGTTAACTTCTGAGTGGTCCAGGTTTTTCCCCCGTCCATTGAGTGATAGGCACGATTGAGGATAGCCCCTGCTACAATATTATCGGTATTGGAAGGATTAATGGCAATACTAGGCTCACAAGGTCCCCCATCGATGCTGATTCTCCCTCCATCTATTTTTATGTTCTTAAAGGTTTGAGGGAGTTGCAGGGGAGTAGTAGTGGTGATCTTGCGTTGGCAAGCTAGCACTGTGATGGCTAGAAGTAGAACTACAGCTTTTGTTTGCATACTGGGTATTTGAGGATTGCTATTGGAGGGTCAATGTAGGAGTTTTTTTGCTAATTGTCCCAGCTGTTTTAGTCCAGCTTCAACCTTCTCGTCAAAAGGATGACTGAAACTCAGTCTGATATAATTCTTATATGACCCTTCCACTGCAAAGACTTGGCCTGGGGATATTCCAATGTCATGTTCTCTAGCTTCGCGAAACAACTGATATCCGTCAAAGCCCTGTGGTAGGCTTAACCAAAGAACCATCCCACCGCTAGGCAGTAAAAATCTAACCTCTTCTGGGAAGTAGGTCCGAATGCCCTGAGCATACTGTAAAGCTTGCTTATGTAACGCCGTACGAAGTTTACGCAGATAAAAGCCGTATCTACCCTTTTTAAGAAAATGCAATACGGCCAACTGTGCCAGACTGTCTGAACTGATGGAATGAATCCTCTTTTGTTGTAGTACGGACGGAAGAAACCTTCCCGGAAGACAGTAGCCTACCCGAAACCCAGGGGCTAGAGTCTTGGAAAAAGACGAACAATACATAACCCATCCATCTTCATCAAACTGTTTGCAAGTACTTGGCCGGGTTACGTCAAAATATAAGTCGCCGTAGATGTCATCCTCAATTAATGGTATTGCATGTTGACGTAGAAGTTTCACCAGTCGTTTTTTTTGTTCGGTTGGGATAACTGCTCCAGTGGGGTTGTTGAAGTTAGTTACTGAAAGACACACCTTCACAGGAAAGGACTGGATCGCCTTTTCGAGGAAGTCTATATCTAGACCGAATTCCTCATGAACAGGAATAGCAATGACCTGTAGCCCCAGATTCTCAACCATTTGAGCAATACCGAAATAGGTGAGTTGATCCATAGCTATAATATCACCAGGTTTTGATACTGCTCGAAGACATAAGTTAAGGGCCTCCATACAACCCGTCGTAATGATCATCTCATCCGGCGTATAGTAATCACCCCATTCTAATAGCTGCCTTCCGATGATACTTCGAAGGGCTTTATTACCTTGAGGTAGTTCATAGTGCAATAGGTTTTCCTTATTCATGCGAGTAGCTTCAATAATGGCCTTCTGGATTTTTGCAGTAGGTAAAAGATCTGGAGAAGGATAGGCGCTTGAAAGACGAATTAGTGTGGAGTTGTCTCTAAGTTCTTCCATTTCCTCAATGATGAAAGCGCTGTCCAATTGTTTAGGTGAGGGTTGGGCTTGCCGTTCAATGGGGGAGGAAGCACGTGATAGTTTTTGCACTGCAAACTTTACATAATAACCGGATTTGGATCTAGCCTCGATTAAGCCTTTGGCCTCAAGAAGATAATAAGCTTGAAATATAGTGGAGGGACTTACCCCTCTTTGTTTGCTAGAGTTTCTGACAGAAGGAAGTTTATCGCCTTCCTTGAGCGTCCCTTGCCTGATGCTTTGTTCTAAGGTTTTGGCAATACGTTCGTACAAGAATGCCGTCATGAATAGAGGAATATCGTTATAGATAATCTGATATGGTTTAAATATAAAAAACTGAATCTGTTTTCCTGTGGGCATTGTCTCTAATTTTGGCCGCAGGAAATTCGGATACCCGTAAAATCTACGACTTAATGGAACAACAGTTATTGAGAGATAAGACACAAACACCGGTAATCTTAGAAGAGACCTTGAAGGAGTCTTTAGCTTTTCTGGCGAATCTATCTGATCGTCCAGCTGGGATTCGTACTTCCCCATCTATTGATGATAATTTGGAGGAAGAAGGGGTGGGAAGCTTAGCGGCCCTCTCTGCTTTCCAGAAGCAATTTAGTGCTGGTTTGTCCGGTAGTCCCGGCCCCCGATACTTAGGTTTCGTCACTGGAGGTAGTACTCCTGCAGGTATAGCAGGAGATTGGTTGACAAGTGTGATAGATCAAAACGTGGCCAGTGCCGGAGATTCTTCGGCGAATCAGGTAGAGTATCAGGCCATCAATTGGCTAAAAGCATTATTTGGTATAGATCAGGCTTACTCAGGTACCTTCGTTTCCGGGGCAACTATGTCGAGTTTTACGGGCTTAGCCATTGCTCGGCAGTGGGTTGGCCAGCAATTAGGTGTTGATATTGGCCACGAGGGCTTGGCTAGGGTAGGCGTGATTCCTGTGTTGAGCGGTTGTGCGCATTCCAGTGTTTTTAAAGCTTTGTCCATGTTAGGGATGGGGCGGTCCTGTGTGCAGCGCTTACCTTTACAGGAAGGGCGTGAAGCGGTGGATCTAGCCGCGCTGCGACAAGCCTTAGAGGAGCAGGATGGCCGTCCATGCATAGTAGTGGCTAATTCCGGTACGGTGAATAGTGTGGATTTCGATGACCTGGTTGCCATCGGTCAGCTCAAAGAGGAATTCCCATTCTGGCTGCACGTAGATGCTGCATTTGGTGGTTTTGCCGCTTGTTCTCCACAATATACCCATTTCATGGATGGAATCGACGCAGCAGATTCTATTACGATTGATCTGCACAAGATGCTAAATGTGCCCTACGATTCTGCGATTCAGTTGACGCGTCATCCTGATTTACAACAGGCCGTATTTCAAAATAGTGGAGCCCGCTACCTGGAAGTTAATGCCGCAGAAGTTCCCTTTGTGCACCTGACACCAGAGAATTCTCGCCGCTTTCGCGCCTTGCCAACTTGGTTTTCATTGAAGGCTTATGGGCGGGCAGGTTTTCGAGACCTGGTGGAAAGGAATGTTGATTTGGCCAAGCAGTTGGGCGATTGGATTGATCGGTCTTCTGATTTTAAGCTGCTCTCTCCGGTTCATTTCAATGTGGTTTGCTTTACACTGAATGCTCCCAAGGAGGAGTTAGCGGGTGAAATCGGCCAGTTCCTGGCAGCTTTAACACATGACGGCAGGGTGTTTTTAACGCCTTCGGACTGGAAAGGAACCCCTTGCATTAGGGCGGCCTTTTCCAATTGGCAAACGCAGGAATCTGACCTGTTCATCATTCAAAAAGCCCTACAAGAAGTTCTTTCTGCCTATCAGAATTAATGATCAATTAGGTTTTCTTTTTCATATAAAATATCATGACTTCCTTACCCAATATTCACGAGCATTATGAGGTGGAGCGTAATGGCTACCTCATTTCTACTAATCCCACTAAGCTAGACTTTTCGGTGATTCATTCTTATTTATCTGAACAGTCCTATTGGTCAGCTGGAATCCCTAAGGAGTTGGTTCAAAAAGCAGCACAAGGAGCTATTTGTTTTGGTGTTTACGATGGAGAAAAACAGATCGGTTATACTCGACTAATTACGGATGCAGCTACTTTTGGCTACTTAGCTGATGTGTTCATCTTAGAGGAATACCAAGGGCAAGGCTTAGGAACCTGGCTAGTTGATTCCATTTTGGCTCATCCTGCTTGCCAAGAGTTCCGGCGTTGGTTTTTGGCTACTCGCGATGCACATGGACTTTATGCAAAGTTTGGCTTTGCAGCGCTTCAGAAACCAGAGGTGTACATGGAAAAGGTGATGTTCCATAAATACAACTAAGGATCGCGTTATCGCTTTCGTAAAAATTGCTCGACTTTCAAGCTTAGTCGCTGAACGTTTTGGTGACTAGCTTGGGCTCCACTCTGATCTGTATTGACTTGTAGTGCTATCGCATACCCTCCATCTGGCATATACTCCACATGGGTAAAATAGCCCGGCATAATTCCGGCATGACCAAAACTTTTTCCCGTTGGATTGGACCAAACGAAGGTACCTAAGCCATAGCCCGTTTCAGCGGCTTGGCCACTGCGAAAGTTTACGGGGGAAAGCAGCTGCTGATAAGCGGATGAGCTGAGAACTTTACCCGTATGTAACCACTTGATGAAATAGGACAGATCCTCTACATTAGTTACCAAGCCCCCTCCCGTCCATTCAAATTGAGGATTCATGGCATAAAGTCCATTCTTAACTACTTTTTCAGGAAGTTTGAAGAAGTTATTTTCTCCTATATACCCTTGTGTCAAGCCTGGAAGTTCTCGTTGGGTAGAAGGGTAAGTGGATCGAAGGTGGAAAGTAGAAATGACTCGTTCTTCTAGCTGCGAATAGTAGGTGGATTGGGTTACCTTCTCAATAATGAGACCTAGTAAAATGTAATTGGTGTCAGAATAGCCCCAGCCCTTTCCAACGGGATGCTTGGGTTCTTCTGAAGCGATAATGGCCAAACATTCCGCAGGAGTCCAGGAACGCATTGGGTCTTTTTCGATAACCTCAATAAAGGCTGGAGCAAAAACATAGCGTGGTAGACCACTAGTATGATTTAGGAGCGATCTTATGGTAAGGTCTTTAGCATTGGGCAGTTCCTTAAACCAGTCAACACCAAGGAAATATTTACTGACTTTATCGTCCAAGTTAAGCTTACCCTCATCCACCAATTGGAGGCTTACGGCCGAGACAAAAATTTTACCTACACTACCTAACAGCATTTGTGCCCCCAAAGGCATAGCCATCCGCTCTTCTTTATCAGCAAAGCCGGAGGCCAAGCTAATCAATTGTCCATCAGCTAGGACAATTGCTGCGGTTGCTCCTGGAAAATTTTGCTCCGCTACGATACTATCTAAGCAAGCTTGCAGATTGGTTTTCAGGTCTAGAAAAGGAACTTGAGTCGTACCTGAACTAACGAGGGCAGTGACGAAAAGAAAAAAGAGAAAGACCTTTTTCATGTCCAATTGATTTTGAGATCACCAATGTTTTGCAACTTAAATGTAGCCTTTTGAGGATAGGGAAGGGCAAATTTATTGCTAAATCTCTAGCGATGGAAGCCGCTGTAAGCCTGCAAGCTGAGAGGGAAAGGGGGGAAAAAGGCGAGCTTTGCACTCAAAAAGAATGCAAAGCTCAAAGGTTTTAATAGCGCTATTGCGCATATGACGGAAACCTAGATTGTGATTTTTAGGCTGGATCTCTTAACTCCGTTCTAGGAGGCTTGATCCACATGAACATCCATTTGTGGGAATGGAATGCTGATTCCTTCGGCGTCAAAGGCCTTTTTCACGTTTTCTTGCATATAAAAGAACGTATCCCAGTAGTCCGCACTATTGCAGAATGGGCGAGTGGCTAGGTTTACAGAGCTGTCTCCAAGTGAAGCAACTACTACACCTTGAGCAGGATCATCCAAAATATAAGGACATTCCTTACCCACTCTAAGGATAACTTCTCTAGCCTTATCAATACTATCATTGTAGCCAATGCCATACGTCAGTTCTACGCCAATGATACCTTGACCTGAAATATTGGTAATGATATTGCTCGTTACTACTCCATTAGGAACGATGATTCTTTTGTTGTCTAAGGTTTCTAAGATGGTGTTGAAGATTTGGATGCCTTCCACGGTGCCGGTCTGGCCACCACCAATGGTCACCAAATCGCCTACTTTGTAAGGCTTGAAAACTAGGAGCAGAACGCCACTTGCGAAATGCCCCAGACTGCCCTGGAGCGCCATACCAATCGCAAAGGCTAATGCACCAAAGATGGCTACAAAGGAAGTGGTTTCGATTCCGAACATACTGGCTACACTTAGTAGCAAAAGCACTTTTAAGCCAGTGCTGACCAAGGAAACTAGAAATGGGCGGATGGTTTCGTCTACTCCGCGCTTAGTGAGTGTCTTACTTAAAACGCTGGTAATGCGACCAACAATCCAAAAACCAATAATTAGCGTAAAAATGGCGCCGATTACACTTAAGGCATATTGTGCAATAAAACCTTGGATCGTTTCAAGTATACTGTCCAAATTCATAATGTGTGGTTTTAATTAACTTTGAGGATGTATGTAGAAAATAGAATAAATAGCTTGGGTTTGACGATTAGGAGAAAGCAAACCAACCTGCTTTTTCATCTAGACGCGTAATTTATGAAAAAGACACACCTTAGACTAACTCAATATTAAATCATCTGTGCAAAAGCCTAAAAAGTACATAAGCGCCGTAGAGGCATTGAAGAAATTGCAGCGATACTGCGCCTATCAAGATCGCTGCCATGCTGAGGTGCGAAGCAAATTGTTGGACCTGGGCGTATATGGAGATACGCTAGAGGAAATCATGGCTGAACTGGTTACAGATAATTTCTTGAATGAAGAACGCTTTGCCAGGTCTTACGCCCGTGGGAAATTCAATATTAAGAAGTGGGGAAGAACCCGGATCAAACAGGAGCTAAAAAAACGAAAGATCACGGATTATTGTATCCGTAAGGCCATGGAAGAAATAGAAGAAGAGGATTATCAAAAGACATTGCATCTACTCATTGAAAAGAAGGCCGCTCAAATGGAAGATCCATTTTCCTTCCATAACAAAGCTAAGATCGCTAACTACCTAATTCGAAGGGGATTTGAATCAAAATTGGTGTGGGAGGCAATAAAAACCCATTAATATACATTTTTCATATAAATAAAAGGCTAAGAAATGTGACTTTTTAGCTAGGGAAAGGTCAAAAAAGCAAAGGATTTGGTCCTTTCCATGGTGATTTAAGAAAATTTTAACATTTTTTTTCGGCTTTTTTTTCTCCAATTCGTAGTCCGCATAAAATTTTGTGTTCTACCCTATTTATGGTATAAAAATGCTGGGGGCTCAGTTTTTTATAGGCTAAAACCCTCATTTTTAATGACTTCACCATAAATACGCATCTATTGTAAACAGGTTGTTGAGTCTCAATGTGGATAACTTGCTGCCTTTTTCGTTGACAATGAGCGAAAAAGCACCTAGTTTTGCGTCAGCTTTTTTCTGAAAGGCCTGAATCTTTATTTAGGTACGGCCGTAAGAGAGGGCTAAGAAACCCCGGATAGCGGGTCACCCTATGAGACGCTAAGAATCAAGGTCAAATTCGGAAGCACCTAGTGCGACCGCGGGATCCTCAAACATATCCCAAGAGTTTAAACATTAATAATCCCGAGGATTTTTGTTGGCCATTGAGTTAAAACCAGTTTATAATGAAATTCCCATGGACAAAGGTAGCTGTAATAGCTTTAATGTTATTTACAGTTACTAAAACTAACGGACTACCCCTCAGTTTGTTAGACGAAGGCGTTGAGCCTTGGAATAACGAAACGATTGGGGTGATCACAGAAAGACTTGACCAAATGAACTTCCCTTTTGAGGTCAAGTACAATGTAGACGTTTTTAACTACATTAAGCGCTACACCACCGCTGGATACAAAGACGCAGAACTTATCTTAGGTAGATCCAGCATGTATTTCCCAATTTTTGAGCACTATTTAAGTCTTTATCAACTTCCTCAAGAGTTGAAGTACCTTCCTATTGTAGAATCTGGGCTGATCCCGGATATTAAGTCGCATGCAGGTGCTGCCGGCCTATGGCAATTCGTACCTGTAACCGCCCGTTACTTCGATCTTTCGATCAATAACCAGGTGGATGAGCGCTTGAATCCACATGAAGCTACAGAGGCTGCAGTGAAGTTATTGGCTTACTTGTACAGAGAGTTTCAGGATTGGGCATTGGTGATGGCTGCTTACAATTGCGGAGCTGGTCGCGTACAAAAGGCGATCAAGCAAGCGCGCTGCAATAATTACTGGGATCTTATCCCATACTTGCCTGCAGAATCTAGAAAGTATGTTCCTCGCTTCGTTGCGGCTTCATATCTGATGAAGCATCACGAAGATCATGGACTTACGCCTAGATACCCATCTTATGATTTACAGCATACAGAGGTATATCGAGTGTATGATTACATTCGTTTGTATGATGTATCTCAGAAGTGTGGATTGAATTTTGCAGAAGTGAAGAAGTTGAATCCAGGTTATGTCAATAACTACGTTCCTAAAAGCAAAGCAGGAAACCTATTGTCATTGCCAGCAAGCGCAAGTGGCGCCTTCCAGCGCTTCTTAGAGGAGAAGGGAATCGAAAGTACCAAGGCTGCCATGCCAGAAGGGACTTTCAAAAGTACCTATAAGGTAGTAGCGGGTGATCGAATTGAAACGCTTGCGATGCTTTTCAACTGCAGTATCGAAGATTTAATGGCATGGAACGGTTTGAGAATGGCAGAAGTTAATGTCAACCAATCCATCACAGTTTATTTCCCCAAACAACCTGCAGCTAAGCCTTAGACTTAGTGCTACTGTTTCAAGGAAAATAGAAACATGAGTCATCCCGAATTTTTAGCCATTAAGAAAAAGAGGCAATGATGGATGGCCATTCTAAGCCTGTAGAGCGGTATCGATACAGATCGGTACCGCTCTCCTGTTCTATGGCACCAGTTTTT
>JABSSL010000092.1 GCA_013214355.1 Saprospiraceae bacterium | reverse complement strand
CTCCAGATACTCCCCAAGTCTCTTGCAACGGAGGAACGGTTGCGGAGCCAAGTACTAGCAGCCTTGCTCCAGATACTCCCCCTTCACAAGGGGGCCGGGGGGATGAAACCCAAGCCCCACCTCTGAAGCCAAGGAGAAGGCCCTACTCCTTACTATACAGATAAAGCGAGCGCTAGTTACCTTGGCTTTTATAAGCAGATAATGACGGATTTCGAACAGAAATGGATTATTTCGGTTGTAATGGTACGCAAGTCTGGCGGTCAAATGGAGATAAAGAACTAATTTGTAAGCTCCGGCCTGCTACTTGTGGTTTGGAAAAGTCTTGGCAGCGCGCTTAACTTGATCGGTGGGTGCTAATGCTAAGCCATTTCGTTTGAATGTCAACCGCTAATCATGATAAAGCAATTTTTGAAATTCGGATCTGTGATCGCTCTGGTGTTGGTATTGGGGGCTTGTGAAAAGGCGACCATCCCCACACCTCAAGTCGACTGGCATACTTATATTGGTAAGTGGAGCAATGTTAATGCTTCCGCCAGCGACATTAGTCGAATCGTTATTACTCGGCGAGCAATCGGTCGAATTTCGCTACAAGTATGGGGAAGGTGTGGATCGGAAGTGTGTGAAAAAGCGCTT
This sequence comes from Saprospiraceae bacterium, assembly GCA_013214355.1. GTDB lineage: Bacteria > Bacteroidota > Bacteroidia > Chitinophagales > Saprospiraceae > DT-111. Next base: position 72,782 of record JABSSL010000092.1, on the reverse strand, counting down.
TTCTCCTTTACGGACGCAGAACTTAAAGAAACTACCCTGCCTATTCAAATGCCAACGGATAACGGTCTGTTGTCCTTAAGCTTAGGTACAACAGATACTCGGAAATTAGAGTTGAAGGCCACTGACGAAAACTCAAACTTTGAAACAAAGTTTTTTTCTTGGGAACCTACGGCCTCCTTTTTTGAGCAGGTTACACAGACAGATGCCCGTAGTCTGGAGATGTCAGACATGCCGATCAACGCCGTACCTGGCGACCCAGACAATCTCCTGGTGTCCGGAACTATTTTAGTGTTTGAAACTAGTGAAAGACACCTGGGTAAGATTCAGGTGATTGGAAATTCCCACTATTTGAGTATAAGATGGCAGCTCTGGTCTGACGATGGAACACTGAGCCCATTAGTTGATTATTTTCCGATATACAAGACGGGGTACTATGACCTGGATCAGGGCAAAGAGGATGATTCTCCTGATCATCGGTATAGTGACTTCTATTGGTCAGTAGAGGATCAGACTTTACGTTGGCTTGAACCCGTAAACGCCGCGACTTTTGCGACTTACCACTTAGAGAGAGTGAATTAAGTTGTATCGAAGTCCGCTTATCTATTCCAACATACCGTTTTGGACGCCATTCGTCTAGTTCTTTGGGCTTGGTGGCTAAAAAAAATGCCTTTCACGTTTATTCAGTATAATTTCTGTAGGAAGAGCAAGACTTTGTAGGCTGAGGAGGAATCCAATTCGTAGTATCAATTTACGATAGATCCACGTGCCTGCCATAGTGCTGATACCAACCATCGGAAATACTCAGGATGAGGGCCTCAAACAATTATATAAAGTTGGATTTACTAGGATACCTTAGGCACTTCTATGTCGTCTTTATCCTTTCCTTCTTTCTGGTAAGCACTGGGATAAATGTACTAGTTCTTGTTCAACGTCAAGCTTGGAATATCCCTTGGTTCTGGATCGTATTACCCTTATCATTGATTCTGCTAATTGCTGCCCGCTGGTTGATCATGAAGTTAAGCGCACAACTTCGGTTTGATTGGTACACAACATCTATGACAGCTGAAGAATTCAGAATGATAGTGCATCTGACAGCAGATGAACTCAACTGGAATACGATTAAGTTAAATGATCAGCTTTTCGAAGGAGAACGGCCGATGGAAGGTATGGAAGGAGCAGAATGGATCACCATTAAGCGGACAGGAACGCAGATCGCTATAAACAGTATCCCTCATCCACAGAAGCGTAGTACCTCTCCGTCCTTTGTGAGGAATAATGAAAATAAACGCACCTTAATCTATAATGCGGCCGCCTTTATGCGCGGAGAGGATGTCTTTCAATTGATTGAAGACCGAAAGAAGCGGAAGGAAGAAGCGGCCTGGACAGAGAGCGAATGGACCCCTAAGAACCTTGCTAGACGCCTATTGGCCTATGGCTTCATTGCATTATTCCTTCTCCTTGCCTGGGCTTCTGTACATGAGGCTCCCTTGCTCACCGTACTATTCTTAGTAATTGGGGGAGGATTGGGAGGAATGTATATCTGGAGTGATGTTAAAGTGATCCTGCGTAAAAGAGCCTACCGAATCAAACAGTAGAGAAACTAAAGAATTGTGGCCTTAGTTTTTCTCAGGGAGGAGCAATTTTTATAGCAAAAAAAGGTTGTAGAATCGTAGAATAGCAAATCAATGAGAGCTTTAAGCGAACCTGTAAATCAAATAGTAATAGATACAGCCATTAACCCCAACAACTAGCTTTAGATGACATTTTGGATAATAGGTGCAGTAGGTGTGCTGGCAATAGCATTAGTAACTACAAACTGGCGTCGCGTAACTTGGGAAATGCCCGATGAACCCTTCCCGAATAAGTGGCGAAGTATTCTGGTTAAGGAGATCGACTTCTACAATGGCTTGACGCCCCCGGAAAAGAAGACCTTTGAATTTAAAGTGCAAGAATTCCTCTTGAATTGCCGAATTACAGGCATTGAAACCACCGTGGACCTAACCGATCGATTAATGGTGGCCTCCAGTGCTGTAATTCCTATTCTCAAATTTCCTAAGTGGCATTATACCAATCTCTTTGAAGTGCTCCTGTATCCGAAATCCTTTAATGAAGACTTTGAGACAACAGGACAGGATCGTAGGATCTTGGGCATGGTGGGGAGTGGTTTTATGAATGGAAAAATGATCCTTTCCAAGCAAGCCCTGCATCATGGATTCGATAACCGCTCAGACAAGAAAAATACAGCCATCCACGAGTTTGTACATTTGATTGATAAACTGGATGGTAACATAGATGGGGTACCTAGTTTGCTACTTGAGCAACCCTGCATTATTCCCTGGATAGACTTGATGAGCCAGAAGATCGAGGAGATCCACGAAGATGAATCAGATATCAACCCTTATGGTGGAACAAGTAAGGTGGAGTTTTTTGCGGTAGTAAGTGAGTATTTCTTTGAACGTCCCAGGCTGTTGGCGAAAAAGCATCCCGAACTATACGATATGCTAGAAGAAATCTTTGATCATGATATGGAAAAGCGCCCCTTAAATCGAAAAAAGCAAAGTTTGGGCAGAAACAGCCCTTGTCCTTGCGGAAGCGGTAAAAAATTCAAACATTGTTGTGGTAAACAACATTATTAATATAGAATGCATCTTGAAAGGTAGGATGTTAATCGTTTCCCAATAGCTAGTCAGCTCATTCGCCTATGTTTCTCAGAAACGTAATGTTCAAGTCGGGTATTCTTAGATTTACTACCAAGCGAGTAACGCGCAGGTATATGGCTAGGGACATTAGTAGTTTGCTCATTGCGGCGGAACAGGCCCCGGACTTCTTACAGCGAAAAGCAATCAAGTATTTAGGAGAAATAGGAAATCTTAGAGTCTATCAAAGACTGGTTGAAATGCTCCAAAAGGGTAGTGCTCATCCTGAGATTCTCTACGTAGCTATCCTCACCATTGTTTATGACAAAAAGCTGTGGCTGTCCGAAGCAGAAAAGCGATTTCTCTACTCACTAGAGTATCTCTTGGATGAACTAGTAGTCCCAGACGAAAAGCTACCGCCGCCCAAACCTCGCCGAATTGAACCCATCAAGTTTGAAAAACCGGGCCTCCGCCTCATGCGCGATTTGCAGAGAAGTCGAAGGGGGTAGGTAAACAGAAAGCATTAGATCAGCGATCAACTAAGTATGAAAGTAATCAAACAACTGCTCCCAGGCGTCTTACTCCTGCTTGTACTGGTCTTAGGGAGTGTATACTGGTATCAGCGTGATACCGGTGACTGTCGACAGCGCATCGATTATTCCAATGTTGATTTGTATGAGGATTTGGATCGCGATACATTACTTAGTCCATTGCAGGAGGAGGAATATCAACACGTTCTCAATGACTGGTCTAATTTTGATTTGGGGAGTGATAGTAGCCATATTCATCAACGTTTGAAAGTATCGACGCATCGCGAATTAATCATCATGTCTCATGATAAGGAAGGGCAAAGGCATTACGGGGCTGTGTACCTTCCACAACAATTCGACAGCACACAACAGTATCCGCTCATGCTTTGGGCGAATGGCTTAAATCAGAAAGATCCAACCGTTTACGTGACCAAAAATGCTTTGATTGATGAGCTTTTACAGGGGTTGCCAAATTACTTCGTCGTCATCCCATCCTACCGGGGCCAGGCCTTACAAACTTACTATACACGCTATTGTTCAGATGGCTTCTTTGGTGATGCTTTTGATGGCGCAACGGATGATGCTTTACGTTTACTACACTGGACGCAGGAGAATTTCCCAGCAGTTGACACACAACGATTAGCACTTTTTGGGGTGAGTAGGGGAGGAACGGTAGGTTTACTAGCAGCTGCGCGCCACCCCAGTCTGAATTGCGTAGTAGCACAGAGTGGACCCACCAACTTTCTATTACCCATCGTATCCAGGCGATACGGCAAACAGTACCGTTATCAATTCTTGAGTAGGGAAGCTCCCCTGTCAATCCTCAGGGAAAAGATTATTAAAAGCTCGCCGCTATTTTTTGTGGATAGCTATCCCGGAGATTTACTATTGATTTATGGGAAGAAAGATTGGGTAGTACCGATTAGCAATGGGGAGAACGTAGCAGAACGACTCAGTGGGAAGTCTAACTTTGAATACGTAAAACTAGAAGGGGGGCATTCTGCGGCTTATACACAGCAGTCCATCCGTTGGATCAAGGAACACAATGGCAAATCCTTCTAAAGCAAATTCTATACCTGTCAACCAATCCCACTTCAAATAGTAATTACTGACCTTCTAAGGCTTGCTTTTTGCGCAGCACCTTTGCCCGTCGATCTTCGCCATCATGACTCCAGCCAGGCGCATAGAAGATGTACTTGAGCTTATCCGACCAGTTCGGTGCTCGTCTGACATCTCGCCAGATAGATTGGTACTCGTGAGAAGCAACGTATAGTGGATTGTAAGAGGAGATATTCTTCGTCAAGCCGTAAATCGGCTGATCAAAGTCTTTTTCCTCAGAGAAGGTGCCAAAGATTTTATCCCAAATAATCAAAACCCCTGCGTGATTGCAGTCTAAGTATCGAATATTGGAGGCGTGATGGACTCGGTGATGAGAAGGGGTATTAAATACGGCTTCAAACCAGGTGGGAAGCTTTTGAACCATTTCTGTGTGGACCCAAAATTGGTAGAATAGATTAATCCCAATCATGGTAAACATCATCAGCGGATCAAATCCTAGAAGAGGCAACCACAACCAGAAAAGATATTTATGCAGGCGTTCTCCCACGCCTTGTCTGAGGGCGGTGCCGAAGTTGAGGTATTCTGAAGAATGGTGCACAACGTGTCCTGCCCACAGCAGCCTTACTTCGTGATTGAGTCGATGGAACCAGTAATAACTGAAGTCATCCAAAAAGAAGAGTAAGAGCCAAGCCCACCACTGGCGCTGTACAATTTCGGCAAGTGGTGAGATCTCATGCAGAAATACAAAGGCTATGAAGGCGAGAAGCTTCGGGAAGAACTCTACGATCACCGCAAAGACGAGCATGCTGAGAGATACCAATGTGTCTTTCCCTTTGTACAATTGCTTCTGTTCATGCCTTGCTAGATATACCTCAATAAGGATAGCGAGGATGAAAATGGGGAGCACAACGATCCCCAGTTTATCTTTTGAAAGTTCTGTTAAGTAAGCTTGCCAATCCATAATTTGTCGTAAGATCTCAAAACTAAAGTGCTGAAGTTCAAGATAGAAAAAAATGCTAGCTCACTGGTGAGATTGACCTGAGAGAGCACTTTTTGAAAAAAAATAGCTGCAATGGGAATTATTTTCTATTAGTTCATGTTAGCATGGCGGTAAGTAGTGTGACAAAAGTAGTCGTAAAATTTTAGGTAGTGAATTTCGAGGCCAGGTGAGGCAGTAAAATCGAGCATAGCCAAAGGCTACGTGAGAATTTTACTAACGAAGCATGGTCTCGAAAGACGCAGCTAAAAATTAGGAGTATCTATTGTTACACTACTTAAAAATCACAAACGACGCATTTTTTTACCTAAAATCTCTAAAATGGAAAGTACCGCTTTGTACTACCAGGAATCTGGTAAGACAAACCCTATGGGCATATCTCTTGCGCTCATCGCTGGCTTAGCCGCCGCTTCTGTTCTCGGTTTTGTTTACGCTTACGCTACCTTCTACATTCCCTTCATCTACTTCAATTTTCTGCTCACTTACTTCTTTGGCTTCAGTATAGGATATGCTGTGGGCAAAGTTGGATCACTAGGCAAAGTTCGGAACAGCCGAGTCTTATTGTTGTCTGCCCTTGCGATGGGAGTGATAGGCATTTTCTTTGCTTGGGTGTTTTGGATCTCCGCCGCCTCTGGAGGAGAATTAATGTCCTTTAACATGAATACAACCTGGTTCTTTATCCAATTGATTGCCATGGAAGGGGCCTGGAGTATCTTTGGTTTTACGCCAACCGGAGGAGCGCTCTATTTAATTTGGATTGTGGAAGCGGGCATCATTTTGTTTGGGGTAATAGCAGCTGTGGGGGCTGGCATGGGGAGTAAACCTTATTGTGAATCCTGTGATCAATGGCTTAATACCCAAAAGGTAACTGAGCGGGTCCGCGGCGTTGCCAATCCGATCGGATTTCGTAAGGAAATGGAAGGTAAAAACTACGATGCCTTGAAGAAATTACCTGAGGTGACGCTTGGAGCTCGTAATAGAACTTGTGTACAACTATCCTGCTGCCCCGGATGCAGCAACCAGCACTATCTCACCGTAGATAAGATCGAACGCTCTACGGATAGTGATGGTGACGCAAAGGAAAATACTACCCGTGTCTTAGAGAACCTGAGAATAGATCGGCTAGCTTACGAGGATATCATGGAGTGGGGGAAGCAATTCTAACCCTAAGCGGAAATCAGTTCTAGTAGCCTTAACTTTCAAATAGAGGATGGCCAGTACCTTGCGTGCTGGCCATCTTCGTTGGTGTACCTGCCAATTAATCTACCAAAGGTTAGAACTGGTCTAGGAGATTTGAGGTTTGCCCCAATCTTTCCTAAATTGAGATAGATTTTATGAACGAAGACTCGTATGAAAAACATTAACTGGCTCAATCACTTTGTTGAATTCGTGGTGGTTATTCTAGGGATTCTCATCGCTTTTCAAATGAGTACTTGTGCTGAGAAAAAGGTACAGAAGGGATTGATCAAGGAACACTTAGAGAATATCAAAGCCGAAACAGCCTTCAACCAACGAAACATCAAGGCAGCCTTGGAGCTAGCTATATCCAGCAAGGCTAAATTGGATTCTTTATTCATTATTCTGCCAGAAGACACCGCCCTTCACACCGTCAATAATTTTAGCTTAGCCTTGTTAAATATTGGTGGCGTCTATATCAAGAAAAATGCTTATCGCTCTCTAACAGAATCAGGTGACATCAGATATATCCATGATTTTAAATTGAAGAATGAGATCGTAAACTTATATGAGTATTACGAGTGGGTAAGAGGGATAGACGACCTTCATGTCAATATCTATGATAAATCCTATTTCCCATATATTCTGAAAAACCTAGACTTAGTTGATGGTAAGGTACAAGCTGCAGAGGTGTATCGCGCAAAAGATTTCAAAAATATCTTGTCTTCTTATCGCTTCTTTTTGATCAATAGAATTCAGAAATACTCGGATTGCCAGCAAGCGATGGTGGATTTTCTAGAACATCTAGAATCGGAGAAATAAGCAGCAGATTCGCCTACTATATTACACAATAATTGGAAAGCTGGTCGACGCCTATGTTGACTTGTAAAACTATTACTCATGATGCGCTCTTCAGGAAAGATACCCGGCCATTCTGGGACGGACTTTAAACACAGAAAAGCCTTCCAAGGAAACACTCTTTTGGGTCAATCAAGTTTACCCAGACCTAATCATTTTGGTACCAAGGTATTATCGCAACCAGAATCAAAAGGACTTAGGAATCTCGCTAGGATATTGAAAGTATTCCAAGTCTCACTCTTCTTAGCTACGCTGGTAGGGGTGCTGTACATCTGTCGAGACTCGACTCAGCAAGCCGCCGATTATCACCAAAACATTTATCTACAGAAACAAGATGCTGAAGCCCGGGACCATGAATACCGCTACGGATTCTTTACATCTAGAGCTAACCGCTTCCGGAGAATAGGTAGTTGGGATGCTGCCCAAGAAGAATATCAGTTTGCCCTAATTGCTAATCCAGAGGGGGAGGAGGCATTGAGAGGAATAACCCTTACACTTTTAGCAAAATGTTATCTTTATCAAGAGGAATGTGCTTTGGCAAAGACCTATCTCCTAGGTTTGTCAAGCGAGGTACAAAAAGAAATCGCTGCTGTACTGCAATTGGAAGAGATATTGCAGCCAGAAGAAATGGGCTTGACCGAGTCTCTTGAACCTTAATCCGCCCTCAATCACGACCTAACGAATGCTAACTGAAAATCGCCGCTCGATGGAAGCCAAACTCAAAGAAATCGAAAAACAGATTAAGCGTACCCATCATTTCGCCTGGTCTCCTAAGCATCTTGAAACCATCAGGATAGACCTGGAACCTCGCCTGGCGATTCACCTCACTAAGAAGATTTTTGAACAGCTAGATTGGGAAATCGTCTATCAGTCCGAATCTGAAACTGAGGCTTATTTCTTAGATCGATTTAACTTTCGCCGAGAGAAAGTTAGTGTTACCGCTACTAATTATGGACAACTAGAGGTTAAGAGTGAGTCCACAGGAAATGAAATGTGGGACCAAGGAAGAAATTCAAAGCGAGTAAGGCTGTTTCTGCATGCTTTCCAAGAGCTAGTCGAGCAACAAGACAGCGATAGCCTAAAAGCTATGACTGCCGAGATTGAGAGGGAGGAAAAATGGGAAGATTACCAGGAACCGCAGGATTTTCCTACCCCACCAGAAAGCGAAGAAACCACTTCTGTTTGGGCTATAATCTACGGCGGGATAGCGGCCATTGCATTGAGTGCGCTCTGGGCCTTAGCCACGGTAAATAATTTCTATATCCTTTTGCTATTTGAAGTCCTCATTGCCTTGGCCTTGGCTAAAGTCTTATCATTGGGTTTCAAAAGAGGCAAATTTACTTACTTTATTGGTGTACAATGGGTCTTAGCAGGTAGCGTAATGTTGATAGCAATTTTATACCATTACTTTCAATATCTCTTTATAGTCAGTACAGGAGATATATTAGCTTTTAGCATCTGGGAATTGTATGACTATAGACTAGATCAGGGCTTGATTATTGAAGGATTGAACCTAGGGGCTCCGGGCTGGATGATCTTACTCGCTGTACAACCAGTACTCATCTACATCATAGCACTTTCCTACATTAGCCGTTCGCAGATTCAACTCTTAATTGATCGTGTGCCTATGCCGGTGATTGAACATGCTTATTTTCATTTTTTACAGGGTAAGAACGAGACCCAGGTTAGGAGTGAATTGAGTAAGAAAGGGTGGCGGGAGAAAGGTGTGCAGGACATGGTCTTTGAGGCGATGAGTGCCATCCATGAATCCATGGAATTGGATAGGGATTAGGGAGGAATTTGTTTTTCGTTTTTATCTATAGCCAGTAGTACTTGAAAAAGAAAGATAGCCCCTCCTCACTCTCCTCCTTTTCTTCCCACTTTAGACTATAAAACTCCCACTTCAGGAGTTTGTCCTTCGGAGGCTAGCGTTTCCATCGCAAATTGTGATCATTCTTTGACTAAATGACTGTTATATGATCACCTTGCAGCTAAAGCCTAGACCACTTATAGCCTTTTTCTTTCTCATGCTCCTATTTGGGGAATTACACGAATTGGTACATATTTTTACAGGATATTCCTTTTGTGGCTGCTGGGGCCCACGCGACTTTAATGTCTGGTCTCTTTGCGAAGGATGTCGGGATGAAAAGCCTTGGGCTATCATAGCTACCTTTGCCGGTCCCATCTTCACCTTCGCGCTCCTTTGGTTGGGCCGCTCTTGGCTGTTGCGAGGTGATTCCAGAAGACAGGTGCTAGGCTTCATTCTCATCTTTGCCAATTTACCCTTTGCGCGCATTCTGACTGCCTTCTTGGGAGGTGGGGACGAAGTATATGCTTTGCATGTGATTTTTGGAAATGGTCACAATCGAGATCTGATTCACTACATTGGACTGGGCCTCGTACTAGCGGCTGCCGTTCCTCCTTTGATCACGGCCTGGAAAGCGATTGCAAATCCCTACCGTTGGCTTTATTTCCTGGGTTTTCTGCTGTTACCTATGCTGTCAGCTATGGTGGTTATATTTATGGGGCTGAATGGCTTGTTAGAGCAGGGGGTACTGTCGGAGCCTTGGATCTGGGGAACTCCAGCCTTGGTTACTATCCATACCATAGTCGTAGTCATGGTGGTAAGCCTAACGAATCGGTATTTAGTTGAACTTCGGAAAAATGAATAGCCTATGTGGTTACAGATAGCTCTAATGCGGATTGTCATTCCGGTTTTGATCGGTTCCATTCTGTATTGGCAGGTTTATATTTTGCATTCCTTTGAGGATATGCAGGCGGGTTGGATCGGTGCTACTGTCATGTTGATTCCCGTGTTGATGATCTTTGAGATTGATCGAAGGGTGACGCGCTACTTTCAACGGCAGGTAGAGCATACAGGCGGATTCTGGCAAGCAGTCTTGGTGCCCTTTTTGGTCAGTTTACTGATCAGCTTATTGGTGGTGTTTGCGATGTACATTCCTGCAAAACTATGGGAAATCAATAACGGGGCGCGGGACATCATCGGCTTATTTCATATCGTCTCCATTGGTTCCGAGATCTTCTTTATGGTAGTGATAGCAAACGCTATTCATCAGCTGCGTTTTTTGATTAAAAAATGGCAAGAAGAAGCTATCCGCTCAGCCAATCTAGAAAAAGAGAATGTGCAAGCGAAATTGGCCATACTCACACAGCAGATCTCGCCCCATTTTCTGTTCAATAATTTTAATACGCTATATGGCTTAATTGAGCAGCACCCCAAAGATGCCAAAGAGTACTTGATGAAGTTGTCTTCTTTGTATCGGAATGTACTACTAAAGAGAAATGAAGAACTCATTCCTTTGTCAGAAGAGGTAGAGACTTTGAAAGACTATATCTTTTTATTACAGGTGCGCTTCGGTTCGGATATTCAAGTCAAGATTGACCTTGGTGTGATGGATACAAGCTATTTCATTCCGCCTATGAGTTTACAGATGTTGGTAGAAAATGCCATCAAGCACAATCGATTTGATGAGGACCATCCCTTGCTGATTGCGATTGAGCGGGACGGCGATCATCTGAAAGTTACAAATCATAGTAGATTAGGAGTAGAGACACAAACTTCTTCTAATGGTATTGGACTAGAGAATATTAGAAATCGCTATCAACTTTTGGCAGATCGACCGATTAAGGTCGATCGAGATGAGTACCATTTTTCAGTAGAGGTCCCTCTTTTACAAATTGTAGAAAACGTAGCATGAAACGAGTATGATTTTGTTTAATAATAACCTTACATAACAGCTTATTAAAGAAAATTAGGCGAGCCTGTCTACTCGGCGTAGCCAGGTAGAAGCACAGCGGTTGCAGTTGTGCAGTTCCGATAGCAATCGGGATTCTGCAAATTGTGAAACCGTGGAAATAATTCAAACCCATGAAAGTAGTGATCATAGAGGATGAATTGGTGGCTGCCCAGAATATGCAGTTGGTGCTAGCGGAATACGATCCAAGCATTGAGGTGTTGGCCGTTCTGCGGAGTGTGAAGAAAGCAGTGACCTGGCTATCAGAGGCGCTGCCACAAGTGGATTTACTCTTAATGGATATCAAGTTGACCGATGGCATTAGTTTCGACATTTTTGATCAAATTAGGATCAAGAAGCCCATCATATTCACTACCGCCTACGATGAGTATGCCATTCGCGCCTTCAAAGTAAATAGTGTTGATTATTTGCTTAAGCCCATCTCTCTACCGGACCTAAGCAAGGCTCTAGATAAATGGAAAGAAATGAATATGCCGACGCTGATTGATTATCAAGCCTTGGCCCGGCAGTTGCAATTGCAAAGTCCGCCCTACCGAACACGCTTTTTAGTGAAACAAGGGAGTATGCTGCAGGCAGTTCCGGTGACTGCCATTGCCTATTTCTGGGCCCAGGGCAACTTAGTATTGCTAAGGACTATGGAGGGTAAAAGTTATCCCGTCAACTATGCATTAGATACTTTGGAGGATCAATTGGATCCACAGCATTTTTTTCGGATAACCCGTAGTGTAATTGTTCACATTCAAGCCATTCAACAAATACAGACTTATTTTAAGGGCCGCCTCAAGGTAAAGGTATTACCAGCACTAGAGGAAGAGCTAATCGTTAGTAACCGAAAGCTTTCTGCCTTTAAGGCCTGGGCGAATCGATAATTTATTACAATTAACTACCCTAAGGACTTATTTATTCACAAGCTTAATTTTAAACATGAGCTAAGACAAATCTCGTGGGCAATCACAAAATAAAAGACAAAAGCGACCAAAAGGAGTGTTGTGTTTTATTTTTGGGTGTCTCCAAACACGAGATTTGTCTTAGAAGGTAGTAAACTTGTAGAATGAATTACCAAGAGATACTTGATGAAATTGGTCAGGAGTTTGAAGCTGTACAATTTGAGGGTAAAGTGGCTTCCTACATTCCAGAGTTAGCCACTGTTTCGCCAGATAAATTTGGCATGCATATTTGCTGCCTGCAAGGAGGGGACTATTCTCTAGGAGATGCCGCTGAGCCATTTTCTATTCAAAGTATTTCCAAGGTGCTGTCCTTGACCCTAGCGCATTTGCAGGAAGGGGATGAAATTTGGAAGCGGGTAGATGTTGAACCCTCTGGCGATCCTTTTAATTCCTTAGTACAACTAGAGTTTGAGAATGGTATTCCACGCAATCCATTGATCAATGCAGGGGCTCTGGTCATATCTGATATTCTAGTCTCTCATTTGTCTAATCCAAAGCAAGATTACCTCGACTTTGTCCGGAGATTGGCTGGAGATTCGACTATAGATTTTAACCTAAAAGTAGCTGCTTCAGAAAAGCAATGGGGCTTCCGAAATAGTGCTTTGATCAATCTGATGAAATCTTTTGGCAATATCGAGAACGATGTCGAAGAGGTTTTGGACTTCTATTTTCATAAGTGTTCTATCGAGATGAGTTGCGCTACCTTGGCCAGAACGTTTCTTCTCTTTGCCAATCATGGTCAGTTACTAGGCAGTGCGGAAGCAGTGATCGACAAAAGTCAGGCTAAACGAATCAATGCCATTATGCAAACTTGTGGATTTTACGATGAGGCGGGCGAATTTAGTTTTCGGGTAGGATTACCTGGAAAGAGTGGGGTAGGGGGAGGAATAGTAGCCGTTCATCCTGGAGCGTATAGTGTGGCTGTTTGGAGCCCAAGACTCAATCCAAAAGGAAATTCCAGTCAGGGAATGGCTGCCTTAGAAGCACTTACCACTAAATCGGGACTCTCTATTTTCTAACTTCCATCTAAGCGCTATTACTAACAGGTGAAGGGAGCGCTATGTTGATTATTATTCCTACATTTTTCCGAAAAAAAACGGATATATCGCTAGAACGACGGTTGCTATAATTGACCGGTTATTCTACAAACTAAAGCTTCCCGGACAGGTTTCTCCAGTAAGATTACCTATTAAACACCTTGATAATGAGACGCCTGCTTTTCGTCTGGGTTCTTGTCCTTGGGAACTTCGGATCCACAGCCTATGCCCAAGCTGACCTGCCACAACAAATGAGCCTTAACTATGGGAGAAGTGTTATTGATGAATTGCTCCCGGAAGGTTTCGCTTATAATCCTGTCACACTCTTAGCCAATACCCCTTTATATCACTTTGGTGCTTTTAGTCTGTATGCCGAGGGCCAGTTCACTCGAGCTGATAACCTTTTGACGCGTGAGTTGGAGTTCGAATTCGGTTTGAATGGGGGCATTCGCTACCAAGTTAACCTGAATAGATACTTTGAGGTGAATGCGGCAATTGGTTCAGGCCCCCACTTTATTTCCCTTGAAACTCGCCTACAAGCGCGCGGTTTTATCTTCTCTGATAATTTCGAACTAGGTTTTTCTTTTTACTTGCCTGCTGCTAGAACTAGCTTCAATATCAAGGGACGTTTTCGGCATATTTCCAATGCAGGCTTGAAGAGGCCGAACTGGGGCATTGATAATCTCTTCTTAATCGTCGGTGTAGGGACAGTCTTATGACTTTTGTCATTATTTGATGAGGTAAAATCATGTACTTTATGTTTCCTCTAGGAACCCTATGTATGAGGACAGCTAAAGCGAAATATGGAGCTTCACTAGCCATTACCTTTAGTGTCACTTTTCATCTTACTGTATGCTGCCATGGGGTTTATCTAAAGAGATATTTTATAAACTGAATCTTCCTTGCCACCGAATAAGGGAGGGAGTCAAACTAAAAATATGAGAGTTCTATTCTTTTTAGCAAGCTTAAGTCTTTTCTGGGCGTGCGAATCTCCGTCAACAGAGCAAGAGGCAGGCGTTCCAGCTACCTTGGTTAGTCAGCCAAATGATAAATCAACAGAGCAGGCTGGTTTAGGGCAACAATGGTACCAAGGTAAAGCTGAGATAACGAGCTATACGCTAATGCAAAATAGGTATCAAGATGTACACCCGGGACAGGCTGTGATGGTTTTTGTAACCGAAGATTTTCTAACGGATAAGCAAGTGAAGAATGATAATTACACCAATCCTAATTCGATACCTATTTTGAAGATGAATCGGGTGTTAAGTTTTCCTACTGGATTGTATGATTATCATATTATGACTTCCACCTTCACGCCCGTACAAACGAAGCAACACCCTCATACCTTGAAAGTGACCCAGTCCACTACGGAATGGTGCGGTCAGGTATTTTCGCAGCTAAATTATGACCAGGGCTATTACCGTAGCCAGTTGTTTTCCTACTTTGAAAGTGAGGGAGATCAAGAAACTAAGGTCAAAGCAGGCCTGTTGGAGGATGAGGTGTTCAATCGTATTCGGATGGAGCCAGAGGCCTTACCAACGGGGAAGCTTAAGATGTTGCCAAGCTCCACCTATCTGAGGCTCGCACATCGGCCTACCCAGCTAGTGGAGGCGGAAAATACCATGTCTTCCTATACAGGTGAAGATTTTGAAGGAGCGGCTTTAATGGTGTATACGGTCAACTATCCCGTGCACAATCGTACGCTGGAGATTGTATTTGAGAAAGCCTCACCACATGCCATTGTGGGTTGGAAGGATACCTATCCTTCTGCTTTTGATCGACAAGCTAGGACTTCGATTGCGACCAGGAAGAAAAGCTTGTGGACGCCCTATTGGAGTCAGAATAGCCTAAATGATATGGCGCTGCGTGCCGAATTGGACTTAGATTAGATTCTTAATTCCGCTTAGAAAGGAAAAGGGCAATACATGATCTTGTATTGCCCTTTTTTATTGAATAATACCTTCCGAAACCTCTTCCGAAGGAGGGAGTTTCAGAAAGACAAAATTTTAAACATCCACATTCGCATATTTGGCGTTAGCCTCGATGAATGCTCGTCGAGGAGGTACCTCATCTCCCATTAACATGGAGAAAACGCGATCTGCCTCCATAGCATCTTCAATAGAAACTTGCCGAAGGATTCTCGCATCTGGATCCATAGTGGTCGTCCAAAGTTGCTCTGCATTCATCTCTCCGAGACCCTTATAGCGTTGAACTTTTACGCCACTTTCTGCTGCTTCCTTTCCTTTGGAGTAGGCGGCAATGGCTTCAATTCTCTCTTCTTCATTCCAGCAGTAACGGAACTGCTTTCCTTTCTTGACCATATACAATGGTGGAGCGGCGATATAGATGTAACCGTTCTCTACCAGCTTGTGCATATAGCGGAAGAAGAAAGTAAGAATCAAAGTGGTAATGTGACTCCCATCGACATCGGCATCACACATGATTACTACTTTGTGGTAGCGAAGTTTTTCGATATTCAGTTTTCTACCACCTACTTCATCTTCTTCTATTCGTACACCTAAAGCGGTGAAGATATTCTTGATCTCCTCGTTTTCGTAAATCTTATGTTCCAATGCCTTTTCCACATTCAAGATCTTACCACGAAGTGGAAGAATAGCTTGAAACTTCCGATCTCGGCCTTGTTTGGCAGTACCACCTGCCGAATCACCCTCCACGAGGAACAACTCGGATTCATCAGGATTTTTGCTCGAACAATCGGCTAGCTTACCTGGCAGTCCTCCTCCCGTTAGTACGTTCTTCCGCTGAACCATTTCTCTGGCCTTTCTGGCAGCATGTCGAGCGGTTGCAGCTAGGATTACCTTATCAATGATCTTCCGAGCCGCCATTGGGTTTTCTTCCAGGTAATGCCCTAAAATCTCACCTACTGCTCTCGAAACAATTCCGGTTACCTCAGAATTACCCAACTCACCTTTCGTTTGACCTTTGAACTGGGGCTCAGGAACCTTTACTGAAACGATGGCGGTAAGACCTTCTCTGAAATCCTCTCCCGACACCTTAAACTTTAGCTTCTTGAACATGCCGTTTTCTTCGGCATATTTGGAGAATACTCTATTGACAGCTCGACGGAATCCGTTTACGTGCGTACCTCCTTCGCGGGTATTAATATTGTTCACGAAGGAATAAATATTCTCTTTAAAGGAAGTGTTGTAGTGCATGGCTACTTCCACCTCTACATTGTCTTCTTTACCACTAACGTGAATTGGGTTCTCGATTAAACGTTGTTTCCCTTCATCTAGGAACTCTACAAATTCCTTTAAGCCTCCCTCAGAATAGAACTCTTCAGACTTGAAGTTACCATTCTCGTCCTTTACGCGCTCATCCGTTAACTGTAGCGTTAGTCCTTTGTTTAGATAGGAAAGCTCCTTAAGACGATGAGCTAGCGTATCATAGTTGTATACTAGGGCTTCGAAAATCTCGGGATCTGGTTGAAAGGTAACCGTAGTACCATTGTCTGCTGCTTCACCCACTACATCCACTCCCGTCTGGGGTTTACCTTGGGCGTATTCCTGCACAAAGATCTTTCCTTCACGGTGCACCTCGGCTTTCAAGTGACTAGATAGGGCATTCACACAGGATACCCCTACACCGTGCAAACCACCAGATACCTTATAGGTGTCTTTATCGAATTTACCACCAGCGTGTAGCACGGTCATTACTACCTCAAGTGCTGATTTTTGTAGTTTAGCGTGCATTCCAGTGGGAATGCCACGACCATTATCTTTTACTGTTATGGAATCGCCTTCGTGAATGACTACATCTATCTGAGAACAATAGCCGGCGAGATGCTCATCGATGGAGTTATCTACTACCTCCCAGACCAAGTGATGAAGACCTTTTGTGTCCGTACTTCCGATGTACATACCAGGCCTTTTTCTTACTGCTTCTAGTCCTTCTAGTGCCTGAATATTATTAGCGCTGTAGTTCCCGTTTCCTGTCTTTAACTGCTCTTTTTCTTGTAAATTATCCATTCTGCAAAGATACGAAAATTACCCCGCTTTTTATAGTTTAAAACCCCGTTGAATTTGGCCTTTCGATGGTATCGAGAGGCTCATAAAAAGCTTTGTCTTGCGGACTCATCCAAAATCAAATTTGAGTTGTTGTTATTACACAAGAAAAGATCCTTTATTACTATTTTTGCGCCGACTAAGTGATAACAATGGAGTGGATTATTACGGGAATTGATGAACTAGAGGATTCTGCAAGAAAATTGTTGAAAAAGGCAGGAGATCATCGGATTATGGCCTTTTCTGGTGAAATTGGTGCTGGGAAAACCAGCCTGATCCAACGGATCTGCCAACAGCTAGGGGTGGAGGAAAAAGTGACGAGTCCCACTTTTGCGCTAGCAAACGTCTATGCCACCGCAAATGGGGATGAAGTGTATCATTTGGATTTATATCGACTCAAGGATGCGCAAGAGGCCCTTGATATGGGAATAGAGGAATACCTTTACGGTGATCGCTATTGTTTTATTGAATGGCCTGCAGTTATTGAGGATCTGTTACCCGCTGATACCCTGTACATAAGGATTGAATTGATAGAGAATTCCCATAGAAAAATTGTATTATTGTAGACTATGAGTGAAAAGGAGAAAAGGATACCAGTACCCAAAATATTTACGGAAGGGCAATACCGCACGCAGGCGGAAATGCTACCCGTAAAACAACGTTCTAGCAAGTTGTTTATTGGTATTCCAAAGGAAGTAACGATCCAGGAAAATAGAGTAGCCTTGGTTCCCTCCTCTGTCTCAACCTTGGTGGCTAATGGACATCGAGTTATCATTGAAACAGGTGCGGGTGAGAAGTCCAATTTCTCTGATCATGATTTTTCGGAAGCGGGGGCGGAAATTGCGTATAGCCCTGAGCAAGTCTATAAAGCCAAAGTAATCATCAAAGTTGCTCCGCCTACCTTGGATGAGGTAGAGTTGATGCATCCCAACCAAATTCTCATCTCTCCTTTACAGTTACCTATTATTTCGGGAGATTACATCAATCGACTACGGCAAAAAAGAGTGATTGCTTTAGCGATGGAGTACATCAAAGATGAATTTGAGACCTTTCCAATTGTTCGCATCATGAGTGAAATGGCCGGTACCAGTGCCATCCTCACGGCTGCAGAGTTATTGGCGAATACGAGTGGAGGGAAAGGCGTTTTATTAGGTGGGATTTCTGGGGTGCCGAGTGCAAAAGTAGTGATCCTAGGGGCTGGGATTGTAGCTGAATATGCTACGCGAACGGCGCTTGGATTGGGAGCAGAGGTGCGTATTTTTGATGACAATATCTACAAGTTAAAGCGCCTGCAAAATCAAGTAGGCCGCCCCCTATATACTTCAGCGATGAATCCTGTCTATCTTGAACGGGAATTGATCACTGCGGAAGTAGCCATTGGTGCCATCCATTCAGAAACCGGTCGGGCTCCGATTTTAGTGAGTGAGGATATGGTTTCGAAAATGAAGCCCGGAGCTGTAATTATCGATGTAAGCATTGATCAGGGCGGATGTTTTGCCACTTCTGAGGTTACTTCCTTAAAAAGACCTACCTTTGTGAAGCATGATGTGATTCATTACTGCGTACCCAATATCGCTTCGCGAGTTTCGCGTACCGCTTCGATCGCAGTAAGCAACATTATGACACCTATTTTGTTAAAAGCTAGTAGCACGGCGGATATAGAACACTTATTCTTTACCAACTTAGGACTACGCCACGGTATTTACACCTATAAGGGGTGTTTAACCAACGAATATCTAGGCCGTCGATTCGCTATCAAATCTACCGATCTTGATCTTCTGATCACCTCTAACCTATAAACGAAATTCCTTCTTCATTATCAAGAACCCCTATTAATGTTACTTTTGCAGCCTTTTCCGGGAATGTAATCCGGTGGGCATAAATATCATTTGATGTTACTATTAGAAGAACAGAAACCAAAGACGAAGAAAAAGCAATTGCCGAAGGAGGTCGTTAATATCATCCGTACTACGCAACGGAATAATATTGAATTGACACATATTGCTGATAATAAGGCTAATGTACTGCTTAGCTTAAACGCACTGATGATCACCTTCTTGCTGCCCTTAGTGGTGGCACATACGCAGGTGATACTGGAGGAGCAGCTGTATATCCCACTGATTATACTGTCATTGACTTGTTTTGTGACCATCTATATCTGCACCATTGTACTGAAGCCCTCCAATCTGAAGAATTTCCGGGATAATGCCAGTAAAGATGGACGTTTCAGCCCTTTCTTTTTTGGTAACTTCTATCGGATGGAACCGCAGGAGTTTTTTAGCTATATTAAGGAGACGGCCTCTGAACCTGAGCATGTGCGTGGCCACTTGGCAGAGGATTTGTATTATGTTGGACGTCGCTTAGCACATAAGATGAACTACATCCGTATTGCATTTAGCATCTTTATCACGGGCCTTTTCCTGAGTTTGGCTTCCACCGGTTTAATATTGTGGCTTTTGTAAGTAGTGTGCACCACGCTCAATAGATAGGAAATAAAAAAGGAGGTGATGTTGCCATCAACCTCCTACTTATCGTATCTATCGCTTTAGACCTGTCATCACATCTTTACGATACGATGCGTTGTGGTCCCAACGTGTCTTTCAATTTGAATAATGAATTGTCCAGCGTTCAAGTGTGAGAGGTTTAAGCCTACTCCAAGACTTCCTTTCTCAAGGACTTGACGATGCCGCAAGGTTCCATTGAGATCGAATACCCGGATTTCGCCGATCTGGTCGACGGCTTGATCCAATCGGATATTGACAAAATCTGGTGTTAAGGAGGGAAACACCTGCACACCCCAGCCTTGTCCTTCGAATACTACACTTACCATCTTGGAGTAAGTAGTAGTGCCATCAAAATCTACCTGTCGTAGTCGGTAGTAATTGATGCCTTTATATGGTTTGCTATCCCATAACTCGTAGGATTGCGGTAGGAAAGTAGTGCCAGCGCCTTTAATAATACCGACCTCTTCAAAGTCCTGCCCATCTGAGCTGCGTTCTACAGCCATGTAATCATTGTTGATTTCTGTGAGCGTTTGCCAGTCCAGCACAACTTGGCCTTCCACAGCTCTAGCACTGAAAGACAGCAATTCAATGGGCAGTGGCACAAAAGCCTGGGTGGTATTTAGCTCTCCTAACGACTGGGTCGTTTCCGATATCCAGATGAAATCTCCAGGACACCCACCACTGCCTTGCAATTGCATGCTTTTGCTAAAACCACTAAATCCCGCCTCTAACACATTAGTAACATTACCAATGTTGTTTTCACCTAGGGTTTGATCTGCAACGAGACCCATTGCCACCCCATCTATGGCTTCAAGTGGGCGTTTGACACTTAAAAATTGCACTATTGTTTGTGTTACCTTATTGTAGATGGCCCAGCCCGTTAAGTCACCAATCTCTGGGATTGGTACCCAAATGGCTCCCATTCCATTCTGCTGGTCCTCAATTTTACCACTTAAGGGAATAATTCGTTCTAATCCAGCGTCTCTGGGGGTATTGACAAGGTTTTGGTACACGTGAATCTCATAAGCCTCTAAGTTGATTCCCGCTTGGCCAGCGATCTCGATTCCTTCGTCAATATCATAGTTGACACCAAACACGGTGTTGGAGATGTAGGTCTCATATTCTATCTCGTTGATAAATAGATTATCTCCTCCCCCGAGATCGCTACATCCTTGAGCAGGCTGAGTAGTAACTCTTTTGGCTTCGATCCAATCGGTACCTTTTCGTACAAAGAAGGTAAAGTGGTAATCGTTTTTGTTCTGAACACTGGTGGTTTCAAACCTTTCAGCAGAACCGAGATATACAGGGTATTCTTCTATGCCAAAGTCGGAACCTCCATTGCCTTGTCCAAAAATTGGATCAATAGTGTACTGTGTTCCATCTCCTGTGGGGAAACCGGTGATCGTATTGAATCCAGCAACTACCAGTACTTCGTCGAAACAGTAAGGGAGGTCCCACATGAAACTGATTTTACTATCCGTCCCACTATGGATAAGGTTTCTGACGAAGTTAGGAGAATCACAGGTCGTGGCAGCACTAGCATTCAGGGCAGCTTGCTGTTTGTAACAAGTACCATTGTATTCAAAAACAGTAAGATGATAGGTAGCTCCATCTGCTAGACCGGTAACGGTGAAATTAGAGCTCCCGCCTGCAGCACCTGTTTCGGCATATACTACGTATTCTCCTGGCGCAAGCTGATCTCCCGCACCAAAAGTCCTGCTGTAGTTGTAACTTAAGCCATTACAGGGGGCGCTTGAGTTACTAACCGGGCTGCCCTCACGCATGACGACTACTCTACCAGAGCCGTTGCCATGGGTAAGGTTTACAGTCAAACTATTATCGGTAATGAAATCAAAAGAGACAGAACCATTGGTATTTGGAGCGGCGCAAGCTGTTTTTTTCTCTCCTTTGATATTCAGCGAGTTGCTACCGAGTTTCCATTCTCCAGTATTAGCTTCTGATCGATAGCCGTAAAAGCGAAAGCACAGCTGGTTGCCATTACAAATATCAATATCTAGATTGTCAATTGTATGTTTTCTTTCATCTGTGTCATCAGGTATTACTTGTCCTAGAATAAGCTCACTGGTGTTGAATCCGTCGACTGACCAGCGCACTTCGAAAGCACCTGGGCCATCCTCCGTTCTCGATTCAGCGAACTCTAGTTGGTCAACTTCTAGTGTGATTCCTGGATCGGGGGTAATGCAGACTTCGTAGTAGTCTACCACTCCCGCTTCTGTAGTAGTAGGCCAATAGTCGGCGCGTGCACCTAAGGAAGAATAGGTGATCTTATTGATCCCGTTTCCTCTGGTGAAGTCGCTAGCCTGAACATTGGCGATTGCACTGGGGTCAGCTTGTTCGGTGGAGTTTAGAGCCCACTCGGAAAGCATAGTGAGTTGCCCAAATGCGGGGATGGAAAAAATCAGTATTGCAAGGAATGCAATACCTCTGTAAGTCATCATAGTACGTTTGTTAATATTAATTTGGCAAAGTACTGATGGCGTCTTCTCCCTCCCGACTCCATCAGTGGGTTTTACTGGGATTTTTAATAACTGGGAATTCATACAGATTACAATTGGATTATAGATTCTCACCTATACGTTAGGTGTAGTTAATGCACAATTGATACTAGAGTATTGGCTATCGGCAAGCAAAATGAGAGGGTGGAAGCAAGTGTTGTTAATAGCATTAGTTTCCCCCCTGGGTCATCGACTATAACGAACAGTCATACAATAGTAAATGCACAGACGCCACAACAACTGCCAGGTATTCAGTAAATTATATCATGTTGATGGCTAAGTTGCTGGCAGCCAAACGCTGTAGGGACGTAGCGTACTGTATTTCACTCCTTGGGTGTAATATTTTGTTTAGTGTCTCCTTCTAAAAGACGACTCCAGAAGTAATGTTAGCACTATTCAAAAGGGTGGTTGGTGGATGAGTTGAGTGCTCCTGATTATAAAGGGGGGGTGGGAATTTTATAATCATGGATAGTGTTTCACTGATCAAATATAAGTTTTTCTCTAGTAAGATGCACGGCTCTTAAGCTGATTATTCCTATCCCGTCTTTCTATTTTATTTAGTTTAATGCGTACTCAATTGATTATAAAATTAAAAGCCGTGGTTCCTGCCAACAACTCCTTTTTAAATAATTTTTATGCATATAAATGTTGCTATTTATATGACGATCTTTCAGAAAAAAGTAACGAAACAAGTGAGGGGGACTCGAAAAATCAAGGCGTGAAAAGGGAAGTTGGGGCACTGAAGACTTAGGTGGTTCCCATGCCTTTTTCGAAGATTTGGACTAGGAATAATGCATAGAACATCAATAGAACTAGACCTTCCCAACGTGTGATCTTCTTATTGTTAGCCATGATGCCAAAAAGAATGGTCATAGCGATCATCATGGGAAGGAAGAAACCATTGATGGATTGGGGGATCTCCAGGGGTCCGAAGAAGGAAGGGACCGACATGACTATGTAAGTATTGAAGATATTTGAACCTAATACATTGCCAACGGCAATTGAGGTTTTTCCTTTTCTAGCAGCATTCAAGCTAACGATTACCTCCGGTAGAGAAGTACCTAAAGCCATAGCTGAAAGCCCTATAACCGTGGAAGGTATGCCGGCAAGTTCAGACAAATTCTTGATGGCTGTAATGGTGTATTCTGCGCTCAGCCAAACTAAAATTCCTCCCACTAGCAAAAGAACATAAGCCCTAGCAGAAGCTTTGGGGTGCTCTTCTTTTTCGGTCTTTTCACCGTCCTCGCCCTTGAAGGAGTAAGCCAGAAAGATGACGATACCGATTAAGAATAAGATTGCTTCAAAGAGGGAAAAGGCACCATCATTTAAGGCAAACCACAAAAGGAAAGCTGAGCCCCAAAGGTAGGGCATATCAATGTGCCAAATATTGTATTCTAACTCAATTTGCTTCACTATCACTGCCACTAAGCCCAATACCAAGGCAATGTTGGTAATGTTGGACCCAACGATATTGCTGATAACCAATTCGGATTCGCCAGCTACAACAGCAGCTACGGAAGCGGCTAGTTCTGGTAGGGAAGTACCAAAGGCAACGATGGTGACACCAATGATGAAGGGAGAAATTCCGAGGGAAAGGCCAATCTCTTCAGCTGAATCCACAAACCAGTCCGACGCCTTCAGCAACACCGTCAAACTAACCACGAAAAGCCCTAAAAATAATAATACGTCCATATGCTTTCAGACCATTCCATTCGGAAAAAGTAACGTCGGGCAAAAGTAAGACTTTTTTCCAATCACACACTTTAATTCATATGAGGGCCCAGAATTTTTTTACTAAACGGCAGTTTCCTCCTGCTGAATGGGTTATTTTTATCGCTTAAAGCCAGCTAAAGGTAGATTAAATAAGGTTCCTTGGAGATAGAATTACTATTTTTAGCCCCACCAAGAATCCAAGTGTTGTAGCGATTCAGCAAAGATTAAATTTGCAGGTTCTAGAAAAAAGACAAGGTAATTAGTCTATTTTTTATGTAGGGTGAAGCAATATTAAACCGTTTGTCTTTGTTGAAAGCTTCATATTTTTGGGGACTCAATTAACCGTGTTGCAGAAGTGTACAGAGTGGTAGAACAATAGCTCGACTTCAAGGGTTATCTACAAGAAAATAGGTTTGCGAAACGGGGATAGTCAAGGAAAAAAATAGAATTCAATGCCATTAGATCAAATAGATGTTGATCGACTAGATGAACAGCAACAGATTATGGAAAAAGAGATGTCATTCTTGGATCACCTGGAGGAATTGCGATGGCATATTATGCGCTCCCTCGGAGCGATCGCGATTGTTGGAATCTTGATCTTCGTTTTTCATAAGTACTTCTTTGATGCTGTAATATTCGGACCCACGCAATCGGATTTTATCTCCTATCGCATGTTTTGTCAAGCATCCCAAGCTATGGGACTAGGAGATAGCATGTGTTTTGAATTTGAGGACTATCAATTACAAGCCATTAAATTTGCTGAGACCTTCATCACGACAATCAAAGTTTCCTTCATCATGGGCTTTGTATTTGCTTTTCCCTACGTTTTCTGGGAGGTTTGGGCGTTTATCAAGCCTGGCCTTTATCCCAAGGAAAGGAAGGCAGCGAGAGGTATTGTTTTTGTCTGTTCTATGCTATTCATAATGGGCGTATTGTTCGGTTACTTCATTATCGCCCCATTTGCTACCAACTTCTTGATGAACTTTACTTTGCCGGGGGTAGATAACTCTCCGACATTGCAATCGTATACCGGCTTTCTGGTGATGTTTACGCTTCCTACTGGCTTAGTTTTTGAACTGCCGATTGTGGTTTACTTCCTATCCAAAGTGGGATTAGTAACGCCGCAAGCGATGCGAAAGTATCGGAAGCATTCCATTATTGGCATTCTGCTACTGGCGGCCGTAATTACGCCTCCAGATGTCATTACTCAGTTTCTAATCGGTATACCTTTATTTATCCTCTATGAATTAAGTATTTTTGTGTCGGCTAGGGCCAATAAGCAGTATGAGGCTGAATTAGATGACTAACAAGTGGTGGCGCTAGGCCTGAAAGGGCTTAGATGATACGCTTTGATTCGTAGCAGTACATTATGGAAAGATTATCTTCAAACTTAACTTTATTCTTTAAGTTCTTCGTTCCTGTCTTCTGGATCGTGTTCTTTGGCGCTTTTACGGTGGCCGTTTTTGCGTACAAGAATGAGTTTTATGGCGAAATACCAGGACGCCCCCTTCGCATAGGTTCCGTAGTCTTTTTTGCTAGCGGTTTACTCATGTTCTTCTTAACCACTATGCGCCTAAAACGTGTGGAGGGGAATTCTGAGCATTTGATCATCACAGATTATTTCAAGACCTTCCGATATGCTCACGCCGGAATAGAGAAGATTACGGAAAGCAAGTTTGCCTTCATTAAATTGGTGACCATTCATTTAAAGGAAAAGGGGAGCTTCGGGATCAAGATTCCTTTTATCGCTAGCGCCAGCCGCTACGAAGAATTCATGAGGAAATCTGGTGCGCACTTGCCGAGAGAAAAAGCCTAGCCTCTATTTTTTTAAGGCCTGCCAAAGCACCTCTACGGGATGCATGGCGCTTCGATCGGTACCATCAGCAATCTGATGACGACAGCTGGTTCCGGCTGCTGCAATGATAGCATCGGATTTTGCTGCCTTTACCGCCGGAAATAAAACCATACCACCAATCTTCATACTAACTTCATAATGCTCCTTTTCGTAGCCAAAGGATCCTGCCATTCCACAGCATCCTGATGGAATTACTTCTACCGTATACTGAGGAGGAAGTGATAGTAATTTAGCTGTATCTCCCAGATCAGCTAAGGCTTTCTGATGGCAATGTCCATGCAATAAAACATGCTTTTGTGTTGGCATGAATTGTTCCGATTGGATCCTGCCAGCCTGAGCTTCTCGGTAAAGGAATTCATCGATGAGTAAGGTGTTACTAGCCAATTGCTGGGCTTCAGCCTGATTGGAAGGGCTAACTAATCTAGGATATTCATCCCGGAAGCTTAGGATGGCTGAAGGTTCAATCCCGATTAAGGGTACCTTTTCACTAATTAGTGGGTGGAAGGTGGCTACATTCTGCTTTGCGAATTTTTGCGCCTGTACGAGTAAGCCTTTCGAAAGGTGTGCTCTCCCGCTTTCAGCATGTTCGACCCACTTCACCACATAGCCTAGTGCATGGAGAAGTTTGACGGAAGTTATTCCAATGTGTGGATCATTGTAATTGGTGAATTCATCACAGAATAAAAAGACCTCCCCTGTGGGTGAAGAAGGTTTCTCCCATTTAGCATAGGTTCGATTGAGCCATTGTGTCAATGTATTTTTCCCCAGTGCAGGCAGAGATCGTTTTGATGCGATACCTAAAGTAGATTTGATAACCGTACTGGTAAGTTTATTGCCAAGGAAGAAGTTGGTGATACCTGGCACCTTGGCTCCTATTCTATTGATTGCATTTATGTTGGCAAATGCTCGGGCGCGCCACGGAACACCATGACTTTGGTAGTATTGGTGCAGAAATTCGGCTTTTAGGCTCGACATATCGACATTGGAAGGACATTCGGAAGTGCAACCCTTGCAGGAGAGACAAAGGTCCATGACTTCATAAATCTCTTCGTGGTCGAAAGGGTTGGGCTGTTGGTCTTTGGTCAGAAACTCACGTAAAGTATTTGCTCGGGCCCGGGTAGTATCTTTTTCATTTCTCGTGGCTTGGTAGCTTGGGCACATAGTCCCTCCGGACAACGGTAGTTTTCTACAATCCCCAGAACCATTACATTTTTCCGCTAGTCGAAGAATACCGCCAGTTTCAGAGAAATCCATTAAAGTCTCAATTGCTGGCTCCTCACGATCCGGCTCATAACGCAGAGAGGTATTCATCGGCTGAGCATCGACAATCTTTCCTGGGTTAAAGATCCCCTTGGGGTCCCAAGTTTGTTTGATTCGACGGAATAAGGCGTAATTCTCTTCTCCGACCATCAGTGGAATGAAAGCTGCTCTTACCCGTCCATCACCGTGCTCTCCACTTAGCGATCCTTGGTAGCGCTTAACCAATTCTGCGGAAGCCTTGCTGATATCATAAAACTGCTGTACATCTTCTGACTTCTTTAAATCTAGGATTGGACGTAGGTGGATTTCGCCTGCTCCGGCATGGGCATAGTACACCGATCGTTGCCCAAAGCCCTCCATAATCTTTGAAAAATCGGCGATATAGTCAGCTAGATCCGTGATTGCCACAGCTGTATCCTCTATACAGGCAACGGCCTTTTTATCGCCGGGAATGTTGGCTAGGAGCCCCAGTCCCGCCTTTCGTAATTCCCAAACACTGCTGGTGTGAGGCGGACGAACCTTAGGGAAAGCGTACCCAAAGCCCTGCTCTTGGAGAGCATTAATCAGCACATCGGCCTTTGTCTCAGCCTCCTTAGCTTCTTTACCTCTGAACTCAATCATCAAAATTGCCGCGGGATCGCCTTCTACGAAGAAGCGGTTTTTACTTTGTTCAATATTATCTTTTGTACAGTCCAGAATGACTTTATCCATTAACTCGCAAGCGGTGGGTCCATACTGCATGGTCAATTGTGTAGCTCTTAGGCTTTCATCAATGCTGTTGAAATGGGCCGCCACTACAATATCATGCGGTTCAGGTAGAGGATCAATATGGAGTTTGATTTCGGTGGTAATGGCCAAGGTGCCTTCACTGCCGCAAAGTAATTTGCAGAAGTTAAAAGTTTCTCCACCGGGGGTGAAACTTTCCGTTTCCAATAAAACATCCACCGCATAGCCGGTATTCCTTCTTTGAATACTAGATTTTGGGAATTCTGCTTTAATCGAATCTTGGAGGGCCGATTGCTCAAGTTCTGCTTTGATCTGGCGATATACCTGTCCTTCCAGTCCAGTAGCCTCTAATTTCTCGTGAAACTCTTCTTGGGTCAGCGATGCAAATTGAACTTCACTTCCATCGCTAAGTAGGGTACTCAAAGAAATGACATGATCTCGGGTAGATCCATAAACAATAGAAGTGGAACCACAGGAGTTATTCCCTACCATTCCTCCAATCATACAGCGGTTAGCGGTAGAAGTATTCGGTCCAAACCAAAAACCATGGGGCTTTAAAAATGCGTTGAGCTCATCTCTAATCACGCCGGGCTGTACACGTACCCAACCTTCATCAGTGTTTACCTCCATGATTTTCGTGAAATACTTGGAAACATCTACTACAATCCCTTCTCCGACACATTGACCAGCCAAGGAGGTGCCAGCTGTTCGTGGAATCAAAGAAACCCCTTGCTCCAAGGCAAATTGAATCAGTTGCTGTAAATCATGGATATCTTTAGGTAGTGCGACGGCTAAAGGTAGCTCTCGGTATACGGAGGCATCTGTTGCGTATAGGGTACGCATCAGACTATCGTGGAATAGCTCCCCCTTTAGATTATTTGACAGTTGGGTCAGTTGATCCTGTAGCTTTGTGTCCATGGGTATTTTTTAGTTTGAGTCGGACTTACGAGTAATGTTTTCTGTCTTTTTACCTGCTCGCTGATGTTAGCCGTTAAATCTAGGTTCTACTTTTCCTTTGATACCGGTTTCTACGCGGAAGGTATATCCGGCCAGGGGATAGGTCTCGCGTTGTTGGGCATCTAGATCTCGACGAGAAGTGGTAATGAACAAGGTCTGTAGGTCCTCTCCGCCAAAACAGCAGCTAGTTGTATGGGGAGCGGGTACTACAATTTCTTCAATTTGTTGTCCAGCGGAGTCGTAGTGAATGACCTTGCCCAAGCCATAGAAGGCTATCCAAAAACCATCCTCAGCGTCTGTACACATCCCGTCCGGATAAATGGTCTTGGGGAACTCAATGTAGCGTTTGCGGTTGGATATGAGTCCGGTGGTGGGGTCATAATCATAGGAAAATACACAATGCTGCAGCGTGTCAATCAGATAAAATTGATCCCCCGCTTTATTCCAAGCCATTCCGTTGGTAATGTAAAGATCGTGCGCTAAGGTTTCCCAACTCTGGTCCGATTGCAAGGAAAAGAGCTTTCCCAAACAATTCACTTCATCATACGCCATAGTGCCAGCCAAAAATCGACCATACGGATCTACGGCACCATCATTGAAGCGCACGAGGGCATTTTCCTGTTCGGGGGAAGGTTCTATCAATCGTAGTTGCCGGGTTTGCTCATCATATAGACCAAATCCATCTCGGACACCCATGACGATGCCTCCTTTTTCTCTAAGAGCCAGGACACCAAGGTCTTGTCCTACAACAAAGGTCTCGGCATTACCTGTTAGTATGTTTCCTTTATAATACTGTCCTTCTGGAATATCTACCCAGTATAGTTCCTGCAGGAGCTCGTCCCAGACAGGTCCTTCGCCATGAGTGGCTTGAATGTCAAAAATGGGTTCGGGTGTTAAATTCATGTAGTTGTATTTGTAGGTACAGGAGGAGGACTGGTTGCGGTCCATCCGCCATCCACGATAAGCGTCTGTCCTGTGATCTGGCTGGATTGTGGAGCTAAAAGGAATAAAGCGGCATGAGCAATATCCTGTGTATCTGCAGGGCGCTTGGTCGGGGTAATCTGCTCCCACTGTCGGCTGAAATCTCCACCGTCGATTGCGCTGGTACGTTCCGTTAGGGTGGCTCCCGGGGAGATGGCGTTGACCGTTATGCCATAGGGGGCCAATTCAACGCCAAGTGTTTTCGCCAGAAATCGGATAGCTGCTTTAGACATACCGTAGGCCGTCAACTCAGGATGATACTGATGCCCAGTTACAGAGGACATCAACAGGATACGTCCTCCTTGACCCTGGCTAATCATTTGTTTTGCTGCCTTCTGAATAAGAAAAAAAGTGCCTCTTAGATTAAGGTTGATGAGCTGTTGAAATCGATCCGGTGTGTAGTCCAGAAAGTCACCGTAGGTAGTTATGCCGGCGTTCGCAATCGCTAGGTCCAATCTCCCAAAGGTCTCCACGGCCTCATTGATCATTTCCTGAATATAGCCAACCTCTCCCGCATCACCTACCGTCGCTTGGCAACGCCCCCCGAGGCCTCGAATCTTTGCGGCCGCGGCGATAGCAGCCTGCTCATCCTGATCATTTAGCAGTATGATGGCTCCTTGCTTGGCCAATTGCTGAGCAATTTCGAAGCCGATGCCAATTCCAGCACCAGTTACGATGGCAACCTTGTTGTTAAAGTTCATTCCGTTTGTTTGAGTACACTGGAATATCCAGTAGATAGCTCAAATATCAGAAATAATAAGTGGAATCCTTCAGGAAAGTTGAAGGAAGTGAACTGGTTGCGTAGGATAATTCAAAGGCAGTTATTTCCCTTCCTCGATGATCCCCGTTACGCGAATCTCAACCCTTCGATTTTGCTGTTGTTCGCCTGCGGATCGAGCTTTAGGGAAACGCATTTTCCAGTTGCCATATCCTTTGAAAGAAATGCGCTTCGGGTCAATCTCATTCGCTAGTAGGTAGTCAAAGATCACTTTAGCTCGGTCTCGAGATAGCTCATAGTGCCAGGATTCTCGAGAAACGGGTGGCTGATTCGGACGGTTGATGTGCCCGCCAATTTCAATGATGAGCGTAGGGTTCATTTTCATAAAGCCGTAGACCATAGGAAGGATTCGCTCGGATTCTCTAAGGAGCACCGCCTTGTTTCCTACAAACAGCAGATCAGGAATCTCCGCTACTTTACCAGGAGCAGCTTGTGGGAGGGCCATATGGAGCATTATATCTGCTCGCGTCTTGAGGGTCTTACTTTTGAGAAAATAGCCTTTGGAAAGTATATCAACAGTGATTTTCTTTTGGTCAGGTACGACATGTTTGAAGGTTCCATCGGGTTCCGTCTGGAAACTATCTTCGTAATCTTCACCCCGGAGTCGTAACTCAGCTGGAATACCTTCACCCGTTTCTGCATCTCGAATCTTACCGCTGAGATAGGTCATCGGTTTACTAATGTAGCAATCGATGGTTACCCGTCGATTTTGTTGTCTCCCTTCCTCGGTGCTGTTATCGGCTTCGGGGATGCTTTCCCCAAAGGTTTCGATCACCAAAGCCTCTTCGGGAATTCCCAACTCCATTAGTCCATTGAGCACGCTATTGGCCCTTCGATCAGAGAGTCCCTGATTAGAATCATCTGTACCAATGGAATCTGTATGGGCGGTTAAGTGAATCTTCGAGCTCGGGTTTTCTGAGAAAAAATCAGATACTTCCGTCAACACAGGGTTTGAATCTTCTTGCCATTGATCTTGCCCTAGGTCAAAATAAATCCGATAAGACTGTACTAAAATGAGGGAATCAAAGGACATCTGTCCATTCAACAATACAGGAAGGGTGCTCAATAGCGTAAAGAAAAGGCCTCGCATCTGTTAAGGTTTGGTAACTGATCTAATACAATGTGGTTTGAAAGTACTAAATGTCCTATTTACCGAAAACTTTCCTCCCCCAAAATAGTACTTGAAACCCATAGATACTTAACCAATAGACAACGGCAACGAAGGAAAAGATGCCTAGGCCCGCAAAGACCTTACTATGTCTGAGGTCAATTTGGAAGAACTCAAAACTAATGAAATCACTGATTACCATAAAGGCATGGACAAAAAACAATAAGAAGAGAATTTGCAGAAGCTTATTAAGGTATTTGATCGCTTTGATGTGTCTGCGGTCCTTGACTTGTTTGCGGCGACGGCGTATATAGCGATACGCAAAATACATATAGGCGAAGAAGCCTCCGAGATACAAGAATTGCTCAAATCCACCATAGAAGGGATTATAGAAGTAGCGATCCAATTGGCTTCTAACTTCAATACTTTTGGAAAAAGTGACCAAGAAGAAAAGCAATTGTCCGCCTGGTAAAATGAAGTGCTTCACATCAGATAATCGAAACTTATAGGAGGGGTAGAGGGTCAGTTTTACGTAGTAAAAGAGGAGAGTGGGAAAAGCCAAGGTATAGTAAATCGGTAAGAAATTCAGCTGTGGGTAATGATGATAAAAATCTGTCAGTATAAAGATATTATGCAACAGTGTCAAGCCAATGGTGATGAGCAACAGTCCATAAAAAGCATTGGCTCGCCGCTCTCCAGATCCTTTAAAAAAGAATAGAAAACCAATAAATAAACTCTGCAACACACCAATTGTCATTAGGGCAATCAGAATGTAGAAAAATATCGTATGGTTTTCAAAGGACATGCAGTAGTTTTCTTTTTTGGCAAAGATCGGGATTCTTTGGAATAAAGTCCAGCTTCCTTACTCATCGGGTGACTTAGCGTCACCCGATGAGTAAGGAAGCTGAGCTCGGAATCTACTTCCCGGGTCGCTTATAGCGGATGGGAGCCGCTGGTTCAGGTTTTAACTCTATGCTTTGTGACTTCAAAAGCTTTAGGGCTTCCTGTACGGCTCGCTCTAGCTGTGGATCACCTCCCTTGATTACTTGGGCCGGATCCTGGATTACTTCTACATCTGGAGCTACGCCTACACCTTCTACAGCCCACTCACCATTCACATCAAAAAAGCCTCCGCGAGGTGCCACCATTCTACCTCCATCGAGGAAGGGCGGTGTATCCCAAGTCCCCACAAGTCCACCCCAGGTTCTGGTACCGATGAGCGGGCCAATTTCCATTTTTCGGAATAGATAGGGTAGGAGATCTCCTCCAGAGCCAGCTCTTTCATTAATGATCATTACTTTGGGTCCCCACAAGCCCGCCATTGGGGTGGTAAATGGGCGTCGATCGTTGGCCTTGCTATTGAAGTAGCCATGGAGTTCCCGTGCCATGACATCGACCATATAATCAGCTGCAGACCCACCTCCGTTGTTACGCTCATCAATGACTGCGCCTTTCTTATTTTGCTGTGCAAAGAAATAACGATTAAAAGAGTTGAAGCCGGGGCCGCTAGTATTTGGCACATAGACATAGGCTAACTGACCATTGGAAAGGCTATCTACCTTCCGGCGATTTCCTTCAACCCAGTCCACGTAACGCAAGTTTCGCTCACTGCTAATGGCTTTGGTGGTGATAAATCTAGCGTCTGCTTTAGAGGTAGTGCTGTTGACCAAAAGCTTGACCTGGCGATTTGCAGTCCCTTCTAGCAAGCTAAAAGGGTTAGTGGGAGCTTGCAAATTCTTTCCGTCGATGGCTAAAATGTAATCTCCTTCTTGTACATCCAAGCCCGGGATAGCTAATGGCCCTTCGACACCTGGGTTCCAGCTCTCTCCTGTATAAATTTTCTTAATGCGGTAATACCCATTCACTTCTTCTAAGTCCACTCCTAGGAGGCCAATCGATACTCGATCGATGTCTGGGAAATCACCACCCCGAGTGTAAGAGTGCCCAACGGCCACCTCACCACCGAGAATATCGACGATATAATTAAGATCCGTGCGATGTCGAACATGATCCACCCAAGGGCGATACCATTCGTAGACGTCATCCCAAGGCGCACCGTGCACATTATCGACGTACAAGAAATCACGTTGATAACGCCAGCCCTCCTTATAAATCTGGGCCCATTCCGCTCGGGGTTCAACTTTCATTCTCAGGTTCAATTTCAACTTGCCAGCGCCAGGCTTAGGAGGCGGACCTCCTGCTGAGACAATCCCCCAGCTTCCCCTGCTATTGTACAACAGTTGTTTCCGATCATTGGAAATAGAGGCCTGATTGACTCCCTTAAGGAATAATTTACCTTCTTGCTTCTTGATATCGTAACGATGTAGACTAAGACCAGGTTGGTTGTCTACTGCTTCCATGTAGAAGAATTTACCTTCAGGACCCGCTACCATGGCAATATAATTTCGGGCAGGGGCATTGATAGAGAGGATGCGGCGCGCCAATCCAGGCATGTCGATCGTAACCAAGGAATCTTTCTTTGCTTTTTTATCCTTCTTGTCGTCGGCGGCAGGTTCTTCATCACTTTCCGGTAGGAAGGGAGAGGGGGTATCTTTACCTAAGAGTACCATGTAAGGTCGGTAGGTAGTTGATGGATCATAGGAACTCATATCTAGCCAGCCAGTGTTCAAGCCAAAGTTGGTACTGGCTAGAAAATAAAGGTATTTACCGCTTTCATCCCAAACTGGGCTAATGGCATCAGCCATTCCATCGGTCAGTTGATAGGTTTGTCCGGTCTCTACTTGATGTACTTTAATGGCTTTATGTTGGTTGTCAAGTAAACGAGCGTAGGCGATCCAACGGCTATCAGGTGACCAGACTGGATTCATACTTCGATTCGGGTGAGCAAAGCGATCTGTATCGGCTTTCTTTACTTGTCCGCTCTCGATATTTGCATACCAAAGATTGTAGTCCGTATCGGTGTAGGCAATGTATTTGCCATCAGGTGACCAAGTGGGATTGAAGTAAAAAGTAGGATTAGGAAGTTTGATACTTCTAGGATTTTCTAAGCCCATTTGATCACTGATCATTAAGGTGTATTCACCACTCTTGTCGGAGAACCAAGCTACTTGCTGGCCATCTGGCGACCATACGGGGTAGCGGTCTGCCACGCCGGGCGATTTTGTTAGGTTACGCCAGTCCCCTTTTTCTTTAGGTACGGTAAAAATATCTCCCCGATATTGGAATAGAGCACGTTTTCCGGTAGGAGAGAGGGAGGCATTGGTTAAGCGTCCGGCAGGTACATTTTCCCAGCGTGGTCGAGCCCAATGGAAATCTCCTTTTACTTCCACCGCCAGTTGCTTGTTTTTGCCTGTTTCTGGCTTGAGCTCATGTAGCCATCCGCCCTGCTCATAAATGATGGCATCTGGGCCCGCATCGAGGCTTTTAACATCAAAATCCTTGTGAAACGTTAATTGCTTCAGTTCGTCGTTGCGCGGATCAAAGGACCAGATATTACTGGCATAATCTCTCTCAGACAAGAAGTAAACCTTGTCTTTATACCAAACGGGGTCTAAATGGCGCTCCTTATCTGGCTGGGGTACTCTTTTGAGCGCGTAATTCTTCATATTAACGATCCAGATGGGCATGGCCTGCCCGCCTCGATAATTCCTCCATTCTGCATCCCAGCCGGTAATCGGAGTATAGGCGATATAGTCTCCTTTTTCGGACAGTTCCCCATAAGCAGCCCTGGGAATGGCCAAGGCTTTCGGCAACCCTCCCTCTAATGAAACAGTGAAGAGTTTGCTCGTTTGAGTAGGGCGTCCTTCACGAGAAGAGCGGAAAAGAATGGAGCGGCCATCAGGACTCCAGCCCTGCACAAAATCAGCGCTAGAATGCCAGGTGAGGCGACGAGGTTCTCCTCCAGCAGTAGGGACAATATAGACATCTGTATTGCCATCATATTGCCCTGTAAAAGCCACCATTTTTCCGTCTGGTGAAAAATGGGGCAAGCTTTCACTGCCTTCCGCGCTAGTCAATCGCTGCGCCTCGCTAGTTCCGCGATTGGTGATCCAAAGATCATCGGCATAAACAAATACAATTTTATTCTGGCTAATGGTAGGCTGTCGGAGCAATCGAGTGCCTTGAGCCCAAGAGAATTGGCCAAGGATCATGGCCAGGCCCAAAAGGTAAAGGTATCGCATGTTGTTCGGTTTTATTAGCAAAGGATTGAGCATGCTTTTGCGTTTAAAAAAGCATGTGATATTAGGCCCACTAAAGTAAACTTTATTGGCTAAATACTACAGCGGGATACTACTATCGTCTAAATCTAGCAAGATAATTCGGCTGCTATAGCTTAGCGAGAGCTGGCGAAAATTAGGTATAACTAGGAAACTAATGTTTAGCCAGATTGTTAGGAAAGCAATGGCAAACTTATGGGACTATATCAAGCAACTTTTCCAAGAAGCAGAACAGAGTTCGGCCAGCCAGCCGGTGGTGCATGAATTGATCCAACGCAGTCCGGCAGAAAAGGAAGATTATCTGCAATGGCGAGAAGGGTTGGTGCGACGGCGGTTGATCGACTGGCTTAGGGATCAGTACGCTATCTTTCAGGTACTTCCTAATGATATTGATGAGACTTTAGATTTTTTGAATACTCCATCTTCCAAAGGTTTTGCTATCCACTTTTACAAAACCAATTATTCTCGGAGGGAAGTAATTCACTTTTTTGACTATCTCAAGGAGCAGGTACTAGCGCTGAATTATCGTACTCAGATCTCAGATAGTCGTACCTATAATAAGCCCAATTGGGTGGAGACCACAGAACGACACTACCTCAAGCCCCGCCCCAGTTTTGAGGCAGGGAAGAAGTCCAGGCAAGCTTTTGGTAATGTGATGATCGAAGTTGAGATCCGCAATGAAAAAGTCCGTAATCTTCGTTTTAGAGCGACTATATACAAGGACCACCAATTTGAAGAAGCCGAGGATTTCAAGGATTTGATGCAAGTGCTGTTGCACTGACTTGTTGCTGCAAGAATTTATCGACAATTTCCACGACTTCCTCTTTTTTCTCCTCCTGTGGGAAATGCCCGCAATCCTCCAATTTATGAACCTGCGCCTGTGGAAAAACAGAAGCATATTTATCCAGATACTTTGGTTGGACGAAGGGATCTTCCATGCCCCAAACAAAAAGTATCGACTTATCATAGAGTCGATGGATCTTTTGCCATAAGCTTCCAAACCATTGCTGGTCATTCAGCAGAGATCGGGCAAAGGCAAGTGGGCCATGTCGCTCGCTCGCTTTCGTGAACACCTTCGTGTAATGCTGATGGATACTTTTCTTTAGCCTAGCCTTGTTATGAAAGGATTTTGGGATGAGAAATCGAGGGGAGAAATTCATCCGTAGGTATAAAAAGGGGAGCAAAGGGCTTTTCAAAATCTTGGCGGATTTCTGAAATTCTGGCTCACTAGAGGCATCCCAGAGCCAAGAGTTAAAGAGGCATATGCTTTTTATCTGTTTCGGATGATCTAAAGCATAGGCCATCCCAATAACACCACCAAAATCATGTAGGACTAGATGTAAGTCCGATAGCTTCAATTGTTCGATACATTGTGTCAGAACCTGAACGTGCTTAGGCGTACTGTAATCGTAATCTTTAGGTTTATCAGATAAGCCAAATCCCATCAGGTCGATCGCAATACAGCGAAACCTGTGGGATAGATGCTTGATTAGATGACGATAATCGAAGGACCAAGAAGGGGTGCCGTGCACAAAAAGTATAGTGGGTCCTTGTCCTTCATCGATGTAGTGCAATTGATGGTCTCCGATTTTTAAATGCCGACTGGTAAAAGGATAGGCTTGGCGATCTAGCCAAGCGTATTTGTAATCTTGCATAACTTTTTTTTACAAAGTTGTGCAGGTAGAAGATCAATTGTCTTGGTATAAACCAAGATTGGACCATGTTAGCCCATAAGGTTCCATATGGAACGGCAAAAACAGCAATTGACAGGAGTTGAATCGTGGAAACTCTTTGGGCTCTAGAAAAAACAGTTGCTTCACACATTTTTTTGGCAGACTTTACCATAAAGCTCTGTTTAAAGACGTTCTTAATGCTCCAGTTACCAATGCATGAGTTTATTATTTACTATTTTCGGGTTTTGATATAGTTATTGCATCAGTTTTTGTAGCAAAAAAAGGTGAACAATAAGTGGGAAAGGTAGACTTAGAGCGGCAAATGCATTTAGACCTTGCTTGACCCGTACCATTGCCCAATGCCATCATCGGATAAAGAACAGACAGTTTATGGTTGAGGTTGAAAACCCCCTATTGGAAGCTTGCGCAGAACATGTGCAGGCGTTTTTCGAGGAAAAAATATCAAGTGACTACGTTTATCACGATTTTCAACACACGCGTTATGTAGTGGATATGGCATTGCATATTGCGGAGGGGTATGAGTTGACGGAAAAAGAAATAGAGGTTATCCAATTGGCCGCTTGGTTCCATGATGCGGGATATGATGAAGGCCCAGATAATCACGAGCTACGCAGTATTGAGCATGCGCGCGCTTTCCTAAGACCTAGGGGATATCCAGAAGAAGATCTACAAAAAATCGAACAGGCTATCACGGCTACGCGCTATCCTCAGAGCCCCATAAGTTTACTCGATGAAATTGTTTGTGATGCAGACCTAAGCCACTTAGGAAACGAATGGTATTGGGATCGCTGCGGGAAAGTCCGCCAGGAAATGATGATGACCAGAGGGCAGATTATGTCCGATCAGGAATGGGTAGATTTTGAAATTGCCTTCGTCACTAAACATGCTTATCATACCACGGTTGCCCAAGAGCTTTTCAATAAACAAAAAGAACGGCACATTCGTCAGTTGCTGAAGCAAAAGCAACGCCTCAACCCCGACCCATCCAAAGACATTGCAGAGGCCAAGAAGAAGAAAAAGAAGAAGAAAAAGAAAGGAATTGGAGAAGAAGATGGCAGAAATGGAGATAATAAATTAAAGCAGCTCAACCTAGGGCGTGGAGTAGAAACCATGTATCGTACCACTTATCGAACACACGTCAATCTAAGTTCGATTGCCGATAATAAGGCTAACTTTATGTTGACGATCAATTCGATCATTATTTCGATCTCTGTTCCTTTTGTTGCCTCTCAGGTGGAAGACAATCCCAAAGTGGTATTTCCAACGATGATTTTGATTGCCTCTTCCTTGACTGCTTTGGTTTTTGCGATACTCTCTACTCGTCCTAAGGTAACCAAAGGTGAATTTACCCGAGATGATATTGAGCAGAAGCGGTCGAATTTATTGTTCTTTGGAAACTTCTACAATATGAAAGTAGATGACTTCCACTGGGGAATGATGGAGATGATCAAAGACAGTGATTTTCTGTATAGTTCGATGACCAAGGATCTATACTATTTAGGAATAGTACTGGCCAAGAAATATCGGCTCCTGCGAATCTGTTTTGATATCTTCATGTACGGAGTAATTCTCTCGGTCTTGGTATTTGTTATCGTTTTTCTATTTTTCTAGATGTCAATAATTTAGGCTATAAATATGGAGGACATTCTTTCTAGAATTAGTCCAAATAAGAATTTATCTAAATAGCGCTATTCTTACCCATAGATGTGAACTCTTTGGTGCTTGTAACCTTATATTAACAGCACAAATTTGTTTAAAAAAAATAGTATTTATGTTGTCAAGCAAGATGGAAGCTGCACTAAATAAGCAGCTTGAGTTGGAAGGATATGCTTCATTTTTGTATTTATCAATGGCATCTTGGTGTGAAAGAGAAGGACTAGAAGGCTGTGCCAAATTCATGTATCGCCAATCCATGGAGGAGAATGAGCATATGATGCGTATTTTCAACTATATCAATGAAACGGATGGACATGCCTTGGCACCTGCCATCAATCAACCTCCTCATACCTTTGAGTCGGTAAAAGTTCTATTTGATCAAGTGTATGC
Organism: Saprospiraceae bacterium; assembly: GCA_013214355.1. Taxonomy (GTDB): domain Bacteria; phylum Bacteroidota; class Bacteroidia; order Chitinophagales; family Saprospiraceae; genus DT-111. Next base: position 33,425 of record JABSSL010000092.1, on the reverse strand, counting down.
ACATGAGCAAAAAGTCACTGCCTCTATTAACAACTTAGTAGCCTTGAGCTACGAAGAAAAAGATCATGCCACACTTAATTTTCTACAGTGGTACGTAGAGGAACAAAGGGAAGAAGAAGCTCTAATGCGAACTATCTTGGATCGAATCAAGTTGATTGGTGATGGTCCACAAAGTTTGTATTATATTGATCTAGAATTAGAAAAGATCAATGAGATCGAAGAGAAGGCTGAGGCGGAAAGCGAAGCCTAATTAGCTTACATCATGGAAGATCAAATCTTAGACAGTTTCGACGAATTCGACGAGAGAACAAGGATAGTTACAGTTAAGCACTTTTACTTTGAATCACAAGCCCGCCTCTATGCGGCCAGACTCAAGGAAGCAGGCATCAAATGTGTAGTCTCTAATGCTACTTTGCAGACGATGTTGCCAGTGGAACAAGGAGGGATCAAACTACTAGTGCGAGAAACGGATTTGGAAGAAGCAAGTCAGATCGTTCGTGAGATGGATCAGCGCAATAATGAGACTCCACCAGAGAATTCTTTTCATGAAATTGATCAGCAGGGAATTGCGTATTTGAAGTCTTTGGATAAAGAAAAGAAAGGGAATGTTTGGTTACAGTGGTTGGTGGTATTAATACTTCTCCTTTTGTTGATTCGAGCCTTTTTGAGAGCGGGGGGGTGGATAGATAGCGGTTGGGACTTCTTCTAGAGAAAACTTATTGAATCTTCCAGATTAGATCTTAAGACAAAAAAATAAGACCTCAGCAAAATCAATTGCTGAGGTCTTTGCCATTTTACTGTGTGACAAATTTTCTAGTGAATCGCTTATTGTCCTGAATGATGCTCAAGACGTGGGATCCTTTTGCCACCTTATCTAGTCTGATAGTTTCTCGATAACTTCCAGCGAAGTTTGGAAGATACTCCTTGTATACTTCTTGCCCATTGACATCAAATACTTGAATCAATACTGGGCTAGCAGTAGATTGGAAGTTAACTAGCATCTCACCGTTATTCGGATTAGGTGTTAGGTTGAAATTACCCAATTCAAGCTGTGCTGCCGAACTAGGAATTCTGGTGTTAGGTGTTTCGGTCTGCTTGTTATCTGTATCTAGTTTGAACTTGATTGGGATAGTCAATTCCGTCGCTACTGCTTTTCCTTTGGCCATGCCAGGTGTCCAAGTTCCTTCTAGGCTATTCAAAGCTACATAAGCTGCCTTACCAAGTGATGAAGAAGGAGCCTTAACCACTTTCAAGTCCTCCATGATTCCCTCTTTGGTTACCGTAAAGCTCAACAGAACCGTCCCATCTGCGCCAGCTTGTTTGGCTTCTTTTGGATACTTTAGATTGCTATAGATGTACTCCAGCATTCTTTGATCCGAAGTGGCTTTTCTGCCCGCTACTGTCCCTTCTGTAGGGTTCACGCCTGGGAATAAAGGCATCTGGTCCACTGTTTTCAAGGGAGCTGCTGTCTCAGTTAGACTTTGGTCAAGAGGTAATTGCTCTTTGACTTCCTCTTGCTTTTTGTATCCCTTAGTATAAATCTCAACCACTCCGTTTACTCCTTTGTCACCGTATTTTTCCTTGGCTGCTTCTCCTTTGATGACATTGATGTACTCAATATCGTTAGGATTTAGTTCGGTCATAGGATCATTTATACTTCGATCCATGATCTCATCATCAATGACGAAAAGTGGTTGTTCTGTGTTGCTGGCTACGCCTCTGATCTTAATCTTGGATTGAGCAGGTTTTTCCATCTCATGTTCAATAGATAGTGGCTCTTCCTTGATGATTTCAATCGTCGTCTCAGAAGCGTCGATCTTGTCTAACTTTTCAACTTTATCTTGGAGTTTAAAGTAAACGCTCCCTCCTAGTTTAAGGTCTTCCTCGATTACTTCCTCTGTGCCTTTGGTTGTAATTTGAACTACCCCATTTGCACCTTCTTCGCCATAGGCAGCTTTGGCACTGGCTCCCTTAAGCACATCGATTCGTTGGATGCCATCTGGGTTTAGCGCTTCCATTTGTGCCTTAGATGCTACCTTTCCATCGATGACGTAAAGTGGATCAAATTTTTCGCCATTGGTGTTTCGAATTCTCACGCTCGATCCAGGAGCGTTCTCAATAATGAGAGATTCTTTCTTTGGGGTGAAAGCATTGCGGAATTGACCGCCTACCATTTGATCATTTTCCACGGTAGTATCCATCTCATAGTAGTCGGCAACAAGAACCGCTACCTTAGTAATATCTTTCTTGTGATTCGGGTATTCCTGTATATAACTATCATATTTTCTGGCAAAGAGACCCGCTAGTTTGCCATCGATGTTTTCCTTGGCATGTGCTCGTTTGGCCAAAATAGCTGAAAGTTCTTCTTTGATCTTGTCTAGATCAGGACCTGTGGTGCTCTCTTCTATTTCTACTGCAGGTGCCTCTACTGGAACCATTTTGTAAACTTTAGTAGGAGCAAAGGCCATTAGCATCAAGGCTAGAACTGGGAGGATGAAAGTGTATTTCATCAAAGACCGTTGTGTAGACTTTTTCTTCGTCATCATGGTCAGGCGTTTTTTCAATTGTGAATGAATAAAATGATTCGCAATGGCAATCGGAGGTCCGGACATCGATTGCCGTATTAATAAATGGCCATAGCTTTTTCGTTTAGTAGTTTGCAGCACTGCCTCATCTGCTTGGTATTCATGAATCATCCGTAAGGATCTGCGGTAAAGCCATACGAGTGGGCTAAACCACAATACAATACCAATCATTTCAACCAACAATACATCTAGGCTGTGCCACTGTCGGATATGTTCAATCTCGTGGGTAATGATCTTTTCCTCATCGGCTTCGTTTAATGGGATCCGTTGGCTTTGAAATAGCCAATGGAAGAAGGAAAAGGGAGGATGAACAGTCGGTGTCTTCACTAGCGCGTATCCTGGGCGCTCCATTTTTGTACCTCGCCAATACAACCAAGCAATTCGTAGCAATCCCATCATAAACCTGATGCCTAATACCGCTACGCCTAGCAAGTAGGTCACAAATAAACCCTGAATGAGTCGATCTCTGAAACTTGGCTCCTCTGCTGCTACTCCCGTGGCAGTTATGCCAGATAAGTCGTCTAAATCAAGGCTCACACTAGGGATTTCAATGATTTGCTCCACAATGATCTGATACTCGACCAAGGGAATCAATAAACCTCCCAATAAGCCCGCCAAGAGATACCAGCGGTTATATTCAAAGAAGGTTTCTCGACTCAATACCAGGCTATAGAGCAAATAAAATCCTAGCCAACAGATGTTTACTTCTAGTACATAGTTCAACATGGTCACCCGATTGGAAATGAATAATGTTTAATGGATAATTAATAATTGAAAAAACCATTCAACATTCAACATTCGATATTATACATTACAATTCCTCCTCGTCAACTTCATCCAACTTATCCAATAGATCAGACAAATCATTTAAGCTAAGGTTCTGTTCTTTGACCATAAAAGAGACCAGACGCTGCATTGATCCATCAAAATAGTCAGATACAAATTTCTTTAGCGTTAGGCTACTATAGTCTTGCTTGGTGATAGTAGGGAAGTACTCATAGGTCCTTCCATAGGCTTTATGATCTAAAATGCCTTTATCTTCCAAGGTTCTAACCACCGTAGAGACTGTGCTATGAGGAGGCTTAGGTTGTTGTAGTTCATCGGCCATGTACTGGCGGATATCACTAACGGTGCAACGACCTAGTTTCCAAATAATTTGCATGACTTCCTCTTCCGCTTTGGTTAATCTTTTCATAATTACCTTTTGCTTAGATGGATGATTTCTTTTAGCTGCTTAATTCGCTGTGTACTGTACTCACGAAATTTTTGATCATTGCTAGCCAAGTATTGGTCGTAATACTTGAGTGCTGGTTTCTTATCCCTATAGTACAGATCACAGGCGCGAGCCAAATGAAACAGATACTCAGATTTTGGTTCGTATTGATAGGCTTTTTTGTAGCGGCTGATAGCGGATTTGAATTGATTTTCATTCATGTGAATGGAGGCCAAATCACTTTGGTAGGTCCCCATCTGCTCTGAGATACCCAATTCAATCGCTAATTCCAAGTGCTCGACACTTTTTTCCATATCGTCGAGTGCTTTGTAAGCCAACCCAAGATAATGATGGGTTCGATCACTATCTTTTCCTCTAGAAACGATGCGCTCTAGATGAAAAATCGAGCGATCTAGACTATCCAGACGAAGATAGGCAACGCCCAGCATCATCTGGTAATAATCACTCGTATCTCCTTGGGCCATTGCTTTTTCAATCGCATGTGTAACAGTCGGGTAATCTTTTCGCTTTTGAAATAAGCGGGCCTGGTTATACAAGAGCTTGATGTTGTTCGGATCGATATTAAGTCCTTTCTGCAATACCCTTTCAGCATATTCTAGTTCGTTCATCGCCAAATAGATATCACTTAGCTGATCGATAATTTCTACATCCCCTTCGTTTAATTCATGTGCGCGAATAAAAAAAGCTATGCCTTGCAGGGGCTTGTTCAAACGCATGGAAGCATATCCCATTCGTTTGAAGTAGTAACTATTGGTAGAGTCGATGCTGATCAGTTGTAGGTATTGACTCTCAGCCTCTCGGTAGTTGCTCATTCGCTCATAAATAGAGCCCAATGAACTCAAGGCATTGGTGTTCAGTGAATCAATCGATAATACCTTTTTATAAAACAGGCTAGCATCTGGATAACGACCCATTTGAAAATTGCAATACGCTATTTTCAAAAGGTAAGTGGTATTCTCTTGATCGTGAATATGACATTCACTTAGTAAACCCAATGCCCGGTCAAATTGAAAACCATTCATCAACTCTAAAGCTTCTTGATACATCTTGGTCGTTGAGAGCGAATCCTGAGATTGCCCGATCAAGGGAGTAACAGAGGTACTTAGCAAGATCAAAAATGTCAAACAACTTGGTTGTAGAAGCTGTAATAATCTGGATTTACGCCCTAGTAATTTTAGCGTTTTCTCTACGATTATTGGCTTAACTGATACAAACATACATCCCTTTTTTTATAAGTGCAACTATTTTGTACGATTTATAACTAAAAATTACGTTATAAAGCGCTTTCTTTAGTTTAGATGCAGTAAAACCGCGGAATGGTGGGTGTCGGACACATTTTTTTTTAGCCTGTAAAACGGGATATCTAAAGAGGATTCCAGATGACGGGAAAGGAATGGAGTATTAGCGGGTAGCAAACAAAAACCTCCGAAATGCAGAAGGCACTCGGAGGCTGATGGTTTATTGGGGGCCTAATAAGTGTTAGTGCTAACGAAAAATCTTTAGGTGTTTACCAAGCTTAAGTGGGAATTTGGAAGTGGGAAATGCGAAGTTGTGGATCATGCCAAACAAAAGCTAAGTATTCGGGATTTTACAAGGCAAGATGAAAGAAATTCCCATTTCCCATTTCCAACTACTGCAACTTAAACCGAATCGGTAAATTAAACTGGACTCGCACAGGGCGTCCTTGCTGCTTGCCAGGATTCCAGATTAGATCCTGCTTTTCCAAAAACTGCTGATTCTTCATTAGGTTAACCACCCTAAGGGCTTCATTTCCGCACCCACCAGCTAGATCTCTGACGATTTCTGTGTTGGTTATTTTCCCATCTGCTTCTACAATAAAGCGGATAACAGCTTGGCCTTCAATATTATTCTCTCGGGCAATGGAAGGATACTTGATATTTTTAGAAAGGAAGGTAAGCAGATTCTTATCAGAGCATTGCTTACGTTCCGCTTTATTGAAAATGTCTTTACAATCACCAAAGCTGGGCATTTCTTCCACGGCTACGAAGAATTCTGGCCCCTCATCCTCTGGTTCTGGTGGTGGCGGTGGAGGAGGAGGTATAGGTTTGTTGTTCTCCTTGGGTGGTGCAATTACTTCGGTATCCTCCGTAATGCTCAAGTCTTCAAATTCTGGTTCATCCTCGTCTAATATCTCTTCGTCTACCACTGGCTCAACTACTGGTGGTGGTGGAGGCGGTGGAGGCGGTGGTGGGTCTTTCGTGATGGGAGGTACTTGATCTAGATCTTCATATTCACCGATTTCTAGATTAGCAAATTCAGTTTTGTCATAGGTCGTCCAACTGAAAGCTAGAATGGTCATCGCTAGGGCGATGGAAAGTCCAAATCGAAATAGGGTATTGCTCCAACGGAAGACATCGACCTTGGGATATTTTGTTCGATTGGTTAAAGAGATGATGGTTGCCTCATCTTCCATGGATAGTTGGCTGGCCCTTTTCAACCACAAGCGCCAGGCCCAGATGAGTGTAAAAACGGCGATGACCATCCCTGTGCACGCCAATAGCAATTGGGTGCCATCAATGCTGATAGCAAGCAAAGTCATAGTATTAAAATTTTACGTGTAATGGAATCTGCGCCCATGTATGCGGCACGGCTGGTAGATCGACGTCGTTTTTCGACTGAGGGTTAAAATAGACTTTGGCCAAAAGGCCTATTTCAACGGCTGGTATATAGGAGTAGATGTAAGGAGGTAGAATTTTGGTGTGTGGAAATCAATTTCGTCCTCTACTTCCCCGTCTATTGCCTTGGTTGGTACCCTGAGATCCTTGGCGATTAGCATTGGGTTCTGGTTCAGGCAATTTTTCACCGAGACGTACCGTCGCTTCCACATCCCAATTGGCACGTACATCCTCCAGTGGACGTGTATAGATGGGCTCGGGTTGTCGTTGAGTATCATATTCCCCAGTGTCCCATCTGCCGTTTCGATTTACATCCGTGATAATACGTATCGTGTATTTAGCGGCGGATAAGTTGGTGATTGAACGTTGATAATTCTCACTGCCACTCGCGATCCAACGGGATACAAGGGCATCACTCCGCCCTAGTAGCTCCATGATGTACTGAGCCGTGGAGTCGAAGCCAGTGAGCGTCAAATTGAGGTTACCATAATTCTTGAGGAGATTAGCTTGGTAGTCTTTGATGATACTATCTTGATTATTCAAACCATACATATCGGTAATGGCGCCGGGTAAAATCTCAAGTGCATAGATCATGCCCTCCCGCCAGGGGTAATTCAGTCGTAATTCTTTACGCGCCAGGGTATCGAAGAAGAGTTCGGGTTGAATCCTGGTTCTGAGGGTATCCTCGTAAAGGAATAGCAATGCCGTATCAACGGAAGCTATCGGTTGGTTAAAGTTAAGAGAGACGGGTTCGCTAGGTTTGAATTTTTTACTCGTGCCACCACTCAACACCTTGAAGATAGTCTCTTCCATATAGGCCGCTCGATTGCCGGGCCGCACACGGACAGTATCGCTAACCAGAGTATCTTGTCGAATGTAAAGCGACCAGTTTTGGCGCCCCACCTGATCATACCAAACCTTGAGCGTATCCTTGTCATATTCATAGATGACCTGTTGCTCGAGCGTATCGTAGGATAAATCTAGAAGATCAGCTTCAAGGGGAGCATTGAACTGAACCTTCAATAGGCCATAGATCGTGGAATCTACATCTTGGATGCGGTAAGGTTGTGCTTCCGTGAAGAGACGAATGGTGAGATCCAAACTTGTATCACCATTTATTTGGACCAGCGTGTCCGGAAAACCAATGGCTTCATTAGCCTGATTGAAGAGATAGTTCAGGTCGCCATCTTCCAAAGCGAAGGCTCGAAAAGTTCCTTCCTTCACATTCTCGATGGTGAATTTTCCTTCTTTATCCGTTTTGGCAAAGTAGAAGGGTCTTTCCGTACGCACCACCGTATCGGCAAGGTTTTCATAGAGCATGACCCGAATGTTCTCTTTAGGTTCGGCCGTTTGTGCATCAATAATCTTGCCGCTGAAGGTCAAGGAATCCAGGAAATCTCCTGTTGAAAACACAAAACGAAGATTCTCGGCGGGATTTCGCTCGGTTAGATCTTTGACTGCTTCCCCAAAGTTGATGGTGTAAGTCACATTTTCTTTCAGTACTTCCTCATCGGCAAAGTCAACGCGTACGGTCCGTTTACGTAGGGTAATATCCAACTGCTTATCGAGGGGTGGTGAAACTACCACTTGCTGAAAGATATCACTGACTTGTACCCACTCGTCGAAGGTGAGCTCGATGCGTTGTTTTTCAAAATTGGTTTGAAAGTTAGGAGAAGAGTCTTCGTCTACCACCGCTGGGGGTGTCTCATCCCTGGGGCCTCCAGTTGGAGCCAATGGATTGGCACAGGCCTGTAGGCCGAAGAATAAGGCAACCCAGATGAAATAGGGATGACTAATGAATGCCTTTAGGTTAGCATACAAAGTATAGGGCCAGACCTGACCAGGCGAAACGACTAGTTCCAGTAGTTTATGATCGACTAATAGCGGGCCATTGGAAGAATCGGCCTTTATACCTCCTTGAGGAATCTTCATTCTCACTCCTTTTAGGTTGCGAGCCGCAAATATAGGCATACTCTTGGCGAATTTGCGCTCAATTGGCGATGCAATCGAATGCTAAACGCTTTATCGTCTAAAATTGGAGGTACTTATACTTGGGTTTAACCTTCTGTTGGCTTTTCAGTACACCCAAGAGTTTATTGCTCAGGTTCAAGCTGTAGGTACCCTTACCAGTTAAATCGCAGGCCGAGGCTTGCGCGATAAGTAGTAGAACGAGCAGAGATATTGGAATCCAGCAGCTGATTATTTAGTTGTAGATTGAGCATCGGCTGAAATACAAGTCCTAGCTTTGGAGTAAAGTGGTATTCCAGTTTAGGTCTGAGGTGCATCGCGTATCCGAAGTTTTTATAGTGCTGGTTTTTATCATCGAAATAGAAGAATTCTCCATTGGGGTTAAACATCCGTCCCTGCTGTTTCAGCAGGAAATGAAATTGTACACCTAGATCCAGTCCGAAAGTCCAGTTTGGGCTTTTCCGTTGCCAACCTAAGCTAAGCGGAAGGCTGATCCAGTCAAGACTATTGTGGTGCACTACCCGTTGTTGAGTGGTAATCTCTACTTCCCGATCTCCATATAATCGACTTAGTGTGTCCCTCGTCACGGCATTTAGGGTAACTTTCAATAGGACGTTCTCTTTCAACACCGTTTCTACGGTCTCTCGCTGATTATCTAGTTTAAGCCAATCTTTGGTGTATAGGAATCCTGTTGACCAATAGATTCCCTTGCCCATCATTTGTTGTACTTCCAAGCCAGCATACCAGCCCAATTCGCCGGCCAAACTTGTCTCCAATTGTTGAAGGTATGGATTGGCATCCGGCGCGGTGGCGCTTAGGCCAAGTGCGGTATACTGCAGCCCCCCATGCAATAATAGACTCCATTGACTAGTATTTTGCTGAAAACGTGCTTGCGCATGGGAAGGTGAAAGCGGAGCTGGGATTGTACTAAGGATGGACTTTATGGGGGTAATAGGCGCAGTAGATAGGGGACTAAGCAAGGTGGTAGCGGTTATTGGTGTTTGAATGTTTTTAGATGTTTCTACGGTATAGGTTTTTGATGGCTCGGTACCTATGGTAGGAGGTACGTAGAAAGATGAGACTGCTAATAATTTGGGGGATAACGATAGTGCCGGTTTGATGGATTTTGAGGAGTCGGGAACATCGGCTGCTTCTACAGCAGTCTGGGTTTTTGCCGGCTTAGTTAGGGATGAAAGAGATGGAATAGTAGATCCCTCCGAAACTGTGAGAGATGGAGAAGAATTATCTGCTTCGTATTGGTTTTCATTTGGCTCAAGAGCTAAAGATGAAGCTGCAGAATGGGTAGAGTGATAGAAGGTATGAGCTAAAGCTACTGCCAATAATATAAGCGGTAGGCCTAGCCAAAGCCAGAAGGGGAAGCGGTCTTTTTTCTCAGCCTGTTCTAGTTCCCGAGAAATATTCTCCCAGAGGAGTGGCGCATCCGATCTATGCTCGGTGTGATTGCTTAATTGAGAACGGATATGTGCTTCAATATCATTTATCTTCACAATTCATTTTTTTGAAAATCACTAGTATTTTTTAGCGCGATAAATTGGTAGCCTTTAGTCCTCTTGTACAATGGGTCTTCAGCCATTTTCGCGCCCGCGATAGCTTTTGCCGAGAGACCATTTCCGAGATGCCTAAGAGCTGGGCAATTTCCTTGTGCGTGAACTCGTCGATGACAAAAAGATTAAAGACCTCTCGGTAGTTGGTAGGCATCTTCTTCAACAGTATCATTAGCTCTTCATTTTCAAATTCCCAGATGCTGATGGCGGTAGTCGGAACTTCTCCCATTTGTTCGGAAAGCTCTTCTGTGTTCGTTCTTGTTCTAGCTAAGCGCAAAGTGGCGTTGATGGCGACTTTTCGTATCCAGGCCTTGAACGGCCCCTTTTTATGATCGTAGGTATCGAGGTTTCGAAAGACGGCGATAAAGCTCTCCTGAATAGCATCCGGCACGACGGAGGAATCGTAGGCATACCTCCTACAAACCACCGAAAGGTAGGGGAGGAATTGATCGAAAAGCTTCTTCTGTGCTAGACGATCTCCTTTTTTTGCTTTGCTGATAGCTATTAGTAGTTCCTTATCCAATGTTCCTGGGTAGATTTTGATCGCTGATTAGTAAGGATCATCCCATCTGTGCCGATGGAGGTTCTGTATGGGATGATCCTTTTAATCCAAAATTTAGAAGACGGGTGCCTGGAGGAATTGACCGGAAACTTCCTTCACATTGGAGGGAGAAATTAAGCGCCCCCGCAGAAGACCAGTCAAGGTATTGTTTGCCTCATCTATATCCGTAATGGTGACATCCATCTCGATTTCGTTTCCTTGGTAGCGGGTGGTTACCCCCTCATCTGTGAGTCGGAATTCGACTACAGGGTAGTCAGTCCGTTCAATGTCCATGGAACTAGTGTAGAAGTCTAGAAAGAAATAGTAATCAGGGCGAGTACCAAAATCGCCGGTCAGGGTCCACCTAATCTGATTGCCTAGATCTCTTGCTACAATGGCAGTTGAATCAAATAAGACTCCGGTGACATCATTTCCTTCTCGAACGGTTATAAGTACCTGTCCTGGATCAATTTCTTCTACTTCTACCGGGATTTCTTCTTCCGAGACCTTCACGGCTTCAAAATTAGTTTTGTCACAGGCCGCCAGCAGAAAAATGGCAAAGGCCAGTATTGCCCCAAATCGAATGATCTTATTCATGTTGTACTGTTTTAAAAACTGAGCCTAACCGGTTCTACTCAATTCGAGTTATGGTTTACTTACCCATATACAGAAGTGGAGCTAAGTGTGACACTTGAGGGTAAAAATCTTTTGGTAAGGGAAAAGACAAGCCTTGATTTGTCCTGAAGCTTGTCATTCGTACCTAAAATTGCTGCCTACCCCAAAGCAGTGGCAGGTCTTTGGCTAGGCTACTAATTTGCTCCTAAAAACTACAATATGAAAAATCTGTATGTCACACTACTGCTATTAATCGGAATGGCAGCTAGTGGTTGTTCCGGGAAACTAAACGAGGCGCCAGCCGAGCAGGAAGCCCTTAAACCAAGCGAACCCACTGCTGTGGCATTGGAAGAGCCTGTTTTTCAACCATTCAAAGCACGCAATGGCGTGGCTTTTACCTATCTGAAATTACTACCTGAAAATTATCAAGCGGATAGAGCTTACCCGGCTATGCTGGTGTTTCCTGCCATGGAGCAGCATAGTGACAAAGCCAAATGGTTAGTAAAGAAGTTGTTTGCGAAGAGTCACAATCAGGACTGGATTGTAATCGTAGTTGATGCGCCCAAGGATGGCAAATATGGGTGGATGAATCATCCCGCCCACCACGCGCTAAATGACTTAATGGATAAGATCAAAGAAGAGCATTCGATTGAGCAGGATCGATTTCATTTCTTAGGCTATGAGGAGGGGAGTAGACCCGCCTTTTCCTTTGCTGGTATGTCTCGATCCTATGTCCAAAGTCTAAGTTTTGTCGGCGTGAAGGATTGGGGCAATATGGATGAAAGAGGCTTAAAGCATGCGGAGGGCTTACAAATGCCCATTCTGGTTTTTGCCAATGGTTCCGATGAGAGTTTATTAGCGAAAACACGAGCGATAGCGGAAGAATTGAAGCAACGCAAGGCGAATATCCTGCTACTGGTAAAGCAGGAGGATAGGGAAGATTTGGGAAGCCTGCAAGCTGGTGGGCTGCTGAGGGAAGCGAGCAAGGTCCTTTTAAATCATCATTAACATAGACCCGATTGTCGTACTACTTATGGTAGGTGCTCTATCTATTCTGAGAGATAGGTAGCGCCTACTATTTTAGGCGAAAAGACGACTTCTTGGCCATCCAGGCAAAGCTTAGAACAGCCCACAGTGGCCGTTGTATTCGGAGCGATTCGCAATTTGGTAGCAGTATAGGGTGGAAAGTCTGGAATGGAGAAGGTGGATTGCACAACGGCTTCAATAGCTTGTGCTCCCGAATTTGTCAGTTGGACTAATTTTCCACATGATCCTGAGGTACAGTCCGCTTCTTGCATGAGGGCCAGATCATCCACAGCAGTTAGCTCAAGCGCTTCGCCATGCCATTCGATCCGTTCTCCATCAGATTGACTAAATACAGCATCGTGCATTTGGCTATACGTTAGGGTAGCAAAATGTATCCCTTCTTGATTGGAATTATTATTACAAGCCCAGAGAAATAAGCAACATAACAAAGAGATATTCAAGTGTAGGTTTTTCATGAATAGTTAGATTACAGTCGGTGATCAAGAGTTGTGTGCAGTTCGTTATCAAAATTAACAAAGGCTATTCAGAATGGGTTAAATTTGCTGAGAAAATAGACCAACCCATGAAATGGAGTAGGATTAAAGCGCTGCCAATTCCTTGGTACTACCTGCTGGTAGTAGCTTTAATCTTAGGCACGCTCCAGCTGCTGCAAGAATATGTGGGTTACCAGATTAATAATTTTGAATTCCCCTTCAGTTGGTATGTACTAAGCGTCAAATTTTACGGTCGCTACTTCAGTTGGGTATTGTTGAGCCCCTTCCTGTACCGTTTAGCCCAGGCATTTCTGCGTTGGCTTCCGCAACGGAAAGGCGTCCAGCTGGGGCGAATAGTCTTGGGGGTGTTAGGTATGGCAATTTTGCATGTGGTTATGCTTACCTTATTGACGGATGTATTTACCTTCTTTCAATTGGGCTACTTTACTAGTTGGGGGCAAGCCAACCGACTTCCTGTTTTTATCGGGAACCTTTCCATCAGCCTAATCCAAACTTTTATTTTTGTGGGCGTTTGGGTAGCCTTTGAACTATATCATAACTATCAGCAGAAGGTGATCGAACTGAATCGGGCCCAATTGGATGCCCTCCTAATGCAGCTACAACCTCACTTTTTATTCAATACCTTACATTCGGTATCCGCCCTGATTGATTGGGATAAAAAGGCCGCGCAAAAAATGATTACCCAGCTTGGAGATATGCTCCGGCAAGTACTGCAAAATGAAGATCGCCATATTGTGTCAGTAGCGGAAGAGGTACAATTCCTACGAAATTATTTAGCTATTGAGCAAGTACGTTTCCAGGATCGTCTCATTGCTGATTTTGACGTTGCTCCGGAGACATTTGCGGCTCAGATTCCCAATCTTCTACTACAACCCTTGGTAGAAAATGCCTTGAAACATGGATTGGCCAATAAAGTAGAAAACGGAAGATTAGACGTACGAATCAAGAAGAGAGAGGTACCAGCAGGGGGCCCTGAATTAGTAATAGAAATTGAAGATAATGGCATCGGTTTTGATCCTTTGGAACACGGCACCGCAGCAGGACAAGGACTCGGCCTGTTGAATGTGGAAAAACGATTACAACGACATTATCCTGATCAATACAGCTTTGAGTTAAGGTCTAGCCCTGAATGTGGCTGTGTCATCAATATTCAAATACCCTTAATCCCGATTATAGATGCAGGTAAGAACGATCATAGTAGATGATGAGTGGTTGGCCAGAAAACGTCTGGAAACCTTACTGGAAGCTTACCCAGAGATTAGGATAGTAGGTCAAGCCCGGAATGGGAAAGAAGCACTGGAGCTAATCAATCTGAAGGAGCCAGCACTTGTTTTCCTAGATATTCAGATGCCGGATATGGACGGCTTTGGCCTTATTCAAGCGCTTCCGCAAGAACGGATGCCTGCCATTATCTTCACAACTGCCTTCGACCAATATGCAATCAAGGCCTTTGAGATCGAAGCAGTGGACTATCTGCTAAAACCTTTCGATGAGGACCGTTTGCAAGCCGCCCTAAATCGAGTACTGAAGCGCATGGAACTTAGTAAGGTATCGCAGTTTCAGGCTCAAATACTGCAATTGGTGGAAACGCATCAGCAGCAAATGAATCAGGAGGAACGATTGTATTTTGAACTGAAGCAAGCCGGGAAAATTATCCGAGTATCCGTAGAAGATATTTATTATATTAAGTCAGAGGGGAACTATGTTGCGCTGCATACCCAGCAGAAGAAGTACTTGTATCGATTAACGATGAATGCCATTTCAGAGGAACTCCATCCAGATCTATTCCTAAGAATCCATCGTTCCTACTTGCTGAATACCAAGTACATTGCCAAGACCCGCTATCTCCAAAACAACGAGTTTGAGTTTGAACTGAAAAACGGGCAACGGCTCCTATCTAGTAAGTCTTACAAGGAAAAGATTCAGCTCTTCCTTACTCGCCCGTAGGTATTCATCCCTAAATATTCTATTCACCACAAACTCATTTACTGGCTCCCCAGAGTGGACTACTTTCGTATTGTCCATTTTTATTTACCAGAAAATAGATAATATGAAAATCACCATCTCAAACTTTGTAAGACTGTTTGCTATCCTGTTCTGGATAAACACCTACAACCCTGCCCTTACTGCTCAGCGACTAGTTACACCCCGAGTGAGTCCACCGACCGAACTAAAACAGACCATCGGCCTTACCGACATTACGATCAACTATTCCCGCCCCAAGGTGAAACGCGATGGGCAAGATCGAACGGGAAAGATCTGGGGAGGAGCTGCTTGGTATGGCTTTATCGATGCTGGGGGTGGGAAAATTCCTTGGCGGGCTGGAGCGAATGAAAATACCTTAATCACTTTTTCTGATGATGTAAGTATCGAAGGCCAACCATTGAAGGCGGGGAAGTATGGCTTTTACGCAGCGCTAGGTGAAGACGGGAATGCCACTCTGATTTTCTCCCATAAGACAGATGCCTGGGGCAGTTTTGGTTACCAGGAAACAGATGACGCGCTACGGGTAAACGTACCCATCCAGGATCACCCCTTTGTGAATCCCCTGACCTACGATTTTGTGGACCTCGGAAATGACTTTGGTGTAGTAGGCTTGACCTGGGAGAAGAAGCAAATCGCCTTTACCATCAAGATAGATCTAGAAGAATCTGTCTTATCCAGTTTCCGTCACCAGCTACATGGTGAAGTCGGAAAAACTTGGCAAGGACCCAATGCGGCCGCAGCTTACTGCGCACAAAACAACTTTAATCATGAGGAAGCACTGAAATGGGTAGAACACTCCATCAAAATCGAGAAAACAGTGGGAAACCTAGGAACTAAGGCCCAACTGCTCTACCAAACTGGAGACAAACCTGCCGCCTTCGCTGCGACAGACCAAGTAGCTCACATGGCCAATAACGCCCAGTTAAATGGATTGGGTTATCAGATGCTACAAATTGGGGAGATGGATAAGGCCATTGAATACTTTGAATTAAATTTAGATCGCAATCCGGAAGACGCCAATGTTTATGATAGCTTGGGAGAAGCCTTAATGATGAAAGGAGAGAACAAAAAAGCGATCAAAATGCTTAAGAAAGCCTTGACGCTCAATCCGGCTGAAGATGTGAAACAGAACTCCATGGCCAATTTGAAGAAGATGGGGGTAGAGATGAGGGAGAGTCACTAGATTCATTTTGCATCAGACTTCGGAAGTCTGAAGTCTGATGCAAAAGCCCCCTAATAGCTCAATAGCCGCTCGATCTGAGCCTTTACCTTCTCTGCAGAAGGTAGCATGGTAGCCTCCAACGTGCTATTCAGCGGAATAGCGGGCATGTTTTCAGCGCCAACCGTAATGACCGGTGCATCTAAAGAAGTAAAGCATTCTTCTTGGATTAAGCCTGCCAAGCTTCTGGCAAAGGAATTATTGCTGGGCTCCTCGGTTAATACCATACATCGATTGGTTTTTCGAACAGATTCGAAGATAGCTGCTTCATCGAGTGGATATAGGGTTCGGAGATCAATTACTTCCACCTGGCCCTCGAAATCGACCGCAGCATTAAGGGCCCAATGCACGCCCATCCCATAGGTGACGATCGTGAGCGTGTGTTGTTTAGTAGCTGTATTTGGCGCTACCGTTAAGGCTTGGGAAGCTTTGCCAAAAGGTAGAACGTAATCTTCAGCAGGTTCTTTAATTTTAGCACGGCTTGTACCTGGTACTTTGGACCAGTACAAGCCTTTATGTTCAAGAATGACTACGGGGTTCGGATCATGGTAAGCAGCCTTCATTAGTCCCTTGAGGTCAGCGCCATTACTAGGATAGGCAATCTTGATTCCTCTGATATTCGTCAGCACAGACTCTACACTGGAAGAGTGGTAAGGGCCGCCACTTCCATAAGCGCCGATGGGAACTCGCAGGATCATACTGACCGGCCATTTGCCGTTAGATAAATAACAAGAACGACTTACTTCGGTAAACAGTTGATTCAAGCCTGGCCAGATATAGTCGGCAAACTGTACTTCTACGATCGGCTTCAATCCAACTGCCGACATCCCTGCCGTGGAGCCAATGATAAAGGCTTCCTGAATCGGCGTATTAAAGACTCTTTCGTTGCCAAATTTCTGAGCCAAAGTGGCTGCTTCCCGAAAAACACCTCCTAAACGTGCGCCCACATCCTGACCATACAAGAGACAAGCATCATCTTTTCGCATCAATTCTTCCACGGCATGCAAGGCACAGTCCACCATAACCACTGGGGATGCCTCAGCTGGTTGCCGATCACCCTGCTCTTCCTGGATCAGGCTCGCGGCAAAGTCATGGGTGAACAAATCTGCTGGCGTCGGATCCTCCTCGGCCAAAGCCTTGAGATAATCCTGCTCTACCTGGGCTATGGCTTTATCCTCAATACGCTGGATTTTTTTATCGGAAAGCCCACTGTTCTGCAGATATTCTTTGAGGATGGGGTAGGGGTCGTTAAGACGGTGTTCCTCCAGATCATCTCGATACCATTCCATTCGTACGCCGGAGGTATGATGATTGAGCAATGGTACGCTCGCATGTACCAAGAAAGGTCTTCTCTCCTTACGCATGGTTCCAATGACTTCCTCCAGCTTCAGATAAGACTGAACAAAATCACTCCCATCTAAGCTTACCGCTTCAATCCCTTTAAAGCCTTGGATATACTCTGCTGCGTTTTGAGCGCGGGTTTCCTCTGCACTGGCAGAGATATCCCAACCATTATCCTGTACCAAAAAGAGAATCGGTAATTGACGTAGGGCTGCCATTTGAAAAGCTTCGGCTACCTCTCCCTCTGTCACGGAGGCATCTCCCAACGAACACAATACAATGGGCGCATTATTGGCATTCACTTCCACCATATTTAAGCGCTCCTTGTACTGCATCCCTAGTGCTGCTCCAGCAGCAGGAATGGCTTGCATTCCCGTCGCGGAAGACTGGTGAGGAATCTTAGGCTTGTCCTCATCCCGAAGACTCGGGTGCGAATAATACGTTCTACCGCCAGAAAAAGGGTCAGATTTTTTGGCCAATAACTGCAGCATGAGATGGTAGGGTTCCATCCCGATGCCCAGTAACATGGCATCATCTCGGTAATAGGGATAGGCGTAGTCTTGTGGTTTGAGTTGGAGGCCCGCTGCCAACTGAATGGCTTCATGCCCTCTAGAAGTGGCATGCACATATTTGGAAACGGTCTTGAATTCGCGCTCATACAATTCTGCCATTGCCTTGGCGGTACATAGCAATTCAAAGGCTTTGGTCAAGGTGTTTGACCGGATGTTAGATTTGGTAAGCGTCATCTTAATTTAGTTGGTTCTCTAACAATTTTGTGTTTGGGAGTCACTCTTCTAGCTAAAACACTGCCTGTCCGGCTGGCCAGACGGGACCACAAAAATTGTCGGAGAACGATTTGGTTAAGGCGAAATTCTCTTATTCTATAAAAATAATGATATTTGTATTTTTATTCTATAGTATATGGTGAAAAGGAAAATTGTTTTTTATTTCTAATCTATTGTAGAATAATGTTACTTTTGGCTTGTTGCTTTTTTGAAAGAGAAGAAAAAAATTCTGCCTTTTCGCAAAACCCATTCCGATATGAAGCTCGATGAAGTAGATTTGAAGATACTACGCTTGTTGCAGGAGGATGCACGGATGACTATCAAGGAGATTGCCGCACAGCTAAATTTATCGACGACTCCCATCTTTGCCCGGATCAAAAAACTAGAGAATGAAGGCATTATTGATCGATATATAGCGGTGCTAAATCCGGAGAAATTGGGAAAGAAATTGAATGCCTTCGCCAATATTTCCATCAAGGAACATTCTAAAAAGGCGGTGAAAGACTTTGTGAAACACGTGGTTAGTTTTCCAGAGGTGATGGAATGTCACTACGTAACGGGTAATGCTGACTTCATCATCAAAGTTCTAGTTGATGATATTGAGCAATACAATGCCTTTGTGTTGGATAAGCTTGCAGACGTTCCCAACATAGGAAAAGTGGAATCCTTGTTTTCTCTTTCAGTAGGGAAGAAGACGAATGTCATACCCTTAGGAAATGATTAGTTGCTCATAAGTCTGGAAAATATCCCTTCCGCACTTCCTTTATCAGACTTTGGTGGGTGGTACGCTCCCTAATACTAGGCATTGTATTGGTTTTCACCTATTTTCGGCGAAGGAAGGCTATCCAGCTCACCTGATCTCAGTTGACACGACTAGTCTGGCATCACACTTTGGCAACTGCTCCAAATAGTTGCTTCTGTTTGGGAATCACAAATTTCCAATTTAGTTAGGCGCTTTGTCAATGGGCCAGTATCTGGAGTAAATTGAAGAATCGTAGCAAATGGCTGAAGAACAAAAAGAACGAAGCATTAACGAAGACATTAAATGGATTGATGTCGTCACCGACTGGATGGACAATAAGATAGGTATTCCGGGGACGAATATCCGTTTTGGCTTAGATTTCCTGATAGGATTAGTGCCTTATGTAGGAGACTTGCTGAGTTTCGCGATCTCAGGCTTGTTGTTGATGGGAATGGCGAGACATGGGGCGAGTGGTATGCTGATTATCAAAATGATAGGTAACGTCTTACTAGATACGATTGTCGGAGCCATACCGATTCTAGGTGATCTGTTTGACTTGCAGTATCGGGCCAATTGGCGTAATCTTAAGTTGTTTGAAGAGTTTTACGAGGAGGGAGAGCACCAAGGTAGTGGCTGTTGGGTGATACTCTTCATAATGATCATTTTTGGAGTCTTGTTCTTCTTGCTAGTGTATGTGTTATGGTCTTTTCTTGGGAGTGTGTGGAACTTTATTATCAGTTGATCACAATGTAGATGTAAAATATGATTTCCGATTTGCCAGTTGTTCGAAGGGCTCTTCTTGATACCCTATTCAGTTCCGTTTTAAGCGTACTCCTGTTTACGGGATTACTGGGTTGTGGAGCTCCTACGCAAACTGAGGAGCAGGAGGATAAACCAGAACATCCCGGCACCTTTCTTACCATAGAAAAGCAATTCTCAAATAGTCAAGTCGATGGCTACAATCTTTACATTCCTCGTACTTGTACAGCATCATCAGCGCCATTTCCCTTAATCGTCTTTCTGCAAGGGGGCTTCGGGATAGGAGGAAAGGTAGAAGCTATTTTCAAATGGGAATTGCCTAAAGAGCTAAAGGAAAACCATTCGCTTGATACGGAACTCAATCAGCTAAAACTCAATACTTTTGTATACGTCATGCCCCATATCACTAGTGGGGAGTATTATCATGGTACTGCGGGTATTCAACAGATCATTGATGAAGTGTTGGCGCAATATAACGTAGATGAAAAAAGGATCTATTTGACGGGCTTAAGCCGGGGTGGCTTTGGTACCTGGGGGATAGCCAGTCAGATTCCTGAACGTTTTGCTGCAATTGCCCCAATTGCAGGTAATACCCTCGGCGTATCAAGTTTTGAGGCATTACAGGATTTGCCGATTTGGACGGCTCATAATCTAGAAGATGAGCGGGTGGACTATGCCAGAACAGAGAATGCTGTGCGGAAACTAGAGCGATTATCAGAGAAAAAATTTCACCGGACTAGTACTGTCGCAGAAGCAGCGTATTTACAGCACGATCGCATCTTCACTTCTGGAGCTAACCCCAGCTTTGAACACGATGCTTGGACGGAAATGTACAACGAGGTCAATTTCTTTAAATGGTTGCTTAAATACAAGATAAGAGAGGGGGAATAACCTGATTGGTGTGCTTTGTATTTGACAAACTTTTACGGGCATTCCAATTCCAAACAGCCTTTTAATTTTTAGTTTGTCCTTCTCCTAGATTGCCGACCATTTCGGCCTTTTTCCAAGACTAAACACCCGAAAATGATTAGAATTCTCATACCCCTTGCGCTTACAGGCCTACCTCTCTTACTACAGGCTCAATGGAAGCACTTAGACGATTTTCTACCAACACTAATTCAGGAAGCAGATATTCCGGGCCTCTCCATCGCGGTGCTTGATCAGGGTAAGATTGCTTACGTCGGTGCTTTTGGACTCCAAAGCCAAGATACCCAGGAGCCTGTCAATGAACAGACTGTTTTTGATGCGGCCTCTTTGAGTAAGCCTTTGTTCGCATATGGGGTCATGAAATTGGTGGAAGAAGGTAAGTTTGATCTGGATCAACCATTATATAAGTATTTGTCATATCCTGATGCAGAATCTGATGATCGCTACAAGTCGATTACCGGTCGGATGGTACTCAGTCATACCACTGGCTTTCCCAATTGGCGTAGAGGAGAGTTGAAGATTCTCTTTGACCCAGGGTCGCGCTACAGTTATTCCGGGGAGGGATTTGTTTATCTCATGAAGGTTATTGAAAAAGTGACTGGTAAATCACTAGACGATTGGGTAGCGGAGCTGATATTTGAGCCCTTGGGCATGACCAGAAGTAGTTATGTGTGGCAGGAAAAATTCGAAGGCAATTACGCTATTCCTCATGGGAACCTCAAACAAACATTTAAGAAAAGAAAACCGCAGGAGGGAAACACTGCCTACTCGCTCCAAACTACCGCCAGGGATTACGCCCGCTTTCTCCAAGCAGTTGTAAATAATGAGCAGCTAAAAAAGGCGACGACACAAAAGATGCTGACTGGCCAGATTATGGTCCCGAAGCGCAACTGGCGTGCTGGTCCATTATCCGAATCGATCGGTTGGGCTTTAGGTTGGGGGACGGAGAAGACCAAGCAGCAGTATTTTTGGCAATGGGGAGATAATGGAGCCTTCAAGGGTTTTGTGATGTTTGAGCCGGAGGGTAAAAAGGGGATTGTTTATTTTACCAATAGTAGCCATGGCTTGACTATTGCCCCCGATATCTGTGAAAAGGTGTTTGGGGAAGAACATCCAGTGTTCTCTTGGCTCAACTATGGGACTTACAATAAACCGGTACATCAACTAGAGAAAAAGATCCTGGAGCAGGGATTCGGAAAAGCCATTCAAGCTTTCCTGGATAAGAATGGAAAACACCAGGATACCTTGAAAATTTCGGAAAAAGATATGAATGAGTTGGGGTATCGTTTCCTATCTCGGGGACGGTCCCAGGATGCCAAGCAGATCCTGGGGTTGAATAGGTACGCTTTTCCTAATTCATCAAATGTATACGACAGCTATGGAGAGATCTGCTTGAGAACTGGAGATCGATCCGGGGCCGCCAAATACTACGCCAGGGCTGCGGCCATGGATGCCGATAATCAGCAAGCCAAAGAACTAGCTGTCCAACTCACAAAACCAACAGTAGGAAATACTACTTTCACCTTGGATGGTTACTCGAATGCTAAACTGGTCAGCGTAGCTGGCGACTTCAATGGTTGGCAAGAATTAGGCAATATCATGCGTCGCCATAATGGCGTCTGGGTAACTAGCTTGCAGCTTGATCCCGGGAAGTATGAGTACAAATTTGTAGTAGATGGAGTATGGATTCTTGATCCAGGCAACCCCCAGCATATCTATGAAGGAAACCATAACTCCGTACTTGAAGTGAAGTAGTATTATTCGTTTTGTAGATCGGAATTTAGGGGCTACCTTTAAACAGATGCTAGCTCAGGTTGCTTCTTCCCGCTCTCATCTGGGAGCCAGAAGATGTGTCCAGCGAGCAATCAAAGCACGAAACGCCCGCCATCTAAAGCAAAGATAATGATACTAGCCGAAGAAACCTTTGGAGGAACCTTTCCTTTTAAACCTAACTTTTGTGAAGCTCCTGGCTTTAAAATGCACTATGTAGATGAGGGCGAGGGGGATGTGATAGTTTGCCTACATGGAGAGCCCACCTGGGGCTATTTGTACCGTAATTTCATTCCAAAGCTCTCTCAAAACTACCGCGTCGTAGTGCCTGATCATATGGGATTTGGTAAGAGTGAGACGCCACAGCATCGGGAATACACCTTCAAAGCTCACGTAGAAAACCTTACTGCCTTTATTGAGGATTTAGATTTGCAAGATATCACCTTCGTTGCTCAAGACTGGGGCGGTCCGATAGCAGGTTCTTTTGCTCTAAGAAATCCAGATCGGGTGAAGCGATTTTGCCTCATGAATACCATGCTGGGCTACGGTGGAGCGGTTAGAGACATGCCCAAGTCAGATACTGAGGTGCCGAAATTGCACGAATCCTCGTGGTTTACTTGGGTGAGAAAGGCTTATGCTGACGGTACCTATCAGGCGGTGATGCAGCACATGGGGGACAATGTCCTAAGTGTGATGAAGAAGCTGTATTTTCATAATTCAGCAGCAGTAGACGAACAGTGGATGCGTGCCTACTCCCTACCCTTTGCAACAGTAGAAGAATCTATTGGAGCCATAGAATTTCCGCTAGATGTGATTCTGGGACGAGTTTCTGAGTACGCTATAGAAGGCTTGAAGATGGGAAATCTTGAAAAGGTAAGAGCTAAGCCAGCCATGCTTGCCGAAGGAATGTTGGACAAAGCAATGCCGCCGGCTATGGTTATGGACGATTTCCGACGCTTATTTCCTAGAGGACCTATTGTGGAAATTGAGAAGGCAGGGCATTTCTGTCAGGAAGATGTTCCGGAGACACTCGTGGCGCTGATCGAGCAGTTTATTCAACTGACGGACTGAGCTGTGGTAGCTGCTAAAGTTAGTCTTCTTTCACATGCTTAGATCCGGATATGAAAGAAGACCTTACCCGCTTAGCGGCTATTCTCTACATGGGCGGAAAGAACATATAGCTGTAGTATTCATGAAAGAATCGCTGTACCTCTTCTTCTGTCAAGCGATCGATTTCCTGCTTTTCTAGATTAGGGTTGCGTTCTCGTATTTGTGCTCTAATCGTTTCAGTAGGATCAAAATCGAAAAAAGACACGATGGCATGGTAGATGCTTCTCATCTTAGAAAACAGATAGTTGGGGGCTATGGTCTTGCTGTTCATGGTATAACTAGTTTTGGTTATCAAATATCTGCCTTACAAAGGTGTACGTAAAAAGGCCTCCTTGCCTGCACTATTGTTTCAATTCGGAGGACTATTGTTTCAATTTTGGTGAAAATCAATTCTGAATTCAAAACTTAACCGAAGTGCCTGTGTTGAGAGTGGTGTGAAAATTGGAATTTAGGTGGGTTTCTGGAACTATTAGGGTGTTTTCCCTTTTAAATCCAAATCTTAATTGGATCAATTTGCTATATTGGGAAGAGAAGTTACCTATCTAGTATTACAATGCTCACCCTACGAGAACCCACAAGCACAATTTAACTGCCGATAATAAGACTATCTCTGATTCAAATCCTCATTGTTTTATACCTAAACTCCTACATAATGTCTACAGAACTTATAATAATCATTATCGGAACGGGCTTATTGGTAATTGCTGTTCTAGGTAGTATATCCACTGGTGATTCCGATACAGGATGGATTGGAACTAGCCTAAGAATTCCGTTTGGCCTGGTTGGAATCTTACTGATGATTTATGGTGGATATTCCTATGGGGCTGTCAACTTGCAAGGGCAAATCGAACAAGTAGTAGTGGGGGAGAAATTGCAAGTCCAATATCCTGTGGAAACTGTACAGGTGCTTTCTCCCATAAAGACAGATTCAGTCAAATGTCGAATCTTGACCCTAGGCGTTTATCCGGAAGGTCATGAAAAAGATATTTGGGTGTTGCTTCGCCCTTCTGATGATCGATATTATCCACAATCTGATCATACCAATACCTCCTACAAGAGAAATGGAGAGTGGCAAGTGATCACACGATTTGGAGGAGATAAGGGAGAGACCTATGATGTGATTGTCTATGAAACAGATCCAACGGCTTCGGAGTACTTCAGCTCAACCATTACGACTTGGAAAGAGATGGAGTCTTATCCTGGGCTTGAATTGGCCGACATTCCGACTAGTGCAGTCGAAGTCGATCGTATCAAGGTAGCCTTACAAGAAAATTGTAGAGGGGTGCATTAGGATGGATAGATTCAAAATAGGAATACTATTCTTTCCGAACTCTACTTATCTACTTATTCCACTGCGGTTCATTTGACCGTTGAAGTTTGGGGAATTCCTAAATTCTCCAAGCTTTTCCCGCTTTCCTTTCTGAAGAATTTTTGTAGTGGGCCTTTTCGCTAAAAGACTTCCTTAAAAACACAAAAATTCTTCGAGAACTCCCATCTTTAGGACATGAAGACAGCGATTGAGCGAATTGAACTCACACCCGGATATTCCATCTCAAGGGTGTTGAAAGGAGGATGGCATCTGGCTGGTGGACATGGAGCGGTTGATATCTCGCAAGCGATCGAGGATATGAAGGCTTTCGTCGAGGCAGGGATTACCACTTTTGATTGCGCAGATATCTATACTGGAGTGGAGGAATTGATCGGAAAGTTTCTCCAGCAGCATCAGGAGGCTTTTCGGTCCGGCGAATTGGCACCCGTGCAAATTCACACCAAGTACGTCCCCGATTTTGACAAATTAAGCAGCCTACGCAAAGCAGATACAGAGGCTATTATTGATCGATCCTTGGAGCGGTTGGGGGTTGAACGCTTGGATTTGGTACAATTCCATTGGTGGGATTTCAATACGCCTGGGTATGTAGAGGCTGCCTTACATTTAACGGAACTACAACAGGCCGGAAAGATCAGGAATATTGGGGTCACGAATTTCGATGGTAAGCACTTGAAAGTGCTTGTAGAAGCTGGAGTGAAAATTGTCTCCAACCAAGTCCAATATTCTGTATTGGATCGTCGTCCGGAAGATGATTTGCATTCCATCCAGGAACAATATGGTATTTCCTTTCTAAACTTCGGCAGCATAGCTGGAGGATTCTTGACGGATCGTTACCTCGAAGCTCCAGTTCCCAGCCCACCTTTTGAAAACCGCTCCCTAACCAAATATCGATTGATCATCGAAGAAAATGGAGATTGGACTTTCTTTCAAAACCTCCTAAGTCTCTTACGCTCCATTGCGGATAAATATGAGGTGGGCATTGCTGAAGTCGCTGCCCGCTGGGGTTTGCAGCGCCCCTTGGTAGCTGGGGTGATCATTGGCGCGCGTAATCAGCATCATCTGCAGAAACTAAAGCAGCTCAACCGTTTTTCTTTGGAAGAGGAAGATCTAAAGGCCATTCGCCAACAGATTCTACTGGCCAAGGGGCCTTCTGGGGCCGTCTTTGGCTTGGAACGAGATAAGGTGGGGAAGCATGGTCGGATTATGAAGTATAATTTGAATGAGAAATAATTTTAGTGTTGCAGGTAGAATGATAAATGTTGGATGGATCATAATGAATGTAGAGTGATTTAAGATGAAGCTTACGGATACCAAAATAGAGGCTAAATTGTCCTTCTATGGGGGGCTCTGGGGTGCAATTTTGCCCTTCTTTATTTTCACGGCGGGAGTGATTGCGATTGCCCTATCCGGTGCGCCAGATGAGCGAGGTTTTTGGCCCGTGTTGTTGCTGGCGATGGGCATCGGACTGATGTTAGTGAAGGATAAAACGGCTTACAGTGAGGTAGTGATTCAAGGTATGTCGCAATCCATTGTGATGATCATGATCACAGCTTGGATGTTGGCTTCCATCATTGGCGTCTTGATGGCCAATACCGGCTTTGTAGAAGCCTTGACCTGGCTTTCAAGCCAATTGAATCTGTCTGGAGGAGGTTTTGTCATAGCTAGCTTCGTCATTTGTAGTCTGGTTGCTTTATCAACCGGCTCCAGTTTTGCTACCATTTTAATCTGTGGGCCTATCTTATATCCAGCGGGGGGACTCCTGGGCGCGCCTTTGGAGCTATTGGCAGGCTCCATTTTGGCGGGGGCGACTTTGGGCGACTTCATCGCACCTATTTCAGACACGACCATAGCAAGTGCCTTGAGTCAACAAGCTGATATTGGGAAGACGGTGAAAAGCCGCATCAAGTATATCCTTCCGGCAGCTTTAATCGCCTTGTTGGCATTTGGCATCGTAGGCTTGGTTTTGCCAGCAGAGAGCGCTTCCGCAGGTCAGGAGCTCCTTGGTAACCCGAAAGGATTGCCAATGTTACTGGTACCCATTTTCATCATCTATTTGTTTTTAAGGGGAAAGCATCTATTGCATGGGCTTTTGCTGGGGCTATGGTTTGGTATCGCACTGGGCTTGGTACTCGGCCTCTTGCCTTTTGAAAAACTCTTTAGCCTTGATTTGGAGAATTTTACTGCGAAGAGCCTCATTGTTGATGGGATAAACCGCGCTGTTGGCATTAGCTTCTTTACCATCCTTTTAATGGGGCTAGTAGCTACCTTGAAAGCCAGTGGCCTGGTTGACCGCTTGATGGAATATGCCTCAGAAAGAACCAATAATATCTTTCAGGCCGAAGCTTGGATGGCGAGTGCAGTCGGCGCTGCTGTCTTATTAACGACACACAGTATTGTAGCGATCTTAATGGTGTCAGAATTTGCCAATCGTACCGGTGAAGATCACGGCATTACTCCCATAAGAAGAGCCAATGTATTAAGCATGGTGGTTTGCGTTTTCCCCTTTCTGCTGCCTTACTTCATTCCGGTAATTTTGATAGCCAACACCACCTTGTCTGGCGCAGAATTTGGCTTACCTTCCGTATCTCCTTTAGATGCGGGGCTATATAATTTTATTGGCTGGGGCATCGCTCTTGTTGCGATAGCTTCTATCTTTTTTGGGTATGGCCGCGAAGGAGATAACCGAGAGACTGCTGAATAATTCCTCAGCGCGGCGGCAAAACTTCCGAAGTTTTACCAGGAAAGAACAAGGAGAAACTTCGGAAGTTTGCGCACTTGGTTGTGCTCAACTAACTTACAAAACAAAATTGCATGGATACAAAACCACCATTACGCCCTGATCAATTCGAACTCTACGACCTTACCATCGTCGTAGAAAAAATAGACGGCAACTGTACCTGTGACATGTCCGTCGGTGATTGTTTCCACATGAAAGGTGGCAAAATTTCTATGCCCGATGGCCAAAACTTCTGCTTGTACGCTCTACAATCTGCCATCCCGCTCCTCCCCGCCAAACAACGCATCAATCACCCCTCTGACTGGATGGAGACCGACGCGCGGGTGATTTGCCCCGATCCCGCTTGCCAATTGGTAATGCGAATTGACCGGGACGGTAGACGGGTATTGGATCATGATGATGTGAGCCCGATTCCTTGGGATTCGGTAGATGGGGATGGCAAGGAATGATCCTATGGAGCCAAGGTCTTACCCGCGCCGTCGTTGGTGGAAAAACACCAACGAGCAACGGGGAGGAAATGACTTGGACACCTCCCGGCCCCTTGCCCTATGGCCATTGTTGCATGCCTATCTAGCTAGCCAGATATATTTCCCACCACCAACCTTTGTGCCCCTTCGCCCCTATGTCAATCGTGGAAAAACACCAACGAGCAGCGGGGAGGAAATGACTTGGATACCTCCCAGCCCCTTGCCCCCTCGCCATTGTTGCATGCTTATCTAGCTAGCCAGATATATTTCTAGCAACTGTAACCATTTCCAATCAGCGAAGTATTCGTGGAAGAAATTGTCTTTATATCCTTTACGGATTAAACCCAATAGATTCCCGTATGTATACAAATTACCTGAAAATCGCCTACCGAAACTTACTTAGAAATAAAGCCTATTCATTGATAAATATTGGTGGATTAGCCATGGGATTAGCAGTGGCTATGTTGATCGGTTTGTGGATACATGCTGAGTTGTCGTTTAATGAAGTTCATCGCAATCACGGACAGATTGCGCAGGTTATGCAACATCGTATAGCTGATGGAAATATCGAGACGACCGCAGCCATACCGATTCCGCTTGAACATGAATTGAGCGCCAAATACGGAAGTGATTTGGAACGCTTGGTAACCGCCTTCTGGCCACAGGAACAAGTGCTGTCATTTGAGCATAAAAGCTTTACGAAGCTGGGTAACTATATGGGAAAAGAGGCCATCTCCCTCTTTTCGGTGGAGATGCTAAAAGGAGCAAGTGATGGTTTGGCAGATCCAAACTCTATTATTCTTTCGGAGTCTACTGCTAAGATGATTTTTGCAGAGGAGGAAGCCATGGGGAAGCCCATGAAAATTAACAATGAAATGGAAGTGATGGTGACGGGCGTGTATAAAGATTTTTCCAAAAACTCCAGTCTATATGGTTTGGCCTTTATCGCTCCTTGGGAGCTCTTTGTGTCCTCAGAAGAATGGGTGAGAAATGCCCAAGCAACGAACAATTGGGATATCAATGCTTTCCAGTTGTTTGTTCAGTTGACTGAGCAGGCTGAAGCCACAGCAGTAGGTGAAAAAATTAGATTAATAGCGCATGAACAGGTGGTAGGAGCGGAAGCCGGGCGTCAATCAGAATTATTCCTACATCCCATGGATGACTGGCATTTAAGGTCAAGGTGGGAAGATGGTGTAAATACGGGCGGGCGGATTCAGTTCGTGTGGTTATTTGGCTTGATCGGTGCCTTTGTCTTAATCCTCGCTTGTATTAACTTCATGAATTTAAGTACTGCTCAGTCCGAAAAAAGATCGAGAGAGGTGGGCATTCGTAAATCTATAGGTTCAGGAAGAAGTCAACTTATCCAACAATTTTTACTGGAGTCATTTCTGGTGGTTTTACTTTCCTCTATACTGGCGATCGGAATGGTAATCTTGGCCCTACCCGCCTTCAATGCGCTAACCGATAAGCATATCTTACTGCCATTCGCCAGCATGTCCTTTTGGCTAATAATGATGGGTTTTGTAGGACTTACTGGGCTATTGGCCGGAAGTTATCCGGCACTATACCTTTCTGCCTTTCAGCCGATCAAGGTGCTGAAAGGCAGTTTTCAAGCGGGAAGGTCTGCTTCTATTTTTAGAAAAGGTCTGGTTGTCCTGCAATTTACGGTTTCGGTAACGCTCATCATCAGTACACTTGTGGTACAGCAACAGATTCAGTTTACCAAGGATCGCCCGATGGGATATGATCCTAGCCATACCATCATGATTTGGAGTAACTCCCCTGACTTTATCGGTCAATTTGACTTACTACGTACAGCGCTAAAAAGCAGACAGGCGATCCTGGAAATGTCTCAAGCCAGTAGCCCTTTAACCAATGTTTTTTCTCATGATGATAATTTGCAGTGGGAAGGAAAAGACCCTAACACTCGGGTTAACTTTGCGACCATTCGGGTGACACATGACTATGGGAAGACAACTAGCTGGCAAATTACCGACGGACGAGACTTCTCGATCGCCTATGCCTCGGATTCTTCCGCATGTATTTTGAACAAGACAGCGGTTGATTATATGGCCCTAAGGGACCCAATTGGCAAAATGATTGTCCAGCGACAAGGGGAATCTGTACGAAAACTCAAAGTGATAGGTGTGATAAACGACATACTTAGGGTTTCTCCATTTCAGTCCATTGAACCCACCATCTATACCATTGCGAACCACCATCTGGACTGCATGGCCATCAAATTGAATCCAAGCAAAAGCACGGAGGAAGCCTTGGCTATCATTAAAACTGTATTCAGCGAATACCTCCCTGCGATACCCTTTGATTATCGGTTTGTAGATCAGGAGCACGAGCTCAAGTTTAGTGCAGAAAAACGAATAGGAAGTCTTTCCGGTTTTTTTGCTGGGCTTGCGATTTTCATCAGCTGTCTTGGACTATTTGGCTTGGCTTCCTTCGTGGCCGAGCAACGAACTAAAGAGATCGGTATTCGTAAAGTACTAGGAGCATCGATCTATACGATTTGGAAGATGATCTCTAGCGATTTTGTGGGCTTGGTTTTCTTAGCGTGCCTGGTCGCGAGTCCCATTTCCTATTATGCCCTAGGTAGATGGTTACAGCATTTTGAATACAGAACCACTATCCCCTGGTGGACTTTCTTGGTAAGCTGTGGTGGCGTAATACTCATTTGTCTCTTGACCGTAAGTTTTCGGACCATAAGGGCAGCAAGTAGGAACCCGTTGCAGAGTTTGACATCTGAATAAAAGCTGCGTACATTGAGGAGTCAGACTCAAATAGAATATTTAGCATTGGAACACTTTGAATCCATAGAAGCATTCAACGAATATGTCGGGATCGCTGAACCACTTCGAGAAGGAATAGACATAGGTACATATCAAGAAGCGGGCTTAAGGCTTTCCTCTCCAGCTGTAACCTCAGGGTTCTATCGCATTTCCATAAAGTACGATTTTGAAGATGCAGACTTAGTTGAAGAAGCAAATCCAGAATTCTCTCCAAGTGCATTTATGTTTTTCTCAAGTCCAAACCAGCCTGTAGAATGGAACGTGCCGAAAATGTGGAGTGGATACTATATTCAAATAGATCGGCAAATCATTAACGCTAACAAGCACTTGTTTTTCAATTTTATGGGATATGGTTTACATGAGGGCTTGTATTTGACGGAAAACGAGAAAAACCAGATTGAACAACTTCTAGCGCAATTATATCAAGTTTATCATCAAGAGAACTATTCAAAAGCAATCACTTTGAGTTATTGTCATTTGGTATTCTCCTACATCGAATATTTCTATAAAAGGCAATTTAAGACCAAAAAAGATGCACATAATAGACTGGTCAAGTTATTCATCTCAGAGCTGAATGAATTTTACCCCAGCCTGAGTCAGAAGAAGTTTGGAACTCCAACTGTTCAGTTTTTTGCAAGTAAGCTGAATACGACACCAAATTATCTTGGTGATGTAGTTCGAAACATCACCGGTTTAAGTCCCATCGAACACATCCATCAAACAATTATTAAAGAGGCCAAGGCTCTTCTCAAGCAAGGAATTTATTCTAATTCTGAAATTGCTTATCATCTAGGATTCGAATACCCCAATTATTTTTCGAGGTTATTCAAGAAATTGGAGGGGATTAGTCCCACAGAATTTAAAGGAAAGTAATTTGTATCCATAATGGAGTAATTCGTCTAAGGCTATTGAATTGGAATATGCGGAATTTTGAGTTTTTAAATTCAAAAATTTAGAGCCATGATTTCAAAATTCTTAGCGAAAGCTGCAGTAGTACCTCCACGCAAACCAATTGTAAAAACCCCCGAAGACTATGGGCTGGAGTATGAAAATATCGACTTTCAAGCCAAAGATGGTATCAATTTAAAGGGCTGGTATATTCCGAGCAATACTGACCGGCTAGTGATCTTTACTCATCCGATGCCATTCAACCGATATGGTTTTCATACAAAAGGTCAGGGTTTAGCTAGGATGAGTAATGTAGAAGTCGAACTTTTAAACACGGTGAAACAATTGCATAAAGCAGGGTATGGCGTTTTTATTTTCGATTTTAGAAACCATGGTGAAAGTGATTCTGCAAACAAAGGAGTATGTGGCGTTGGATACCACGAATGGCCTGATGTAGTCGCCGCCATGGAGTATATAAAATCCAACAAGGAACTACAAGACAAGTCTGTTGGTATGGTAATTAACTGTATGGGAGCAAACGCTGCCCTAATAGCTATGGCAAAAGAACCTTCGTTGTTCTCAGAAATCAAAGCTGTAGTGGCTATTCAACCTGTTTCGTATGATATTTTTATGGAACATTATCTTCAGGATAAGATGTCGATTTTTAAAGGGAAGTTTAATAGTATAAATGAGCAAGTGAAGAAAATTGCTGGTGTTGGTTTTGAAGAGATGTCCCCATCAAAGTACATATCAAAAATAAAAGCTCCCATAATGTACGTTCAAGTGAGGAACGATGCTTGGACTGAGCCAGCTGATGTTCAAAGCTTTTATGACAAAACTACATCTGAGAAAGAACTCTTTTGGATCGAGGGAGATTTAGAACGTTTCGATGGTTACAACTACTTCGGAAGTAAACCTGAAAAGATGATTGGCTGGCTAAATAAATTCATGAAATAAATAACCAGGCCTAACAAGATGGATGTACTTCCTCTTGCCATTTGGTCAGGACGCCATATACTAGACTTGACTCAATTAGGTTTTTAGGTGAAAAGTGTGTGGTTAAACAGCTTAACTCTCTACTTGTTTTTCGGTTGCGTAATTTGAGAAGAAAACACTTCCATGAGGAAATCCATAGTATTTTTATCTTTTGTAATTCTAAGTGTCATCAGTCCGCCACTGACTATGCGAGCCTCTAAGCAAAACCTTCAAGCGTCAAAATCACTAGTAGATTTGGCCAAACTGGTCAATGAAAGGCTGTCTTACATGGAGGCAGTAGCGGCTTATAAGTGGGAGCACAGCCTGGCTATTGAGGACTTGGAACGGGAGAAAGTTGTGATTCAAAGCAGTATGGATCAAGCCGGCAACTTTGGTCTAGATTCGATATCGACTCGAATGTTTTTTGAACAGCAGATTGAGGCCGCAAAGCAGATTCAGCGCTATTGGTTTAAGCATTGGGAGCAAAATGGATTTGAACCAGACCAGAATTTTGGAGACCTCAAAACGGAGATTAGGCCAGTATTGCTCCAGCTCGGTAAGCAAATATTGGCCAGCATTAGCGAGTTGAAACTTTGGGAAGTACCGAAGGCATCAAAGCGACAAGACCGGTTAGATTTCACTACCCACTTAACTACTGAAGGACTTAGGAAGAAGGACAAAAAACAGCTGTACAAGGCTGTAATGCAGATTAGGGGGCAGGGGTAAGAAGAGTTCTTCCAACCCTATCGAACCCACTCTCACATCCAGAGTCAAACTTTGGTCACACCTTTTTAATCACCTCCAAAGCCTG
Organism: Saprospiraceae bacterium; assembly: GCA_013214355.1. Lineage (GTDB taxonomy): Bacteria > Bacteroidota > Bacteroidia > Chitinophagales > Saprospiraceae > DT-111. The sequence continues at coordinate 92 of JABSSL010000092.1, read as the reverse complement.
ATCTACTTCTTCCATGCTGTTGTAAATATGTACCGAATGCCGAACCAATTCCTCTCCAACGGATCTAGGCTGTAATCGGGCTTCGTTCCACA
>JABSSL010000091.1 GCA_013214355.1 Saprospiraceae bacterium | reverse complement strand
CGATACAGCATCTGATTTGAAGACAGCATCATACTTACGATACTTCCGCTTACCTGACTTTTGTTCTTCCATTGGACTTCAAAATTATCAAATTTTTCTGTCCGGTTTTTCAGTACCATCTCACAGTTTACTATCGGATGTGGCTTGCTCGCAGGAGAGCACAGCAATAAATGCCAAACAATAAATTAGAGCTTTCATATTAATTAGGGTCTTAATTTGTTTTCTGCCAAGTTATTTTTGTTGGTCCAAAAGTGAGCAAAGAGATATTTTAACATAATCTGCAATAAATGATTCATCTCCTAGCCCAGAAGCCATCGATGCAAATTTTTCCCATATTTTATCATCACCCCAATCATCAGGCGATTCTTCTCCATGAGGATAAATCCTATTTCGATCTTCAATAGAATCAAATGCCAGAATGATAGCATATTTATTTATCCGACTCCCTCTATCTGGTATGATTCTCTTAGATCGGAGAATCTAAGTCTAATTGCTCCATTAAAATCATTTGATTGGCAATAATCCAGTGATCAACTATCTTCTGGTTTTTGATGATATATCGGATGACAAACGGGAATTCTACTTTCTTATGTGTTGGTGGTATACCATTAAATCCCCCTTTATGAACACCTTCAAACCTAGCTCTTACCATGACTTTATCCCCTTCCGCAACCATTTCGTCAGCATATAAGCGGAACTTGGGAAAAATAGCGTCAAAAAACATAATATTTTCTTTGAGCTTGGTGTCAATGATAAATTGATCACAGATTTCAGGTGTTTTTATTACGTCATTGATGCCATCATAATAGCGGATGATAAAAGCCTTATTTTCTTTTAGTCGATTCATTGAGAAATGAATTTGGATATTACTGTGCTTCAACATTCGCTACTCCAAGCTGTTCCATTAGAATCATTTGATCTGCAATCATCCAATGCTGAGTAATCTTTTCGTTTTCAATGGTATAATTAATTACAAAAGGGAAATCCACTTTTTTATTGGTGGGATGGATACCATTAAAGTTCCCTTTATGGATGCCCTTAATTCGCGCACGAACCATTACTCGATTACCTTCAGACATCATTTCTTCTGCAATAAGCTCGTAACCAGGGAAAATGCTGTCAAAAAAAATGATGTGCTCTTTCAGATTTTGGTCGGTCATAAATTCATCACAAAGTTTTTCTGTTTTTTCCACATGGCTGATGGCTTTAAAATACTTAAGTACGAATTTTTTGTTTTCATTCTCTTGGACCATGAGGCATTAATTTTGATTTAAAAAACTAAGGTTTGAGGGATAAAAAACAGTTATCTATATTTTTTAATCCTCTAAATGCTGTAACATAAAAACAAATTTAAGTGTGCTTCCTTCATATAAATTTGCCTGTATGTTGCAAATATTTGATTGAATGTTTCATGAACTTGAATTTGCTTATCAAATTCAGGGAGATTTACGGGAAGTCAAGACAGAAGGACTGAAACCATACTCTTCGTGGAAAGTACGAGAAAAATGACTGAGACTTTTAAATCCAACATTATATGCTACTTCACTCACATTATATGTTTTTGATTCTAGCATAGCTCTGGCTTTTTGCAGTCGATAAGTCTTCAGATATTTATTAGGAGACATTTGGGTCAGCATTTTCACCCTACGGAATAGTTGGGTTCTACTCAATGCCATTGCCTTGGCTAATTCAGCTATATTAAAAGCCTCAGAGTCTAAATTCATTTGAATGATAGCATTCAATTTTTTTAAGAACACTCCCTGCTTTTGATTTTTTTGATAGGTTAACCGTTCTAGCTTCCTAATATTTTTAAAATGAGAAGTTAAGCGTTTTTGTATTTCATAATGATATGGCCGGATAGAAGCTGGAGAGGCGGAAATTTGTTGGGGGTAAGTCGTTTCGGAATAAGGATTGTTGGGAACCTTAAGGAGGAAGTTGGTTCCTTTATCTGATAATTCTTTAACAATAACAGCGTAGTATAAACCAGCATGGATCTCGGAAAAATGGGCAAGATTTACACCTGAATTAGAAATCTCAAAGTGTACTTCCTTGTTGTTACAAGTCCACCTTAAATTTATTTGTTGCTTTTGTGGAGTAAAACTGATTACCCTGCTGATCAAAAGTGATAAATCGTGTATTAGTTTATCTGGTCTATATTCTACTTTGATTTCCTGGGGAGATGCCTCCAATATAATGGCTACCTCGTTAGCCTTTGCAAAGGGAGAAATACTCGCAACAACTCCATGAAATAGGGGAATGATATCTGCTTTTACAGGAAAAATCATTGATATTGGTTATTGAATCATCTATTTAGTTCAGATCAGGAAAACAACTGAACTACTCTGTTAAAAATCAATAGTATTGACGTATAACGGAGTAGTTCTACTTTAAATGATCGTTTCTCGGTAGTGCAAGATAATAAGCTTTGATTCCTACTAATGAATCCCGTTCATCCTTCTACCTAACATAATAGGTACCAGGACGAGTAAGATGTCAGTAGCACCGAATACCACACACACTTCCCAGGTCTGATAGGTTGTGGTATATAAACTTAAAGCCTCCGCTGCCCTGGCATCTGCAGCAGTCTCCTAGACAGCTGCCAGCTTACCAATTTCTCCTGCTAATTTATTGGCGAGTGCCATAGATAAATACCAGAAGTCCATCGCGAACACTACTATCTTTATAGGGGAGAGCTTGGTTCTCACGGATAAGCCTACAGGAGATAGGAAAAGTTCACCTGTTCTAGCTGGGTCAAAATTAGCTTTACCGTAGCAAGTGCATCCTTACAAATCAGCCGGCCTCACCCTGTCAATCACTTCCGCACTTACCCAATAAATATTTGATAAACCACCTTCTTCATTATACCGACTGAAGAACAGATATTTGCCATCCGGTGTCAGGCTGGGGCAAGTTTCCGTATAGTCAGAATTCACCTCGGGTCCAAGATTGATTGGCGTGGACCAGTCCCCATCTTTCTGCTTAAAACAAACATGGATATCCTTGTCTTTGGTCTTATCATTATCCTTTCGTCCATCTACCAATAAGAAGTCTTGTGAGGAGGAAATAAAGCCGTGAACGCCAAAATCAATCTCTACCTCTCGAACTTCGGGGAAGCTACCATCTTGATTAGGCGCATAATACATTTTCCCTTTGGTAATACTGGTATAATATAAATCTCCATTTTCCGCGGCATTGGGATAGAAGACTAGATCATCATTTATTGGTGAATCAAGTTCTATGGCCTCACTCCACGAATCCTCGAGACGATCTACGTACCAGATATGCTCATCTGAAAAAATGGAGTCGTAAGCGGCAAAATATAACTTGTCCGCATCCGGGCTGACAAATGCTTCAAACTCATTGCTTTTTTCACCCTTGCTAAAACTTACTTTTTCTGGCTGGGTCCATCCCGTGTCTGTAAATTTTGAGAAAAAAACCGATTGAACTTCACCTTCTCTTTCGCCGGAGAAATACATTTCTTTTAAGTCCGGAGAAAAAGAGACGGCATATTCATATCTGCCTTCAACTGGAACGCTGCCGGGCGCAAAAAGCTCGGGCGTGAGACTTGGTTGTTTTTGATCAAAATAAGGTCTTTCCTGACTTAATCTATTCAACTTTTCTGCGTCCTGCTCGTCCGTATTACAACTAAAGATTAATAAAGCGGAGAGAATTACTGTAAAAGGATAGTAGAAATGTCTCATTGTTCAACAACAGTTAAGGGGCATAAGAAAAGTAAATATATCGGTAACAGGAACAACTCATACCGATCAGTAGTTGATTTACACTTCCTTGAACTAGCGTTAACCTCTAAAGCAGATTATAGAAGCCATCTCAAAAACGGCCTCTAGTTCTTCCCTTTTTGCCCCGGTTGGACTAACTCAAAATCATCTCTCGTTTTGGATTGCTCCACAATAGCCTTGACGTCGGCCAATAGTTGTTTGGCATCGTAGATAATTCCATCTTTAACCGTGTATTGAATGCCCCTTGTGCGGATAACTTCATTATCGTCTGTTAACTTAATGGCTCCGGTGCCGTAAAGAATCTTGAGATTTTGGAGTGGGTTTTCCTGGAGTATGGCAAAGTCGGCCAATTTCCCTACCTGAACACTGCCTAGCTTATCGTCCATCCCTAAAGCTTCTGCCCCTTTGAGAGTGGCTGACATCAAAACCTCCAGCGGATGAAATCCCGCTTCTCGTAGGAGTTCCAGTTCACGGATATAAGAGAAGCCATATAGCTGGTAAATGAAGCCTGAATCCGATCCGGCAGCAACACGTCCTCCTTTATTTTTGTATTCATTAATGAATTGCATCCAACGATCATAGTTTTTCCGCCATTGGACTTCTTTCTCCGTGGTCCAATAATGCCAGTACGATCCGTGAGATATCTTACTGGGCAAATAAAATCGCCATAAGCTGGGTAAAGTATAGGCTTCGTGCCATTCTGCTCGACGCGCCCGGTGTAGATCTCGACTTGCTTCGTAGATGTTGAAAGTGGGCACCAAAGTAAAATCTAAGTCGATTAATTCCTGCATCACACTATTCCACTTCTCTGACCCGGACTTCGCCGCCTGCAACCACAATAGGCCCGCCTCTCCAAATCGATCCTGTTCATTACTGTAATTGTAGTCGAGCGAATAATTCTGGACCGTTTTGTCATCAAATAGGGCCTCCGGGAGTCCATACCAGTGTTCCATAGAAGTGAGACCCAGCTTGGCGGAATGGAGGACATTCCACTGCGCGACACTCATCTGATCATGATGGGCAGCAGAACGTAGTCCCAGTTTATTGATCTCCTCGAGGGCCGCCTTGATAACTTCTGGTGCAGGTCCATATCTAAATTTCACTCCATCTGCTCCTTTTGCAGCTACTCTTTGCACCCACTTTCGTGCTTCATCTGGACTAGTGGGTGTAGGCCCCCTGCCCCCTTCATCCTTCATGCTAAACCCCATGTAGGTAAAGATTCTGGGGGCTGTAATTTCATTATTCGCAGACCGCTCTTTCTCTTCGAGCGTCCAATCCAAGCCATTGCGCGCCATCACTTCTCGAACCGTGGTAATACCATGGCTCAACCAGAGCTTATAGACGTATTCCGCGGGAGTTCCTTGGGCAGCACCACCAATATGGGCGTGCATATCGATGAGGCCGGGCATCAAAAACATACCGTGACAGTCCAGCTCTTTTCCTCCTGTTTGTAGCTTGGGACGGCTGTCCTCATCGATGGGGACTCCAGGATATCCTACGGTTTTAATGGCGGTAATGATGTTTTGCTCTACAACTATATCCACTGGTCCGATCGGTGGAGCTCCATTCCCGTTAATTAAGGTGACGCCTCTAATGATCAATTGGTCGAAAGGCCCTTCCCCTCGGATTCGGTCCGGCCCCTTAGGTATGGGTTGTGCCCAAGCAGATAGCACAGGAAGAGCGAATAAAAAAAGTAGCACATACCGCTGAACGGCATTTATTTTCCTCTGGGACATGACTGTATGGTTTTGGTATATCGTCTTTACTACAAGCTTTAACTCTTGATCTGTCAATATTAAAAAAATCAATAGGACTGCGAAGTTTCCCTAAGTATTCTTGAAAAGAGAACGATGAGAAGTTCACAGCCGGTGATTACAAATAGAAGTTGTTTAAGCATGTTTTTTTGAAGCAAAATTTGAAGAAATGAGGTTCTGAAGGCTGTTTTTTTCTTTAGCACCTGTCGAGCCGCCAGGCAGGATAGCAACGCTACGGTAAAGAAAAAAGCTGTTTTCAGGTTCTCGTTCTCTCGAATTGCAGCCAATCAATCATTTTTAAACAAATTCATAGTGACAGATGGCTGCAAATCTGTATAGGAGCTCATAACAGACATAAGCTTGAAAGGCATGAAATTGATCACTACCTATCCCATTCCTAATCATTTGTGGCAGTTCAAGATGAGAAAATCCTCTTTCTTGAATCTCATATCTTAGAGCTTAACCCTCAAATCCTTCAAACATGCGATTCATATTATTAAGTCTATGCTTAGCAGTCCAATTGTCCCTCCAGTCCCAGTCTCGCCCCAACGTAATTATCATAGTCTCTGATGACCAAGGTTGGCATGATGTAGGATTCAATGGTGGGAAAGATATTCCAACCCCTTATTTGAATGCCTTAGCACAAGATGGTATTGTCTTTGATGCCGGCTACGCCTCCCATCCTTACTGTAGTCCTAGTAGAGCCGGACTGCTGGCAGGCCGTTATCAGCAGAAATTTGGGCATGAAAACAATACGCCTTACAACCAGGCAGATGAAAATGCAGGCCTACCCTTAGACGAAAAAATGCTCTCCGAAGTATTGCAGGAGAATGGATACGCCACCTGCGCTATCGGGAAATGGCATCTCGGTGATCATGAAAAATTCTGGCCCAACCAGAGAGGATTTGATGAATGGTTTGGATTTTACGGAGGAGGAATGAGTTTTTGGGGAAATACGGGAAAGAAACCTGCCAAGTCCGGCGTTCTTCGGAATGGCGAGATAGTACCGCAATCCGAACTCACCTATTTAACCGATGACTTCACCAATGAAGCGGTAAAATTCATCAAAAAGCAAGAAGAAGCCCCCTTTTTCCTCTACTTGGCGTACAATGCTCCGCACGCCCCTATTCACGCCACCGAACAGTATCTAGCCAAGACTGACCATATTGAGGATGGGGCACGAAGTGCATACGGAGCGATGGTAGTGGGGATGGATGAAGGGATTGGAAAAGTAGTACAAACCCTCAAGGATCAAGGGATCTATGACAATACCCTAATCTTCTTTTACAGTGACAATGGAGGTCATTTACACGGCGCCAGTAGCTATCCTTTTAGAGGTCATAAGGGCATGCTTTTCGAAGGAGGGATTCGAGTACCTTTTCTATGTTCCTATCCAGGTAAGTTGACCTACCCGCATCATTATCCACATGCAATCAGTGCGCTTGATATCTTTCCGACAGTCCTAGCCGCCGCAGATATCACTCCGCCCAAACCCTTAGACGGCGTTAATCTCCTACCCTTACTCTCGGGAAATACTTCTTCCCCTCCCCATCAAAAGCTATATTGGCGCTATTCGGATGGAGCAGGCTATGCGGTGCGCAAAGACAATTACAAACTCATCTACTCCGGGTATAAAGAAAAGCTGCTACTCTTCGACCTGGCCACCGACCCATATGAGACCTCTGACTTAGCTCAACAACATCCGGAAAAGGTCCAGGAACTAAAGCTTGAATATCAGGCTTGGAATAAAGAACTGATCCCAGCAAAATGGTACGATCCACACCCAGAAAACATTTTGAAAGAAGAGCAAAAAAGACAGCGCATTCGGAATAAAGCCAAGGCGGGTGAAAAGAAATCAAAGAAGCCTTAGTCGGACACAAGCACAGCTCAAAAGGTATCTTCTGAGTCCATGCACTTAATCATAGCAGGGCTAGTTTCCTCTATCTGTAAGGACGTCTCCCCTCCTACTCCAGTGTCCAAAACTGGCCCTTTTGAACTTAATTATTGTTATTTTTACACTAAGTGTAAAAAAAAAGGGCGCAATTTGTTGATTTTAAACACGATTTTCTCCAATTTCGCAGCCGAAACCAAGGTGTATAGCCGCCTTGCTGACCTAGACTCAAAATTTATTAACAAATATCAAGTGCACGACTATGTCTAAAAAAATTGCTATCAATGGTTTTGGCCGGATCGGAAGATTGACCTTTCGCAACCTACTAGAAAAAGATGGAATGGAGGTTGTTGCCATCAATGACCTTACGGATAATGCTACCCTTGCTCACCTTTTGAAGTATGACTCTGCTCAAGGTCCTTTTGACGGCACTGTTGAGGCAACTGAAGATGCGCTGATCGTAAACGGAAAAAGCATCAATGCTTACTCTGAACGCAATCCTGAAGCGCTACCTTGGGCTGACCTAGGTGTAGATCTTGTATTGGAGTGTACCGGTATTTTCCGTACCAAAGAAAAAGCGGGCTTACACCTGAAAGCGGGTGCTAAGGACGTAGTGATCTCTGCTCCTGCTAAAGGAGAAGGTGTTCAGACCATCGTGTTGGGTGTAAATGATGATCAACTAGATCGTCGTGCCAATGTATTCTCCAACGCATCTTGTACGACCAACTGTTTGGCTCCTGTTGCTAAGATTCTAAATGACAACTGGGGAATCATCAATGGTGCTATGACGACGACACACGCTTACACTGCTGATCAGCGTATTCAGGATGCGCCTCACAGTGATCTTCGTCGTGCTCGTGCTGCAGCTTTCAACATCGTACCTACTAGTACTGGTGCCGCCAATGCAGTAGGAAAAGTATTGCCGGAGGTAGCAGGAAAACTGTTCGCCATCGCAGTACGTGTTCCAGTAATCACAGGTTCTTTGATCGAGGTTAACGTCAACTTGGAGAAGAGCGTAACGGTAGAAGAAGTAAACGCCAAGTTCAAAGAAATGGCGGAAGGTCCAATGAAGGGTGTGCTACAATACACCGAGGATCCTCTAGTGTCTAGTGATATCGTTCGCAACCCACACTCTTCTATCTTCGATGCAGGCATGACCAATGTTAATGGTAACATGCTTAAAGTAGTGAGCTGGTATGATAACGAAGCAGGATATTCTGCTCGTCTAGCCGATTTGGCTCACATGATCTGCACAAAGTAAGTCATCTTATCTTACGATAAGCTGATTATCTAATATCAATCGGACATCTGGAGTCTGCAGTTTCACTGTAGCTCCAGATTTTTACCGTCCATATTCTTTCCCACAAAGTCCATCTCCTGAAGGGACTTTGCCACCATATTCTCAAAAAGCACCCATTATGAATCTTGATTTTGCAGGCAAAAAAGCCTTAGTAAGAGTTGACTTTAATGTGCCTTTGAACAGTGCATATGAAATCACTGATGATACCCGCATAAAAGGAGCCCTTCCTACTATCCGCCAAATCTTGGATAATGGTGGTGCTGCCATTTTGATGTCCCACCTTGGACGTCCCGGCAAAAAGCGCAAAGAGGATGGCTCCATTGATCGCGAACGCTTCACCCTACATCACATCGTGGATCACCTGGCTGCTGCTTTAGGTACTACAGTACATTTTTGTGATGAGACAGTAGGAGCTAAAGCCGAGCAAATGGCGGCAGATCTTCCAATGGGAGAAATTTTGGTGGTAGAAAACACCCGTTTCAATGATGGGGAGACCAAAGGAGACGTCGAATTGGCGGAAGCCATGTCTAAGCTGGGAGATGTTTATGTAAATGATGCCTTCGGTACAGCGCATCGTGCGCACGCTTCTACGACCGCCGTGGCTCAGTTTTTTGGAGCTGAGGAGAAATCCTTTGGGTTATTGATGCAAAAGGAAATCACCAATGCTAATCGTGTAATCAATGATCCCGACCGACCTGTAACAGCCATCATTGGTGGTGCCAAAGTATCCGATAAGATCTTGTTGCTGGAGAAACTAATCGACTTTGTCGACAACCTAATTGTCGGTGGTGGTATGGCTTTCACCTTTCTCAAAGCTCAAGGGGGAGAAATTGGTAATTCCCTAGTGGAAAACGATAAACTTGAATTGGCATTGACCTTGGTGGAAAAAGCTAAAAGCAAAGGGGTAAATCTGCTATTGCCCGAAGATTCTCGACTGGCCGACAAGTTTGATAATGATGCGGGACAGCAAATTTCTGCCAGTAAAGCGATCCCAGCGGATTGGATGGGACTAGATATCGGACCTGCTGCCATAGAAAGCTTTAAAGGAACCATTTTAAACTCCAAAACGATACTTTGGAACGGACCAATGGGTGTATTTGAGTTTGCCAATTATGCGATCGGAACGAAGAGTATAGCAGAAACTGTAGCCCAAGCTACAGCAGAAGGAGCCTTCTCTTTAGTGGGTGGTGGTGATTCTGTAGCTGCTGTTAATCAGATGGGCTTGGCGGACAAGGTGAGCTATGTGTCTACTGGTGGTGGAGCAATGCTGGAATTCTTAGAGGGTAAGCAACTACCAGGCATCGCTGCAATCGCCGGCTAAAAAATAAGTAGCTGAAGGAGCCTAGAAGGCGCAGAGATCATGGTTTCTCTGCGCCTTCTTCTATAGTAGCTTACCCTTCCTCCAGCTGGCTAGCAGCATAAGCTCTTCCACTATATTTCAGCAGCGCGGCGCCTACCACTGCAGAAATGGCCGAACCAATCAAAATCCCCATCTTCGCAGAGCCGATGTACACTAAATCGCCTGCAAAAGCCAGATTTGCGATAAAAATTGACATGGTAAAGCCAACCCCAGCCAGAATGGCCACCCCGATAACCTGAAGAAAACTTACATTCTCCGGAAGTTCTGCCAAATTTAGTTTTACGGATAAAAATGAAAGTAGCGGGATACCCACCAATTTTCCTACAAATAAGGCAAGTGCAATATTAATGACTAAGCCGTAGTCAAAGTCCAGCTTGGCGCTAAACTGTATTCCTGCATTCGCTAGTGCAAAAATAGGCATGATGAGGTAGGCTACCCAACCATGTAGTCTATGCTCCAAGTGTTGTAAAGGGGATTGTACATGATCTACTAAGTCTTCTAGCTGATCAATCTTATATACTACTGCTTTGGGTAATGCTCGATTGTCATCCACCTCAATTTCACTAATCTCTCCTTTGAGCACCCCTAGTTCAGAAACGAATGTCTGAAAATTGATCTTCTTGCGAATGGGAATGGTAAAGGCCAGCAATACCCCCGCAATGGTCGGATGAATCCCTGATTTCAGGAACAATACCCAAATCACAACTCCTAAAGAAAAGGTCAAGTATTTGTTGTAATAATCCCTCGAAGACAGGAAGAACAACAGTGCGAGAAGCACCAAGGAGATAATGATATACATCCAATTGATACCGGTACTATAGAAGACCGCAATTACCAATACTGCCCCTAAATCGTCGACTATCGCAAAGGCCGTGAGAAAGATTTTCAAACTCAGTGGTACTGACTTCCCTAAGAGGTTCAAAATAGCTAAGGAAAAGGCAATATCCGTCGCCATGGGAATGCCCCAACCTTGTGCCGTCTCAGCATTCTGATTCAATAGTAAGAACAACCCTAACGGAAACAACATCCCACCTATCGCTGCAAACAATGGGAAAGTAGCTTTCCTAATCGAGTTTAATTCTCCAATCAATAGCTCCCGCTTGATCTCCAATCCGATGAGGAAGAAAAAGATAGCCATCAGTCCATCATTTACCCAAAGCAAAAGAGGTTTGATCAGTTGGAAATCACTGAAGTCGATCCCAACCTTATAGCCCCAGAAGGCTTTGTAGGTATCGGCATAGCTACTATTCGCCCAAATCATGGCTATGATGGTCGTGGCAAAAAGTAAAATACCGCTCAGCCCTTCAATCTTAATGAATTTCTGAAAAGGCTCTGGTTCGCGTTATTCGGCATTGTAGTACAGTGTCTTGATTAATTAAGTTCGCAAGCTATGACCGTGCAGTCACAAGTGGAACTAGACTGCACAGCCACAGGTTTTGCAAACACACTGTTATTTCACACCGGTACCTTCCAGCCATTGTGATAATTAGCTAGGATTAGCTTGTTAGCCGCAGGATCCTTTTTGAATTCACCCTTCTTAGCATCCCAATACACTTTCCGTCCGGTTTTGTAAGCAATATTCCCCATTTGGGCATTGATAGCGGCAATACTTCCGGTCTCAATTCCGCATTTTAAGGATCCTGGGTCATTGTTCAGAATAGCATCCGCAAAATTGCGTGTATGATTATCTAAATAATTGCCACGACGATTTTGCTTCGGGACGGCTTCCATATCATATTTATTAATACCCGATTTTTCATCTCTGCTCGTTTCTGGGATCAACTCCCACCCTTGTCGATTCACCACTAGGGTACCGTTATTGCCAATGAAAGCAATCCCTTCTGTCCTTCCATAATTGCCATTGTCTATACCCGTAGCATGCTCCCAAAGCATGGAGAAGTTCTCATACTCAAAGACAGCTTGCAAGGTGTCGGGGGTTTCTGAAGCATCATCTGGATAGGCGAGCTTTCCACCTGAGGCCATCACTGACTTAGGCGCGGTAGCATTCATGGCGTACAAGGCTATATCAATCTCATGTACCCCCCAATCCGTCATCAACCCACCCGCATAATCCCAAAACCAGCGAAAATTGAAATGAAAACGGTTGGGGTTAAAGGTCCTTTTTGGTGCCGGTCCTAGCCACATATCATAATCTACTCCCTCGGGTGCACTACCATCTGGCTGCACGTCAACTGGCTTCATCCATCCTTGGTACGCCCAGACTTTTACCAATCGAATATTACCAAGCTTTCCTGATCTTACCCATTCTATAGCTTTCTCATAATGGCCTCCGCTTCGTTGCCATTGCCCTACTTGCACCATCAACTTGGGATGTTTCTTTGCCGCAGCCAACATCAAGCGACATTCCTGAATGGTATTAGCTATTGGCTTTTCGACATATACATGTTTACCTGCTTCCAAAGCATCTACAAACATCCGACAATGCCAGTGATCCGGAGATCCAATCACCACGGCATCTACATCTTTATTAGCTAGCAGTTTGCGGTAATCCTTGTACAGTTTCGGCTTCTTTCCTCTAGCTTTTTCTACATCTGCACCCCTTCGATCGAGCACAGATTGATCGACATCTGCCAGCGCTACACAGTTGACGTGTGGCATAAGTAGATGGGATCGCATATTAGACCACCCCATCCCGTTACACCCAATCACACCGTAATTGAGTTGTTCGTTGGGACTGATCCATGATGGACGATTTAGCGCCTCTAGGGGAAGTACACTGCTTAAACTAAGCGCAGTACTTCCAATGGCAGCTTGTCGCAAAAATTTCCTTCTGCTATTAGACATAGGTTTCCGTTTTGTTGTTGAATTTACTTCTTTCTTATGAGTGCATTTTGAGTCAAAACACCATCGTAAAAATTAGCGATATTGACTGAGATAGCCAAATATTGGTAGGGAATTCAAGGCCTTTTCTACATCTAATTCGTAGCAAATTACAACTTCAGGAAGCGGCCAACAGCTAGGTCTTAGCCTGTAAGTTTCAGTCGGATCATAAAGCATAAAAATAGAGATCGCCGATAACTAGCCTCTAGACGACTCTTAATAAAATAGTTTCATAGCTTCATCCTCAAGGGTAAATAGTGTTATACTTCCCAATTTTTCCGCTTCGGGGAGCTGCATCTTACTAGCCTAGCTTATTGGGTAAGAGTTTATCATATACCGTTTTCTTGGCTCTTCCCGATCCGTTTATAGAATGAAAGCTTGCAAAGGAACCGCTCTATCAGTATAAACCATTAGTTCTGTAGAATAGAAAACGGGTAACAAAAAAGGATGGCGATCAAAGAGTGCTTGGTTGATTTCACCGAACTAGGGTTATCTGCGTTTTTCCTCAAGTTAACTCAGCTACGCCTTAATCCCAATGAGCAAATGCAATAATGCAATCCGGATTACATTATCCTACACAATGAATTATATGTAAATAGCCCCGATGAAGTAGCATTCACCAGGGCTATCTCCGGTTAAATTAGCCTCAAGTACTATAGTTCACGGATCCAGATATTTCGATAACTAACTGGATCGCTATGGTCTTGCAGCATGAGTGGCGCCTTCCCGTGCTTGTTGTTTTTCGGTAAGCCAATGTATTCTGTGGTCCCTTTAATTTCGGTATTATTTTGAATCAATACTCCATTATGCAAGACCGTGATTCTAGCGGAAGCTACTTTTACCCCATCATCATTGAAGCGAGGAGCCGTGTAGATGATGTCATAGGTTTGCCATTCACCGGGAGGTCGGCAAGCATTCACCAAAGGAATGGATTGCTTATAGATACTACCGGCCTGACCATTTGAATAGGTGGTATTTTCATAATTATCCAATACTTGCAATTCGTAACGGGATTGCAGAAAAATACCGCTGTTTCCTCTCCCTTGTCCTTCTTTCATCACCTTAGCGGGTGTTCTCCATTCGACGTGCAATTGGCAATCACCAAAGTTTCTCTTGGTCTTAATTCCGCCAGCTCCTTTCACAACTGTCATGAAGCCATCGCCCATTTTCCACTTCACAGCCGAGCCATCGCCATGGGTCCATTCACTGGTACTTTTCCCATCAAAAAGCATAATGGCATCAGAAGGAGCTGTGTTTGAGGCACTGCCGGGGCTAACGACTCTAGGTACAGGTTTCCAGACTTCAGTGGCCACCGGATCTGTAATCTGGGCCTGTAGACCGAAGGAAACTAAAAAACAAGTCGCTAACAAAAGTTTCGTTTTGTTCATATTCTACACATTTTAACTGATGATATAAGCATGTTCTAGAGCTTATCATAAGGCTTGCCTGGGGTGAATACGTCTTATTGGCTTGAAGGTAGGACTAGGGCATTTGGCTAGTGGAATCACTAAAGATCTTGTGTTTCCTTTCTATTGTGCTGAATCACGAGGTAACAAGGTCACTGCGTCTCCCTGCTTAATCACTCCATCAGCAATAACACGAGCATTGATTCCGCCATATCCACGCATGGCATTGTACCCGCCTGCGCCAAGGTTCTCTTCCATTCTAGAACAAGGATAACACAGACCTGTAGTCTCCAGAATCGCTTCCCCAATTTGGAAACGTTGATCCTGTAGCGCCAATAAATTGATACCAGATACAACGATATTTCGTCGCGTCAAGGCTGGATCAATTTGGTCTTTAGAAAGCAAGGTGGCTACTGCTTGCAAATGCTCTGACTGGATCAAGGTCACTTGTCTTTTTTTGCTCCGGCCATGATAGTGATCCCCTTTCAAACCTCCCTCTATTGATACTTCTACCTCTGCTACCTCCTCTACTTCTTCCCGCTTCCCTGGACGAATCCCAATCCACGATACTTTTCCCACTTGCGGTAAAGTATTGATCAAATCCTTGATATTCACTGTTCTAGCCATTCGGTTCTGTTTGTATTAAAGATCCTGTTTTAAGCCTGCTCTTGAGAGGAGAAACCAAAAATAATTCTTCTTTGACAAATTCCCTGGACAATTCTACAAATTAGACACTTTTGTGTCTAATACAGCAAAAAACCCCTTCTACTTGTGCGGTAAGTTCTGCTAGATATTTGTGATTTGTTACTAGATTGTAGAATAAATCAAAAAAGTCTCCTATATTTGTTCTACAATCTAGTAACAAAAAAATGAAAGAAACAAAACTTGGAGAATTTGAAGAGGTGCTACTTCTTTTAGTTGGCATCCTTCATGATGAGGCCTATGCCTTTAAGCTAGCCGAAGAATTTGAAAACCAAACTGGCCGGTCTGTATCTATTGGAGCCGTCCATTCTACCGTAAGTAGATTAGAGAAAAAAGGCTTTCTGGATTCTGAAATGAGCGCCCCCTCTCCTACTCGTGGCGGCCGACGCAAGCGGGTATATTCCATTACCGCTCTGGGTGATCGGGTCTTGGCAGAGTCCAAAGCCTTCAAACAGTCCCTCTGGGATCAGTATCCCCCCTTATCCACTGGAAACTTAGGTTTCAACCTATAACTCTATGCGTATCAACAAGGAAAATCCCCCGAAGTGGGCCCACCGTTTCCTGCTCTGGTTTCTCAAAGATGAACTTATCGAGGAAGTGGAAGGAGACCTATTGGAAAAATTCGAAAAGGAAGTCGCAAAGACTTCGCGCCGTCGGGCCAGGCTTCAATATTGGTATCAAGTATTTAATTATATCCGGCCTTTTGCTCTCCGAAGCGACTGGTTTGCTCAATTTATGTCCTACGCTATGTTACAAAACTATTTGAAAGTGGCTTGGCGCAATTTGCTTCGCCACAAAATGTATACTTCCATTAAAATTGGTGGTTTTGCCTTAGGTATCACTGCCTGCCTACTCATTGCGCTTTTCATCCAAGATGAATTGGGGTTCGACAACCACTACCAGCAAGGAGATAGGATTTATCGCTTAGTCAATCGGGATGATAGCCGAGGAGAAGTGACGAAAGGGACTGCTTTCCAAGCCCCCATTGCAGATGTATTAACTAAGGATTTTCCCGAGATTGAAACTGTTGCCCGACTTGTACCTTACGATTGGTACAATGCAGGGAGTAATCAGTTTCGTCCCCTCTCTGCAGCTGAAAACAACCATGAATCAACCTTTGCCTATGCAGATCCCTCCCTACTGGACATTCTGGAAATAGACATGGTGTATGGTTCTGTAGAAAGTGCCTTAGCAGAACCGAATAGTATTGTCATTTCACGGAAAGTAGCCGATAAATACTTTCCCAATCAAGATCCGGTGGGTGAGACCGTTATTTTGAACGAAAAACTTGATGAACCCTACAAGGTGGGAGGTGTGATGGAAGATTTTCCTCCAAATGTGCATTTGAAACACGATTTCTTTCTCACCTTGGTAGGAGTAGAATTTTGGCCAGGAGAACAAACTAATTGGTGCTGCAGCAATTATAATACCTATATCCGCTTGAAACCCGGAGCCTCAGCATCGGCGCTAACACCGAAGCTTTTATCCATTAGAGACGACTACCTGGTGCCTTTCTTTCGGCGCCAAAACAGTCAAGGAGCGGAGGAGATAGCGCAACACTATAGCTTTGAACTACAACCGATTCGAGATATCCACTTGCACTCAAAAGGAATTGATGATCACAATCGACACAGCGACATTAGAATTGTTTGGCTATTCGGAGGAATTGCTATCCTGATTCTCCTCCTAGCAGTGATCAACTTCATCAATCTATCCACTGCTAAGTCTGCCAATCGAGCTAAGGAAGTCGGCTTGAGGAAAGTAGTCGGTTCCTTCCGATCTAACCTAATTCGTCAATTTCTGACCGAATCGGTCTTATTCAGTCTATTAGCATTTGTACTGGGGTTACTATTTGCAAGTGCGACCCTACCGTTTTTCAATTCAATTGCGGGAAAAAGCTTAACAATCCCCTGGACAGATTGGCGATTTTATCCAATGCTCACGGTCTCTCTCCTATTTGTAGCCTTCCTCGCCGGTCTATATCCTTCCCTATACCTATCGAGATTTCGGCCTATTCAAGTACTAAAAGGGAGCTTAAGTCTGGGCAGCAAAAACAAGAGATTACAAGGAACTTTAGTTGTTCTTCAGTTTAGTATATCAGTAATCCTAATCATCAGTGCTTTTGTAGTCTCTCGTCAGATGAATTTCATTCTCAACAAGGAATTGGGGTATGAAAAGCAACAAGTCATGATATTGCACGGCACCAATACCCTAGGGGAACAATTACCTACTTTAAAGGAACAGCTCCTACAGCTCAGTTCGATCAGGAGCGCCTCTGCCAGCAACTACCTCCCCGTCTCTGATTCGAAACGAGACGCAAATTCATTTTGGAAAGAAGGAAAGGAGCAAGAAGAGCTAGGCGTTGGAGCTCAAATATGGGAGGTGGACGAGGATTATATTGCTACACTTGGCATCCAATTGGCGGAAGGGCGAAATTTTTCCAAAGACATTGCCAGCGACGCTACTGCCTTGATCATAAATCGCCGGATGGCCAAGAGAATGGGACTTGAAAACCCGATAGGTCAGCGCGTAACCAATGGTTTTAGACCGCCTTTTACCATCATCGGCGTCATGGAGGACTTTCATTTCGAGTCGATGAAAGGTCGTATTACCCCGCTATGTGTGGAACTGGTCAAGGATACGCCAGCCAGCCTTGCAGTAAAGTTAGAAGCAGAGCAGGTAAGCGATGCCATTACGGAAATGACTGCTGTTTGGGATAACTTTTTACCCAATCAACCGATTCGCTATACCTTTTTGGATGAACGATTTGCCAATATGTACGAAGGGGTAGAACGAACCAGAAAGATATTTACAGGCTTTTCACTTCTAGCTATCATCATCGCCTGTCTAGGCCTTTTTGCCCTCTCCTCTTTTATGGTGGAGCAGCGGAAAAAAGAAGTTAGTATTCGAAAGGTACTAGGCGCTTCAACCGTGAGCCTGTTTAAGTTATTGACTCGATACTTCTTACAACTGGTTGGAGTAGCTTTTATCATTTCAATGCCAATCGGTTGGTACCTCATGGGGAAATGGCTAGAAGATTACACTTACGGCATTGATATCACCTGGGATATCTTCTTGATCGCAGGGGGTATAACCCTCTTGATTGCCATTCTAACGGTAAGTTTTGAGTCCCTAAAAGCAGCCATTGATCCGCCCATAGACAACTTACGCACAGAGTAAACAGAATTTTACACCTTTTACTAATAGCAGCGTGGTGGGATACGCCTAGGAATAGCCTATAATGCTCAAATAGGCGTATCCCGCCACACCTAAAAAGTCTCCGCTTGTTCATCAAACAAAGTAGTCCGATACTTATTGTATAAAAATGAAATCAACAACAATAAACTACCTAAGGCTAGGAAAATGACTGTCTTTGGCAAGGTTGGTAGATGAGCAATATCGTAGAAAAACAATTTCAACAAGGTAATGCCAAAGAGCCCAATCGCTCCAATCCTCAAATAGGCCTTATTACGCCAAATCCCCAACACAATTAGAAACAAGGCATACAGTCCCCAAAGGATACTGAGGCCCAACTTATAGGATTCTCCTAGCTTGAAAGTGGTCCCCCAATTGAGCCATTCGTTACTTACGATCAGCAATACCACGAAGTGTAAGGAGACATCAAAGACCTTGCCCCAGCGGTTCTGCATTTCCCAATAATGCAAGGATTGCTTAGCTCGATACAATAGAAGCCCCAACAATCCTAGTGCAATGTAGCGCACCCAAAGATAGAGTAAAGACCTACTGCCAAGATATTCATAGTAACTTTCGCGCAAAGCCGTCAGAACTTGCAGACCAGCAATCAAGAAAAATAAGACTAGCAATCCCTTCAACAGTAGATTGACCTGTGCTAAGACCTTAGATTTTACGAAATAATCATTGACCAAAGCCATACCTATCATAAAAACTATCGTATAGGTAAACCGCCAGCTTATGCCCAAATTTCGATAGTCCTGTTGTAGCGTACGTTCGCCCTGTACAGCCTGCAAGACTTTAATTTTCTCATTCCAATACAAAGAAATTTCTTGTCCGAAGAGACTGTAAACACAAACAATCAAAAAGCCGGGAAGCATAAACTTGCCCCAGATAGCCCAGATGCTTGCCGGCTTAAAAGTAGAAGGTGCCTTACTCTGCTGTTTAAGCCATAGAACTGTACTATACACCGCAACGGCTATACAGGTACTAAAGAACCCTATATTGAGGATAGGCCTGAAAGTCTTGGCCTCATCAAAAGCTGCCGTCCAATAGGCATCTCCCCAATCTTGTAGTAGACTTAGGAAGGATAAAGTAAGAATCGGATAAGCTAATTTTTCATACAGCTCAGCGGATCGCAGCCTGCCGATTACCAGTAAAAGAGCCCCTTCGATCAACCACAGAAGCGTTACCCAATTTCCATCGAGTTGAATAGGAATAGCAAGGGTAAAGAAAAGTACCACTAGGCCGATTACCAATAGGAGCACATTCTTATCGGCCTTATCATTGGTGTAAATCAGGGTTCCGACCATTAGGTGAATAAGGCCATTGACGATGGCAAATAAACCCAACATGGAATCAAGCGCTGCATGCTGCGCCCATAATCCATAACCGATACCAAAAAAGATGAAAGAGTTGCTGAGTAAAAGAAAAACATCCAGTAGTTGATACTTTTCCGCCCGCACCAACTTGTAAGCCAAAAAGGTCAAATAGAACAAGACGAAAAAGATAACCGCAAAGGTAAATGCCAGACCGAATTCCTCTACTCCATCATATCCGAATAGAATCCAAGCAAGGAGAAACATCCAACTTAAGGCAAAAGCAGAAACGTATAGTACCTTCCAATATTGACGAAAAGCCACAAAAAGGATTCCTACATTGATAATCGCCATGTAGGTGAATAAGGTAGCCATATCGTCTGAACCATCGCTCAGCAAGAAAGGAACTGCATACGCCCCCACCTGCCCAATCAGGGCAATTACTTGCTCCTTGTAATAGACCGCAGCGACCACGGTCCCTATAGTCACAGCTACCATGGCACCAAAGGCAGGAAGATCCGGCAGAAACTCATAGAAGCTATGGCTAACATAGGTCATGAAGTAAAAGATCGCCATGGCTCCACTCAACAATACTGCACTGTAAGTATGGTACTTTGCTTTCAGACGGATCGCTACCCCCAAGAGCACAAAACCAACAAGATAGCCCAGAATGACACGTAACGCAGGACTGATTAATTCATTGTCAATAGCAAACTTAGCCCCAATTCCGACGCCAATGATGATAATCGCTATCCCTAGTTTACTGAAGAGGTTTTCCCCAATATACTTCTCTAAACCACCCGATTCCTTAGCCGCTTTGGGCATTGGAATTTTGGTCTCCTTTCGTGCGGTAGAAGTGGACAAGCGCGTAGCCGTCTCAGCAGGTATGGGGGGCGGAGTAGGATCCACCAGAGCTTCCAGCGGTTCCGGGTAAGCTGTTTTCGCCTTTAATTTGTTCAGTTCATGCTTAATAGCATCTATTTCTCTGGCAAAACGTTCTTGCTGCTGATCCAAGTACTGAAGACGAGCGAAGAGTTTTTCGATCTTCTTGTGATCTTCATTCATATGGTTTTAGTTGGTGTCTAGCAACAAAGTTAGGACTTTCGCTTGCGGAAGGCAATAGTACTTGAGTGAACGCGGAAAAGTGAGTAGTCAATGTACCAATTGCCCGGATCATTGTCCTACAGGATGTGTTTCGTTTTTACTTTTCAGTCGCGGGCAATTTAAAATAGGGATTATAGATTAAGCCAATAATATTTCCCCAAGGATCTTTGGCCGTAGCCACCATCAACTCTCCCCCAACGTTATGGGGTTCTTCGTGCTTGCTTGCCCCAGCTTCTAAGAGGGAGGTATACTTTTGCTGAATATCTTCCACGCCCCAATAAGTCAACACGGTATCAACCTTTGCTGTTGTGGGCTTCTCCTCTGGCATTAAGCCCAACTCATAGCCACCAATACTAAACCCTACGTAGAAGGGCTCATCAAAATAAGGTTGAGTTTCGAAAACTTTGGCATACCAGGCTTTAGCCTCAGACAAACTGGCTACTTTGTAGATACAAGTACGCAATCCAAGAATTGGGTTAGACATATCGATAGGTTTGAATCAAGGAATCTTCAGGGGACAAGATAGCTATTTCTTGATGGAAGACTAGGTACTCATCGCATGCATTCGCTCATGATCCAACAGCCATTTTTTACGCCCCTTTCCTCCTCCGTAACCCACCAATTCACCATTACTGCCCAGTACTCGATGGCAAGGGATGACAATCGCAATCTTGTTTAGGCCGTTCGCCCGGCCAACGGCCCTAACACCTTTGGGTTTACCCAGTTTTTCAGCTTGCTCTTTATACGTCCGGGTAGCACCAAAAGGAATCGTACGCAAGAGTTGCCATACAGATTGTGAAAAAGCTGAACCAGGAGTATGTAGTGGAACGGTGAACACTTTGCGTTTCCCTTCGAAGTATTCGGCTAGTTCTTGCTGTAATTGTACCAGATGCTTGTTCTCACCTGGTAAGATAACGGCATTTAAACGCTTCTTCAGATCCTTGAACTCCGTCTCTAGCATAGGTCGGTCCGTGAACTCAGTCAGGCATACTCCGGTAGAGGTCGCTCCGGCGAACATGGGGCCAATTGGAGTGGTAAAACGAATCAACTGAATGACTGTTTTTCCCTTTTCCTGAGACGGGGCATGATCAAAGGTTGATTTAAAAGAATCATTGAAACCGCTGATCGATTCAAAGCCAATATCATAAGCTGTATGTGTGATGGATTCTCCGTTGCTAATTTTAGTAAATGCACCATTAATCCGATACAGCCTCTGGTAGGCTTGAAAAGTCATATTATGGTTCTTCTTAAACCAACGCCGGATCTGGCTAGGTTCAATCCCTCGCTGTCGCAGGTCCCAGTCCTTTAATCTTCGGTAGGGATGAGCTTCTAGTTCATCTAGTATCTTCTGGATATAATCAGGTGTAGCTCCAAGTTCTTCCAGCGGCTTACAAATCTTACAAGGACGATATCCGTTTATGATAGCTTCATGTGAAGTATCATAGAACAGGACATTTTTAGATTTAGGAGTCCGAGCGGTGCAACCTGGTCGGCAAAAGATTCCGGTAGTCTTAACCGCTACAAAGAAGATACCTGCATAAGTAGTGTCTCTTCGGACTATAACATCGTACTTTTCTTCAAAACTCAGCTTACTCGCCATATCATTATTTTTTTGCCGGAAAATTACTTGGCTTTAGGTAGTATCGCCACCGAAAACTGAACATGGATTTTTTCAGTCTACCTCTCTATCCCTCCTCTTCTGTCAAAATCTCCTTTACCCTTCCAACAATTCCACTTTCTAAGCGCACCTTAATACCATGCGGATGAGTTCGAGAATTGGTTAAAATCCTAGCCACAATTCCGGTAGTAAGCACCCCTGTTCTTTGGTGATGTTTCTGAACCACCTTTACTTTTTGTCCAATGGCTATGTCCTTTCTATTTCTGCCGTCTGCTAGCATACTGTTATTTTTCAATTAATAGATATCCTCTCTGACTGGGATATTTTTCATAGACTGAAGGTATCATCTTTCTGGCAAAAGGACAGGCGTGACTAGAATATTCCCATCACGCCTTCGTCAATTAACAAATTACGGTATCAAATTACCAGATGACTACCTTCCAGTCTTGCTGCAATTCCTTTCGAAATCGCTCCGTCCATTCATCGGATAAGTCATCCGCTAGTTGCTGATAATAGGGCGCTGCTACCGGGAAGTCCTCCGTTTCTACCCCCAGGTACTTAACTGCTGTTCGTATCGTTTCTTCGTAGGACTGTATAAAATCTTCGTAAACGATCGTCAAGGCCGTGGCCCCAGCCTGATTTAACATATCCTGAATTTTTGCTTCTCGCAGGCTAGTTTCCAACAAGAGATGGCGGATCGCCGCAAAGTCATAACGTTCTCGAATATCTGCCGGACGATAATTTCGATCCACGCCTTGTGGCCAGTGCCAAGTTTTACTAACGATGGCTTTCCACCAGCTCACCGCTTGCTGAATCTTATTTCTACGAGTCAAAAAGATGTGCTTTTGATTTGGCATGACATTTTGCCATATATCGAAGTGGTTTGCAGTAGCAGGATCTTTCAAACCGGGTACTTTCCGCAGTTGCTCCAGCAAAGGATCATCTTCTCGCCTGGGAGCGTTGACCTTCACGCCAAATATTCCGTTAGGAGTAGATCCTTGTCTCCAAAGTTCCTTGCGAAAAGATTCGTAATCATTGACCTTGTAATGGAATAGTAAATTTTCAGGGTCCTGAAAATTAAAGTATTCTTCTGGCTTACCTGCTAGGCCGGTAGATTTTAGGCCTTCACAAAACAGACTACTTCCATTTCTCTGGCTAAACCAGATCGTATAACACAATTTCGGTTTCATTTCTAATCTTTAAATGGTTACCCAATGCTTTGGAATGCTTGAGCTTACTCTTCAACCAGCGAGGACTAATAGAATGAGTGGCAAGGACTTAAGCATTTAAATACTCAAGTTGCCTCCAAAGCAAGTGGAAAAATACAATAGATGAATCAGCGTAGGGTATCTACGCCAAGGGATCGGATAGCGAGCTATCCAAGGCAATTACAGTTCGGGAAGGACTACTTCCAGCTTACTGTATGATTAGAAATGATTAAAAATTGCATGATGAGTTGGTAATTTGCCTGTCCAACCATCTTCAGGAGAGAATAGTTCCAAAGAGGTGCAGATATTTCAGACTAACACTGATGTACCTGCACCCCTAGATTTTACTCAACCACGGCTACCTCTTTAAAAGGACGCTCGTACTCGAAAATATATTTTTTGCCATTCTGCATTAGCGTACAGAACAAGGCCGTGCAATCATAGGTTACCTCAAAAGGCTCGTTGATATCAAAACTGTCATCTGTTACTCGAAAAACAAAGTCAAAGATTTGCTTCTTTTTCGCTGTAATCTTGCGGATGCGAAACTCGCGCGCTTCGTTCAGTCCATCCGGCTTTTCCACTACAAACCAAGCCCCCTTGGTCAACCCACCAAGCCATTGTGCAGCTGGGTAATCTGACAAGCCTTCCGCTGGCCTATCAAAAGCTCCATTGGCCGAAGTGAACTTAATATTGTGTTCATTTGGAGAATTAGTGAAAAAGTATTTAATCATCAATTGCACCAAATTGCGCTTTTCCGGGCGCATATCCCCATTCCAAATTCTATGCACTTCGCCCGTACTAGCTCCGTATAGAACACTCCCTAGTGGGCAGGGCGTCGGTTCCGGTGTAAATCTTAATCGGCGTTGCGTTTTGGCATTAACATTCCCCGCTAAGAGCGCAGATCGAACGAAGCGGGCACAGTTAGTATGGTCTCTGCCAAAAGCGTTATAGACCACACTCCCCTTTCGTTCCATCATATGGATATACTCCATTACTTGCTCATAATTGATGGTAGAATTGAAAGAAGCATACATAGCTCCGATAGACTGTACGATATCTCTATTGCTATCGAAGTAGCGGATAATCTCTTCCTGATTGGTCAAATTACCTTCCGCATCAAATTTCCCTTTTATGGTAATTGTAACGTCCGGATCCGTATTCTTGGTTCTCAAGCGCGCCAAGCCCTTAGGGGCCGTATAACGCCCTAAGTCTGCATATTCTATATCTCCAGTTTCTTTGTGGATAATGGCCATTGCGGCATGACCACCAGGGACGAGCCCTTGTTTGAGTATACCCAGTTTATCGCACACCCAGATATGCCAACCTCCATCGGGGCAGGTGTAAAAGTCTGGAAATGCCATGATAATCGCATGGGCGTTTGCTTCAACTTGATTCATCTTTCTCTATTTTCTATTAGGTCCTGTCTTATTACAAGAGCTTCAGAAGCTTCCTGCAGCCCTTCTTACTTGGGCTGAAAATAACGGGTATCCTTGAAATTACCATCATTATTGTAAAAGTAATTTTGTGTTCTGCCAATTCTAGATGGCAAGAGGCTATAATTTCATAGCTATAGTCTTTTGGCTTCCACGTAGAAATCTGCATCCAGCAGGATTGAATCCCCCTCATCCCCATCCAATAGATGAGTGGTCCACTTTGTAGTCGGCATCATCCACTTGTATTTGTCCCCAATCTTAAGTCGCACCGGCATGGCGAAATCGTCCAGGCAGTTCGACCAGCGATACTTCAACTTATTTTTTTCTACTTGGTATTCCAGGATCGGGATATCGGTCGTTCTGAGGTATTGATCGAAAAACACTTGGAGATTTAACCCTAGTTTTTCCGCTAGGTATTCCTCAATCTGTTGCGTTGTGACGGTTTGGTGATAGAAGGTCTTATTCAGCCCTCGAAGCGCTTGCCTCCATTGGCCATCATTATTCACCCATTGCCGGAGGGTATGTAGCATATTTGCCCCTTTACTATACATATCTCCAGAACCCTTATGATTCACTCCATACGAGCCAATGATGGGTCTGTCATTTCGGATATTTTTTCGTGTACCAATCACATATTCCGAACTAGCTTCTTTTCCATAATGAAAATCCAAAAAAAGATTCTCGGAATAGGCCGTAAAGCTTTCATGAATCCACATATCTGCGATATCGCGATAGGTGATGCTATTGGCAAACCATTCATGCCCTGCCTCGTGAATGATAATAAAGTCGAATTTTAAGCCCCAACCCGTACCACTAACATCTCTCCCACCATAGCCATTGGCAAAACCATTGCCGTAGGTTACAGAGCTCTGATGTTCCATTCCTGGATAGGGAACTTCAACCAACTTGAAGCCGTCTTCATAGAATGGATACGGCCCAAACCAATGCTCGAAAGCTTCCAACATTCGCGGTACATCTTGAAATTGCTTCTTCGCCGCTTCCAAATTGTAAGGAAGCACATAGTAGTCGCAATCTAAGGCACCTTCGGCTCCATCGTATTGTTCAGCAAATTGCACATAGTCCGAAACATTCAGATTAATCACATAATTACTAATCGAATTAGAGACAAACCAGTGAAAAGTTTTACTGCCGTCCTCGTGTTCATCTACCCCCCGCAGTCGGCCATTGGATACGTCCATTAATCCTTCGGGCACTTTTACACTAATGAGCATACTGTCGACTTCATCATACATATGATCCTTACAGGGCCACCACAGGGAAGCACCGTCCCCCTGACAGGTGGTAGTCACAATATCCTTTCCATTTAGGTCTTTACGCCAAGTTAATCCACCGTCCCAAGGTGGTCTTCTACTGACTTTTGGTCTCCCTTGAAAATATATATCCAATTCATGGATCGATTTAAGCGCTAAGTCATTGGGCAGATCGACAAAATGAGCATTTTCATCCCTTGTCACCTTCATCTCCTGATCCTGGAACAGAACCTTCGTAATTTTCATCGGGGGTTGCAAATCAATCTGCATACGATTTCCCTTTTCCAGTACCATAAATTGCAAGGTATTGACGCCTTCCAAGGTACTATCCTTAGGGTTAACCTCTACCTGCAAATGGTAGTAGGTCAGATCCCACCAACTTCGTTCCGGGGTGATGGTGCCACGTAAGGTATCTTGACGGGTGAAGGTAGTCTGGGCGGAAAGTAGGATCGGCAGGTTTAAGAAAAAAAGCAGCAGATACTTAGTGTTCATTTTTACTATTTTGGTTTTCGCGTTTTTTATTCAATACCATTACGCTCTCCTAGCTCTTGCTCAAAGAGAGATCTACAATTAAGAGATCGCGATCACGGTCTAGACCCTTCTTCAATACGATCCCTTGAGCATCCACGATCAAGCTTTGTCCCCCATAGACCCGACCCTTCCAAGGACCTTGGCTAATCTCTCCTACTAGATCCGTTCCAACAACTGGGCAGCCAATAGCCTTGGCTGTGGCAGTCACTGTTTTTTCTAATTCAAGTCCGTGTTGTGGCCAATCTTCCACTTCTTTTGCCCAACCGTAAGGAATCAGTAGTAGGTCGGGGTTCAAGTCCGCCATTCCTTGCTTCACTTCATCAACAAAAGAATCCGCGCAGATCAACAGTCCCAGTCTCCCAAACTCAGTTTCCGCAACTTCTACTCCCTTTCCTGGTGTATAGGGTGGTTCCATGAGTTCCGTCAAAATATTGACCTTCCGATGTTTCACCAATAATTCGCCACTTGGATTTAGTAGAATAGCTGCATCATACAAGTCCTCTCCATCCTTTTCCCCCACACCAATCGCCAGGTACATTTGATATTTGCGGGCTAGTGCGGCCAATGCTTCAACATCTGCACCAGGAATCGGATGAGACTGCTGATGGGCTTCCGGATTCACCCAGCCCATCAAAGCCATCTCCGGAAAGCAGATGATATCTACCGCCGCTTTTCTGGCTTCTTTCATGGCATTCTCTATTCGCACCAAGTTACCGGGCTTATCTCCATCCAGGCAAAAGATCTGGGCAGCAGCTACACGAACGGTATCAGGATTTGCTTCTCTTACGGTCATTTCCTTAAAATTACAGGCGAAAGTATGGTAAGCAAGAATACATAATGGGCGTTAGACTTCCTATTCAAATATAGGATTTTCTTGCTCAACAATATTTAGAAGAAAGAGATTCGGATATTGGGTCGTTACTTACAACGGAAAGATACGAAAAGAAGAGAGCTGCTGGCCTGCATCTATCTGACACCAGCAGCTTCCTATATGCTAATCACAATTATACGCACATTAATCTTAATGCGACCTTCTCTATTTCCAGTTCTAAAAAGCTTTTGATCGCTATGGGAAGACTTATTGAAAATATTAGTTAGAGTCTTCAAATTACTGGTCCTATCATTCGTGTATTAAAAAAGACAGGGAAAGAGTAAGTATGGGTTGGGTTTCAAACTTATAAACTTCGAATATTTCTGAGATAGCTAGCAAGAGAGCGAAGGTATGAAGCTTTTAGAGAAGGGGTATTTCGAAAGCTGGTAGTGATTATAGATGTAATTAGACTCGTGTTCAAGCTGATACCATCTGGCCTAAAAGGGCTAATTATGACAAATGACAAAAAAACTTATATTCATAATTTCAGCTCGTTAAATCAAAGACTAGGATTATGGATATAATAACCCTATAAATATCTCCTCCTTTTCCTAGAAGTCATCTCACCCAAGCGTACTAAACACACCACAACTTAGACCATTCTGTTAAGCTACACCTAATACAAAAGCATATGCCCAAATCACGGAGAGATTTTATCAAAAAGATGGGGACTGGCTTAATTGGAGCAGGCATTCCGGTGGGACTACCTGCCCTAAATTCATTCCATACGTCCATTGGAACTCCCTTATCCAGCATTCCTCCAAAACAAGTAATTTTGGAAAACGACCGCTTCTTGCGGGATTTTGGTAAGGACTTACAAGCCAATATATTCGCCTCCAGGAAGAAAGACCATCTCCTGGTTCTACTCCTGCATTTTGAAACCGGTGCAGCAAAGAAGGAGTCCTTGATCGGCATGCTGAAAAGCATGGCCCAAAACAGTGAGAAGCGAGAAGGGTTCCATTTGACCTCCTATCAAAATCAAACCGCGCTTCCTACCGATAAGCAAAAGACTTCTAACCTCTTTTGCAACCTTTATCTAACGGCAGAGGGTATGAGGAAATTAGGTCGTGGAACAGGGGAATGGGAAAAAATAGTAGCTCACCTCGAAGAAAACCAACAAGACCTGAAGAAGATAAAAGAGGAAGTGATCGAAAATAACTATCAAGCTCCGAATCGGATCGATGCAGTCCTGATGTTGGGGCATGATGATGAAGATGCCTTGACAAGGCTCAACAATCAGTTAGCCCATGAAATTTTTCCTAGAACCGGAGTGGTGGTTGAAGGAAGTGAAAGAGGGCGTACTTTTCGTGCAACTTTCGGCGACAAAAATAAGTCTAGTCGCGTGGTAGAACACTTTGGCTATCCAGATGGATTAAGCAATCCTTGCGTTACCAGTAAGCAGTATCAAAAGTACATTGATGGTACCAAATCCATGAGCAACTGGAATCCCGTGTGCAATTATCAGGAGTTTGTCGTACCAGAACCAGGGGCTCTTACCGCAAATAGCTATGGAAGCTTCCTGGTGTACCGAAAACTGGAACAGCATACGGAAAAATTCCAGCAAGCCATCCAAAACTTATCCGAAAGCTTAGGTATATCTGAAGAAGAAGCTGGAGCTATGGTTTTTGGCAAGAGAAAAAACGGCATGTCTTTGGATTCAGCCGCTTCCCCAGAAAGTCAGGACGTGAACGATTTTCATTATACGGCCCAAGGCAAATGTCCGGTTTTTGCCCATTCCCGCAAATCCAATCCCCGAAATGGTGATGACAATGGCTCCTCCAAAACATTTGCTGCTCCCAACCCGATTATCCGAAGAGGCATTACATACGGCCAACGCAAAGTCATCTATGGTAAACTATCCAGACTGGAGAAGCCAAAAGAACCCGTAGGTATGCTCTTTATGTCCTTTCAAAACAGTATCAGCAAATATCATCATATTCTGGGACAGTGCATGAAAGAAGAACTCGATCCACTCTTGGGAGATCTCTATCAATCCGGTAAAGAATTCCAGCATCAAATCGATGGCCTACAGGAGCCTTATCAGGGTTTTGGCGGATTTGTTAGCCTAAAAGGTGGTCTCAATCTATATGCACCCAGCATCCATTTTTTCACGCACTTGTCAAATGTTTAAAACATCATCACAATGAAAGCTATCCAGAGAAATATTCCGATTTTCGGTACCGCCAGAAATTCATTCTTAAATGTCATTAAGCAGTACAGCGACCAAAAGGTGGCCTATGATGGTGTTATATCATTATATGGTCAGGTGCATTATCGCTTAATCCTACCATCAGACAGTCTCGGCACTGTCCCCATCAGACACCAGATTTCCTTCAAGGAACTATTGGGAGAGTTCAATATTGTAAAGGATACTCCAGAAGCGATCGGTCTAGAATTTGATATCCCAATCCGTAAAGGATTTCGGGCCAATCTAACGGCAGAGCTATGGTCTTGGGATAATTCAGAGCGCCTAGCTTCTTTCGAAACCAAGGAAGTTTTCTACAATAGTCCGACCGATAAGTCCGACCATCCAATCCTTTATAAAGAAGGAGAAGATGAATATGTCTTTACAACTATAGTACTCAACCAGGACAAGCCATCTGATCTCTATCAAAAGTCAAGTTTTCTCCAGAACAAGATCAAACGTTGGATCGATAACCGCAGCGTAGTATCCAATCGGCTATTCCTGCTGAGGGTAAAGCAATTCGTTTGGCCAGCAAATGGAGATCCCGCCACCATGATGGAGAAGTTTGAATGCCGGGAAGATAATATAGTATTGGACGTACTTTCTTAGAAGCTTCCAGGTTAGGTTTCTAGGGACAATACTTGAAATTTCAACATCGGCCTTGTTGGGTATCAATGCTATAGGCTTGGAAGAAATAAGAGCTAGTTCTCAAGGAGATACCAAGCCTCCCGAAATGTAGCAGATCGAGGCGCGCGCTGTCGTTTTGTGCTTTCAACCAAATGAATTTCAGATCCAAAGCTATTAAAGTCAGCGGAGGGCATGATATAGAAGACGTGTAGAACGGGAATGTATAGGACGGCATAATCGAAATTCTGCTCAGTGTAGTTGGCACGTCGCATTTCTCGGCGATTGGTGCGTGTTCTGCGATTATCCACTACATAATTTCCTTTTTTCTCGTCCCACCAAGCACTTTTGACTTGTAGCTTGAAAAGATTGCCATCGACATCTAGGATTAGATCGTAAGGAAGGTAGTCTCCGATGGGAGTTGATACTCCGTAGCCGCGATTTAGAGCAGCGAGAGCTACTGCTTGTTCAGCAATAACTCCTTTTTGTTTAGTTAGCATGAGCGCGCGTTGATATGGGCTAAAACACAAAAAGCCAGTCAAAATTGACTGGCTTTTTTCTTTGTAGCGGAGGCAGGACTTGAACCTACGACCTTCGGGTTATGCGTACCACTACAGCTTTCGCTGCGCGCTATCTAAGATAGCATTTGATGGTCTGGACTTTCTCTTCATCCTTTCCAGAGGAGGAGGATGTCTGCCATAAAGTCTCTACACCTTCCGATAAACTAAAGCTTAAAGGCTTGGCTCGGGATTACCACATTACAGGCTTCCCCGAATTTGACAGATGATCACCCAGGCATTTCTGCTTGGGCAGCCCTTTGCGAAAAATTGATAGTTCAGCATTCTGAACGCTGATTTTGTTTAAATGGATCACAAAACCATAATTTCAAAGTTCCGATATCTTGAGCCCGACGAGCTACCAACTGCTCCACTCCGCGATATTGGATTGCAAATATAAGAGGCTTATTTTTCAAATGCAAGCATTTGTAGGTATTTTCTCAATTATTCTGTCTTTTGATGTAAAAACTGGAAGCTTTCTTGGTCCCCACTTGCATTGCGTAGCTGTCCCCAGTAAGCGCCATCAGGAAGTGCCCCAAGCTGTACTTGATAGCGCTGGGGCAAGTGAGGAATAGAATTGATTTGTCGTACTAGACGTCCAAGATTGTCATAGATGGAAAGATAGATTCCACCCGGAGTAGCAAATCCATCGGACCATTTAAGATTGAGCACATCTTTGGTGGGATTCGGAAAAACTTTCACTGTATGCTTAAATTCCTCCTCCGGCACATCGACAGAAGTGATATTATCTCCCTTGAAGAAAAAGATTTCTAGATCATCAAAGTAGAAACCATCTGCGGTAATAAAACGGTCGCTTACCAGCTCGAAACGTATCTTAAATCTATCTCCTGGAGCCAGGAAATCATTTAGGGGTATGTTTTCATGCACCCAATCCAGCTGTGCACCATCATACAGCGGTTCCCCTTCACGTTGGTTGGCAGTGCCTGGCTCTGAATGTTGGCCGCATAAGGGCTGAAATTCACCATCATTTACGGCTATCTGTACTTGTACAAAATCAAAATCACTTTCGGTCACCCAACGTGCCCAGAAATTCAAATAGGCGGCGTTGAAATCTGGAGCAGTGATGTAGCTTTTTGTCTCTAAAATATTATTAGCCTCATTACCGTAAGATCCTAAGGGCGAATCTGTCATACTTGAGGGAGCACTAATGAATTCCGCTGAGGTTCGGCCCCAATTCCCATCCGATCGCCAGTTGTTGGTCGAAGTCAAGTTGTCTTCAAATTCCGGTTCGGTGAAATACAATAGCTTTTCTAAAGTATCCCGGACCAGAAAGCTCCCATTGTCTACAATCAGTTCAAATTTCACCAGTTCTCCTTCTGGGATGTCTTCAGTAAGGTTCCAAGTAAAATTATCTTGAACCTCCTCATATAGATCTAGATCTGTATACGTTTTGCTACCAATATTTACTTCTACTACTGGTGAAAGCGACCTCAATTGAACTTCTAATGGGCCCTCTTCCAATCCATATCGTTTTAGGGAGAAGGCCAAAGAAGGTTCTTCCACCGTTAGTATGCTAGGGCCCACATCCTTTGCAATACCAAAACGATGCAGCACTCTTGCGGCAGCCAAGTTCATCCACATACTAGCCTTGCAATTGGGGATGATTTGATCTATGGAAGGCCAAAAGCCACCTCCTTGTCCACCACCGCCGACTTCGGGAGTCATAGAAATAATATCTGCTGCACCATACATCCAGTCATCCGCATCTCCATTAACTGTATATCCGACGGTTTGGGTACCAGTACCAGCCAAATAATTGTTTTGCATAGTGTAAAGCTCTGCCCAGTTGGTAAAAATATCAGCATCAGAAGTTGGGGTATCTAAATACCCCCAAGGGTGAACGAGCAACTTACCATAGGTATGACAATTGAGGGCCACGCGAAAATTATGATCTTGGCAAAAGTCACGGACAGCGCGAGTTTCAACCTCAGAAAAGGGAGCCGTTCCTCGGTATACATCGGACTGTGGATTGGGAGAGGAACCTGCATTATTAAAGCCCCACTGGAAACCATAGTTTCTATTCAAGTCTACCCCTACAAATCCATCTTCCAAAACACGTCGGTTCTTCCGCCAAAGTCCACCACCATCAGGTTCAATTTCCTGATTAAAAAGATAACCGTCAGGATTGACACAAGGAATAAAATAGAGGGCCGTATTATCTAATAAGTAACGAATCTCTTCGTCCTTTTCATAGTTTTCCAATAAATACCACATGTAGAAGATCAATTGCGCTAGACTGTTCGGTTCTCGGGCGTGATGCAGGGCAGTATATAGCACTTCAGGTTCGGGCTCCTCTTCCTCAGGATTATCGGAGATTTTAAGCCAATAGATCCGATTTCCTCCTGTGGTGGTATGGCTCCCAATTCGAGTTCGTTCCGTAATTAGGTTGGGAAACTTGGCATGCATCGCATCCAATTGTTCTAACATTTCCTGATAGGTAAAGAAGCCTCTCATACTACCAAGGGAAAAATTGTCCGGAACTTGGTAATCCGTAATACTTGAGACGTAGCATTCCGTGGGACTTCTCTCCTCTAGCTGCCCTAGCTCGGGATTCTGATAGTAAGAAACAACATCCTCTATTAGTATCTCCACTTTAAAATCGGCTCGACGCAAAAGCTCAATTTCCTGCTCTGAGAAGTCATTTACCAAATATTTGCCAGGATAGATCGTACCATGATCCGCTTCTATACCGAGTCTCATCAAGGTCCAAAGATTTTTGTCATGAAGATCAACCTTGGCTCTATGGTAAATGGGATGTACCACTTGTGCGGGGAGGTTTGCTAGCATGGCTAGCAAGAATAGAAGCATTATACATTTTTTCATAAAAGCTCTAATTGACAGGGCCACAAAGATCGTATATAAAAAGAGAAAAACGCTCGAAATAGTATTCAATTTGAAGACTTACTAAGTAATTGGAATCTAAACGACAAGGTAAAAGAGCGCAAACCTATTGTTATATTAATTTTTTATATATTTCCTCTAAAAAGACCACACTACTTATTGAAATTTGGGGAATAATTCCCTACTTTTGACCCAATTCCATACCGATCTAATGTCCTTTATGTCCCCCCTTGAGACAATACATCGAATACTCAAATAAGGATTTCTCCCAACCGAAATTTTAAGATTTATTTCCAATCGATCTCGAAGCCCTCTCGAAAGAGGCTGATGTTAATCAGATCTACATCTTGATTAGGCAAAGAACTCTTAGGGATGCTTCCTAGTGTATCATTATTGACCCAACTTTTAGTCCCTCAGATTAACCTAATGTGCCCCTTTGTGATTAGTGAAAATGCAAATATTCTGCATGAAGTAAGATCTGAAACTAAGGAAAATGCTCAAACTACTTTCGACTTATTGTGTGCTAATGATTTCGTTCTTTCATCATACATTGGCCGCTCAGATATCGTGTACATCTGATGAATCCCTACTGGTCATTTCTATCCAAACAGATCGCTTTGGATATGAGACTTCTTGGTCCTTGCAAACCCTAGAGGGGGAAGTATTGATGGAGGTAACCCGCGGGAGTTATAATAATAACACCCTTTACGAACACCGCATTTGTGTACCCAAGCAATCCTGTCTAAATTTCACTATTAATGATAGTTACGGAGATGGGATTGGCAGTCCTGGTTACTTTCAAATAACAGAGGAAGGTTCTACGCTCCTAGGCAATCAAGGCTTTGAACGCTCTGCTACCTTTAAGTTATTCTGTGAAACGGGCGAAACCTGTACTAATCCTACTCCAATACTTTCCGATCAGACCTTTACAAGCGTTTTTGACAACCACTGGTATGTTTTCACTCCAGATTCGGCAGGTCTTTATATGATCAATACTTGTTCAATGAACTCCTGTGATACCAAGATCTGGGTATACGATAGTTGTGAAGGCAATGGACAAAGAGAGGATAATGCTGGAACCATTTTCTTTAATAATGATACCGAAGATTGTGGCCAGCAAGCACATGTCCAGGCCTATTTACAAACCAACAAAGCTTACCTAGTCAGAATCGGCGATGAGGGTGATGATTGTTCTATCCCCATTCAGTGGGAACTGAACTATTTAGGGCCAGTAGTAGGTTGTACCGATCCAAATTCCTGCAACTACAACCCTTTAGCCACAATAGATGACGGCAGTTGCCTGCCACTCTATGATCCCGCCTGTCCACAAGGTCCAGATTTGGCAATTAACCAAGAATTGCTCATCAATTCGATCAAGCTGGATAGCCTATTCGTTGAAGATATCTGTCTGATTGAGGAACAATGCGTAAGTGGCTACGGGCGAAGAGACATTGTCCGCTTTGATACTGAGATACACAACATTGGCCAAAAATCTTACTTCCTAGGCACCCCTTCACAAGACAATGACCAATTTACTTGGAACAACTGTCACAACCATTACCATTTCGAAAATTATGCTGAATATATAATATACGATGCCACTGGACAGAAAATTCCAGGTGGCTTCAAAAATGGCTTTTGTGTCATGGACCTGGCTTGTCCAACTGGCGAGCAACAATTTACTTGTGATTTGATGGGCATTTCGCCGGGCTGCCTCGATCGGTATTGGGCAGAATTAGAGTGCCAATGGATCGATGTGACCGATTTACCGGATGGGATGTATACGCTCGTAACCCGCATCAACTGGCGAAACGCACCAGACTTGCTAGGACAATATGAAGAGACATTGGAGAATAACTGGGCTCAAGTATGTATCTACTTGGATCGTTCCACAGGTCCACTACAACTAACCGTCGACCCCCACTGTGATCCCTATATGGACTGCGCGGGGCAACCCTATGGCCCAGCACAAGCAGATTGTGAAGGCAATTGTAACGGGGAGGCTATTAGCGGTGATATTGACGGGAATGGCATTCTCAATTCCGTAGATTTGAGTCTGTACTTAGATGGCATTATGTCAGAATCTCTAGAAGCCACTCCTTGTCTTGATTTGAGCGGAGATGGAGAAATTACCATCTACGATGCCGCTCTCCTAAAAAGCTGCCTTCGATATGGCACGGATCACATTCATTCGGGTCAGGGCCTCCACGACCACTGTGAATTTCCCGCGGGAATCCAAAATAAACAAGATAGTGCAGAATTAACAATCCAACACATAAACTATGAAGCGGGCTTCATAGACCTAGCCTTGAAGAACCCAACTAGTAATTTAATGGCTTTCCAGGTGAAAATGGATGGCTTTTCCATCATTCGAGCCGAAAGTCTGGTTGATTCGATAGACTACCCCGTAGCTCTACGAAATAGTATTACTAAAGCCATGGTAGCTGGCTTATCATTTGAAGATGCTACCATCCGAAAATCCGATGCTTTTCATCCCTTATGCAGGATCCATTTCTTTGATCTTAAACAGGCAGATTTATGCTTGGAGAAAGTCATTGAACTGGTGAATGAATACGGGGAGCAGGTGACACCCGTCATCCGCAATGGTTGTGTGGAAACAGGCCTGATTTCAGGTACGGATTCCTACAACGACGCAGTTGTTGTCAGCGTTCAACCCAACCCAGCAAGGCATCAGACTAAACTACTTTTTCCTAATCCGAACCGGGAAACCTTTCGTCTCGAGGTATTTGATACCAAAGGACAAAAGGTCTACGTAGCAGACCACATCAAAGCGGAACAATTCACTCTCCCAGTGGAAAATTTACCCACCGGTCACTACTATTTCCGCTTGACTAGCCCTAGCAAACAAGGGTCAGGCAAGCTAATGGTTTATTAAGGACCAACGTCATCATCTATTCATTGGATGATGGCGTTTTTCTTTGCATCTGACTCCTTTTAGGCCCCAGAATAGGGATGATATTGGATTTCTTCAAAAAATCCTACATCTTTGTATCATCCTATAGCTGTTTTACAGTTATTACTCTCCCATTTACTCAGCACCTTAGTTTCCTGCTTAACAACAAGCACGGCCTGAATTCTCGAATAAGGTCCACTGGAGTTATTCCATCGGTCTATTCATTGCCATGTATGGCCTGGGAACGAAAGCTGAATTTTGACCATCGATTAAGATTGTGTACTGATTCGAAGGCTTTGCCTGATGAGAAGGACAAAGCCTTGGATTTACTGGACAAGCTCTTGCTATGTCAGTTTACTAGTGCTTGTTACAGAGATTTTGTTGCTGGAAAAGGCGAGGTCAGTGCTAAGGTTGGTAGTAAATTCTAAAATCCTTTAAATACAAGAAACCATGAAAACTTTATTGAAATTGCGATTTCAAAAGAAACGTATCTACGTTTTTGGCTCACTTATCCTGCTAGCCAGTTTCATTATCCATCTTTCCTTCACTTCTATAGTTGAAACCGATGCTGTCTCCGCTAGGATTACTGTCTATGAGCACAAATACTACAAGGGAAAGCGAAAGGTATTTACCGTAGGGAGTTGGAACAAAAATAAGCTCGGACCAGTTGGAAATGATAAGATTAGTTCGATTAAGGTAGCCCCAGGCACTGAGGTTACCTTATACCAACATGATACTTACCGCGGTAAGAGAATCACCTTAAATAAGTCCTATGCTGACCTACACAAGTTGGGTTTCGGTGATGAGGTTTCTTCTTTAAGAGTCAGAAAAAAAGTGGTCACCAGCTACCGCCCGAAATCAGGCAACCGTTTGCCCAACTCCTTTGTCAATGCCGGGAATCTAAAAGTGGAATCTGGTCCTAGTAAGAAATATACAAGTACTTCGTCCTTACCCTGTGACTGCCATATGCAAGGAATTGGCTGGAGTGCAGAAAGCAATCAAATAGTGTTGACCTGCCAGGATAAATGTAGCAAAGACAAAGGTGGCTACCTGATGTTGTACAACGGCAGCAACGGCAGAGCGGTTCATACGGTTAAAAGTCGAGCCGCAGCTAGGTACAATCATCCTTCTTCTATTCAAATCTACAACAAGACGTTCCCCGTTGCGATGGCTGATGGCAAAACGGATAATAGTTATATTGAGTTCTACAAGATTAGTGGGAACCAAATGATTTATCAAAATGGTAAGAACATCTTAGTACCTAGATGCCACATCGGAGCTTTAGCCTACGCCACCATAGGGAATTACACCTATATGATTGGAGCAGGCTGGGATGCCAAAACACTTACCATATGGCGATCAAATACGAAATACGCCACTTCCGGATTTAATCAAACTGCCCACTTTCCTTCGGCCAAGAGTGCGGTAATAAAGGGTGTAGATGAAAATTGGTCAGCCTACAACTCTCTATGGCTTGGGCAATTAGCTAACGGTAAAATAGTCTTAATTGCCACACATGGTGGCTTAGGTAGTACTCGGTCCTGGCTAGATATCTGGGAAGTCTACAACCTGAACAGCAGTAGACCTCGCTTCAAGAAAGTATCTAAGAAATGGATGGGTCGGAAAGGTATAAAGAATTACTTTTTCGAAGGTACCACCATCAAAATGACAGGACCAAACTTAAGTGATCTTCGCGTACTTGCAGCGCCCCATGACTATGGGACCAGCGGATGTTCCACCAATACCCGTTGTACTAAAGGAGTGTATGAGGTCCGGGCCTATTAGGAACGGCTAGACTCAAATATCATTACTAAAGCGAATCTTTAATCCATATTTGATTTCGATCGCTTCCTTCTTCAGATCTATCTGATATTTTCCAATGCCAAAGCGGGCACGGTCACTATTGACTTTATCTAAATTATCCGATTTGGCACCAAAGGGGAAATTGAAGTGATAATCCGGAAGGGGGCGATCGGAATTTCTTGCTTTCTGATATAAAACGGAAACTCGCTGCTTTTCAAAGGTGTAGATTAGAGCAAATGCTCTGGGATGCAAATGCCCCTTGGCAATAGCTTCCAAATACAGTCCCTCTCCTATTTCTGCTACCGGGTGGGCGTAGTGTAATAAGGTCACTACAACCTTAGCATTACCAGCATCACAGTCAGATAATCCACTTGCAAGATTACGATAATCTAGACCCAATCTTGCCTCTCCAGGGAAGCCCTTTTCATCCAATAGTAGTTGTTTGATGCGGTCGAAATTGCGCTGGACAACAATATGATAATGGGGAGTCCGTTTAGCTTCCTGTTCTGCTTTATACCTTCGACTAAATTCGTTTAACAAATTCACGTCGATACTGCTTAAATACTCCTTACGAAGCCCAGGAGCTAGGGAGGCTAATTCTTCCCAATCGGCTGAATTGTAATTGCGCTGGAAAACTGGAATTTGCTGTAAACAAGATAGTAAATACCCGCTCCGCAGCGCCCGCTTTGCCCAATACTTACTCTTTTCCCGATCACCCAATATCAAATTCACTTGGCTAGCTAATAGAATATCTTTAGCAAAGCAAAACTCGAATTGAGGCAAGACCATTTCAAGCTCTACAAGCGCGCTATCAAAAGCTTCTTTGACGATGTACTCCTCAGCTCGATTGATAGCCTGGTGATACTCAAAGTAATTGGGCTCAGGCGATAGATTAAGCAATAAGCTGAGCCAGGTAAGGAATAGAGCGTATGGCACCTCAGGGATTTTATTCGATATGTAGTAAATGAAAACGGACCGTATTACCAAGCAAGACCCTTCGATTCAGCGAAGGGTCCCTTTACTGCCTAAATATAATTCGAAGATTACTATTCAGCAACCTATTATGCTAAACGCAGTGCCTCAAAGAGTTTAGCAGGCCCTATCCGCTCCCGATAGTCTCCCCCTTCACTCTCAGCAAATAAGACCCGACCATCCTGATCGATGATAAAGGTGGCAGGCACTGGAATCTCAAGTGATCCATCCACATTAAAGCTAGAAAAATCGTAGCCTAAGTCAGCCATGGCTTGAACTGGCTTTTCTCCATTTTTGAAGACGGTAGTATAAGAACGGGCCACCTGATTTCCAGCATCGCTTAGTACCTCAAAAGCCAAATTGTTCTTCTCCTGCATACTCAGTGAATTATCTGGCGTTTGAGGAGAAACGGCTATTACTTTAGCACCTAGTGCTTCCAGCTCTGGCAATACCTGCTGGTACTGCGCTAACTGGAGATTACAATATGGACACCAAACCCCACGATAGAAAGTTAAGATCACCCTGTTTTCCTTTAATTGGTCATATAGATTTACAGGATTACCTAAGACATTTGGAAGTGTGAAATTGGGGGCTTTATCTCCTTTTGCTAGCTGTAGAATTTCTTGGTGGGTAGCTTGCAAAGCCTCAGCGTCTTGATCAAAGATGGATAGCGCCTCAGCGGGTAGCATATTTTCAAGGTTTGTTCGCAATTCTTTAAGCCCTTCCTGATAAGATGGAATTTGCACCTGTTGCATGTTCTGATTCTTTTTGTGATTAAAAAATTAACACCACAAAATTCTCTCAAAACGAAGGCAATAAAAATGAGCTAGGACAGGAAATTAGCTTGAACTAGTTCAAGATTTCCGGGATTTTCGCGACCGAATCTTGCTAAGAAATTCAGCCGAGATCCCAAGATAAGAGGCCAAAACATATTGTGGTACGCGCATAGCAATCTGGGGATACTGTTCTACATATTCGAAGTAGCGTTCTTCCGCAGATTTACTAATATTTGAAATTACTCGGCGTCTGGAAAAGGCAAATGCACGTTCAGTGGTACGGCGAAAGTATTCGCTAAGACTGTGTATTTTAGCACAAAGGGGTTCCACCTCATTATAGCCCATTTGTAGCACAACGGAGTCTTCTAAGGCTTCGACGTAATGGGTAGCAGGAGTTTGGGTAATGTAACTGTAGAAGTCGCTTACAAACCAATCCTCAATCCCGATGCTCACGGTATGCTCTTTCCCATCTTGATCCAAGTAAAATACACGAAAGGCACCTTCAACAATGTAGATTCGGTCTCGGCAGACAAAGCCAGGCTGTACTAGGAACTGTCGCTTCTTTACCCGGGTTGTTCGGACAATACCATTTAGCTGTTTTACCTCATCATCTGTCAAAGGCACATATCTTCGAATATTATCCAGCTGTTTTTCCTTGCCATTCATGTACAGTAGTCTTGGTCACCTGATAAACTTAACAATTCCCTGATGGATTTAGATTAACTTTCCAAGATACTTTCCCTACTGACGGCTATCTTAAGCAATACAAATTCAGCTACTTCCAATTGCCTTTTTCAACAGTCTCTATCAAGTACTTCCGAAAGGCTAACCAATCATCAAAAATTCTTGGATTATTTTTGAATTCTGCTGCAAACCAAGGTGTGGCATCGACTAGTTTATCTGCCCACTCTTCTTCCATAAACATGGGTTTGGAAGTAGAAAGAAAAGCAGCCTCCATATTCAACTTGGCCTTAGGCATTAATATCATAAATTGCTGACGCACAAAGTTGTCAATCTCTACCGGGAAAATTTTCTTGGCGGCTCTGTACTTACCATCTAGTATGAGAATCTCCTCCAAGTCTTTTTCGAGTTCAGCCTGAATCTTGGCCAGCGCTTCGGAAGTCAAACAACTTCTTTCCATAAACCTTTGCAGTCGTTGGTATTTTTTTTGCAAAGTATCAATCAACTTTTTCCCTCTAATTTCCCAAGCGCCTTCCTCCCATAAAGCTTTTTCCCAATCCATCATAAAGGATTGATTTCTCAAGGAATCTAAATTGATAATCGCTACTTTGGCTGTCTGTCCGTCCACTTCTTGCGAAAATGAAAGACTGGGAATCAGCAACATCCAGATCAAGACTCTTATTGTCCACATAAAGATTAGGGTAGTTTGGTGAAGTAAAACCAGACCCGATTACTTAGCGATGTAGTTGCGATATACCCTTTACCTACGATTTTCCTTCTTGCAGTAGAATCCCCTTACGTCTAGCCGCGTTCGATGAACAATCCCGGTTTAGCAGTTCTTTTACTTGAGCACTGACATGTAGGCTTATTAAGCTTACCAACAAAGTCCTTAAAGTCAGAAGCACCTTAGTTAAAGTTGCCTACTACTGAATAGATACTTGTTAAACTACTTCCGGTTGTATGTCCGAGTGTTAAACCTCAAATTAGGGCTCATGCTTTTCTGGCACAATGTCATTAGTTCATCTTCAACCAACTATCCCTGATAAAACCTAAGGCCGAGATAGCTAAGATTTTCTTCACCCTGAGAGCCCCACAAAAGGAGTGTTATCCCAAGTCTAGATTAAAGGAGATAGCTAAGAAATTATTGAAATCCAAGGAATAATAGGTTAGGCTACAGCTAGTCCTTAAGAGGTCATTTCACCGAGCTCTGCAGCAGTTAAATGGTATTTGATGGGTCTTACTTTCCCCTTCAGTATGTAGGTACCGCTGGAATCGGCAAATCGCCTGTCAAAGGCTGCTTCATACAATTTTTCAGCGCCTGCCTCCGGCGAGCTAAAGAATAAGTTTCGGATGGGAACCAAAAAGAAGGGCATTCCTGCACCAGCTGTCATCTTGGTCTTGATGGCTCCAGGAGCCACACTGGTAATTCTCACCCTAGGCCATTCCTTTGCCAGATGATTCATTAACAACACCATGGCAAACTTGGAATGCATGTATGATCCGATCAACTTGACAAATTTCTTAGGTTTTTTCAAGTCCGCAATATCGATTGATTTCTGCCTATGCATGCCATCTGTTGCCGTATTCACCAGGAAGGGATTCTCTGCTTTGTCCAACCAAGTTTTAAGTTCCACACTCAAAAAATAAGGCGCTAGTGAATTGACCTCAAAATGCATTTCATTCCCCTGTTCAGAATAGTACGCTTTGTCTAAAAGCACCCCTGCATTATGAAATATTCCATCAATCACTGGCCATTTCGCTTTGATTTGATTCGCCGCCTTGATCAGGTCCTCGCGTTTACTAAGATCAGCGATAAAGAAATCTATGTTTTTTGATTGCGGGATTTCTTTCAGCGCCTCTTTGGTTCTTTTTTCGCTCCGGACAATC
Organism: Saprospiraceae bacterium; assembly: GCA_013214355.1. Classification (GTDB taxonomy): domain Bacteria; phylum Bacteroidota; class Bacteroidia; order Chitinophagales; family Saprospiraceae; genus DT-111. The sequence continues at coordinate 34,596 of JABSSL010000091.1, read as the reverse complement.
AGTCCTATTTGATGTCCCTCTGACAACAGTTTTTTAGTGAGTTCAAGACCGATGCCAGAATGTCCGCCAGTTATAAGTATGTACATGTGCTCTTGTTTAGCTTTGCTTTTATGATTGACAGGTCAAATGTATAGTAATGCGTCTGTCAGGACATTAATATAGGTTAAGATTTCTATAGCATAAAAGGAATTAGACAAAATACTATGCCGATTAAAGGATCTCTGCAATAAGCTGGTGTAGTAAATCCAAATCATAAAGTCATGTCACAGAGTGAATTGGCCTGGTAAAAGGATACTAATTGTGAGAATTTTGTAAATTGGAACGACCTAAACAGCCCATCCATGCAAGAATCTAGGAAATTAGCCATCATTGTTTTTGCCGATATCGCCGGATATTCTGCGATGATGCAGGCCGATGAGGTAAATGCCCTGGCTGTTTTAGACCGCTTTAAGATCATTCTGGAAAAGGAAATGCCCTTACATGAAGGCCAAATCATTCAATACTATGGAGATGGCTGCCTACTCTCTTTTGACAGCGCTTTCCTCAGTTTGAGAGCCGCTACTTCCCTGCAATCGCAATTTATTGAACAGCAGGTTCCAGTGCGAATCGGAATGCATTTGGGCGATGTGCTCTACAAAAACAACAATGCTTTTGGTGATGGTGTCAATATAGCCTCTCGTATTGAATCCTTAGGGGTTCCAGGTGCTATTCTTTTATCCAAAACCGTCAGAAATCAAGTAAAAAACAAAGCAGAGTTTACCCTCAATTCCGTAGGTTCTTTTCATTTTAAGAATATCGCTGAACCGATGGAGGTCTTCGCCGTGGCGAATACCGGATTCATCGTACCCAGTGCTGGGCAAATGCAAGGTAAGGTAAAAGCGCCTACCCCTCCGGAACCCACTCCTAAAGAACAGGGGGATTGGGAGAAATACCAGATGCTAGAGATCCTAGATGCCTTGGAGGAAAATAAATGTGTGCTCATTCTTGGAAATTATGCCTTCACAAAGTCAGAAGGGCTAGCCAACGGAGCGGAACAAGAGATTTCCATCCCGGACCTAATTATGAGAGAACAGCACAAATGGGTAGAAAAGCATCCAGCTGATAGTCCTCCTGACTTTTACACCTCTGCGCAATCCTTGATCGATCGAGCCGGGGGGCAACGGATGTTCATGGATTTAACTCGGATCCGTCTGAAAGACTTAGGGACAACGCAAAAAAATCGTTTTAAACAGATCAGCGAGATCCCATTCGACCTTATCTTATCTACCTATCCATTCGACCTTCTGCACGAAGTATTTGAAGACAATCGGGTCCATCACCAATATGGCTTTTACAGTTATCAGCAGGAATCGCAGCCGCTGGTTTCCTTCACCAAAGACTATCCGCTCATCTATAACTTGTTCGGTAGTGTGCGGCATAAAGACTCCATGGTTATTTCACTGGATCGACTCTATCAGTTTATCTTTGGCATCCTTGGGGTCCGGCAATTGCCGAAATTGATACAGGATAAAGTCCAGCAAGCCAGTCACCTAGTCTTCTTAGGCTTTTCCTTTGACGATTGGTATATGAAATTATTGCTGCGGGTACTAAAGGTCCATGAGAAAGATATTTCTTACGCCCATATGGCAAAACCTTCTGGCCCCGGGAAACATAACCGTCGTTTTTTTGAATCCAATTTCAAGGTCACCTTCCTAGACAAGCGGATTGATGAATTTGTATCCGGTTTGCATGGACTTTGCCAGGCGGAAGATTTATTGCGATCTGGCAACCAGCCAATAGCGGGTTCTCAATACGATGATCTTGTAAACTTAGCAGAGCAAAAGCGTCTGGAGGAAGTGATGGCCAGATTAGATGATTTGTTAATCAGGGATGGAAAGGAAGGAGGCCTATTGAAAGAGTTAGGAGAATATCAACAGAGCTTTCACCAAATAAAAGAATGGGAAAACTACCATAGTTTGAGCAAGCAGGAATTAGAAGAAAAATGGAATGATCTCGGTAGTAGATTGTCCTTATTTATTGATCGTGTAGCCGCGGCAATACCAGCTTAAATCTTGAGGGAAATGACGACTTCACGCTCACGATACCCAGGGCTTCGGCCATTCGACGCAGACGAAAAGCAAAACTTCTTCGGAAGAGATGAAGAGATTGAGGCGGTATGTAGATTGCTGGACCTAGATAACCTAACCATTCTTCACAGCCCATCCGGAATGGGCAAATCATCACTGATTAATGCTGGCATATTACCAACCCTAAGCGATATCAGGAATTGGGAGATTCCTCACCATATAGTCACTATTCGTTTCACGAATTATGATCCGGAATTGGCCAGACTCAGAAGGGAAAAACAAGGGTTGGCTGGATTGGAATCGGAATTAATCAAAGACCCGATCGACCGGTTTATCGATGCTTGTTTGGGCGATGGGAACGATTGGGAGGAAGTAATTCCAATGCCAAAACCTAGCCTCTGGCTAAGTGCTAAGAAGATGTTGGTGGACCAAGCCGTTCATCCACTTCGTGTGGTGTTCATCCTGGATCAATTCGAAGAACTGTTTACCTATCCGGAAGAACGTGTAGAGGAGTTTGCTCGACAATTGGGAGAGCTTTATCATCAAGCCCTGCCAGAGGAGGTGAGAAAAGGACTAGAAAGGAAACAAATCATTGAAGGTGGGCAAGCGGAACGAGAACCCTCTTTGCCAAGTCCCAAGGTGGCTCAATTGTTGTCGAAAATTGAAGAGCCACTGGATGCCAAGATCCTGATTTCTATGCGATCTGATAAGCTGCATTACCTAGAGCGACTGAAGGCCTATCTTCCAGAAATGCTACTAAACAGCTACGAACTTAGGAGTTTTGATATTGATCAAGCCAAAAAAGCCATAGCACAACCGGCCGCTCTGGGAGGAGCCGACTTCATTTCTCCAGAGTTCTCCATCGACGAGCAGATTCTGGATGAAATCATCGGGTTTCTGCAAGATAAACTGACACGCCGCATTGATCCGTCACAGTTGCAGATCGTCTGTCAACATATTGAACGAAGAATAATTGAGCGGGAAAGAAAGATCAAAAAATAAGCAAAGGTCCGATTGAATAAAGCAGATATGGAACAGCAGGAAACACCTATAACATCCGATCCAACCTCAATACCAGAAGAGGGGGTACGGCCCGTATTGGCGCTAGCTATGGAGGACGTGGGTAATCTAGATGCCGTTCTCCGAGGCTACTACCTCAGTCAGATCAAGAGCTTGGAAAAACGCAAGGATCGCAAACTAGCGCGGCAATTGCTGGAAGATCACTTGGTACTCCCTAAATCCAGACAACGAACCTCTAAGGATGCGGCCTACATCCGAGAAACGCTAGAGATGGATGACGCCCTCTTGGAAAACCTTCAAAACTCTCGCCTCATCCGTCGCATTCACAAAAGTGGCAATAACCCGATCTACGAAATCAGCCACGATACCTTAGTAGAACCTATTCTTGCAGAAAAAAGAGATCGTGAAGCGATAGCGCGTTTCATTAAAAGGACGTGGAAATACTTTGTTGTATTCCTCTTGCTCTGGTTCCTATGCGGAATGCTATTTGAAAAGACCTTAGACGTACTTCCATCCTTTGCGCAACGAGCAAACAGGGTCGATTTATCTGCTCCAAAACATGTCATAAATCTAGGCGCTAACAGTAGCACCTTTGTCTTACCTTTAGAACCTCTAACCATCGATCAAGACCTACAGGCTGGAGATTCGCTATTCATTAAACTACCACTTGACCCCATTCAAATCACTAGAGCTGACCGAGGCGAATTGGGATCCGAAGCATCAGATACCATCTCTATCCAATTGACTGCCCCTATTGAAGTGCCGCTAGCTGCACAAGAAACACCAACTAGCTTTCAGAACTTCTCAAACATTGTTGTTCCCCTCGCCTACCAAGGAGGAGATTCAGAGGAACAGGATGCGCAGCCTTTGTACGCAAGGCTTTCTGGCAACCTAAAATTAACCAATGATGTGTTAACCGCACGAGGCGTAAACGAATATGATCAGGCGATTCGTAGACTAGAAATGGATCTAGGAGACACCTTGATCCGCGCCGGAAAAACGGCCAAAACGGTACCCGTTAGTTTTAGCCTACAGCTTACTGATCTTTTTGATAATGAAATTGATAAGAATTATATCCGCACAGCTGTTGGGGATCGCTTGGTCACGATGAATTATCTAGTACAAGTCAATCCTGGAGCGGCCGCTCCCCCCTCCGTGCGAGTGGAATACCCAGCCGTGCAAGGAATTGAAGTCCAATACGCCGATGGAACTAGTAAATTTATTCCAGGAAATGCCGCTACAGACCAGACACATACGGTAGCTTCGGGAGAAACGCTGTTCTCCATTGCCAAGAAGTACGGTTTAGTAGATGGAGATGGAAACACCTCTACCCTAGCTTTGAAGCAATTAAATGGAATAAGCGGAAATGCTATTTCTGTCGGTCAAGTCCTAAAAATTCCGAAACAGTAATGGTCTTATAAGGCTAGGCTATCAAATCCAAATACTTCTCATCCTCGTCTTCAAACAGCTCCTCTCCACCAAGTTTGTAGCCCTTCAGTAGTTCTTCCCTAGCCTCTTCCATGCGCCCTAACTCAAACAGGACTTGTCCCCGACGCAAGCGGATAAAGGGATTAGCATGCCCCCCCTCGACTACCAAAGACTCGTCCAAGAATTCAAGGGCTTCCGGATACTTCTCCAAGAACCAGTAGGCATCAGCAATGGCTGCGGTAAACCATAATTTCGCCTCCCATAAGTTCCTGGGCTCTGGTAATAAGTCTAAGCCTTTTTGATAGGTTTTAATGGCATTACGATAGGAACCACGTTCAAATGCGGCATCCCCTTTCTGAGCCAAAGCATCCAGTTGGTCACCTACTTCATGGGAAAGGAAACATTGATGGTACTCTTCCTCTGTTAAAGCCTCCTTGCAAACCATATTGAAGTTTTCGGTATTCAATATGATATGGTTGGCTTGACAAAAGGCTGCTAACTTGTCACTGATTGCTTTACTACTATCCATTTTCATTTTCCCATTTGCTTAATAATTGGTTCCTGAAGTCCATTTGTAGTCCCCAGGCTTCCTGAACTGGAATTGTTTTTCTTTGGCGTTGTTCCAGATCCATAGACCCCACCCAAAGAAAAGGATAAAAACTCATAACTTGGTCTGCCTTCATCTTTGGCACTTCCTCCGCCCAGGTTTTCCAGCGACAATTCTGATAAAAATCAGCCAAATCACCTGTAAACGCCCAAGACAAGAACGCAGTGTAAGTAAGGTCGAGTGCTTCCCATTCTAAACAATCAGGAGCAAAATAATATACCCTTCCATGATCCTCTCCTAATCCGCCACCATTAAGCGCAAAAAAACCACCCACTGCATCATCAGCTACGAGCAAAAAGGGAATAGATTCACCATAATTATCAAAAGCTTTACCTTGATTCCAGCTTGGTAGGCTTCTTTGCATTTCTGCTGAGCCAGATCCTAATATCCGGATCCAAGCCTGATCAACCAAGATTCCTCCTGTATGGAAAATGATAGCCCCCATCGGTGATCTTGTAGTCACTTGGGTATGATACAAAGCAGTCCTACCCTTTTCTGTGTCTCGACCTAAAACCTGAATCTCATTGGTAGCTTCCGCGATCCACTCGGACACCAGTTTCCAACCGGTGTCCTCGGAATCAAGTAGTTCCTCTACAGAACGTATCTTCATATTATGCTGATTGCTAAACATTATTCAATAATTCGATCCAGGCTAAACTGAAAACGCTGCTCTCTGTCAGAAAGGACAAATGCGAGCGAGTCCACTGAAATATACTTGACCATTAGTGTATGGTGATCGAAAGATTCGAAACTAAGTAAACTTCCATCTTCCGCTCCGTACAGGATTAGCTGATATTCACCCCTTAATTCATCAGTCCCGGTAAAAGAGACCGACTTTTCATTAATAGAAATTAGAACCTCCGACTTACTACACTCAGTAATCTTGTTCCCCTCGATCATATCTCCCTTCCAATCACCAAGCAGGAAGCGATGTGCTTCTTCTGCTTTTTCCATTTCCCATCTATGCTCGTAAACCAAGGTAGCAGGAGTTGCAAAGAAAATTACTTTCACGGCCATTACTACCTGAACTGCGGCGGCGATCTTCCAAAGACTAAAGCCCTGCTTTTGTACCCCCAAGCCTATCACGAAGAGCCTAGTATATAAACTCAAAGTATCATATCCTAGTACAAAAAGATCGGCAGAAGCCGTAATGCCGACAGCATAACCTCCTTTAAACAGCAACAACTTCCCGACCCAGAACAAGCACTCAGCAATTCCAAGAAAAATCTGCCTTCCTACATTTTTGGTCTGGAAAGCTAAAAATAGGAATCCGATGGATATTCCTGATAACAGAATATTCTTAGTTGTGAATAGGTCTAAAGGAGAAATAACACATCCCCAAGCACTAGTCTGTTCTAATCCTAACAGAAGGCCAAAAATCGACCACAATAACAGCAAGAATAGCATCCTTTTAGAGTCAAACCAAGCTTCATACTGATTCGAAGTCGAATAGATTAGAAAAAAGCCGTGCAGAATACTTAGTAGAAAAAGCAGTACTAGAAGATCAAGCATATTTTAGATTTAGCGCGTGTCTCTATCCCAAACTACTTAAGTAATGCAAGTTGCGATTCATCCTCAAGAGCCCAAATGCGTCAGATATTTGCTGCAAAACCAAGTTCTCGGCTCTGTTTTCTGCAAAATCTTCCTTTTTTGCGCTCATTCATCGCAACTCGGGTTAAGTAGTAAATTTAGTTTGCTTAGTCTACGAAGGTAGTCGGCGCTGTAGTCAGGGTTGTCGGTCTAAAGATCATCGCCCTTTCCTGGATCTTGGCGAAGGGTAATTCCTTACCTTCTTTTTTCTTGAAAAGCTCCACTGTCTCAAGCAATTGCCCCTCTTCATATTGATAGTGTTGTGTGATCCGAATGGTATTGTAAGGCGCAAAGCGACTAATCCCCTCCACTTCTAGTTCTATCATCTGCTCACGAAACTGGGCATCGCTTTGCCCTATACCTGATCCTAAGGAGGACCTTATCAACGACACAATTTCTTCACTTTCTCTCCTGAAATCAATTGCAAAGAAAAGGGTTTGCTCTCTTGGGCCGGCCTTTCCATCATAATCTGGGTGAATACGATGCATATTTTTCACCGATTTCCAACTATTAGCATATCTCCTTTGGACTACCTCAAAGGCATAGTCATTTGACTCCGTCCGAATATACTTACCATCTTTAAACAAAAAAGATTCCCCAGTTCCCACCCAAACGATGGAATAGTTATCAGTAATTTGTGGTAGTTGATCGCTGGAGGGAATACCCGATTGCTGTGTCGTGCCGCAGGAGGCCAGGAATAATGCCAATACGATACCGAAAAGAAACATTGAAGATTTCATGTCAAACTTTTTTTAATTGAGAATGACACAAAAGTATTGGCTAGTCCGATCAGAAAAATTGATCTATGTTACAATCGAAAACTAATTGGACAATTCTCTGCGAATTCGGCTCAAGCTTTCTCTTTCCATGCCGAGATAAGAGGCCAAGTGATAAAGTGGAATGCGCGGAAGAAAACGGGGATAATCTTCTAGCATTTGGAGATAGCGTTCTTTGGCCGATAAGAACAAAAAGGATTCAAAACGATTGGTAGCAATACCATAGGCATTTTCCGCAATAATTCGCCCAAAGCGCTCCCAGTTTTTGGATGCCGCATAAGCCTCTTCCAGTGCTCCAACGGTAAATGTGAGCAAATCCGTCTGCTCAAGCGCTTGAATATTGTAACGACTGGGGCGCTGTTTTAGCAAATCCAAATAAGACACCGCATAATCGTTTTCAAGGAAAAAGTGATTATTGATCTCCTTCCCGTCCTGGGTATAAAACAAGCGTAGTGCTCCTTTTTCAACAAAAGCAATCCGATCTATCCGCTGGCTTTCCCTTAACCAAAACGCTCCTTTTTCCAAACTCACCTGCTTCAGAAACGGAATGAACATACCGCACTCTTCCTCGCTAAAATCCGTAATGTTTCGGATTTGGGTTTTAAAATTATTCAGGTCCATAGCTGTAGATTAGAATTTGGCTTGGGGTTGGGGGTTGTGTGGGGAAAAGACCAAACAAGTGAAAAGACGTGACATAAAGATACCAAATAAGTACAAAGGGATGCTTTGGGGAAAGGCCCAACGAGGAAGTGTTGGGGAGGCAAGGATGGGTGGATAGAATTGCCTCCTGGTCTCCTGTCTAGTTTTTGTCCGCAGGAAATTTGGTAGCGACCAAAAAAAATAGAGTTATCTTTAGAAGGTCTGAATACGATTTCACAAATGAAATGACCTAAACTCATTAGCTATGGCAAAATATACATTGAAAGTTAACCAACAAACCGTGGAGGTTGAAGCAATGCCGGATACCCCTTTGCTCTGGGTGTTGCGCGACAAACTAACCCTCACCGGCACTAAATATGGATGTGGGAAGGCCCTCTGTGGTGCTTGTACCGTCCATCTAGATGGCGCGCCCATGCGTTCTTGTAGCGTTCCAATTTCTGCCGTCGGCGAGCAGACGATTACTACCATTGAAGGAGTAGGCGAAAAAGAGCTCCATCCGGTACAGCAAGCTTGGATTTTGGAAGATGTGCCGCAATGCGGTTTCTGCCAAAGTGGCCAAATTATGTCGGCTATCGCTCTATTAGAAGAAAACAAGAATCCTACGGATGCAGACATAGATGCTGCCATGGCGGGTAACATCTGCCGCTGTGGTACATACGTAAGAATCCGAAGAGCAATTAAAAGGGCCGCTAAAAACGAATTATCATGATGAGTCAAAAATCAACACCTAAGATATATAAAGTCAGTCGAAGAGACTTCCTACGTAAAAGTGCCATTGGAGCTGGGGGGCTTATGCTAGGCATCCAACTGTCCTGCGAGCAGAAGCCAAAGTTCCTCACTGGAGACCCGAATGCAGTTTTCACTCCTAATGTCTACATCAGCATCAATGGATCTGGCGAAGTAACCCTAGTAGCCCACCGTTCCGAAATGGGTACGGGGATACGCACCAGCTTACCTTTGATCATGGCTGATGAAATGGAAGCAGATTGGGACCAAGTAAAGATTGTGCAAGCGGTAAATGATGCCAAATATGGAGACCAGAACACGGATGGTTCCTACAGCGTAAGAATGTTCTACCCTCAATTGCGCAAAGCTGGTGCCACCGTTCGTTTGATGCTTGAAAAAGCTGCTGCCCGGGAATGGGATGTCCCTGTTAGTGAATGCAAGGCCCAAAATCATACGGTGGTACATACTTCTGGGGAAGTTTTCGGCTATGGCTATCTAGCTGAAAAAATCGGGGATATGCCTATACCAGATGAAAGTGAGATCAAATTGAAGGCTCATGAGGACTTCAAGTATATTACCAAAAAAACCTCTATCTACGATCTAGAGGACATCGTCACTGGAAAGGCTGGGTTTGGCTTAGATACTCAGGTGCCTGGCACAAAGGTGGCTGTTGTTCAGCGAAACCCTGAAGCCGGAGCGGGTATTAAGTCCTTTAAGATGGAAGCCGCCGAGCAAGTACCTGGCGTACAGAAAGTTTTCAAAGTAGAAGCACCAGGTTTTCCCACAGGATTCGAAAAGCCATTAGGTGGGATTGTCGTGGTGGCAGATGATACTTGGGCAGCTTTGAAAGGTAGAGAGGCTCTAGAAATTGAGTGGGATAAAGGATCCAATTCTAGTTATGACTCTGTCGCCTACCTTGATGAGCTACAAACTAAAACCTCGAAAAACGGAAATATCAAAAGGGAGCAGGGGAATATTAAAAGTGCGCTAAGTGGTGCAACAAAGGTCATTGAGACCGACTTTAAAGTACCACACTTTTCTCACTCCCCGATGGAAACGCCTTGCGCCGTGGCTCACTTCAAAGAAGATGGCAGCTGCGAAGTTTGGGCACCCGTACAGGATCCACAATGGACAGGAAGAGCAGTGGCGGGAGTACTGGGTATTGAGGAAGAGAAGGTAACCGTTAATGTAACGCTTCTTGGAGGTGCATTTGGTAGAAAGTCCAAGCCAGAATTTGCCGTTGAGGCAGCTGTTATATCAAAAGAAACCGGGAGCCCCATCAAACTGCTGTGGACCAGAGAGGATGATATCCAAAGTAGTTTCTATCACTTCCTCTGTGCACAGCATATGAAAGTGGGAATTGATGAAAACAACAAGGTAAGCGCTTGGCTACATCGATCGATTTTCCCATCTATTGGGGGTTCCGCCGATCCTAATGCCAAAGAAGCTTCCAACTTTGAGCTATGTATGGGTATGCTTGATATGCCCTTTGATGTGGCCAACGTCTGTTGCGAATCTAACGAAGCGCCGACCCAAATCAGAATCGGATGGTTGCGATCGGTAGGCAATATCAATCATGCCTTTGCCGTAGGATCCATGTTGGATCAGGTAGCAGAGGCGCGGGAGATGGACCCCATCGACAATGCACTGGATATGATCGGAGCTGATCGAGACATCGATTTTGACAATCTGGTAGAAGGCTTTTGGAATTACAATGAAAAAGTGGAAGACTTCCCATGGAGTACTGCTCGTTTCAAGAACGTGATTCAAACCGTCAAGGATAAGTCGGGATGGGGCAAAGAAATGACGGCTGGCAAAGGGATGGGTTTTGCGGCGCATCGCAGCTTCTTGACTTACGTAGCTTGTGTGGTAGAAGTGGAAGTGGACGACAATAATAATATCAAGATCCCCATGGTGCACTTTGCTGTCGACTGTGGAGTTCCCGTTAATCCTGAGCGAATCAAGGCTCAGTTTGAGGGCGGGGCAGCCTTTGGCGCCAGTCTAGCCTTGAAGAGTGAGATTACGGTGAAGGATGGAGCAGTTCAACAGAATAATTTCCATGATTATCTGGTGGCCCGCATCACGGATGCGCCTTACGAAACGGCTGTCCATATCATTGATAGTCAGGAAAATCCAACGGGTGTTGGCGAGCCGCCAGTACCACCGTTCATTCCGGCACTTTGTAATGCCATTTACCAGGCGACGGGGCAACGGATTACGAAATTACCGGTAAGATTGAGCTAATCGGATCGATTCGCTATAAATATGGAAGACTAGCCTTCTATTTTTTGCTAGCTAGTCTTCCATCTTCTCCATTTCGCTCCCCTTGTCGATGTTGCGAACACAGTAAGAGAATGCTTACTCAGTCGTGGTATTTTTCCAATCAATCATTTCATCAAACAACACATCCAAGTCGGTCTCGTAGCTACAAATTTGTTCAAAATCTAGCCCTTTCTCCTCCATCAAATATTGGATAGCAAGAGCATACTTGTAGTAGGATAATATTTGTTGAGTCCCATCTTCCAGTTCAAATACCGGTAAGCCTTTGAATTCTTTCTGTTCTTCGAGTAGGAACTTATCAATTTTAGCCTTTAGCAATCCATCTCCCTTAAATTCCCGAGCGATGTATTCAGCGTGTCCTTCCAACTTCCAATTCAGGCTACCCATGGTACTTCGGATCACATAATTTCGGTCGGCACGATACTGCAGATTATGGGTAAATTCGTGCGCCAACAACCAGGTAAGATTGAACTTCCTAATTTCATCTTGATTAATCGCCCATTGCGTTTCCGCGGTATTGTCACCAAAATTTAATTTGCAGTTCTTGGCAATGGTTTTGTTCAAGAAGGCATAGGCCAGTGGTTGGCCTGCTAGTGGGTGTAGATTGGGGTATAATTTATCATCATTCATGCAGAAATGAATGGATACTTCATCCTTAAATAGATCGGATTTTTTCAGGATGCCAGCAGCATTTCTAATGACAGCTTCCGCCTCTGCCTCTAAAGGTTGATTATGGTAAATGCTAATAAAATCAACTTGTGTTTTATTGGCATAGGACAAGCTTGGATTTAGGAACAGGACAAGCCAGAAAACAAAACTGATCCCAAGAATGGAAAGTGAACTTAGTATTACTTTTTTAAGCGTCTTGATCATATTGGTGAATTTTAAGGTCGAGAATGAACTTTATAGTCTACTCCTAAATATACACTTAAGACACTAATCGATCAAGGATGTATCTCTCACTCCAATTTATTGATCCGGTCAAAGATGACAATGCTTCCAGCTACGGCCACATTCAAGGAGGTCTCCCCGGGAAGGAACACCAGTTCGTGACAGCGCTTCTTCAAGTCTTTTGGCAAGCCATTATCTTCTGCACCCAGTAAATAAACGGCACGTGTAGGATGTTCAAAGTCTTTGATAGCCTGGGCCTTATCATCCATTTCAACACCAATCAACTGGCAGCTGTACGGTACGCTATCCAGGAAAGCTTCTAGCGTTTTATACTGAAAAAGAGGAATCTTAGACCACACCTTTAACACATCGCTACTTTTCTTCTTATACTTGGCTTCAATGACGAAGACAAAACTTGCTCCATAGACCAGGGCAGTGCGCCATAGGGTACCCAAATTCTCAGCGGTTTTGGGTCGATAGATACCTATGCCAAAGTATTGTTCTTCAGACAGATTCCATTTTCTTTTCATAATAAGCATTCGAGGCCCGGGCCGTTGTCAATAACATTTATGATTGAAATAGCACATTACACTTACCACGACCAAGTCAAAAGGATTCCAAGCGGGGTCAGGCAAGCAAGGCTTTCTCCTTTTCTAGCACATATTGCACGCCAATCATGATACTACGGCTTACTGCATCTCTATCTACAGCATCGATGGTATCCCTGGTGGTGTGGTAGGCAGTATCGGCTTCGCGGTTTTCCCAATCCATAGCGGCCAAGGTAGTTGCTTCTACCCCAGCCTTGGCAAACTCTGCGGCATCCGTACCTCCTGCTAAAAAGGGGAAAGGGTGGACGCCAACTTCATACCCAAGGTGCTTCGCAATTGTGGCTCCCTCCTCCGCCATTTCTCCGGATAAAGGCACAAAGTTATTGAGATCAGATCGAAGAAAACTCAAGGCTTTGTGATCATACATACACTCCAGATTGAAGTTATAAGTCTTGAGTGTGGTAAGATCCGTTTTATACTTTTTGACGAATGCTCTTGCGCCCCGTAAACCGCATTCCTCTGCATCCCAACTTCCAATCACTACGCGTGTATGCTGCAGGGCCCGACCTTCGGCCTTTTCCTTGGCAAAGTATTTCCCAATCTCCATGGCCAGAGCCGTACACACTAAATTGTCTCCTGCCCCAGGCGTTCCTTCTTTAGCATAGAAGAACCACAAAGGGTAGAGATTTAATGCTGCTACTGCCAAAAGAATAGTTATCCCCCAATACAGGATATCACTTCCTAATCCTGTCCACATCAAGATCAAGATCAACCAAGTGAGTACAAACAAACCCAATTGGGTACCGGTACCGGCTAACACCTTACGTACATAGGTTGATGGATCTTTTTCCAAAAAATTGAAGATATGTGCACTATCATGATGAGCACTGATAATAATTTGTTGCTTAATCTCCCCAGTCGGCTCAATCCGTCCAAAGACATTTTTCCCCTGTTTTTTAGGATACAGCCCATCCACAAATTCCTTGTAAATAAAGAATTCCATGACGGTGATCAAAACAGATAGACTAGCTACCGAGGCAGCTACCATTGGTTGCTTCAGGAACAATGCAACCAATGCCATCAAATACAAGACAATGTTAATCCGAATATACCCAAGGAAGGCTCCCGGCCGCACCGAAAACAGCTGATGGTCCACCTGATCGCAAAACTTGGATAGACTTTCCGCTAAGAAATCTGCACAAGCTAGGCAAGCCGGTGAGCCTGCCAATCGGGAAGTCCATTTATTGGTCACCTCGGCGGTAAACTTCATCGCCGTAGTTGTCATTTGATCTAGTTCTGATTTATCCATGTTCCAATGCTATCGTGATATACTAAACCTACACAAGTGAAGATAAGGTAATAGCCCAATTTATTTCCCTTCACATAAAAAGACCCAGTCAACAAAATCTGCCAACTGGGTCTTCTTTAATCAAATTAGTAAGCTTACAATCCTTTCACATAGACCCCAAGTATCAATAGTACATAACCTGCCAGTAAGAACCAGTCGCCATTATCGGCGACGGTTGGAGATATGAATGCACCTAATAGGCCCAGTAAAACAAGTGCGCCACTGATGAGTACAGTGGATTGCTTGGGAGCTTGTGGTCTTGGTTGGCTCATAATGTTGGTGGTTTGTTGTTAGTAAATGATTTAAGATACGAAATCTTGTCAGCAATCATGAACCCACCTAGGAGGCTCCCTTAGGAATCGTAGCAAGAAGTAGGGGGTCCAGTAATCTGGAATTCCTCTCAACGCTATCCATTAAAGCTTAGCAAAAGAATATCCCGGACCTTGCCATAGCAAAGCCCGGGATAATAATCAGCTCGGTTACAACAAGCAGCTGATAATCTTACTTAATGATTACAAATTTCTGCACTCGCCTGCCTTTAGGCGTCAGTAAATGTAGCCAGTAAACACCACCGGCGTAGTTTTGTACCTCAAATTGATGTTCTATTGATCCAAGCTGATTCTTATACTCTGCTTGGTTCACTTGTCTACCTTGCGCATCAGTAATGATCAATCTCACATCACTACGATCCGTCAAGGTGTACTGTACATGTAAGATATTACGAGCCGGATTAGGGAACAGTTCTAGTGACTCGCTAACCGTCGTCGTACGCTGATCTTCGACTTCGGTAGTTTCGCGTAGGATCGGAAGCGTACTAGACACCTGCTCTTTCTTGGTCTCCCGCTGGGTAACCACCGACTGCGTGAGCGCATTGAGATTAGCACAACCGGAAATTTCTACATTGTCAATGTACACCCAATCTTGGTTGCCAGACGCATCACAACGGAATCTGAGCTGTGTAGTTGGACTAAATGGTCCTGGAATCAGAACCTCATCGAAGTAGCGTACATCATTCTCAAATTCATCACCAAAGTTCCATTCTTCAACCGTGGTGAAGGTGACTCCTCCGTCAGTAGAGACTTGTAACCAGAAGTCCTCTAAGGCATTGTCCATGCTGATCGTAAGGTAGGTGAAGTTGACCTTGAGCTCTGAGTACAGACTAAGATCAAGATCGTCTGTAGTCATCACTGAAGTGTTTGTGTTATCTCTTAAACGTACAGGTCTGCCCGTTTCGCCGAAAGCAAATGAAGCATCATTAGCACTTCGTCTACAGTCCGAGCCACCGTCATTCCAAATACCCCAGGCAGCATCAAAATTGTTGAAATTCACCAATTGGTAGGTACAATCCGAATCACAAACCCCTCCTTCATCCGTCTGGCTATTGCAGTTGTTATCAATTCCATCACAGACTTCAGGCGCTCCCGGATTAATGGCTGGGTTGAAATCATCACAGTCCACATCACTGGTAAAACCATCTCCATCCGCATCCGTGTCACAGAGATCTCCAATGCCATCATTATCCAGATCTTCTTGATCTGCATTAGGCGTAGTCGGACAGTTATCGACTGAATCAGGCACACCATCCTCATCTGTATCAGCTGGGCCTACTGGGTTAACTACTATCGTAACCGTGGCAGTATTATTGCTAGTAGCGCCATCATTATCCGTCACGGCTAGGCTCACCTGGTAAGTACCCGGCTGAGAGAAAGTGTGGGAAGTTTGTGGATTCGTAGTCGTGCTGGTCGTCGGATCAAAATCCCAACTGTAGGAAAAGATGGTACCGTCGCTATCGCTCGAAGGACTCGCATCGAAATTGACCGTTAAGGGAGCTGTTCCACTCAATGGATCAGCATTGAATACGGCAATTGGTGCTGCATTACTGTCATCACAATTGGTAGCCTCTGGCCCCAAGTTCGTTGGACTGGCAGGGTCAGTACTCAGATAGATTTTATCTAGGAGTGTACCATCTTCGCGATAAGCAAAATCAATGGTATTTGTACCTAGAGACAAGTTGAATGGGCTATTTAGCACTTCTTTCCATTCAAAGCCTCCCGATGTATTTAGACCTTGCCACCATTGTATCCAAATTCCACCATTGACACGTACCCAGAAGGAGTTATCGCTGTTGGATGGAGCGTCGATATGTGCAAATAGATGGTAGTTACCGGCATCTCCACTACCTAAGTTCAGGCTAAACTGTACTTGGTTTGCTGGAATATCCGCCGGTGGGAACATCAAGGAGTTATTCCCTGATTGGATAGCCACATAGGCGTCATTGGATACACCGCTATTCGGCGCTTGAATGATATCCCAATTACCCCCTACTACCGCACATTCCGCCTCTAGCCAGAATACGGTATTGGTACCTGAGCTAGCATCTGAACCATCACAATCCTCATCAATTCCGTTATCGGGAATATCGGTAGCATCCGGATTGATACTATCATTGAGGTCATCGCAATCGGCGTCAGGATCACAGGCGTCACCAATTCCATCGCCATCTAGATCGGCCTGATCTGGGTTATTTGTACTTGGACAGTTATCCGTGTTATCTAAAACGTAGCCAGCTAAGGGGCCACAGGATAGCTGACTAACATTTGGATCACCCAAGCCATCATTATCTGCGTCTGCGTAGTATAGTGTTTCGGTACTTAGACTTGGATCTTCTGGTGCACAATCGTCTCCATTTAGCACACCGTCACCATCAATGTCATTATCACAGACATTTCCTAAGCCATCATTATCCAAATCCGCTTGGTCCGCATTTGGTGTGTTCGGACAGTTGTCAATTGCATCCACCACACCATCTTCATCAGAATCTGTTGGTGCTACAGGATTAACGACAATCGTGGTGGTAGCATTATTGGTGCTAGTAGCTCCATCGTTATCCGTTACGACTAGACTCACTTGATAAGTACCTGGTTCTGTGAAGGTGAAGCTGGTCTGGGCACTAGTTGTAATGCTAGTGGCCGGATCAAAGTTCCAACTGTAGGTCACCACTGAACCATCACTATCACTTGAAGTGCTAGCATCAAAACTCACGGTTAATGGAACCGTACCCGTCAATGGATCGGCACTGAAGGCAGCGATTGGCGCTGCATTCGTATCGTTACAGTTTACCCCTTCCGGTCCAAGGCTAGTTGGCGTAGCGGAATCCGTGCTCAGATAAATCTTATCTAAAAGCGTTCCATCCTCGCGGTAGGCAAAATCAATGGTGTTAGTACCAGCTGATAAGCTAAAGGGGCTATTCAGAACCTCGCGCCAATCGAAACCTCCGGAAGTATTCAGGCCTTCCCACCATTGCAACCAGCTTCCACCATTAACACGTACCCAGAAGGAGTTGTCACTATTGGTTGGTGCGTCGATATGCGCAAATAAGTGGTAATCACCTGCATCCTCACTGTCTAGGTCAAGTTCAAATCGCACCTGGTTAGCAGGGATATCGGCCGGTGGAAAGAACAAGGTATTGTTGCCTGGCTGGATAGCCACGTAGGCATCATTGGACACACCACTATTCGGCGCCTGGATGATATCCCAATTGCCCCCTACTACCGCACATTCCGCCTCTAGCCAGAATACGGTATTAGTACCTGTACTAGCATCTGAACCATCACAATTCTCATCAATTCCGTTATCGGGAATATCGGTAGCATCCGGATTGATACTATCATTGAGGTCATCGCAATCGACATCGCTAGTAAAGCCATCGCCATCGGCGTCAGGATCACATGCATCACCAATTCCATCGCCATCTAGATCGGCCTGATCTGGGTTATTCGTACTTGGACAGTTATCCGTGTTATCTAAAACGTAGCCAGCTAAGGGGCCACAGGATAGCTGACTAACATTTGGATCACCCAAGCCATCATTATCTGCATCTGCGTAGTACAGAGTCTCCGTACTGATACTTGGATCGGCCGGGGCACAATCGTCTACATTCGGTACACCATCGCCATCGATGTCTGTATCACAAACATCCCCTAGTCCGTCATTATCTAGATCTGCCTGGTCAGCATTTGGTGCAGTAGGACAATTATCAACTTCATCAGCCACTCCATCATTATCCACATCGGTAATAGCATCCGTACTGATTACTTCCAGGGCTGATAATTTAGGCTGATCTACTCCACCTACTGCAGAAGTAGCAGAAAAGAATAGGTTCAATGTCCCATCGGTAACCGTCACATTAAAATCTTGGAAGGTTGGGGTCTCCGTACCTACATCTGCAATGATATCGTAATCATTGATGATCTGGTTACCCTCCATAGTCACATCGAAGATACGTTGTCCTGTGCCGCCAGGTCCGCCTCCGTTGGCACCGAAGTAGATCTCGGCAAAGTGTAAGCGTACAAGATAGTTACCAGCTGGTAATGGAATATTATACCCAAACTCTTGACTGAGTGAGCTTCGCTCGGTCTGAAATAGGGTTGGCACATTCGCCGAAGTATTCGTATAAGACTTGCCGTCTTCGAAATAGGTATCCGCATCAAAAGTCTTATTATCGTAGTCAACTTGCGGACCACCGGCATTAATGCGGATAGCCAGTACCTCACATACTCCACCCTCATCGCTCTCTCCATTGCAATTGTTGTCAATACCGTCGCAAATCTCCGGCGCATCTGGATTAATGGCGGCATTGAAGTCATCACAATCCACATCCTTGGTAAATCCGTCACCATCTGCATCGGGATCACAAACATCGCCGGTACCATCATTGTCGAGATCGGCCTGATCAGCGTTCGGTGTAGTAGGACAGTTGTCAATCGTATCTGGCACTCCGTCATCATCAGAATCCGTCGGTACTACCGGGCTGACCACAATCGTTGCCGTGGCACTATTGGTGCTAGCTGCTCCTTGGTTATCAAACACGATTAAACTCACCTGATAAGTACCTGGCTCTGTGAAAGTATAGCTAGTTTCTGGAGTCGCAACCGAACTGGTAGCCCCATCAAAATCCCAGCTGTAAGAAGCTATACTACCATCAGGATCACTGGATGCACTGGCATCGAAATCGACGGTAAGTGGAGCAGTTCCCGTTAGTGGGTTTGCTGTAAAGGCAGCGATTGGGAGCTCATTCTCCGGGGTGCAATTGACTCCTTCTGGACCGATATTCACAGGTGCAGCAGCATCGGTACTCAAGTATAGTTTATCGAGTAAAGTTCCATCTTCTCGGTAGGCAAAATCAATGGTATTGAGACCAACGGATAAGTTAAATGGGCTATTTAGCACCTCTTTCCAGTCAAAGGCTGGTCCCGTCTGAAGACCTTGCCACCACTGTATCCAGCTGCCACCATTAACACGTACCCAAAAGGAATCATCATTACCACCGGGTGCCAAGATGCGTGCAAATAAATGGTAGGCACCAGCTTCACCATTGGCCAAATTCAGTGTGAACTGAATCTGATTTTCTGGAACATCTGCAGGAGGAATAATCAAGGAGTTGTTACCTGATTGAATGGTCACATAAGCATCGTTGGAAGCCTCGCTAGCATTTTCAACTACATTCCAGTTACTACCTACTGTAGCACATTCTGCCTCTAACCAGAAGACCGTATCGCTTCCTGTAGTCGCATCCGAACCATCACAATCTTCATCAATGCCATTATCAGGAATATCAGTGGCATCTGGGTTGATAGCTGCATTCAAGTCATCACAATCCACATCGCTGGTGAAGCCATCGCCATCCGCATCGGGATCACACACATCACCGATGCCATCATTATCCAGGTCCGCTTGATCTTCATTCGACGTTGTCGGGCAGTTATCGGTATTATCCAATACATAGCCTTCTAATGGTCCACAGGACAGTTGACTTTCGTTTGGATCACCAAAACCATCCTCGTCTGTATCCGCGTAGTATAGGGTTTCAGTAGTGACAGCTGGATCCTCAGGTGCACAATCATCTACGTTTGGCACATCGTCTCCATCGATATCTGCATCACAAACATCCCCTTCTCCATCGTTATCCAAGTCCGCTTGATCCGCGTTTGGCGTATCGGGACAGTTGTCATCTTCGTCGGCTACCCCATCATTATCCGCATCGGCAATGATATCTGTACTGATCACCTCGAGGGCAGACAATTTCGGCTGGTTCACGCCTCCTACTGCTGAGGTGGCTGAGAAGAAGAGGTTCAGGGTACCATCAGTAACTGTTACGTTGAAGTCTTGGAAGGTAGGTGTCTCCGTACCTACATCCGCATTGATATCATAATCATCAATGATCTGGTTACCCTCCATGGTGACATCGAAAATCCGTTGTCCGGTACCACCGGGTCCGCCACCCGTTGCACCGAAGTAGATTTCGGCAAAATGTAGGCGTACCAAGTAGTTGCCAGCTGGCAAGGGAATATTGTAGTTGAATTCCTGACTTTCCGAGCTACGCTCGGTCTGGAACAGGCTTGGTACATTAGCCGAAGTATTGGTGTAGGATTTTCCACCTTCGAAGTAAAGATCCGCATCGAAAGTCTTGTTGTCGTAGTCCACTTGCGGACCACCAGCATTGATGCGTATCGCCAAGACATCGCACACATTGCCTTCATCCACTCCTCCAACACAATTATTGTCAATGCCATCACAGATCTCGGATGCGTCAGGGTTGATACTTGCATCGAAGTCATCACAATCCACATCATTGGTAAATCCGTCACCATCTGCATCGGGATCACAAACATCACCAATACCATCGTTATCTAAGTCCCCTTGATCCACATTGGTGGTCGTTGGGCAGTTATCAGTGTTATCTAGTACATAGCCTTCCAATGGTCCACAGGACAATTGACTTTCGTTTGGATCACCAAAGCCATCGTTATCCGCATCAGCATAGTACAATACCTCCGTACTAATCGCTGGATCTTCTGGCGCACAATCGTCTACGTTTGGCACATCATCTCCATCGATATCTGCATCACAAACATCACCGATACCGTCATTATCCAAATCAGCCTGGTCGGCATTCGGAATATCAGGGCAGTTATCTAGATGATCTGCGATACCGTCTTGATCGGCATCCACTACCACATCCGTATTGATTACCTCAATGGCAGATAGTTTCGGCTGATTTACGCCACCCACCTCAGCCGTAGCGGAGAAGAAGAGATTCAAGGTGCCGTCGGTAACCGTTACGTTGAAGTCTTGGAAGGTAGGCGTTTCCGTACCTACATCCACATTGATATCATAGTTATCAATGATCTGATTGCCCTCCATCGTCACGTCAAAGATACGCTGACCAGTACCAGCTGCTCCACCTCCCATAGCACCAAACCAGATTTCAGCAAAGTGCAAGCGCACGAGGTAGCTACCTGCGGGAACTGGGATATTGTAACTGAACTCTTGCGTCGGAGAGCTACGCTCGGTCTGGAATAGATCCGGCACAGCCGCCTGTGCATTAGTGAAAGACTGACCACCTTCAAAGTAGATATCTTCATCAAAGGTTTTATTGTCATACTCCACTTGTGGTCCACCGGCGTTGATACGAATGGCTACGATATCACAGATGCCCTCTTCGTCGACGAAGCCATCACAGTTATTATCTACGCCATCACAAATCTCTTCTGCTCCCGGGAAGCTATTAGGATCTAGGTCCTCACAGTCCACATCATTCGTAAATCCATCGCCATCTGCATCGGTATCACAAACATCACCGATGCCATCATTATCCAAATCCGCTTGATCCGCGTTGGCTACAGCTGGACAATTATCGGTGTTATCAAGGACATAGCCCTCGATCGGCTCACAAGAAAGCTGGCTTACATTTGGATCACCAAAACCATCCTCATCAGCATCAGCATAATAGAGCACCTCTGTACTAATCGCTGGATCTTCTGGCGCGCAGTCGTCAATATTTGGCACGCCGTCGCCGTCAATATCCGCATCACACAGATCTCCCAAGCCATCGTTATCCAGATCGGCTTGATCAGAGTTTGGAATGTCTGGGCAATTGTCCACATTATCTAACACACCATCATTATCGGAATCGGCCACCACATCCGTACTGATGATTTCAAGCGCGGATAGTTTAGGCTGATTCACCCCACCTACTGCTGCTGTGGCAGAGAAGAAGAGATTCAAGGTGCCATCCGTAACCGTGACGTTGAAGTCTTGGAAGGTAGGTGTTTCAGTGCCTACATCCGCATTGATATCGTAGTTATCAATAATCTGATTGCCTTCCATCGTCACATCGAAGATCCGTTGCCCCGTACCGCCTGTGCCACCACCGGTAGCCCCGAAGTAGATTTCAGCGAAGTGCAAACGGACTAGGTAGTTACCTGCTTGCAGCGGAATATTATAGCTAAACTCCTGACTTTCTGAACTACGTTCTGTCTGGAATAGGTCGGGAACGTTAGCTGAAGAATTGGTATATGATTTACCTCCCTCGAAGTAAATATCAGCATCAAATACTTTGTCATCGTAGGTAATCTCAGGTCCACCGGCATTAATCCGTATCGCTAGAGCATCACAGACACCTCCTTCATCGATATTACCGTCACAGTTATTATCCACTCCATCGCAAATTTCCGTGGCATTTGGATGGATCAGTGGATTTGTATCGTCGCAATCTACCGTATTATCAAAGCCATCATTATCTAGATCTACTGTACCATCATAATCGAGGGTAAGGGTAAAGGTGAGACTGAAGAATGCACCTAGTTCATCCGTCAAAGTAATCGTGATATCTGTAGAGCCTTCCAAGTCATCAATTGGATCATAGCTTACATCACCATCGGCGTTGATAGCTGGAATGACCTCGAATAAACTCTCATCTACCGCCGATATGCTGAAGGTCAAACCTTGATCTAATTCTGGATCTCCATCATCGGCATTGAAAGCCCAAGTTGTCAGCGTCTGTGCTTCAAAGCCGTCATTTACCGTGCTGGTGTTGACCAATTCAAAGCTTGGATCGTCATTGATCGGCAATACCGTAATGGCTACGATGGCTGGCTCTGAGTTGTCTTTTCCATCATTGGTCACAAAACTGAAGGAATCCGTTCCGTTGAAGTCTGGATCTGGCGTGTACACTAGATCGGGAGCTGTACCACTCAGTGTACCGTTAGCAGGATCTACAGTCACCACAAAGGTAAGTGGGTCTTCATCATTATCCGATCCGGTCAAGGTAATAGCAAGTGGGATATCCTCATCCGTACTTACATCCTGAGCATCAGCTATTGGAATTTCGTTAGCGGTACCTAGCACGGTTAAAGTGAAGGAGCCTCCCGCCGTTAATCCGTTTAGATCAGTAGCTGCGACGGTAATTTCGTAAGAAGGAGCCGAATTTGCTGGAGCTACCCCAGTAAACAATCCTGTACTCGGATTTAGGTTCAACCAAGTGGGGCCACCAGTAGCCGTATAAGTTAATACGTTACCCGGATATCCTTTATCAAAGAAAGTACTAATGTCGTATTCAAAGTCTACATCTACGGTAGCTACCGCATCATCAATATCGCTGGCTGTTGGCACAGCCTCCGGACGAATATTGATGAAGTAGAAAGTATTATCATTCCAATCACAGTTGGCTGATCCTGCTCCACAACCTCCTTGTACAAAGTCTTGTAAGACGATGTATTCATTCGGAATCAAGTTGCCATTGTGATCGATCACTTTATAGATGCGACAACCCAAGAGATCCGGACGGTTACCATTGATATTATTTCCACCGGTATTCAAGTAGTTGGCTACTGCAATCCGGAAAGGATCATTAATCGTAGCGGCTTGACCAAAGTTAATCACATCGGAGTTGTCCGATTCCTTCGGCAGTAAGGTTTGATACCAAGCCGGACCATGAGAGAAATTCACGCTGCCTACTGTTCCGTTACCGTTCACCTCCACCAGTCTCGCCCCATTCGAACCGGGGCCTCCGTGCAGGGCGGACAGTTGGATACCAATCACTGGTTTGGAAGGATCAGCTTGTACGAAGCTGGAAGCCAAAATCATATCCCCTTCGTAACCCGCATCAATATTATCCGGATCGGGGAAGTTAGAGCTAGGACGGAATGGAATATTATTAGGAGGTGTAATCGTTCCATCATCATTAACAATACTCAACATGCTGGACTGGAAACCAAAGGCATCGAATACCTCCTGTGCGTTAATCTCATCGCCACCTTCTGGCTGTGGAGAGAAGCCTCCATGCATGGTAGCCTGCGCATCCTGGGCATTATCTGCGTTACTAATAATATCCAAGGTCTCCAGGAACATACCATTGCCACCATTTCCAGTGTCGCCAATGAAAGTCCAAGTCATCGTTACGGAGTTACCCGGCTGGATAACCAGTGGGTTAGATGGGGAAACTTCCGTCACATCTCCTGGCAAAGTAAAGATGAAGTCTGTTGCTGCGCCACCGGATCTATCAAAAGAAGTAATGATCAGATCGCTGGTTCCCGTATTGTAGATCTGCATATCATTACTATTATGCGTTTTCGCTGGTCCCTCGTTACGGAGGTGGTGGAACGTATAATAGTCATCTGCAGGGAAGCCACGATTGGTGCCTGGCACCTTAGTCATATTCTCGATCGCGATCAAGGCACCAGAAGCCTCTTCCAAGGTAATGTTGTAGGTAGCAGTACCGATATTGCCATTATTGTCCTCCGCGCTCACATCGATGGTGTAGTCGAAACTACTTTGACCACTAGGCAGGGTCAGATTAAAGGAAGAAGTATACACCTCTTCTTGGCCACCGTCAATCGCATAACGAATCTCTTTGATACCAGATCCACCATTGTCAATCGCGGACAAGGCTACCTCTACCGTACCTCGATAGACACCTTCACCACTTTGGTTACCCGTGAATTCGGCCTGTACCGTTGGTGGTACTAAGCTAGGATCAAAGGGCGCAATGCGCACGTAATTTACCTTTGTATTGTCTCCAAGTGGGCCTTGCGTCAGGCGCAAGAAGCCATCGGTTACCTCAACTAGTTCTGTACCCTCCGCTGTGTGGATGGCAGGTGCATTGGCATCCTCATCAAAATCTACGATGGTCACGCCATTGACTGATACCACGTGTCGACTGTTGTCGTCCGTACCCGGGTCACCCACACTCACATTCACGTAGTAAGGACCATTGGGCAAGCTAATCATCCAGTCTCTTGGTGGGAAATTATTGGCACTGGTATGTGCAATAATATTTAAGGTATTCAACAGATCACTCACACCTCCCACGTTTCGGTCCCTTGTATTGTCTGTCGAACTAGTCGGTGTAGTGGTACCTGGCAGTACCCAACCAAATTCTAGGCTCTGACCTCCCACTTGCTGTAAACCAAAGGGTGCGCCTGTATCAGGAATATAGTCACTCGGTATATTGAAGGTACCTTCTGGCTGATAGTTGAACTGATAGGTCCAGACGATTTCATCCGTGATACTTAGATTGATCGATAATACGGCTGGTAGATAACCAGGGGCGCTGGCGGTCACAGTAGCTGTATAAGCGCCCTGATCCAGTCCGGAAACATCCACGCCAAAAGCCATGGGGTTACCTAAGGTGGTTGTATTAGGAAGAACAACCCAGCTTTCTGAAGCCACCAGCTCAACATTGCTTGCATCCAAGGTTCCTGAAGCTGATAAGGTAGTAGTTTGAGTAGTTGGATCCCCGCTTACTCCTGCTAAGAAGTTCAGCTGTGCTGGATCGAAACTAAGCACCAAGGAACTTTGATCATAAGGCTCTACATTCGAGATAACGAACATATAGTCTTGATAGTCTCCATTGCTTGCATCCTCAAAACAAATCAAGAAGTTATTCGGTATCAGTTCACCTGTACGAGACTTCACGGGATACACCCTTACCCGGTGAGCTACACCTCCTGTGTTGAGGCCATCTTCTGTATAGTTGGTTCGATTGAAAGTATTAGACTCTGTGTAGATTCCGAAGAATAGTCCTTGTGAATTAAAGCTGACCAGGCCATCACTATTGCCATCGATTGGTGGGAATAGCGTTTGTGCATTAGCTAGTCCATCAGACAACACACCTAGCTCATTGGTAGTGACCGTGCCGTCGATATTGGTGTACCATCCAAACGGTAGTGATTCCGAAGGAGAGTATCGGCCTACAGGTCGAATTTCTACTGGGTTGCTATTGGATTGTACAAAGAGGGGCACATTTACCTCCTCTCCCATCGGCGCAGGATTAGTATTGCTAGCCAAAGAGGTCCAGCCCACATTGATACCTATCCCTAGTGCATCAACTACATCTTGCAGTGGTGGTTCTTGTCCTCCCTCATAACCTGACTTCTTCAAACCGTGTAAACCAATCGTCGTCGTCGGGTTTTCCGGATCATCACTGACAATTTCTAACTCAGCTTCTTGATAACCGATGTTCTGGCCATTATCCAGTGGGTTCCAAGTCAGCGTATAAGATTCAGATTCTCCAGGTTGTAGGGTCGTTGGGGAATCACCATCCACTTGGTACTGGTTACCAAATGGATCATTCACAGCTACACTGGTAATGCTCAAAGGAGCAGTACCGGTATTGCTAACGACTATCGTTTTTTCATCCGTGGCATTACCTTCGTTGCTGGTCTGATCGACTGCCTCAAAGATCAATTCTTCCGGATCTGTGGTCAGCTCAGCTACTAGGGTAGCTTGTACATTGGCACGAAGCAGGATAATCTTCTGATTCTGATTTCCACCGCGGTCGTACTGCGCCACGTAGAGGTTACCGGTAGTCACATCTTCAATTACTTCTAGCGGATCATCTAATCCCTGCAATCCAGGTACATTTTCATAGGCCTGCACGATATCCCCCGTTACCTGTCCTGGTTGGAGGACAATAATGTCATCCTGTCCACTGAAGCGAGTAACCAATAGTAAGCCTTTCATTACCCCATCGAAAGCATTACTGCGGTATTCGATGGCGCCGTTGGGTGATTTATTAAAGCCAAAATCAAAGGCAGGTTCTACGTAAGCCGGATCAGGTCCTAGATTATCAGGGTACTTGGCTACATCTACGTGCGGATTGGTCTGTCCAGGTAAACCGTCGTAGGTAATTCCGCCGTGGTTCAGTACAAACTCACCCCGCAATGGGTTCGGATGTCCGTGGTATGTATTTTTAGAGGCTTTGAAAAGCCAGTCTTTCTGGGTCTCTCCACCCACTACGCCAGGAATGGTGGCATCGGTAAAGAAGGTGCCATCTGGTCTTCTGACTCCGGCAGGGTCTTCATTTACATAATCTGCTGAAGCTGGCGTGACCGGAGACCCTTGAGCGGGATTGCCGTTATTGTTACCTGCCGTACCATTAGTAGGTACGTATAAATGTCCGTTCGTATGCCATACTAGATCATAGGCATTTCTGGTACCAGTAGCATAAAGTGTAACGGGAGAATTATTTGCATATGGGTTGTAGGTGCCATCAGACATCGCGATGCTGTTCGATGGTGCCGCATTAATTACACTAATATCATCTGTGGTATACAAGCTTAATGGCAAGGAACCCGGCAACTTGTCCAATTCAACTTTTAGAACCGCCGCCGCTAGCAAGCGTTCTGGTCGGAAGCCCCAAGCTGCATCAGGTGCACCACCAGCGGTATTACTACCTTGGTTGATGAATAGATCGCCGCCAGGGCCTACGATGACACTATTAGTCAAGTGGTCCTTTTGGGATCTTGGCAAGTGAATCAATACATCTTCAACGGTGGCCAAGTTCGGTCCACTTAGGCGCGTCAATTTGCCATCCCACTCTGGTCCCCCTGTTAAGGTCAATGCACTGTGAGTGACGTAAGCCACCAGGTTTTCTGCCGTCGCTTCGGGTGCAAAAGTGAAGCCAATGATCAGTCGATCATCAGGTGCTCCGACACCCGTTTCAGGATGGTTGGAGCCCGTTAGGTTCACATTAAGTACTTCCAAATTGGAAAGTGTACCATCATTGGAATTGATATCCCAGCGCTGAATGGATTCTCCTAGTGTACTAGCATACAGTTTCCCATCCGGTCCAATGGCCATACTAGTAAAGCGAATATCATCTACACCTTCACCGAGGTCATCCCCCATCACCGGAGTAAAGCTCACCCCGGAGAGATCTACTGGAGGCGTATTATCGCTTTGACCCGTACTGAAAGTAGATTCAAATGCGATGAAAGGCAATCGATCGTTAATATCATTTAATAGATTAGCTTCTACCCCATCGATGCGGAAGATATAGTCAGAGAATTCCGTTAGAGGCTGTGTCGGAGTCAATGTAATGGCATCTCCACCTCCCGTATCATTGGCATTGGAAGGCACTTCCGTTTCTACGCCATTCACTACCTTGAATAATTTCACATTCCCTGCCAAGGTCTGTTCATCCAGTTCGTAACCAGTTGGGGTCACGATACCTACCGTGATCTGGAAACCATTAATGGCCACGTTCGTCGCCCCATCCGCTGGGGTAACGCCTGTGAAATAAGGCAGCTCCTGCACCTCACCACCAATCACCTCAATGGCAGAGATAATCGCGTTATTCGTGATGGAAGAGAAGTTGATAGAGAGGACCCCATCATCAACTGTTACATCATTGAAGGTCTCTATAATTAGGGTACCAGGTGTTGTTTCGACATTAAGATCGTAGTTCGTCAGGCTACCTTGGCCATTTTCGATATTGACATTGAAGACCCGTTGTCCAGGTCCACCTTGGTTGGCGCCGCTACCCCCCGGTACACCGAAGAAAGGCTCTAGGAAGTGCAGGCGTACCGTAAATGGTCCAGATCCTGTAACAGGAATATCATAGCCAAAATCTGCCCCTGGTGAGCTGTCATCGTCATTGGCAAATCGGTATTCTAAGTATAGATCATCCTCATCTGTACCAGCTACATCGAAGGTTTTGGATTGAACTTCCGAAGCACCAGTTAAGTATGGCTCATCCAGCTCCCAAGTATTATTCTGCGCGTCCGTGTAGGCACTCGTGCCACCCGCATTGATTCGAATCGCCGCAACGGGTGGTTCTACCGTCGTTGGGCTAATGATTACATAATTGATTTTGGTATTGGTACCACCAATGGCATCCAAGGTTAGTTTGCCATCTTCTACCGTTACGGTAGCTTCAGCTTCTTGAAAGTTACCCGTTCCTTGCGCCGCGACATAATTAATGATATTGGTACCTTCAGCATTAATGACATGGGTAGTACCTGCAAAACTCTCATTACTTGCATCACCCACACCTACCGTTACCTGGTACGTACCATTGGCCAAGGCTATCTCCCAGATTCCTTCTGCCAGGACTCCATTATTGCCGGCCACATCATCATACTGCATGTGCATGAGGGTTTCGGTCAACACATCTACATCAGGATTATCTGGCGGTCTATTGCGACCATTTCCAACTATACTCAAAGGTGTAGATCCATTGGTACTGACCCAACCATAGGTAAGCTCGGCCGTTCTCGCCCCATAACTCTCCCCAAAATCTTTGTTATAACCTGCTGGAGCCGGGGTAGCCGCATCCGAGAAGTTGATCTGAATATCATCTCCCACTGGCGGGTCGATGGTATCCGCCGGCTTAATATTGCGGGCGATGACCACGATATCTTGGTAATCAAAGCCACTGATATGCTCTTCGGTGGCGATGATATAGGCATTCTCTTCACCCGGCACTGGATATACCCGGACATGATGAGGAATGGCATTATTAAAAGTATTCAGGGCATCCTCGCTATAAAGTATTCTATTAGAGAAGAAGGGCCAACGGTTGTAGAAGCCAAAGCTAGCGGTACCCGGATCAAATAGTAGCGGACCAGTAACTACTGGATTAAGCGTTTGACCATTTCCACTAACGTCATTATTCACCGTAAAGACCTCGTTGGTGCTTCCAGCATTACCGGATTCATACCAACCGAAAGCAACGATTGGATTGGCAGATTCAGGTCCGTATACTGCCAGTACCTCCAAAGTCACAGGCGCGTCTACGGCTCGCTCAAATTGCTGAATATCTACTTCATCTCCTAGCAAACTGTTGTAGGTCGAACCGTTCGGTAGATTAAAGGTATTACTACTTGGATCTTCGTCTCCGGCATCTACCGCAATTTCATAGGTATCGAGAATGTACTGCAAAGAGGGTTCATTGGAACCGCCTGTACCAGCTTTACCCAAACCGTTCAGATCAACGACAAAAGCATCAGCAGCATCTCCTGTTATGGTCAGGATGGCAGACTTAGGTCCTACGTTGACGGCATTTAAAGCCACGGCGACCGTACCGGAAGCATTAGGGTTGAGGCTGTTCGGAAAACCTGCATCCTCCAATTCAAACTCAGCGGCATCAGTTCCCGTGATAGAAAAGTCAATATTAGAAAGTACACCATTACCCGTATTGGAAATGAAGATTGTTACTTCACCAGTAGCTACATTATTACCTGCAATGTCCTCAGTGATTACCTCCGCAGGAGTGGCAGCAATAATTGGAGTAGGAGAACTTTGATTGCTAGGCGTAAGCAAGATAATCTGGCCGCCTCCATTGTAATCAGAGACGTATATATTCCCGGTGGTGATATCTTCTACTAGGTCTAGTGGATCCGAAAATCCTGTAAATCCAGGAATCCCTACCTTGGCTGTGCTAACATCCCCGTTTGGACCGTCAGGTAACAAAGCAATAATGTCACTACCTCCACTGTATCTCGCAACTAGGATGGTACCTTGTAGGTTACCATTCTCGGCATTACTGCGGTACTCAATCACTCCATTAGGTGATTTATTGAACTCAAAGTCAAAAGCAGCACCGCGATAATTGGGGTCAGGCGCCGTGCCGTTGGGATAATTGTTGACATCTACGTCCCCACGATTGAGTACAAACTCACCGCGGAATGGGTTGGGATGTCCGTAATAGCCAAGCGCACTAGAAGGATCGATGCGGAATAGCCAATCTCGCTGTGTATTATTACCATTGGCTGCTGGTACCACCGGATAAATACTGTGGTCGTAGAAAGATCCATCAGGGCGACGAGTTCCATCCACCGAAGCCGGAGCATTACTTCCACCCGCCGTTCCATTAGTCGGAACGTAGAGTTGACCATTGCTGTGCCACACTAGATCATAGGCGTTACGAACTCCCGTAGCGTAAAGCGTAAGTGGCGCATCATTATAGTATGGATTGTATTGTCCATCCAAGGTGGGTGAGCTAGTACTCACCGTATTGATGGCGGTCTGATCCATTGTTGTCTGAGCATCCAAAGGCCAGGCCGATTCCGGTAATTTGTCTAGATCCAATCGAAGTACAGCCGCGGATAGTAGTCGCTCTGGACGATTACCCCATGCATTATCGGGAGCACCACCCGCACTATTACTACCTTGATTGAAGTAAAGTACATTGTTTTGCCCCGGTTTGAAGGCAATACTATTGGTCAAGTGATCTCGCTTAGAACGCGGAAGCTTGGTCACGATCAGATCTTCATTCTGTAGATTCGCTCCCGTTAATCGGGAAATATTACCATCCCATTCTGGCGCATCACTCAAACCACCAGAACAGTGTGAAATGTATGCAATAAGGTTATTGGCTGTAGCATCAGGGTCAAAAGTCAAGCCGATGGCCGAACGAGCACCATAAGTATCATTTAAGGTTGTAATGGTTTCTTTGTTGATCAAGGTTCCATCCGTATCCATATCCCAACGATGGACCTCGCCACCAATGGTCAAGCCATAAAGTTTACCATCCGGACCGATGGTCAGCGTCGTATACTTACCGGTAGCCACTTGTCCTACCTTGTTGAAGGCCACTTGATCCAAATCACCATCGCAGCAAACCGTATTTCCTCCCGTCGTAAAGGTAGAAGTAAAAGGATCAAAGGCAATCCCTACTAAGTCAGTCACGCCGTTTACCTCAAAACGGTATTCTGTATTCTCTTCTAAGGCCACCGTAGGTGTAAGATTAATTGCATCGCCACCACCCGTACCATTGACAGATGCAGGCACTTGGGTATTGCTGCTAACTTTGATCAATTTTACCGTCGTACTTGAGATAGTGGTGTTATCCACCCCAAAAACACCGTTTGGATCAGGATTTGGTAGGAAGAGCTCGTTGGCAGAAATACTCACATTCGTGGACACATCCGTACTATTATCTGCTGGCGTAACTCCAGTAATGGCCGGTATTTGCTGCGCACTAATCCTCAGAGTAATGGTAAAGGCAGCAGAAGTGAAACCTTGCGCACTTGCCGTAACCGTAGTTTCGTAGGTTCCAACAGAAAGCCCATTGACATCAA
Organism: Saprospiraceae bacterium; assembly: GCA_013214355.1. GTDB lineage: Bacteria > Bacteroidota > Bacteroidia > Chitinophagales > Saprospiraceae > DT-111. The sequence continues at coordinate 2,510 of JABSSL010000091.1, read as the reverse complement.
TGCCAAAGCTAAGTTCACCAAGGGCTACGGAGGCAGGAACCACTAACCAAGCTGCTTCTGGTACATAAGTCAAATTGATGGCTCCCGGGGAACCGATATTAGCTGAGAGTTCCACTGACTGGCTATTCGCAGCTTGCCCTTCTAAGGTATTGAAATTCAATTGATCCGTATCGAAAGACAAGGCAGGTGAAACATTCACTGGCTCGATCAGGACATAGTTCAATTTGGTATTTATACCCCCACCGCTATAATCTAAAGTTAATTTCCCATCACTTACAGTGACGGTTGCTGTTCCGGTAGTATGTCTAGTGTCCGCGCCGACAGCGCCGGTAGGTGTATAGGTATCAATAATGTTTACCCCTTCAGCATTCACATGGTGAATCTCAGGATCACCACCCGCAGCCGGATCGCCCGCTGCTACAGTTACGGAATAATCTCCATTTGGCAGAGCTATCTCCCAGTATCCAGTTGGTGGGGTACTAGGGTGCTCCATGTGTATGACGGTACTTAGTCGCAAGTCAGACTGACTAGTGCTTCGGTTTCGCCCTTGTCCAACCAGACTCACAGGATTTCCCGTATCAGTGGTGATCCAGCCGTAGGTCTGCCCATTGCCTCGATCGCCATAAGCTTCACCAAAGTCAGCTAGATAGTCCTGAGGAGGCGTAGTACCCTCATCTTGGAAGTTAATATTGATCGCTACATTCGTGGTATTGTCATCCTCAACTACCAATTGTGCCGTGAAACTACCCTCTAGGTAATCCAAGGCATTGGCCATGATGGTGGCTGTATAGGTTCCAACCGCAAGACTGGAAGCGTCAAAGGTGACATCAAAAGTAGCTGCAGTGGTCAGATCAACAGTGGCAGGAACCGTTAGCCAATCCTGTGGTCCAGTTCCATAATCGACGGTCAGATCTACAGTCGGTTGGCTATCATCAGTGGTGTTGAGGGTATTCGTTAGCGTTTCCGAATTGCTGCCAAGGGTTAAGGTGCTAGAGAGGTTTGTCTCGTTAAAGGAAAGAACGGGAGTTGGTAAAGGCTCTTCTTTTACGGAAAAGTAATCGAAAGTAGCATTGTACACACTACCGTTGCGGTAGGTAGCATACACACCAGCAAAGCTAACGCCCGTCGTTTCGTTATCTAAGTCCTTACCCGCTAGATAAACGCCAGGTAAAGCCAAGTTATCGAAATTAGTCTTCGTCAATTGCACCTCATTGCCATCATTAATGGTATAGAAAGCCGTGATTGTATTGGCAATCGGATCGATGAGTAGTCTCAGCTTAACATCCTCACCGGCGACCCCCAGTCCAGCAAGCTGGATTTGATCGGGGGTGTTAACACCGCCAGCAGAAAGCCCGCCTATTTCTCTACGCATCTCTACATTATTGCCATTGACATTGAGCTTAACAAAGTTGTCCTCGTCAATACCATACCAGATGCCTGCCTGCGCTGCACTTCCTCCTGTAGAAATCCCCAATAGCTTAGTCTCAATGCTAAAGGGGGCATTCAAGTTCTGCAAACCCACACCCAAGCTGTTAAGCTGTGTATTATTGTTGCTACTATTGGGTGGATCAAGATAGGCGATTCCTTTGGTGGCTGTAACTACCAAATTGTCATTCTCTATATCGAGTTTAGAAGGTTCGTAACCATTCACATTAGGAAAGCTAGGTGGACCATCCTCCACCAATCGATCTTCGGAGTGCGTATCCACCATGGTCATACCGATCTCCAGTCCATCCTTGTCAGCTAAACCTCCTTCATTACCCGTAAAATTCAGCTGCACGGGTAAACTTAGGGGAATGTCTGCGCACTCCAATAAACTGATCGGAGGACAAGGATCGGTGGCAGCCGCTTCGACAGTGAGGTTGATAACCAGAGCTGCCGAAGCGTAATTATCTGCGGTTGCAAAAAGTGTAGTTTGATAGTCACCAGGACTAAGGGGGACGTTATTTATATCGAAAGGATTGATATCAAAGGATAGAAGGCCCGTCTCAGCGGTAGGTAGTATCAGCCATTCCGCTTCCGGATCTGTAGCAAAGCTTAAATTGATGGGCGCAGCAGCATCAGCTGTCAAGGTGGCTGTTTGTGCATCTGTACTACCTCCTTCCGGTACGGTGAAATTTAAGACGATAGGGTCCCAAGCTAATTCTGGCTGTACTGCCTCCGTGACAGTTACCGTCCAATCTTGGGTAGTTACATTATCTTCAGCGGTAACGGTGTATACTACATCGCTAGAAAAATCGGTCATCCCTCCACCCAAAGGATTGATACTAGCCCCCTCGGAAATTTCGATGGTAGGAACTAATTGAGTTAAGTTGGTTCCATTTAATACCTCAACCTCTACCGTATGGGTGCTGGTGCTAATCGTAGCAGCTCCCGTTTGCTCAGTCAAAGAAAAGGCGGTAATGTCCGTCTCAGCACTTGGAGGAGCAGCCTCTGTCCTCTTCCCCTAAGCCGCAACCGGTTTAAAGTAGAGTTTATAGTTAATTTGCTCTAATTCGTCCGGTGTCAGA